>NZ_UETT01000011.1:0-234732 GCF_900115935.1 Pseudomonas sp. 43mfcvi1.1 | reverse complement strand
CGGCCAAGAGCTTCGCGGTGGTTGGCGATGGCTTGAGTGATTTTCAGGTCTTCGCGGTAAACGACGATTTCGGCCTTCGCTACATCGATACCAATAACCGTTGGTGAGTTAAGGATTGTCATGACGAATCCTCGGAGCTAGGGTTTAGGTGCTTGTCGGGGTCTACCTTTGCGCTGGCTTGCCTCTATCGTCGGTTTTACCGATGAATTCCTTATCGGCGCTTTAGGTAGAAAGGGCGGAACGAGAAGTCTCCCACGGTCCGTACTGGCTAGAGTCGGAATCGAGCTTTTAGTCCCGCCCACCCCTTCAAGTCTAAACATACAAGCGAGCTTGCTCGCGATGGCGGCCTGGCAGTCGGCTAGGGTTTTGTTGATTGAGTACATATCCATTGCTGCGGTAACGGCGACTTAGGGGGCCGCCCTGACGGCGGGTCACTTTCGAAAAGCCGGAATGCCGGCCCAGGCGAAAGTAACCAAAGCGCTTTTGCCCCACCACTCGGCACCTCGCCTAGGCTCGGTGTGCCTCATTCCGGCATTGCTCCGTGGGCTGCCGCGAAGGGCCATCCATGGCCCAGCGCGGCTAACCCGGCATCCATGCCGGGTTGCCCACTCCACAATGCCTGCGTTCGGCCAGCGTGGTTAATGGAGCGCCAAAATCTATGTCCACTGCGAGGCGGCCTAATAGCCGACCTGGTTTTGGGCGACCGCGTTCCTCCTGTGGGAGGGTATTTCAACTTGAAACTCGGGGTGCCGAAAGCCCGCGGCGAGGGAATTGGCTCCGCTGGGTAAAAACCTCCGCAAACCAGGCGACCGTTCTTGAGTTTCTATTTATCGGGAACTCGCACAACCTCGATGTTATCGAGGTCAAACTTACGGGACACTCCGGGCTCTGCGGCATTCGTACCGATCACGATATGGGCCTTGGTACCAGAGTAGCGAACGCCGATGGGATCAGTTTGGAGCCACACACCGGTTGGCGTGTTCGGATCTATATAGAAGGCGTTATAACCCAGCGATACGTTCGCTGTAACAATGACCCTGATCGTTGTGGCTTCCCCCGCCTCCGGTGGGTGAACTCTGTATCTGAAGGAGGTAAAAAGAAAACCTTTCTCCGGTTTTGGGTCATCCTGCCTTGGGCCCGGAAAGGTAAACATCTTGGCGAGAGAGGGCAGGAATATGTTTGGAGGCCTGTACTCCAGCTTGCCGGACCAGAAAGTATTCTTGCCCCCTGGGCCTTCTTCCGATTTGAGTACCCCATCCGGGGACCCAATGTCATTTTCCCAGCCGTTGCGTTTTCCATCTTGAAAGTCGTGCCCATACTTGTCGTGGTTCATGCTGTTTCTCCCGCCACAGCGCTTGTGATCCTGCCCGAGGAGTCCGGGCATTGAAGATCGCGGCGCAACCTATTCGGCGCTGAGGCCGGTGGGTTGGCTACTGTCAGGGTTGACAGGTTAGAGCTGCAATCCGACAAACGGCTGCGTATGGGAAGAGCTGCCTGAGGGCCGCTTCGCTCATTCGAATGCAATCACATGACGCTTTGCGGGAGCGAGCCTGCTCGCGAAGGCGAAGTGTGCCGCCATCGCGAGTTACCTTGAGGGGGGCCCAGATTTATCTGCACTAGGTCTGTTTCCAAACATAGATATTATCGATATCTATTCGACGGGATCTTGTCTCGGATATACCGCCACGCGTGCCAATCTGAATTATTTCGTTTGACCGCGCGAACCACTGGTTGGGGGTCGTCTCCGTCGTCGCCAGCAGCCATTTGTCTACTTCAGTGTTCTCATCCAAATCGTTATCTAAATTGAAGGAGGTTCTTGGGTTCCCCATGGCGATCGCAAGAACAAGGAGTCTTGCCTCGTCATCTTCGAGTTTATGGACACGATAATTAAAGGATATACAGTACAAATCGGTTCTTTCTTCTTTGGTCTGAAACGTGAATTTTTTCTTCAGAGATGCTCTGAAGGTCGGAAAGGAGACTAGGGGCTTCAGTTCACCTTTCCAGAAAGTATTCCCATCTACGGTAATAAGTTCTCCTGTGATTTCTTCGCCATTTTCCCACCCATTTCGCCCATTCGATTCGAAGTCAGTTTCATCAGGAAATTTCATATTGATGTCTCCGGTCATTTGCGCTGTCGACCAGCCCTTGAAACCGGACATAAACAATCGCAGCAGGGTTTAGTAGGCGTCGGGGAGGACTGCTTGGCTACTGTCAGGGTTGACAGGTCGAAGCGGTTAACCGACAAGCGGTTTCGGTCAGCCCGATCAAAGCTTCTATACCAGCGCTAAGCCTTGGAGCCGTTTTCCAGACAACTGAGCTGGGCGTTCGTCTACGGCTCCATTGCCAAAGGCCAGGCCAACGCATCCCAGTGACATGGATCTCCTGCTGATCGGCGAAGGCCTGTAGCCGACGATCCGGTGGGAGCAGGATTTTGTTGGCTGAGTACATATAGACCTGTTTGAGCAGGACCTGTGGGAGCAAAGCTTGCTCGCGAAGGCGGCGGCACATTCAGCATTGATGCAATTAGACCCACCGCTATCGCGAGCAAGCTTTGCTCCCACAAGATTGGCGATGGGCACTGATCTTATAAACGACCGAAACCAGTGTGGGAGTGAGCCTGCTCGCGATGGCGGCCTGACAGCCGACCAAGCGTTGTGGGAATGGTCGGACACACTTCCTGACTCAAGTTGATTTTTCCGACGAGCTCTGGCGGTTGCCGGGTGGGAAGGGCTGTCGCTAGGCTTTTCCCGTCGTTGCAAATTCAGCGGCCGGGCTTGGAAATCCGATAAGTAGACGGCGCGAAAGCGCCCTTCATAACGTATGCTTGCGGTCGTTTTTTGACCATGCTTTCGTTATGGCAGCTGTGCGCGGGAGACCTTCGGGTCTGCCGGGCTCGTTTACCCCGGTTTTCCAACCTGCGTACGGCTGCCACCCCCTCGCTTGGAAACGAACGTGGCAGCTCCAACCAGTAAACGGAGTGTCACCCTATGTTCAAAGCCACACCCAATCCTCCCGAAACCGATCCCACCTCAGCCCATGCCGGCCAAGCTTCGCAAAAGCTTGATGAAGCGGCCGAGCGCGCCCTCAGTTTCTATCTCGACCCCAAACCTCAAACCAAAAAGAAATAACCCCCAGGCCAACTGTTCACTGTCGTGGATGACCTCGACAGCGAATGCCTCCTGTCCAACCTCAGCGAAACCCTCGCCTCCGCCAATGTCATGCTCAACGAGCTGGCTTTCGACCTTGAAGGTTCGCCCCGGCATTTTGCCCTCGGCATCCAGCAGATGATCGAACTCAGCGAGTTGCTGGCCCATCGGGCGCTGGACATTGTCGACCCGCGCTAAAGTCGAGCGCACTCTTGTGGCGAAGGGACAAACCCCCTCGCCACAGAATTCGAATCCACCCCTACCCCCTGTGGGAGCGAGCCTGCTCGCGATGGCGGCAGAACAGTCAGCATTGATGTGGTCTGACCCACCGCTATCGCGAGCAAGCTCCCCCATTTTGATTTGTGTTTCTCGCAAACCATTACTCCAACCGTAATGATCCGCCGCTAAGCTTGATTGATACCCTCGCCCCAACACTCCTAATGTGACCCCCACGACAGCGAACCCGTGGAGTGGTCATGACAACAACAATATCCCCCGACTCGCGCTGGACGCGGCGGCGCGGCGAAAAGCAGCGGCGTCTCGAGCTGGTGAAGGGGCTTGCCGACGGTGTGGTGTTGCCCACCGACAAAATCGTTGCGGCGTTGGAGGCGTTGATCCTGCCTGGCGACCGTGTGGTGCTGGAGGGGAACAACCAGAAGCAGGCGGATTTTCTGTCGCGCTCACTGGCCAAAGTCGACCCTGCGAAGCTGCACGATCTGCACATGATCATGCCCAGCGTCGGCCGCTCCGAGCACCTGGATCTTTTCGAACGCGGCATCGCCCGCAAGCTGGATTTTTCCTTCGCCGGCACCCAGAGCCTGCGCATCAGCCAGTTGCTCGAAGACGGTCTGCTGGAGATCGGCGCGATCCACACCTACATCGAGCTCTATGCCCGACTGGTGGTGGACCTGATCCCCAACGTGGTGCTCTCGGCCGGTTTCATGGCCGACCGCGCCGGCAATATCTACACCGGCCCCAGCACCGAAGACACGCCGGCGCTGATCGAACCGGCGGCCTTCAGTGACGGTATCGTCATTGTCCAGGTCAACCAGTTGGTGGATGACGTCAGTGACCTGCCTCGGGTGGATATCCCGGCCTCCTGGGTCGATTTCGTGGTGGTGGCCGACAAGCCCTTCTACATCGAGCCGTTGTTCACCCGCGACCCGCGCCACATCAAGCCTGTGCACGTGCTGATGGCGATGATGGCGATTCGTGGGATCTACGAAAAACACAACGTCCAGTCCCTCAATCACGGCATCGGTTTCAATACCGCCGCCATCGAGCTGATCCTACCGACATACGGCGAGTCCCTCGGCCTGAAGGGCAAGATCTGTCGCAACTGGACCCTCAATCCGCACCCGACCCTGATCCCCGCCATCGAAAGCGGCTGGGTCGAAAGCGTGCATTGCTTCGGCACTGAGTTGGGCATGGAAAACTACATCGCCGCCCGTCCCGACGTGTTCTTCACCGGACGCGACGGCTCGCTGCGCTCCAACCGCATGGTCTGCCAACTGGCCGGGCAGTACGCGGTGGACCTGTTCATCGGCGCCACTCTGCAAGTGGATGGCGACGGTCATTCCTCCACCGTGACCCGTGGTCGCCTGGCCGGTTTCGGCGGGGCGCCGAACATGGGCCACGACCCGCGCGGTCGTCGTCACGGTACGCCGGCCTGGCTCGACATGCGTCACGGCGACGGCGAGGCGCCGTTGCTCGAACGCGGCAAGAAGCTGGTGGTGCAGATGGTCGAGACGTTCCAGGAGGGCGGCAAACCGACGTTCGTCGAGACCCTCGACGCGGTGGACGTGGCAAAAAAAGCCGGCATGCCTCTGGCGCCGATCATGATCTATGGCGACGACGTCACCCACCTGCTCACCGAGGAAGGCATCGCCTACCTGTACAAGGCCCGCTCCCTTGAGGAGCGCCAGGCGATGATCGCCGCCGTGGCCGGGGTCACCGCCATCGGCCTGCGCCACAACCCGAAAGACACTGCGCGCATGCGCCGCGAAGGGCTGGTCGCCTTGCCCGAAGACCTCGGTATCCGCCGCACCGACGCCACTCGTGAGCTGCTCGCGGCCAAGAGCGTGGCCGATCTGGTGGAGTGGTCCGGTGGCCTCTACAACCCGCCCGCCAAGTTCAGGAGCTGGTAAATGCACGCCTTCAACCTGCAACCGAAAAAACTCTCCTTGGCCGAGCGCCTGGCGGATATGGCGGTGGATGCGCTGATCGACGAAGCCGACCTGTCGCCTAAACCGGCCTTGGTGGACCGGCGCGGCAATGGCGCCCACACCGATCTGCACCTGGGCCTGATGCATGCCTCGGCGCTGTCGCTGTGGCCCGCATTCAAGGAAATGGCCGACGCCGCTCTTGGCTGTGGCGAGATCGGCGTGCCGTTGCGTGAAGCCCTTGGGCGGATCGGCCGTGAGGGTGAAGCGGCGATGCTCGCGACCACCAACGGCGTGAACACCCACCGGGGTGCGATCTGGGCCCTGGGCTTGCTGGTCGCGGCGGCGGCGCTGGAGCCTGAATCCAGCGTTGCCAGTGCCGTTACGCTACGGGCCGCCCGCCTGGCCCTGCTCAATGACCGCTACGCGCCTCAATCTTTGAGCCACGGCGCCCAGGTCGCCCAACGCTACGGCGTACGCGGTGCCCGGGAAGAAGCGCAATTGGCGTTTCCGGCCGTCACCGGTCTGGGCTTGCCGCAACTCAAGCGCAGTCGCGCGGCGGGGGCGGGTGAGCAGAACGCCCGGCTCGATGCCTTGCTGGCGATCATGACCACGCTGGCCGACACCTGCGTGCTCTACCGTGCCGGTGAAAAGGGCCTGCAAGCCATGCAGCACGGCGCCAAAGCGGTTCTCGATGCCGGTGGCAGTGCGAGCCTGGGCGGTCGCCGCCAGTTGCACGCGCTCGACCAACAACTGATTGCCTTGAACGCCTCGCCCGGCGGCGCTGCCGACTTGCTCGCCGCCTGCCTGTTCCTCGACCGTATCGAACGCGGCGATGGCCTCTTCCCTGGAGTGTGCTGATGGAAACCTTATCCTTTGAATTCCCCGCCGGGCAGCCGCCACGGGGCCGGGCACTGGTGGGCTGCGTCGGCTCGGGCGATCTGGAAGTGCTGATCGAGCCGGGGCTGGCGGGCAAGCTGACGATTCAGGTGCAGACCTCGGTCAACGGCAGCGAACAACGCTGGCAGCACCTGTTCGCTCGCATGTTCGACGGCCAGACGCCACCGGCCCTGTCCATCGACATCCACGATTTCGGCGCCACCCCCGGCGTGGTGCGCCTGCGCCTGGAACAAGGCTTCGAGGAGATCGGCCATGACTGACAGCGCAGCGCTGCTCGACAAACACAGCTTCGTCGAACTCGGCGCCCGGCAACGGGCCAAGGCCTTGCTCGATGACGGTACCTTCCGCGAACTGCTCGACCCGTTCCAGCGAATCATGTCGCCCTGGCTGTTGCGCCAGGGCGTGGTGCCGCAAAGCGATGACGGCGTGGTGATCGCCAAGGGTTCGCTCGATGGCCTGTCGGTGGTGATCGCCGCCATCGAAGGCGCGTTTCAGGGTGGCAGCCTCGGCGAAGTCGGCGGGGCGAAGATTGCCGGTGCCTTGGAGCTGGCCGCCGAAGACAACCGCAAGGGCATCCCGACCCGCGCCGTATTGCTGCTGGAAACCGGTGGCGTGCGTTTGCAGGAGGCCAACCTCGGGTTGGCGGCGATTGCCGAGATTCATTCGGCGATAGTCGATCTGCGTCAGTATCAGCCGGTGGTGGGTGTGGTGGCCGGCAGCGTCGGTTGCTTTGGCGGCATGTCCATTGCCGCCGGGCTGTGCAGTTATCTGCTGGTGACCCGGGAAGCACGGCTGGGCCTGAACGGTCCCCAAGTGATCGAACAGGAAGCCGGCCTCGACGAATACGACTCCCGCGACCGGCCGTTCATCTGGAGCCTGACCGGCGGTGAGCAACGTTTCGCGACCGGGCTGGTGGATCGCTACGTCGCCGATGACGTGCTGCAGATCCGTCGACGGGTCAGCCAATTGCTGCACCTGGGCGTGCCCGCGTCACACCGCAGCGGCCAGGCCGAGCTATTCCTGCAACACCTGGCGCGGCTGGACACTGACGTGCAAATCGAACCGGCAACGGTTCGCCAGCTGTATCAGGGAGAACGTCCATGAGTGCGTATTCATTGCGGGGCCTGCGCTGGTTCGAGGCCTTGAGTGGCGGTGCCAAACCGCTGGAGGGTTTACCTGCTTCGTTGAAAGTCGCTGACACCCGGTTGGGCGAGCAAACCGTGCGCTTGCTGGCGGTGGTGGCCGATCCCGACAGTCGTTTTCCCCGGGCGCGCAACGGCGAAGTCGGTTTGCTGGAGGGTTGGGGCCTGGCCAAAGCCGTGGATGATGCGATCGACGCCGACCGCGATGCTTCCCACAAGCGGGCGCTGATAGCCATCGTCGATGTGCCGAGCCAGGCCTATGGCCGACGCGAAGAAGCCCTGGGCATTCATCAGGCCTTGGCCGGCGCGGCGGACAGTTATGCCCGGGCGCGGTTGGCCGGGCATCCGGTGATCGGTTTGCTGGTGGGCAAGGCCATGTCGGGGGCGTTTCTGGCCCACGGCTACCAGGCCAACCGACTGATTGCCCTGCGCGACCCGGGCGTGATGGTCCACGCCATGGGCAAGGCCTCGGCGGCGCGGGTGACCCTGCGCAGCGTCGAGGAGCTTGAAGCCCTGGCCGCCAGCGTGCCACCGATGGCCTATGACATCGACAGCTTCGCCAGCCTGGGATTGCTTTGGGAAACCTTGTCGGTGGAGCAGGTTGAACAGCCGTTGGCGGAGGATCTGGAGCGGGTGACGGCGTGTCTGCTCCAGGCGATTGACGATGTAGAGGCGGGGCCGCGGGATCTGAGTGGACGTCTGGGTGCGTTCAACCGCATCGCGTCGAGCCGGGTTCGCCAACTGCTGAGAGAGCAGTGGTGAGTACGTTTCTGGCCCATGACCTGCTGTGGGGGATGACCTCGCAGCAGTTGCCAGCGGATGCGCCGGCCTGGGTGGTCGAGTCGATCACCGCCGGTCAACCTGTGGTGGTTCGGCGCGCGCTGACGACGCCGGATCGAATCGCGGTCGGCGTGCGTGGGCGCTTGCGCGAGCAGCGTTATGCAGCGTCGATGGCGATCACGGCGATTGCCCGTCGCGTCAGGCCAGAAGACCTTTGTCACGTTGCGTCGACTCGCGACTTGCCAGCCCTGCGAGCGCTGTCCCGACTGCGCCCGCTGCTCGACGCCAGCGGCTGGACCTGGGGCGTCAGCGGTAGCGCCGGGTTCGAGCTCGCCACGGGGATCGAGGCGCTACATGAACGCAGTGACCTGGATTTGATCCTGCGCACGCCGCACTGTCTGGATCGTCTCCAGGCCAGGGAGTTGCTGGCGCATCTGGATGCTTCGGTATGCGCCGTGGACATGCAGTTGCAAACGCCTTGCGGCGCCGTGGCCCTGCGCGAATGGGCGGGTTTGTCGCGCCGGGTCTTGCTCAAGGATGATCTTCAGGCCCGGTTGGTGAGCGATCCTTGGCAATCTTCAGTGGAGCAGGTCGCGTGAGCAGCCTCTTGGTCTTTCCCGGCCAGGGTGCGCAGCGAGCAGGCATGCTCCATGGACTTGCGCCGCACATTCTGGACGAGGCGAACGACGTGCTCGGCGAGGACGTCCTGCTACTGGACAGCGCCGAGGCCTTGCAATCGACCCGCGCCGTGCAGCTATGCCTGCTGATCGCCGGCGTGGCGGCGGCCCGTCGTTTGCTGGAACAGGCGCCTGCGCCGGACTATGTGGCAGGACTATCCATCGGTGCCTACCCGGCGGCGGTGGTGGCCGGTGCGCTGGGGTTTGACGAGGCGTTGCGACTGGTCAGCTTGCGCGGCGAGTTGATGCAGCGGGCGTATCCGCAAGGCTACGGCATGACCGCGATCATCGGCCTCGATCTCGCGGCAGTGGAAGCGTTGCTGGCACAGGTACACAGCGACCGCACACCGGTCTACCTGGCCAATATCAATGCCGATAATCAGGTGGTCATTGCCGGCAGCGACGAGGCCATGAGCAGCGTTGCCAAACAGGCGCGAAGCCTGGGTGCCGGGAAGGCCTGTCGGCTGGCGGTGAGCGTGCCGTCCCATTGCCCGTTGCTGGAGGCTCCGGCGCAAGCATTGGCCCAAGCGTTTGCCGATGTGACGTTGAAAGCGCCCACCCTGGGCTATCTCAGCGGCAGCCGCGCTCGACCGGTGATCAGCCCCGAGGCCCTACGCGACGACCTGGCGTTCAACATGTGCCGTGTCGTCGATTGGCGCGGCACGGTGCAAAGCGCCTATGAACGCGGCGTAAGGCTGCAAATCGAACTGCCGCCCGGTGCGGTGCTGACCGGGCTGGCGCGCCGAGTGTTCGAGCAAGGCACGGTCATGGCCTTCGACGGTGCCCGGCTCGATACCCTGCAGGCGCTGTTACGTGAGGAGGGAAGCCGCCAACCCTAGACCCCCGACTCAGGCTGCGAATTACAAAAACAACAATTTCGACGATGCACTTTGAGGACTACAACAATGATTATTTACGGTGTGGCGCTGTTGGCGATCTGTACGCTGGCAGGGGTGATCATGGGCGACCTGCTCGGCGTGTTGCTCGGCGTCAAATCCAACGTCGGCGGGGTCGGCATTGCGATGATCCTGCTGATCTGTGCGCGGCTGTGGATGCAAAAACGCGGCGGCATGACCAAGGAATGCGAAATGGGCGTCGGCTTCTGGGGCGCCATGTACATTCCGGTGGTGGTCGCGATGGCCGCGCAACAGAACGTGGTCACGGCCTTGCACGGCGGCCCGGTGGCGGTGTTGGCGGCCATTGGTTCGGTGGTGCTCTGCGGCTGCACCATTACGCTGATCAGCCGGACCCACAAAGGCGAACCCTTGCCCGATGAGCCGGCGGAAGTCACGCCCCTCGGCACCCCAGTAGGAGGCCGCTGATATGTGGGATCTCATCGAGAAAGGCCTGGAACATAACGGTTTGATCACGGCGTTCGCGTTCGTCGGCGTGATCATGTGGGTGTCGGTGATATTGTCCAAGCGCCTGACCTATGGGCGGGTCCACGGTTCGGCGATTGCCATCGTCATCGGCCTGGTGCTGGCCTGGGTGGGCGGCACCATGACCGGCGGGCAAAAAGGCCTGGCGGACCTGTCGCTGTTTTCCGGCATCGGTTTGATGGGCGGCGCCATGCTGCGTGACTTCGCCATCGTGGCCACGGCGTTCGAGGTGCAGGCCACCGAAGCGAAAAAGGCCGGGATGATTGGCGCCATCGCGTTGCTGCTGGGCACGATCCTGCCCTTCATCGTCGGTGCGAGCATTGCCTGGGTGTTCGGTTATCGCGATGCGGTGAGCATGACCACCATTGGCGCGGGTGCGGTGACCTATATCGTCGGCCCCGTGACCGGGGCGGCGATTGGCGCCACGTCCGATGTGATGGCGTTGTCGATTGCCACCGGCTTGATCAAGGCGATCATCGTGATGGTCGGCACGCCCATGGCGGCGCGCTGGATGGGCCTGGACAATCCGCGCTCGGCCATGGTCTTCGGCGGCCTGGCCGGGACCGTGAGCGGCGTGACTGCCGGCCTGGCCGCGACGGACCGGCGGTTGGTGCCGTATGGCGCGTTGACGGCGACGTTCCATACCGGGCTTGGCTGTTTGCTGGGGCCTTCGTTGCTGTACTTCATTGTGCGCGGGATTGTCGGCTAGGTTCCGAATTTGTATCGCCTGTTCTGACGCTATCGCGAGCAGGCTCGCTCCCACATTGGATCGGTGTTCACAAATCCCTTGTGGGAGCGAGCCTGCTCGCGATGGGGGCGACTCGGTTTCAAGCCTGGCGATTGGCATACATCCGGCATTCGGCCAACAACGCCAGGAGGTTCGGATCCCGCTCCTTGGCCTTGAGGAACACCACGCCGATGTGCTGCTGCAACCGGTACTTTTCCTGCAACGGGATCAGCTTCACCCGGTTTTCATACACCGCCGCGATCCTGCCCGGCAGCAACGCATAGCCCACCCCGGAGCTGACCATGCTCAGCAGGGTGAAGATGTCGTTGACCTGCATCGCCACCTTCGGCTCGAACCCCGCCTGCTTGAACACCCGGATACCGTCCTGGTGCGTGGCGAAGCCCTGGGTCAGGGTGATGAACGTCTCGTCGCGGACCTCGGCCAGGTCGACTTCGCTGCGCTGGGCAAAGGGCGAATCCGCCGGTGTGGCAAGAAAGATGTCATCGGAAAACAGCGCGATATGCTCACAGTCCGGGTCGTTCACGCTGTCATCCAGGGAAATCAGGATCGCGTCCACTTCCATGTTCTTGAGTTTGTACAGCAGGTCGATGTTCGAACCCAGGATCAGATCGATATTGAGTTCGCTGCGGCGGATTTTCAGGCCCATGATCAGTTGCGGCACGGTCTTGACCGTCAGCGAATACAGCGAGCCCAACTTGAAGCGCTCGGCGGAGAATCCGGCGGCTTCGCGGGTCAGGCGTACACTTTCGACCACGTCCTGGATCAGTTTCTGCGCCCGTTCTTCCAGCACATAGGCGCTCTCCAGCGGCGTGAGGTTGCGGCCTTCGTGCTTGAACAACGGGCAGCGCAGGGCGCTTTCCAGCGAGTGAATGGCCCGGTGCACACTGACGTTGCTGGTCTGCAATTCAGCCGCCGCTCGCGCCAAGTTGCCGGTGCGCATGAAGGCCAGGAACACCTCGAGTTTCTTCAGGGTCAATTCTTCGTCGATCAGCATGGGGCGGACTCTTATTCGTATTGCCCGATTGTGCCCTGTGGGAGCAAAGCTTGCTCGCGAAACAGGCGACTCGGTTTTGCAGAAACCGAGTTA
Source organism: Pseudomonas sp. 43mfcvi1.1 (assembly GCF_900115935.1). Taxonomy (NCBI): domain Bacteria; kingdom Pseudomonadati; phylum Pseudomonadota; class Gammaproteobacteria; order Pseudomonadales; family Pseudomonadaceae; genus Pseudomonas; species Pseudomonas sp. 43mfcvi1.1. The sequence goes on along the minus strand of NZ_UETT01000011.1, from coordinate 222,711 downwards.
CCTTCATCGCGGGCAAGCCTTGCTCCCACAGCAAGCAAAACATTGCACTTTGCCGCGCCAAGCCTGAGCCTTGGCGTCTGTTCTGGAATGTGAGGTGGGATTGGATGTATCACGGCGAACGACTCAATGCCTGGACGCACCTGGTCGGGGCGGTGGCGGCTTTTATCGGGGCGGTGTGGTTGCTGGTGATTGCCGGGATGGCGGGCGATCCGTGGAAGATCGTCAGCGTGGCGATCTACGGGTTCACCCTGCTGGTGCTGTACAGCGCTTCGACGGTTTACCACAGCGTGCGCGGGCGCAAAAAAGAAATCATGCAGAAGGTCGATCACTTTTCGATCTATCTGTTGATCGCCGGCAGCTACACCCCGTTCTGCCTGGTGACCCTGCGCGGGCCCTGGGGCTGGAGTTTGTTCGGGATTGTCTGGGGGTTGGCGCTGATTGGGATCTTGCAGGAGATCAAGCCGCGTTCCGAAGCGCGGATCCTGTCGATCGTGATCTACGCGGTGATGGGCTGGATCGTGCTGGTGGCGGTCAAGCCCTTGATGGCGGCCCTGGGCAGCGCCGGGTTCGCCTGGCTGGCCTCGGGCGGCGTGTTGTACACCGTGGGCATTATCTTCTTTGCCCTCGACCACCGGCTGCGCCACGCCCACGGGATTTGGCACCTGTTCGTGATCGCCGGCAGCCTGCTGCACTTCGTGGCGATTCTGTTCTACGTCCTCTAGTCAGGTTCAACCGGCCACCGCGAACAGGCGGTCCAGTTGCGCCTGGGCCTGGCCGGCAAAAATTTCCAGCAATGCGCCGAGGGTGTGCGCCGGGGCCTCATTGGCCCGGGTCACGGCATACAGGGAAATGGGCAGCGGTGGCGACAACGGTCGGATTGCCGTACGGGTGCTCGAGGCGCCGAGCGCCGTGAACGGGTCGATCACCGCCAGCCCGGCACCGGATTCGACCATGGCGCGGGCCAGTGAATACGTCTGCACGGCGATGCTGATGCGCGGCGGTGGTTCCACGGCCTTGAGATAGCCGTCCAGTTTGGCCGAGAGCGGGTCGGCGCTGGACAGGCCGATCAACGGTGCGCCGGCCAGCGCCTGCAACGGCATCGGCTGCCCCACCTGTGCTTGGGTCCAATGCCCGCTTGGCGCCAGGGCCACCAGTACGCCGCTGGCCAGGGCCTGGGCCTTGAGGCCCGGATGATCGGGCGGTTGCAGGGTCAGGGCGACGTCGATTTCGCGCATCAACAGGTTTTGCACCAGTTCGCGGCTGTGGGCGCTGGACAACTCGCAGACGATGTCCGGGTAGCGGCGCGTCCATTGATGAATCGCCGCTGGCAGCAGCGACAGGGCCAGGGCCGGTGTCGCACCGATCCGCAGGCTGTGGCCCGGCTCGCGCCGCAGGCTTTGGGCGAGACGTCGGACACCTTGCAGGCTCTCGCTGACTTTATCGACCTCGCGCTCCAGCTCCAGCGCTTCAGGCGTGGCCTGCAACTTGCCGCGCACCCGCAGAAACAACGCAAACCCCAATTGCTGCTCGGCATGCTGCAACACTTTGGTCACCGCCGGTTGCGAAACATGCAGCAGTTGAGCGGCACCGCTGATGGAGCCGGTCTGGCGTATGGCCTGGAAGATCTCGATATGGCGAAGACGCATGGCGAACCCATAACCTTTGTTTATAGGGAGTCCATCTTTATTCATTGTTCGCGGCCTGTCACCTGGCCCTAACCTCAAGCCATTGAAAACGGATGTGAGATGGACATGGCTCAGCGGGTTTGCATCATCGGTGGTGGCGTGGTCGGGCTGGCGACGGCTTATGCATTGGTGCGCGATGGCGTCGACGTGACGCTGGTGGAGGCCCGGGAAACCTTGGGCAGCGAAACCAGTTTTGCCAACGGCGGCCAGTTGTCGTATCGCTACGTCACCCCGCTGGCGGACGCCGGGGTGCCCTGGCAGGCACTGGGCTGGATGCTGCGCGGTGATTCGCCACTCAAGTTGCGACCGCGTCTGGACCCGGCACAGTGGCGCTGGATGGCCGCGTTCATCGGCGCCTGCCGGACCTCGGTCAACCGGCGCAACGGCGCCCACCTGTTGCGCCTGGCGTTGTTGAGCCAGGCAACCTTGCAGGGCTGGCGCGAGGACGACCGCCTCGACGGTTTCAACTGGCGGCGCAATGGCAAGCTGGTGACGTTTCGCGACGCGAGGCATTTCCAGCGTGCGCGGCAGGGTTTGGCGGACAGCACCCATCAGCAGGTGCTTGGCCCCAACGAGTGCGCGAACCTGGAGCCGGCCCTGGCCGGCGTGCCATATGTGGGTGGGATCTACACGCCGGATGAGGAAGTCGCCGATTGCCATGCCTTCTGCCAGCAATTGGCGGTACGTCTGCGGGCTTCGGGGCGTTGCGAGTTCCTGTTGGGGCAGCCGGTGAGCGGCATCGAACACGCCGACGGCGCGGTGCGCGCCATCGCGCTGGACGGGCAGCGGCTCCCGGTGGAGCAATTGGTGATCGCCGCCGGCCATCGCAGTGCCGCGCTCGCAGTGCCTGGCGTGCGGATGCCGCTGTATCCGCTCAAGGGCTACAGCCTGACCGTGCCTATTGGCCCACAGCATCGGGCACCGGAGTTGAGCATCACTGACTACGACCGCAAGGTCGTCTACGCTCGCATCGGCGAACAACTGCGAGTCGCGGCGATGGTGGACATCGTCGGCTTCGACCCGACGCCGGACCCCAAGCGCCTGGCCCTGATCAAGCGCCAGGCCCAGGAAGCCTTCTCCCAGGCTGGGGATTACCAGCGCGCCGTCGAATGGGCCGGCATGCGCCCGGCGACCCCCAGCGGCGTGCCGCTGATCGGCGCCACTGGCTACCGTAACCTGTGGCTCAACCTCGGTCATGGGGCCTTGGGCTTTACCCTGGCGTGTGGCAGCGCTCGCTTGCTCAGCGAGCTGATCCGCCAGCACACACCCTCCATCGACTTGCAGGGCTTGACGCCCCGCGCCGCCTGACCCATCCAACGGAGAATAACAATGCAAAAAATCACGTTGATCGGCTGCACCCTGAGCCTGTTGCTAAGCGTCCAGGCCCTTGCCAACGAAGCGCCCCCGGCCGGCACGCTGGACAAAATCGCCAGCAGCCGGAGCATTACCCTGGGCTATCGTGACGCCTCGGTGCCCTTTTCCTACGTCGGTGACAGCAGCGGCCAGCCGATGGGGTACTCGGTGGAACTGGCGGGCAAGATTGTCGAGCGCATCAAGACCCAACTGGCGTTGCCGCAACTGAACGTGAAGTACAACCTGGTCACGTCCCAGACCCGTATCCCACTGGTGCAGAACGGTACCGTCGACCTGGAGTGCGGCTCGACCGGGGTGACGGCCGAGCGGCAGAAGCAAGTGGCGTTTTCCTATGGCTTCATCTATGTGAAGGGCCAGTTGCTGACGGCCAAGGACAGCGGCATCCACAGCTTTGCCGACCTGCGCGGCAAAAATGTGGTGACCACCGCCGGTACCACCAACGAACGCTTCCTGAAAAGCTACAACCAGGACAACAACGCCGAGATGTTCATCATCAGTGCCAAGGACCACGGCGAGTCCTTCCAGATGCTCGAGACCGGTCGGGCGGCGGCGTTCTACATGGACGATGCGCTGCTCTACGGCGAACGGGCCAAGGCCCGCGACCCGCACAAATGGGTGGTGGTGGGGCAGGAGCAATCGCGGGAAATCTACAGCTGCATGCTGCGTAAGGACGACCCGCAATTCCTGGCGCTGGTCAACGCGACCCTGGCCGATTTGTACAAATCGGGGGAGATCAACGAGATCTACGCCCGCTGGTTCCAGAAGCCGATCCCACCCAAGGGCCTGAACCTGGAGTTCCCGATGACCAGCGAATTGAAGGCGATCATTGCCAAGCCGACCAGCGAGCCGGTGCAGTAGGCCGCACGGACATCCACGACCCACTCCCACAATTGATCTTCAGTGGTCGCGGAGCCTTAGAAATCCCCCCACAACTGCTGCGCCACTGCCAGCGCCACCACGGGCGCGGTTTCGGTGCGCAGCACGCGGGGGCCGAGGCGGGCGGCGTAGTAGCCGGCGGTCTTGGCTTGTTCGACTTCGGCTTCCGACAACCCGCCTTCGGGCCCGATCAGGAATGCCAGGCTCGACGGCTTGGCATGGCTGACCAGCGGCTCGGCCACCGGATGCAGTACCAGCTTCAGCTCGGCCTCGGTCTGTTTCAGCCAGTCAGCCAGTAGCAGCGGTGGGTGGATCACCGGTACGGTCGAGCGTCCACACTGCTCGCAGGCGCTGATCGCCACTTGGCGCCAGTGCAGCAGGCGTTTGTCGGCGCGTTCGTCCTTGAGGCGTACTTCGCAGCGCTCGCTGAAAATCGGCGTGATCTCGCTGACCCCCAGCTCCGTGGCTTTCTGGATCGCCCAATCCATGCGCTCGCCCCGGGACAAGCCCTGGCCGAGGTGGATGCGCAGCGGCGATTCAGGTTGGCCGGCGAACTGCTCGTCCAATTGCACCCGCACGCGTTTCTTGCCGACTTCGGCCAGCGTGCCGCGAAACTCCTGGCCCGAGCCGTCGAACACCTGCACCGCATCGCCCTCGGCCATGCGCAGCACCCGGCCGATGTAGTGGGCCTGAGCTTCGGGCAGTTCGTGGTCGCCGAGGCCCAGGGGGGCGTCGATGAAGAAGCGGGACAGTCTCATGCTGGATCTCTGAAAAGGTTAAAAGTGCAATGAGGGTCTGTGGCGAGGGGATTTATCCCCGTTGGGCTGCGCAGCAGCCCTAAAACCGGACGCTCCGATGCTTCAGGCAAATCGTGTTGCCTGCATTTGGGGCTGCTGCGCAGCCCAGCGGGGATAAATCCCCTCGCCACAACAGTATTCCGACAAGAACACCGGGGGGTCAGCCCGGATCGCGATAGCCCGGATGAAAATCCTTCGGCACCGCCACGCTGACCTTGTCCCGGGTGGCGATGTCGATGCCTTCGCTGGCCACTTCTGCCAGGAAGTCGATCTGCTCCGGGGTGATGACATACGGCGGCAGGAAATACACCACGCTGCCCAGCGGTCGCAACAGCGCACCGCGCTCCAGGGCATGCTGGAACACACTCAGGCCGCGCCGTTCCTGCCACGGGTAGGCGGTCTTGCTGGCCTTGTCCTTGACCATCTCGATCGCCAGCACCATGCCGGTCTGGCGCACCTCGGCGACGTTCGGGTGGTCGGCCAGGTGCGCGGTGGCGCTCGCCATGCGCTGGGCCAGGGCTTGGTTGTTTTCGATGACGTTGTCTTCTTCGAAGATGTCCAGGGTCGCCAGGGCCGCGGCGCAGGCCAATGGGTTGCCCGTGTAGCTGTGGGAATGCAGGAAGGCACGCAGGGTCGGGTAGTCGTCGTAGAACGCGTTGTAGACCTCGTCGGTGGTCAGGCACGCCGCCAACGGCAGGTAACCGCCGGTCAGGGCCTTGGACAGGCAGAGGAAATCCGGGGTGATACCGGCCTGTTCGCAGGCGAACATCGTCCCGGTGCGGCCGAAGCCGACGGCGATTTCATCGTGGATCAGGTGCACGCCATAGCGGTCGCAGGCTTCGCGCAGCAACTTCAGGTACACCGGGTGGTACATGCGCATGCCGCCAGCGCCCTGGATCAGCGGCTCGACGATCACCGCCGCGACGGTGTCGTGGTGCTCGGCCAGGGTCTGCTCCATGGCCGCGAACAGGTTGCGTGAATGCTCTTCCCAACCCATGCCTTCGGGGCGGTGGTAGCAGTCGGGGCTTGGCACCTTGATCGTGTCCAGCAGCAGTGCCTTGTAGGTTTCGGTGAACAACGGCACATCGCCCACCGACATCGCCGCGATGGTTTCGCCGTGGTAGCTGTTGCTCAGGGTGACGAAGCGCTTCTTGTCCGGCCGGCCGCGATTGATCCAGTAGTGAAAGCTCATCTTCATCGCCACTTCGATGCAGGACGAGCCGTTATCGGCGTAGAAGCACCGAGTCAGGCCCTCGGGCGTCATTTTCACCAGGCGCTCGGACAGCTCGATCACCGGTTGATGGCTGAAGCCGGCGAGGATCACGTGCTCCAACTGATCGACCTGGTCCTTGATCCGCTGGTTGATGCGCGGGTTGGCGTGGCCGAACACGTTGACCCACCAGGAACTGACGGCATCGAGGTAGCGCTTGCCTTCGAAGTCTTCCAGCCACACGCCTTCACCGCGCTTGATGGGGATCAGCGGCAGCTGTTCGTGGTCTTTCATCTGGGTGCAGGGATGCCACAGCACCGCGAGATCGCGTTGCATCCACTGGTTATTCAGGCCCATGTACAGTCTCCTCGAGGCGGCTCGCGGCGGGCGCGGGCAAAACAATCGCGCAAGCCTATGCAATGGCGGCCCCGGGGACAACCCATTGTGTCATCGCGGCTACTTTGAATGAGGCGATAGACGTCGCTGGCGGCGTTTTGATGGCTGACGTATTCTTCGCCGTTCTCTGAGCCGACAGGCTCGAAAACTGAAATTTCCTACGTTTTAATCCGGAGTTCGTTGAATGTCTGCTGGTTGGCTGCGCGCCTGTGCGCTGGTGATGATAGGGCTGTTCAGCGTTGCGGCGCTGGCCAAGGACAAACAACCGACGGCCATCGTCATCGGCGGCGGCCTGGCGGGGCTCACGGCCGCCTATGAGTTGCAGAACAAGGGCTGGGCGGTGACGCTGCTGGAGGCCAAGCCGGACCTGGGCGGGCGTTCGGGCATGGCCACCAGCGAGTGGATCGGCAACGAGAAGACGCAGCCGGTGCTGAACAAGTACGTCTCCACATTCAAGCTGAGCACCACGCCGGCCCCGGAATTCGTGCGCACCCCCAGCTACCTGATCGACGGCACCTACTTCACCGCCGCGGACCTGGCGACCAAACAGCCGGCCACCGCCGAAGCCCTCAAGCGCTACGAAACCACCCTGGACGACCTGGCGCGTTCCATCGAAGACCCGCAGAACCCGGCGGCTACCAATACGCTGCACGCGTTGGACCAGATCACCGTGTCCAACTGGCTCGATCGTCTGCAACTGCCGGCCACGGCGCGGCAGTTGGTGAACCAGGAAATCCGCACCCGCTATGACGAGCCGTCGCGCCTGTCGCTGCTGTATTTCGCCCAGCAGAACCGCGTCTATCGTGGCGTGTCCGACCGCGACCTGCGGGCCTCGCGCCTGCTTGGCGGCAGTCCGACCCTGGCCCAGGCGTTCGTCAAGCAACTGAAGACCATCAAGACCAATTCGCCGGTGTCGGCCATCTCTCAAGACAAGGACGGTGTGACCGTCAAGGTCGGCAGCGTTGGCTACCAGGCTGACTACGTGGTGCTGGCGGTGCCGCTGCGAGCGCTGAACAAGATCCAGCTGACCCCGGCCCTGGACGCCCAGCATCAAGGCGCGATCAAGGGCACCAACTACGGCTGGCGCGACCAGATCATGCTCAAGTTCAAGACCCCGGTCTGGGACAGCAAGGCGCGTATGTCGGGCGAGATCTACAGCAACGCCGGCCTGGGCATGATGTGGATCGAACCGGCCATGAAGGGCGGTGCCAACGTGGTCATCAACCTGTCCGGCGACAACGCCCGGGTGATGCAGGCCTTTGGTGACAAGCAGATGGTCGATCAGGTGCTGATCCGCCTGCACGCGTTTTATCCACAGGCCCGTGGCGCGTTCACCGGTTATGAAATCCGTCGCTACAGCACCGACCCGTCCACGGGTGGCGCCTACCTGGCCTTCGGCCCGGGCCAGATCAGCAAGTACTGGCGCCTGTGGGAAAAGCCATTGCAGCGCATAGCCTTTGCCGGCGAGCATACCGACACCCTGTACCCGGGCACCCTGGAAGGCGCGCTGCGTAGCGGCCAGCGGGCGGCCAGCCAGGTTGAAGACCTGGCGGCAGGCAAGTCGTTCGAACCGGCCAAGGTCGTTCCGGCTGCGACGGCAGCAGCGGCAGGCGCGGTGGCAGCGAAGAAGGGCAACTTCTTCAGCAATCTGTTTGGTGGCTCGGATGACGACAAGAAGCCAGAGCCAGTCAAGGCACCGGAGCCGGTAGCGCCTGCTCCAGCACCTGCACCCGCTCCTGCGCCGGCACCGGTGGAACCACCTGCACCAGCTGCCCCGGCCAAGGTTGAGCCGGCCAATAAAGCGGCCACTAAACCCGCAGCCAAAAAGCCTGCGGCCAAGACCCCGGCTAAAAAAGCACCGGTGAAAAAAGCCGCACCGGCGAAGAAGCCTGCCACGGCAAAACCGGCAGCGACCGAGGCCAAGGCGCAGTAAAACTTGGCGATAAAAAAAGCGCGGCGTATCTGCCGCGCTTTTTTTTGCCTGCAAAACCGCTATCGCGAGCAAGCTCGCTCACACAGTTTTGATCGAAGTGAGCGCAGATTCTGTGCTCACCAAAAATCCCCTGTGGGAGCGGGCTTGCTCGCGATGGGGCCGCATCTGGCACCCCGATGCCTTCATGACATACCGATGTATCGCTTTAATCTTTCCTTAACCCACCCCCTCCAGACTGATCATCGTATTTCTCGATATTTCAAAGCGAAATTTTCCGCTTTAAATCGATAGATAACTCGCTAGTCTTGATCGCAGTTTTTACAGGATATGAGCAATGCAGCTACGCAACTCCTCTTCTCGCTATGGCTGGGTCAGTATCGCTCTGCACTGGGGCGTGGCGCTGGCGGTGTACGGGCTGTTCGCCCTGGGCTTGTGGATGGTTGGCCTGGATTACTACAGCGCCTGGCGCAAAGACGCACCGGACCTGCACAAGAGCATTGGCCTGGTGTTGCTGGCGGTCATGTTGCTGCGAGTGCTCTGGCGTTTCGTCAGCCCGCCGCCACCGACCCTTGAAACCTATGGTCGCCTGACTCGCGCCGGCGCCAAGCTCGGTCATAGCGCACTGTATCTCGGGCTGTTCGCCGTGATGATTGCCGGTTACCTGATTTCCACCGCAGACGGTGTCGGGATTCCGGTGTTTGGCCTGTTTGAAGTACCCGCGCTGGTGTCCGGACTGCCCGATCAGGCAGACGTCGCCGGCCAGATTCACCTGTACCTGGCATGGGCGCTGGTAATTTTTTCCGGCCTTCATGCGTTGGCTGCATTGAAACACCACTTTATCGACCGTGACGCGACCCTCAAGCGCATGCTGGGACGCCAAGCCTGATGTTCAACCTCGACTCCAAAGGAATAGAAAGCATGTTGAAAAAGACGCTCGCCGCCCTGGCAATCGGTTCTGCCCTGCTGTCGGCCGGTCAGGCCATGGCTGCCGACTACGTGGTCGACAAGGAAGGCCAGCACGCCTTCGTTGACTTCAAGATCAGCCACCTGGGCTATAGCTACATCACCGGTACCTTCAAGGACATCGACGGCAAGTTCAGCTTCGACGCTGCCAAGCCTGAAGACAGCAAGATCGAGTTCAATGTGCACACCGCCAGCGTATTCACCAACCACGCCGAACGCGATAAGCACATTGCCAGCGCTGACTTCCTGAACGTGGGCAAATTCGACAAGGCCACCTTCGTTTCCACCAGCGTCAAGTCCACCGGCAAGAACGCCGATGGCAAGGAAACGGCCGACGTGACCGGCAACCTGACCCTGCTGGGCGTGACCAAGCCGGTCGTGGTCAAGGCCACTTTCCTGGGTGAAGGCAAGGACCCATGGGGCGGTTACCGTGCCGGTTTCGAAGGCACCACCAGCATCAAGCGTTCGGACTTCGGCAAGCAGAAAGACCTGGGTCCAACTTCCGATGCGGTCGAACTGTATGTCTCGTTTGAAGGTGTCAAAGCGAAATAATCTTCGCGCCTGACAAAAAACGCCCCTGGTCTTGCGATCAGGGGCGTTTTTTATTACGCGGATTTCGACAACACAGTGTCCCTGTGGGAGCGAGCCTGCTCGCGATGAGGCCGGTACATGAAAAGAGCGGTGACTGACCCACCGCTATCGCGAGCAGGCTCGCTCCCACAGGGTTGGATCAGAGTCCATCAAATGAAATGCCCCGGGTCGCGAGACCCGGGGCATTTTTCAAGGCTTGGAAAAACTCAGCGATTACGCGTCAGCAATGCCGGTTTCTCGCCCCGTGGACGGCTAGGCAGTTGATCCAGCTGCTCAGGCGTCGGGAAGCGATCGGCTTTCGATTCCTTGTGCATGATCTTCGGCTGGTTGCTGCGTGGGTTCTGCACGGCGGGTTCCTGACGCGGCTGGTCGTCGCGGGCCGGGCGGCGCGGGCGGGTGTCATCGCGACGAGCCTGGCCGTCACGCGGGGCACCGTTGCGTGGGCCGTTGCGCTTGGCCGGCGGAGTGCCGGTGGACGAGCCGTTGCTGTTGCGCGGGCCGTTCTGGCGACCCTGTGGCTGGCCACTGCGCGGAGCGCCTGCACCCGCGCCCTGTGCCGGTGCGCCTGGGCGGCGACCACGGCCCTGGGCCGGTTTCTGCTGCGGCACGTAGTCGACGCGGTTACCGAAGTTGTCGATGTCGTCGTCCAGGAACTCGTCCGGGGCACGATCGGCTGCGGCGCGTGGGACTGGGCGCTGCTGCTCACGGGCTGGAGTGCCTTCGCGGGGCTTCTGTTCGCGGGCTGGGCGTTCGCCACGGCTGTTGCTGGCCGGTTTTTCCTTGCCCTTGTCCTTGCCTTTGTCCTTGCGGCCACCGCCGCCACCGCCGCCATTCGGGCCGTCGCCACGTGGGCCACGGGCATTGCGCGGATTGCGCACATCCGGACGTTCGCGCACTTCAGGCTTCTCGGCCTCGATGGTGCTGGCATCGAAGCCCATCAGGTCGCCGTCGGCAATTTTCTGCTTGGTCATGCGCTCGATGCTTTTGAGCAGCTTTTCTTCGTCCGGCGCGACCAGCGAGATCGCTTCGCCCGAACGACCGGCCCGGCCCGTACGGCCGATACGGTGAACGTAATCTTCATCGACGTTTGGCAGCTCGAAGTTGACCACGTGGGGCAACTGGTCGATGTCCAGGCCACGGGCCGCGATATCGGTGGCTACCAGGATGCGTACTTCGCCGGCCTTGAAGTCGGCGAGGGCCTTGGTGCGGGCGTTCTGGCTCTTGTTACCGTGGATCGCCACTGCCGGCAGGCCGTGCTTGTCCAGGTACTCGGCCAGGCGGTTGGCGCCGTGCTTGGTACGGGTGAACACCAGGACCTGTTCCCAGGCACCGGCGGTAATCAGGTGCGCCAGCAGGGCGCGCTTGTGGCTGGCCGGCAGGCGGAATACGCGTTGCTCGATGCGCTCGACCGTGGTGTTCGGCGGCGTGACTTCGATGCGCTCCGGGTTGTGCAGCAACTTGCCAGCCAGGTCGGTGATGTCCTTGGAGAACGTTGCCGAGAACAGCAGGTTCTGCCGCTTGGCGGGCAGGCGGGCGAGCACTTTCTTCACGTCATGGACAAAGCCCATGTCGAGCATGCGGTCGGCTTCGTCCAGCACGAGGATTTCGACGTGGGACAAATCGACGCTGCCCTGGCCGGCCAGGTCCAGCAGGCGACCGGGACAGGCCACCAGTACATCGACGCCACGGGACATGGCCTGGACCTGGGGGTTCATGCCGACGCCGCCAAAAATGCAGGCGCTGACGAACTTCAGGTCGCGAGCATAGATCTTGAAGCTCTCGTGGACCTGGGCCGCCAGTTCGCGGGTTGGGGTCAGGACCAGTACGCGCGGTTGGCGCGGGCCATGACGCTGGGATTTGTCTGGGTGACCGTTGGGAAACAACCGCTCCAGGATCGGAAGGGCGAAACCGCCGGTTTTACCAGTACCTGTCTGCGCCGCGACCATCAGGTCGCGACCTTGCAACACGGCGGGGATGGCCCGCTGTTGCACCGGGGTAGGCTCGGTGTAGCCGGCGGCCTCGATGGCGCGGACTAAAGCCTCGGAGAGACCGAGGGAAGCAAAGGACATGAGTAATCCTGTTTTAGTGAGGGCCTGGCCCAATGGGATAGTCTTGCCTGGCGCGAACGACGTTCAACAAAAAGACGTCATCCCGTCCGGTCCTGCCGGGCCTCAAAGGCGGGTCCGGACAAGGCTCGCGCGGGCTGTAGGCTGCGCTGTAGCGGTGTCGGGATGCCTTTTGCAAGGCCGGGCGTCCGGGCGTGAGCCTGGCGGGAAGGCCGGAGTATAACAGAGCAAACGCCGCGCGCCGCTTTCCCGCTGCTCAACGGTTTATTTCAGCGTTGCCTGACCGGGCGAGGCGACCTTGGCAATCGGGCCGGCGCCGTAACGGGCGCTCAGTTCGGCATAGGCCGGTTCGCGCTTGAAACGCTTGAGTTCGGCACCGAAGCGTTGCACCAGCAAATCCATCCCGGCGTTGCGCCGCACCGCCAGGTATTGGCTTTGACGGCTCACAACCGTCGGGTTTTCGGTAATCTGGTCGCCCAACCGCATTTGTTCAAGTACATGCCGGCCCACCCTGCGGTCGGTGATGAGCAGATCGATCCGCCCCAGTTGCAACTTGCCGAAATTGGCTTCGTGGGTGGGCGCCGTTTCACGGGTGAACAGGGTCGACTCACTGAAAGCCTGGCTGTACAGATAACCGGGCGAGGTGCCGATGGTCAGGCCGCCCAAGTCATCGAGGGTACGAAACGGATGGGGCCGGGCATTGGCGTAGAACATCACGAACTCCACGTCCGACAGCGGTTCGCTGGGGTAAAGCAGCATGGCATCGCGCTTATCGCTGTGAAAAATGTCCAGCGCACCGTCCGCCAGCCCCTGCTCCAGCATCACCAGGCAACGCTTCCATGGCAGGAACTGCCATTCCACGTCGATGCCCAGGCGCTTGAACACGATGGCCGTGGTTTCGTAGTCCAGGCCTAGCATCTTGCCCTGCTCTTCGTAGACATACGGGGCCCAGGGTTCGGTGACAATGCGCAACTTCTCGGCCCGGGCAGTCATGCTCAGGCACAGGAGGAGAAGGGCGGTCAGCAGCTGGACAATGACGGGCATGGCCTGAGGTTACGACGAGAGCTCATCAAATAGCTAGAGCGCTCTGGCCTGCGCCCTCGTGGCCTGTGTGGTTATTCCAGTCAGTTCAACTTCTGGCATCCGAATTTGAACTAACGAACTAGCCACGCAGGCTGCTAATTGTCCTTTGCCTGCATCAAGTGCTCATAGATGGCTACGCGGCGCTCACCCAGTACCAGGCGAATCAGCGGATGATTGAGCCAGCGTTTGAGCTCATGGTCCTGCAACGGTTTTTCCAGGCGGTGTTCGACGTTCTCCAGGGCTTTTTCCCACCAGACCGGCGCGCAGGCCTGGTCGAACTGGTTGGTGTGGCGGTAGCAGCCATAGAGGATTTCGCGCATGAATTGGCGTTTATGATTGGGCAGCGCCAGGGTAACGACCTTGTAGGCCAGGCGTTGGAAGGCCGGCGGCCGGGGCAGGGTGGCAGTGACTTGCCCGGTTTCATCCAGGGCCCGTTGGCAAACCGGCGCGGCGCGGTGTTTGTCGAGCCAGGCTTTGGTCTTGGCGCGGAACAGTTGCTTGCGGCTCCAGTAATGATGGATCAGGTCCGGGCATTCGCGCACCTGCACCGAGCGATAGGCCGCTACCGAAAGACAGAATTCTTCCAGTGTGTAGGCACCCTGCGCCAATGGATACAGTTCATCCATCAGGGCGAGGGAGCGATCCAGGACCGCGGTATCCGCGCAGTTGAGGCCAATGACCCCCGAGTTCAACAACGGCATGTCGTCGTCTGCCAATTGCCGCTGGCGCAGGGTATCGGCCAGTGTCAGGTACAGCCCGGAATCCTTGTTGGCGCCATACGTCAGGCCGAAAGCGTTGCACAGCAGCGTGCCAGGCCGGACGCGGCGGAACAGTTCGAGGGGGGAGCAGTGGAAAAAAGTGTCGGTGTCGATCAGCAGCGCTACTTCGGCTTCTTCGAGCACTTTCTGCATCACCACGTGCTTGGCGCGGAAGTGATAGCCGTGGGGTTCGATCCAGGCCTGGCGGGTCTCGTTGTCCAACGGGCGCAAACGCACCGGCAGCCCTTCGTACGGTGCGGGATTGTCGGTGAACACCTGGATATCCAATGCTTCGTCCGGCGTCTTGCGCAGGCCGGCCAACGCGCTGGCGATGCTGAACAACGCTTCCTGGTGATAGGTTTCGGCCCCGTAGACCAGATAAATGAGCTGTGGGGTCGTTAGCCTGTGACCATTGGGCATCTACTGCAATCCTCCAGATATGTGCTTAAAAAAAAAGGCCTTGGTTTTCGCCAAGGCCTCTTGTACCAGCGCATCAAGTCATCAGCGTGGCAGCTTGAGGTTGTTCCATACCGCGAGGCTCGGCTCGGCCTGGTTAAGGGTATAGAAATGCAGCCCCGGTGCGCCGCCTTGCAACAAACGCTCACACATTTGCGTGATGACTTCCTCGCCGAAGCTTTGGATGCTCGAGGCGTCGTCGCCATAGGCTTCCAGCTGCTTGCGGATCCAGCGTGGGATTTCTGCACCGCACGCGTCGGAGAAACGCGCCAGCTTGCTGTAGTTGGTGATCGGCATGATCCCCGGCACGACAGGGATGTCGACCCCTAACTTGCGTACACGCTCGACGAAGTAGAAGTAACTGTCGGCGTTGAAGAAGTACTGGGTAATCGCGCTGTTGGCGCCAGCATTGGCCTTGCGCACGAAGTTGCGCAGATCGTCTTCGAAGTTGCGCGCTTGCGGGTGCATTTCCGGATACGCAGCCACTTCGATGTGGAAGTGCTCGCCGGTTTCTTCACGAATGAAACTCACCAGTTCGTTGGCGTGGCGCAGCTCGCCGCTAGCCATGCCCATGCCCGACGGCAGGTCGCCACGCAGGGCGACGATGCGCTTGATGCCAGCGGCCTTGTATTGGGTCAACAGGCTGCGCAGATCGTCCTTGCTGTCGCCCACGCAGGACAGGTGAGGGGCGGCGGGGATTTTGACTTCGCTTTCGAGTTGCAACACGGTGTTTAGGGTGCGGTCACGGGTCGAACCGCCAGCGCCATAGGTGCAGGAGAAGAAGTCGGGGTTGTAGCTGGCCAACTGACGGGCAGTGGCGATCAGTTTTTCATGCCCAGCATCGGTCTTCGTCGGGAAGAACTCGAAGCTGTAGCGACGGTCTTGGGACATGGTCATATCCTTGGAAACGCGTAAGCCTGGGAGGCCTGCACATTCCTTGTAGGAGCGGACTCATGTGGGAGCGAGCCTGCTCGCGATTGGCATCGCCTCGGCCTGACAGCTTAATCGAGGTGTCTGCATCGCGAGCAAGCTCGCTCCCACAAAGAGCCCGCTCCCACAGGGAGAGCAGGCAATAGAACCGATCAGTAGCGGTAAGCGTGCGGCTTGAACGGGCCTTCGACGGTAACGCCGATGTAGTCAGCCTGTTGCTTGGTCAGCTTGGTGACCACACCGCCGAAACCGCGGACCATTTCCAGGGCCACTTCTTCGTCGAGCTTCTTGGGCAGTACTTCCACGGTCAGGCGCTCGGCTTTCTGGGCTGGCGACAGGTCGGCGTATTTCTGGCCGAACAGGAAGATCTGGGCCAGGACCTGGTTGGCGAACGAACCGTCCATGATGCGGCTTGGGTGGCCAGTGGCGTTGCCCAGGTTCACCAGGCGGCCTTCGGCCAGCAGGATCAGGTAGTCGTCGTTCTGTGGGTCGAAGCTACCAGTGCCGGTGCGGTGAACCTTGTGCACCTGTGGCTTCACTTCTTCCCATGCCCAGTTCTTGCGCATGAAAGCGGTGTCGATTTCATTGTCGAAGTGACCGATGTTGCAGACCACGGCGCGCTTTTTCAGGGCCTTGAGCATGTTGGCGTCGCAGACATTGACGTTGCCGGTGGTGGTCACGATCAGGTCGATCTTGCCCAGCAGCGCTTTGTCGATGCTCGCTTCGGTGCCATCGTTGATCCCGTCGATAAACGGCGAAACCAGTTCGAAACCGTCCATGCAGGCCTGCATGGCGCAGATCGGGTCGACTTCGGACACCTTGACGATCATGCCTTCCTGGCGCAGGGACTGGGACGAACCCTTGCCCACGTCACCGTAGCCGATCACCAGGGCCTGTTTGCCGGACAGCAAGTGGTCGGTGCCGCGCTTGATGGCGTCGTTGAGGCTGTGACGGCAGCCGTACTTGTTGTCGTTCTTGCTCTTGGTGACCGAGTCGTTGACGTTGATGGCCGGGATCTTCAGTTCGCCCTTGGCCAGCATGTCCAGCAGGCGGTGTACGCCGGTGGTGGTTTCTTCGGTCACACCGTGGACGTTTTCCAGCACGGCCGCGTATTTCTTGTGCAGCAGCTCGGTCAGGTCACCGCCGTCGTCGAGGATCATGTTGGTGTCCCATGGCTGGCCATCCTTGAGGATGGTTTGCTCCAGGCACCACTCGTACTCTTGCTCGGTTTCGCCTTTCCAGGCGAATACCGGGATACCGGCAGCGGCAATGGCGGCAGCGGCCTGGTCCTGGGTCGAGAAGATGTTGCAGGACGACCAGCGCACTTCGGCACCCAGGGCAACCAGGGTTTCGATCAGCACGGCGGTCTGGATGGTCATGTGGATGCAGCCGAGGATCTTCGCGCCCTTGAGCGGTTGCTCGCCGGCGTACTTGCGGCGCAGGCCCATCAGGGCTGGCATTTCGGATTCGGCGATGATGATTTCGCGACGGCCCCAGGCAGCCAGGGACATGTCGGCGACTTTGTAATCGGTAAAAGCGGCAGGCGTAATAACAGCGCTCATGAAGAGCCTCCATTCGTAATGTATGCGAATGGGCGCCGTTGTGCGTTTAGTGTCCGTATGGGGAGCCCCGTACGAACAACGCCCCATCCGAGCCTGACAGGTCGAGCCTGCTGCAGCGCCCCTCGGACAGGTGGCGGGAACGGTCCAAAGCGTGGACCGGTAAAGCGGGGCGATTATAACGGGCTAACCGGATCTTCCAAAAGGGTTTCTGTCGGCAAATCAAAATTGCCGATGATCGTTATAGGGGCCGCGATGTAGAGCCTGCCTGCCGGGTCTGCCATGATGCAGCCATTCATCGGCCAGGCGCTCAGGAGTGAACATGAATTTCCACACCCGCAAATGGGTCAAGCCCGAAGACCTCAACCCCAACGGCACACTGTTCGGTGGCAGCCTGTTGCGCTGGATAGACGAAGAAGCGGCGATCTACGCCATCGTCCAGCTCGGCAACCAGCGCGTGGTCACCAAGTACATTTCGGAAATCAACTTCGTCAGTGCCTCGCGCCAGGGCGACATCATCGAGCTGGGCATCACCGCCACCGAATTTGGCCGCACCTCCATCACCCTGACCTGCGAGGTGCGCAACAAAATCACCCGCAAGAGCATCCTGACCGTGGAGAAGATGGTTTTCGTCAACCTTGGTGAGGACGGTTTGCCCGCGCCTCATGGGCGGACCGAGATCAAATACGTCAAGGATCAGTTCAAGGATGATGTTGTCGAGTGAGATCGGCGGCGCCATCGCGTGCAGGCTCCCACACTGGTTCGGGTAAGGCATGGGACGTCCATCCCCTGTGGGAGACTGAACAGCTCCGAACGCCACGTGTCGTAGGTACATCACGCCACCGGTTCAGGAGCTGTATGGACACCCATAAAGACGGCAAGACCCCTGATCTCTCGGCTCAGGAACAGCACGAAGTCGACCGCAACCAGCCGCCGCGGGCTGCCGTGTTGCATGAAATCATCCGCACCCAGGGCAACCAGGAACTTGAGCGCAGTATCGCTGCGCTCTGGTGGTCGGCCCTGGCGGCGGGGTTGACCATGGGCCTGTCACTGATGGCGATGGGGTTGCTCAACTCCCGGCTGCCGGACCACGAAGGCTTCAAGGTCATCGCCAGCTTCGGTTATTGCGCCGGTTTTCTCGCGGTGATCCTGGCCCGCCAGCAATTGTTCACCGAAAACACCCTGACCGCGGTGCTACCGATCATGAGCAAGCCCACCCTGGGCAATTTCGGGCGGTTGATCCGGCTCTGGGGCGTGGTGCTGGTGGGCAATCTGTGTGGCACCTTGCTGGTGGCCTACGTGATGTTGCACCTGCCGATTTTCGACCAGCGCACTGACCAGGCTTTCCTGGAGATCGGCCGCAAGGTTATGGAAAACGACACCGGCCAGATGTTTGCCAAGGGCATCATTTCCGGCTGGATGATCGCCACCATGGTCTGGATGATCCCCTCCATGGAAAGCGCCAAGATGTGGATCATCATTCTGATCACTTATCTCATGGCGCTGGGGGATTTCACTCACATCGTCGTCGGCTCGGCGGAAGTGTCCTACCTGGTGTTTGCCGGTCAGTTGTCGTGGGAGGACTTCTGGATGGTGTTTGCCGGGCCGACGTTGGCGGGCAATATCGTCGGTGGGAGTTTTATCTTCGCTTTGATCAGTCATGCGCAGATTCGTAGCGAAGTCGGCCCGCCCAAAGATAAGCCGTCAGGAGCGGCAAGGCCGCGTGGCGACTCGGAATGAATGGGAGCCTGATCGCAGGCTCCCGGCGTGGTTGGCGTTAATTGAATAGCATGTTGCTCAGGGTCTTGCGGGTTGTTGACTTCGGATCAAGCGTTCCCATGTAGCGCGACCTGTAGTTGGCGATGACCCGTTCGAGTGCTTTGTTGAACGCGATCCTCTGCGCCAGTGAATTGTTGAACCTCTTTGGATCTTGCACTTCCTGAAGGTCCCGGATTGCCCCTTCTATCAGCTTGATGTTTGCACTGGGCTGGCCGCTGCGGAAGAGTGTGGGATGCAGCACGTTTTGCACGACGTTATGGATGCGCGTGGCAATGTCCTGCTGGTGCATTTGCTCGACGGCGTGACGGGTCACCTCGGAAATGGCGCTGGTCGCGCCTTTGTCCCACTCGGCGGCGGCCTGCAGGAATTGCATGAAGTCCGGGTCATTGCCGTGATTGAGGCGTTTAGCTAGCCATTGCAGCTTGCCGGGTTGATCCGCAAGTTGGTCGAGGGCCCTGATGGCCATGTGCATTTGCGAGGTGGGTTCAAGCTTAGAAGGTGTTTCGTTGGCCGCTTGGATCGCTTCCTTCAATTGCGTCAACGCCTGTTGTGCGTGGCGCCTGAAGGCAATCACCTCGGTGCAGGCTTTGTCGTCTTCCAGTTCTGCGCTCAGCGGTTCGAAATCCTTGTCGCTCAACGCCAGCAGGGCGTCCTCGATCGAGACAAATGCAAAGGTTTGCTGCGTGGCGTAGCGCTCGTCCAGATAGCTTTGGACAACCTTGCGCAGCTCTTCCTGGAGATAATTCTTGATCTCCTCGGACATGCCGAAATTGACCGTTCCACTCAACAGGCCACGGTAATCGCCTTTTTCGGTTTTCAGCGGTACGACGACGATCTGGTCGGCAAAGCGCTTCAGTTGCTTGGCATTCCACGCGGCGCTAGCCGTATGGGGGGCCTTGAGAACGCTGTCGATCAGGGCCGAGATGCCCGTACCCCGCTGGTTTTCCTGGTCCGATTCTTCAGACTCGAACACCAGGATCAAAGACTCGCTGTCCGGGATCGGGCTCATGGAGGTCGCCGGATTATAGATGTCAGGTACCGGTGTGTTGTTCAGAATGCCGCCATCGGCAAATGCCGTGGTTTCAATACGTTTCTCATCGTTCTGTTGGAATGGCAGCCCTTGCTGGGTCGGCTTGCTGAAGACGACCGGCAGCGACGCGGAGATAAGCGCGGCCACGGCAATGTCCATATTCGGCGTGGTCTTCTCGCTGAACACCACCAATTGCGTGCCTTCCTCGAACATGGCGGTGCCGGTGATTTCCACGGTCTTGATCTGTGGGATCTCTTTGCTCAGGACTGCCAGGTCAGCAAAGGTGACGTATTGGTTCTGTCTCACATTGGCAATGGCTTGTTGCGCTTTCTCGGAGAGAGGTTCCGAGTGATCGTCGCAGCGTTGCAAAAGCGCCGCGCAGGATTTCTCCCGGATCAGATTCTCCAGCGGTATCCCCTTGGAGCCCAGGCGTGGCAACAGATCACACAACAATTGCGCCAGCGGAACGCTTTTCAGTTTTTCGCCCAGCTTCGACCAGGCGTTCTGGAGTGTTTTAACGATAGGGTGGGTGCTGTCGAGCAAGGACGTGAGGGGAATATCGTCAAGGATCTGGTCGAAACACGCATGACTCATGCCGCTGGCGAGTACGGCGGCCGATATGGCCCCTGCAGAGGAGCCTGAAATCGTTCTGATATTACCCATGAGACCGTTGGCTTCGAGGGCTTCGACAAGTCCGGAGTAAGCCGCCCCCTTGGCGCCACCGCCACTCAGGACCAAGTCCGTAATGGGGGGGCGATTCATGGTGACTTCGACACTACCGTCGCCATGTCGAATGATGGATATCGACCGGCCTGTCGCGCGGTCTACCAATAGGCAGTCATCTCCAGGATTCGCTGGTCTTGTGATCTGGTCTGTGCTCTCAAAAGAGCTACGGGGAGGGGGCTGTTGCGAGATTGCTAGCATTCTGGTTCGTTCCTTGTACCCGTGGGGGACCGAACTCTAAGCAAAATCCGAGGGATTATTGCGTGGCGACTCAATTGGACAAACATCCGCCGGCTGCAAACAGCACTCGGCGGATTTCAATGAAAAGCGCTCTGGAACAAGGCTTTTGGAAAGTAGGTAAAACAGCTCGCACGGATGGGGACAAAGTCTTACTGAAAGCGTCGCCTATTCGCTCACGGGCAGGGCAGATTTCTCAGCCCCTCAAACAGCGACTGCCACCGAACGACGTTGTCGGTAGATAAAGAATAAGGCAGTCAACACCGTGAGGCCTCCGACCAACGCCCCGGTCCATGGCAGATCCGCCAGATCCGCACCACTGGCCACCACCAACCCGCCAATCCACGCCCCAGCCGCGTTGCCGAGATTGAACGCGCTCTGATTCAGCGTAGAGCCGAGGTTCGGTGCTTCGTGGGCTTGGTCGATGATCAGCAATTGCAGGATCGGGCACAGGGCGAAGGCGAAGACACCCCACAGCACCAGGGTGATCGCCGCCGGAATCACCGACTGGCTGGTCTGGCTGAACGCGGCCAACACCAGCACCACGGCCAGGGCCATGCCCACCAGCGAGGGCAGCAGGCGTCGGTCGGCCAGGCGCCCACCGAGGAAACTGCCCGCCGTCAGGCCAACGCCGAACAACAGCAGCATGATGGTGATGCCATGGGGACTGACACCGGTGATGTCTTGAAGGATCGGCGCGATGTAGGTGAACACGCTGAACAGGCTGGTGGAGGCCAGCACGCTCATGCCGAGAGCGAGCAATACGTTGACCTTGCCCAGGACTTTGAACTCGCTGGCCAGGTTGGCCTTGTCCATGGGGATTTCCTTGGGCAGCCAGACCCATTGGGCGATGGCTGCGATCACCCCGATCACCGATACCGCCCAGAAGGTCGAGCGCCAGCCGGCGTATTGGCCCAAGGCCGTGCCCAACGGCACGCCCAACACGTTTGCCAGGGTCAGGCCGGTGAACATCATCGCAATGGCCTGGGCCCGTTTGTTCGGCGCCACCAACCCGGCCGCCACTACCGAGCCGATGCCAAAGAACGCCCCATGGCACAGCGCGGTGATGACTCGCGCGGCCATCAGCGTGGTGTAGTTCGGCGCCAGGGCGCAGAGGACGTTACCGAGGATGAACATCAGGGTCATGCCCAGCAGCGTCGCCTTGCGCGGCATATTGGCGGTGCCGATGGCCAGGATCGGAGCGCCGAACACCACGCCCAGGGCATAGCCGGTGATCAGCAACCCGGCCTGGGGAATGCTCACCGCCAGGTCACGGGCGACATCGGGCAACAGCCCCATGATGACGAATTCAGTCGTGCCGATGCCGAAAGCGGCGACGGCCAAAGCAAGCAAGGCGAGTGGCATGCGCAAGGTCTCTGTCTGTAGTCTTGACGCTCTGATCAGGCATACGCATGCCGACACCACCGGTTCGAGTGAACGGGGCAACAGCGAAATTATTGGAATAGGTGTATGCGCAACTGAGTGCGGCGTGGTCGCTTGCAGTATAAACGGCCGCGGATGGATGGCGAATCAATTCTCTGAATGGAATAAGGAGCGTGCCGTGATTGCAACGGCCTTGGTGTTGGTGGCGGCGCTGTTGCATGCGGCGTGGAATACGCTGATCAAGTTCAGTGGCGAGCGTTTGCTGGTGGTGGCGTGCATGGACAGTGTCGCCTTGCTGTTCGTCGCGTTGGCCTTGGGTTTCGTGGCCGTGCCGCCGTTGGAGATCTGGCCGTGGATCCTGGCCTCGGCGCTGTTCGAGCTGTTGTATCGCTATCTGCTGATCCAGGCTTATCGGGTCGGTGACCTGGGGCTGGTCTATCCGTTGATGCGCGGCCTGTCGCCGCTGGTGGTGTTGGCCCTGACATTTATTTTCGCCGGTGAAGCACTGACGATCCAGCAGATCATCGGCATTTTACTGATCCCGTTCGGCATGCTTTGCCTGTTGTGGCAGGGCGGTGGTGGCGAGCGATTGCCCTGGTCGATGTTGCCGGTGGTGGCGCTGATCGGCCTGTGCATCGGTTGCTACACCTTTATCGACGGTCACGCCTTGCGGCGTTGGTCCCATCCGCTGGATTACCTGGTCTGGCTCACGCTGCTCAGTGCCTGGCCGTACCCGTTGCTGGCGTTGGTCGGCAAGCGACCGGCGTTCTTGCTGTTTTGGCGCGAGCAATGGCGGTTGGGGTTGGCGGTCGGACTCTGCGTTTTGTTCAGCTACGCTCTGGTGCTGTGGGCCATGCAACTGGGGTCGATTGCCGAAGCAGCGGCGCTGCGGGAGATCAGTGTGATCCTGGTGGTGCTGTTCGGCATGCGCTACCTGAAAGAACCTTTTGGCCGGCCGCGGCTCTTAGCTTGCGCTTTGGTGTTGATTGGCATGCTGGTGATGAAAGCCTGACTGGCGCTCGATTCTCTCTAAAAACTCGAAAAGGAAGTGCGTATGACGGTTGCCCTGTGGTGTGTGTTGATTGCTTTTCTCCTGCCTTACCTGTGTGTCGGGATCGCCAAGGCCGGTGGGAGATACCGGTTGCAGGATAACCACGACCCCCGGGACTTTTTGGACTCGCTCGAAGGCGCTCCCCGGCGGGCATACGCCGCGCAACTGAACAGCTTCGAAATCAGCCCGTTTTTCGCCGCCGCCGTGATCGTCGCACACCTGGCCGGCAATGCCGAGCTGGTGACTATCAACGTGTTGGCGGTGTTGTTCATCACCAGTCGCCTGCTCTACATCATTTGCTACCTGGCGGACTGGGCCATCTTGCGGTCGCTGGTGTGGTTCGTGGGGGTGGGGTTGGTCTTGAGTTTCTTTTTTGTTTCGGTCTGAGCCTGGCGGTTGAGACCTAGCCTCTGTGAGGTCCTATCGCGAGCAGGCTCGCTCCCACAATGGATCTAGCCGTACACAAAATATGTGTCCACTGGAGATCAGCTGTGGGAGCGAGCCTGCTCGCGATGGGGCAGGGACAATCAACACATCTCTTAGGGATTGGCGCTAACCGCGTTCGCCACCTGCGGCACCGATGGCAACGCCATGCCCTTGGGCCACAGCATCCAGATCTGCCCTTGTTGCTTCATGTCCCCGGCCAATTGCCCTGCCGCCTCGCCTGTGCCCCAGAACAGGTCCGCCCGCACTTCGCCAGCAATCGCGCCGCCAGTGTCCTGGGCGGCGACCGGCCGGTTCAAGGGACTGCCGTCGGGGCGAGTGGTGGATAGCCACAACAGGCTGCCCAGCGGAATCACCTTGCGGTCCACCGCCACGCTGTAGCCGGCGGTCAGCGGTACATTCAGCGAGCCTCGCGGGCCTTCGTTACTGTCGGGGTTGCGGTTGAAGAACACGTAGCTGGGATTGCTGCCGAGCAATTCAGGAATACGGTTCGGGTTGGCCTTGGCCCAGGCACTGATGGTGCCCATGGTCACGTCTTCTTTCTTAAGCTCACCCTGTTCGACCAGCCAGCGCCCGATGGGGCGGTAAGGGTGGCCGTTCTGGTCGGCATAACCGATGCGCAGTTGGCGACCATCATCGAGGCGAATACGTCCCGAGCCCTGGATTTGCAGGAATTGCAGGTTCATGGGGTCGGTCAGCCAGGCGATGACCGGTGCCTTGACCCCGTTGGTTTCGATGGTGGCCGCGTCGTCGTACGGCTTGAGCACCCGGCCTTCGAGGCGGCCGCGCAGGCGTTTGCCCTTGAGCTCAGGGTAGATGCTGTCCAGCGACACAATGATCATGTCGTCGGGCACACCGTAGACCGGGATGTTCGCCGTAGCGGTCTGGGTGAGGCTGCCGGGGTATACCGGTTCGTAGTAGCCGGTAATCAGGCCATTGGGGCTGTTGTCCCCCGAGCGCAGGCCGTAGACGTCCAGGTTCTGTTTCAGGAAATTGCGAACATCCGGTGCGGTTTGCGGCACCTTGGCCGCTGCTGCGCAGGTCGGGCCCCAGGTCGCATCGGTCTTGAGACGGGTGCAAGCGCTGCGCCAGGAGCTGAAACCGGCCAGCAAGTCCGCATCGGACACCGACGGCAACGCTTCCCACGGTGCGCTGACATAGGTGGCGAGGGCATGGGTCTGAGGCTCTTCGACCTTTTCGCCGCGATTACAACCGGCCAACAGTGCGATCAGCGGTAGGGTCAATGCCAGGCCTTTGTGCCAGGTCTTGATGCGGCTGTTCATGAAGATTTCCTTTGCAGTCATTCGGACGCTGTCAGGCGCTCGAACAACCCGTATTGTTGATAGGGCCATTGGTCTTTACCGATGACCCGAGGATACTAACCGCCGTTTCCTGCCCCGAGGCCAAGATGTTTGTAAAACGATTTTCCATGGCAGCGCTGGCCTGCCTGATGTTGTCCGCCTGTGGCGGCGTCGATCCCAATTCTCCCCTGGGCCAGCGCAAGGCGATCTTCAAGCAGATGCTCAAGACCAGCGAAGAGCTGGGCGGCATGTTGCGCGGCCGCGTCCCGTTCGATGGCGCACGATTTGCCGACGGCGCGGTGCAGCTGGATCAGCTGTCCCATGAGCCGTGGAAACACTTCCCGCAGGTACGCGAGCAAGACCACACCAGCGCCCGGGATGAAGTCTGGCAAAAACAGGCGCGCTTCCAGGAACTGGCGCGCAATCTTGAAGCCGCCACCGGTGAATTGGTGACCGCCAGCAAAATCCAGCCCTACAAGGCCAGTTACCTGGGGCCGGCGGTCCAGAAGGTCGAGGATGCGTGCAGTGCCTGTCATAAGGAATTTCGGGATCATTGAATAAAACAGCTGCAAGCGCAGAGCTGTGAGCTTGCCGCTTACTTATCCAACTCATCCACCGCTTCCTGCAGTTCCTTGCGGGAGGCTGCCAGCTTGTCCTTGCGTTTGTTGATCCGCTCGGCGTCGCCTTTCTTCATGGCCTTTTCCAGGTCGGCCTGACGTCGGCTGACCTCATGCTTGGCATCGAGCACCTTGTTTTCACGCTCCTTGCGCAAGGACGCATCGGTGCAGTGGGTGGTGACTTCACTCAGCGCGGTTTCCAGGCCTGCCTGCTGGTCCTGGTTGCCGCGGGACTTGGCCAGTTCGATCTGGTTGATGATGCCCTGGCGCTTGGCCGCGCAGCCGGTGAGCTCCGGGGCTTGCTCGTCCGCCATCAAGGGGGCGGCCATGGCGCTGCATAAAACCAGCAGGGCAACGGGGGACAGGAAATTCATAGCAACTCCGTAAAAAATCGCGAGCGGTCGGTACAGATGCGCTGTTGGAACGCATGCTTGCCCCTTGGGTTCAACCACGCGGGGCCCGGATTAAAAACCGTCGACCCCGGCGGTGCGTAATTCCTCACTCAAGGCCAGCACCTGCGGGTCGCGAAAAAATGCGCTCAATTGCGCGGCGCGTCCCGGTCCGATGCCGGCTTCGGCTTGCCATTGTTCGGTATTTCGCTCGGCCAGCACCTGCCACGGCCCTTCCAGCCGGGCCTCACCGACCGGCGGCAGGCCCAGGGCCTTGAGCCATTGCCCGAAAGGGCGTTGCCGGGCGCTGTCCAGGCTGGCGAGCAGGCGCGCGCTACTGCGTTCGCCGAAGCCACCAATGTTAGCAAGCTCGGCGGCATCAAGGGTCAACCAATCCAGCAAACCGTGGAGTCGACCTGCAGCCAGGAGTTTTTCCCAGGTGCCGGGACCGACATGGGGCAGGGCGAGCCCGTGCTTGCCGCTGAGCCAGTTCAGGCGTGCGAGGAACTGGCTTTCACAGCCGGGCGTCGCTTGCCAGCAACTCAGGACGTGGTAGTCGTCGGCCAACGGAGCGTTGACCTCCTGGCGCTCGACACTGCGCAGTACAACGCTGTCGAGTCGCGGGATGGTCAGCCCGGCCAGGCTGATGGCCACCTGGTCGCCGGGACGGATGTCCATCTCCTCCCAGCGCTTGAGGGAACTGACACTTACCCGACGAATCCACCGGTCGTCGAGCCGGATGCGTTCAAGCTCCAGTACGGGCGTGATGCGCCCGGTGCGACCGACCTTGAAGTGCACCTTGCGCACCTCGGCCAGGGCTTGTGCGTATGGGTATTTCCAGGCAACGGCCCAGAACGGTGCCCGAGCCTGCCAGCGTTTGGCGGGTGGCCGGCGGCTCTGGCGCAGGACGATCCCGTCACTGGCGAAAGGCAGCGGCGTACGATACCAATGGTCGCGCCAGCGCTCGGCGTCAGCGAGGGTCCGGACAGGTTGGTTGTAATCGAGGGTGTTGGCGAAGCCCAGCTCACTCAACGCGGCCATCCGCTCGGGCAGGGTATGCGGCCCGTCGGGCCAGTCCCAGACAAACAGGCCGATGTACGTCCCCTCTTGCACCGTCAGATTTGTGCGCGCCATCAGGCCCGCTATGGTCGACCGGGCATTGAGACTGCCATTGTCGGCCTGGACATGGCTGTTGAGCCGCCAGTACAGCTCGCCCTGGACAAGCACGTCCAAAGGCTGGCGCAGCCGTTGAGGGATGCTGCTGATCTTGTGCACAGCCCAGGTCCAGTCCTGTCCTTGAATCCCGTCGCCGCGGCTGATCGCCTGATGCAGGCGGCCTCCACGATAGACCAATGTCACCGCCACGCCATCGACTTTCGGTTGGACCCAGACGTCCTCCCGGTCATGCAACCAGGCTCTCGCACCGTCGGCGTCCTTGAGTTTGTCCAGGCCGGTATGAACAACCGGGTGCGGTACTTTTCCCGCTCCCGGGCGCAAGGGGGTGGCGGGTGCTTCAAGGCCAAAGCAATTGCGCCATTGGTCCAGTTTCAAGCGGGACTGATCGTAAAGCTCGTCGGCCACCAGCGAGCGGCCGTAGCGGTGATAAGTGTCGTCCCACTCGTCGATTCGCTGTTGCAGTGCGGCGATCTCCGTCTGGGCGCGGTCGGTGGGCCAGTCGGGGCAGGGCGCCGCAATGGCGGGGCCGGTGATGAATATGAAACAGGCGATTGTGCGTGATAACGGCAGCATCGAAGCATCCTTGCTTGGTGGTGTGCTTGAAGACTAGTTGCAGTAGCTCGAGGTGCGAGTCCGAGTGCGTTACCGGATTTTGCGAGGCTTGATGGCAAAGTCGCGGCGGTACAGTGCGGCACGATTTAGCCGCGCAACTGTCCCTTGAACCCCTCAAGGGCCGGTGCAGAATGGACCTTCGTTTCGCCTCTGCCAGGAGTGTTCCGATGGACCTGACGACCCTCGCCGTTTTCATTCCGGCCTGCTTCGCGCTGAACATGGCGCCGGGGCCGAACAACCTGTTGTCCATCAGTAATGCTTCGCGCTATGGCTTCGTTCGCGCGTGTAGCGGTGGCCTCGGTCGGCTGGTGGCCTTTGCGATCATGATTGCCCTGGCCGCGGTGGGGCTCACCGCCGTGCTGCATACCTCGGAGCTGTTGTTCCTGGGGATCAAGCTTGTCGGTGCCGGTTATCTGTTCTACCTGGCCGTGCAATTGTGGCGGGCCCAACCCGAGGCTGGCAGCGAAGCGGCGGTCGCGTCGATGAGCAGGGCCGGCCTGGCGCGCCAGGAGTTCCTGGTGGCGATCGGTAATCCGAAGGCGATCCTGTTGTTCACTGCGTTCCTGCCGCAGTTCGTCGACCGTACAGGCACCGTCACCCAACAATTCGCCGTGCTGGGTGGCCTGTTCCTGGCGTTGGAGTGCATCGCCATCGGGTTGTATTGCTACATGGGGATTTACGCGCGACGGTTGTTCGCCCGGCCCAGTGGCAAGCGGCTGTTCAATCGGCTGTGTGCGGGCTTGTTGGCCAGTGCGGCTTCGTTTTTGCTGGTGGCGCGGCGATCTTGAGCTTCGGCGAGGGAATTTTGTGGGAGCAAGGCTTGCCCGCGATACAGGCGCCTCATTACCACAGGGACCGAGTTGTCCTCATCGCGGGCAAGCCTTGCTCCCACAGATAAATTCCATCGTCACAAGGCCCCGGTATGAATTTACCCTTTGAGTGGTCAAGCACCAGGCATGAAAAAGCCCCTGGCGATCAAGTCGCCAGGGGCTTTTCTTTACACGTGGGTGTTACAGGCCGGCAGCGGCGCGCAGGGCGTCGGCGCGGTCGGTCTTTTCCCAGGTGAAGGTGGTGAAGGTATCGTCACCCACGGTCTTGGTCTGCGGCGTACGACCGAAGTGACCATAGGCGGCGGTGTCCTGGTACATCGGGTGCAGCAGGTCGAGCATGGTGGTGATGGCATATGGACGCAGGTCGAACACTTCGCGGACCAGGTTGATGATCTTGTCATCGCCGATCTTGCCGGTGCCGAAGGTGTTCAGCGAGATCGACGTAGGCTGCGCCACGCCAATGGCGTAGGAAACCTGGATCTCGCAGCGCTCGGCCAGGCCGGCGGCCACGATGTTCTTGGCCACATAACGCCCGGCATAGGCCGCCGAACGGTCGACCTTCGATGGGTCCTTGCCGGAGAACGCACCGCCGCCGTGACGGGCCATGCCGCCGTAGCTGTCGACGATGATCTTGCGCCCGGTCAGGCCGCAGTCGCCCACCGGGCCGCCGATGATGAACTGGCCGGTCGGGTTGATGTGGAACTGGGTGTCCTTGGACAGCAACTCGGCAGGCAGCACGTGCTTGACGATCAGTTCCATCACGCCTTCGCGCAGGTCTTTGTAGGACACATCAGGGTTGTGCTGGGTCGACAGGACGACGGCATCGATACCGACTACCTTGCCGCCTTCGTAGCGGCAGGTCACCTGGGACTTGGCGTCCGGGCGCAGCCAAGGCAGCAGGCCGGATTTACGAGCCTCGGCCTGACGTTGAACCAACTGGTGCGAGAAGGTGATCGGGGCCGGCATCAGTACGTCGGTCTCGTTGCTGGCATAGCCGAACATCAGGCCCTGGTCGCCCGCGCCCTGGTCTTCAGGCTTGGCCCGATCGACGCCTTGGTTGATGTCGGGGGACTGCTTGCCGATGATGTTCATCACGCCGCAGGTCGCGCCGTCGAAGCCGACGTCGGAACTGTTGTAGCCAATGCCCAGGATGACGTCCCGGACGATCTGTTCCAGATCGACCCAGGCCGAAGTAGTGACTTCGCCGGCGATGATCGCCACGCCCGTTTTCACCAGAGTCTCGCACGCCACGCGGGCGAACTTGTCTTCAGCAATAATGGCGTCCAGCACCGCATCAGAAATCTGGTCGGCGATTTTGTCCGGATGCCCTTCAGACACGGACTCGGAGGTGAAAAGGGAGTATTCGCTCATCTCGATGTTTTCCTACAAGTTACCGTTGGTGAGTGTCGCCAGTGGCCGCTGAAAGTGGCGAACCTGGATCTGGAAACCATTACGTAAGCCTATATAGAGGCTTTCCCCGGGCACGAGGCCCGCAGCGGTGGCCCAGCGGGCCAGGTCGTCCTGTTCAAACCCGAGCCAGAGATCGCCGCAGGCCTCCCTGGCCCAGCTCTGGTTGTGGCTGCATAACTCCGTCACCAACAAGCTGCCGCCCGGTTGCAGCAGGCCGGCCATGTGCCTGAGTGCGTCGGCCGGCGCGGCGAAATGATGCAGCACCATGTTCAATACCACGCAGTCGGCCTGCAGGCTCATGCCATCCAGTGCATCGGCCAGTTGCAGGCTGACATTAGCCAGGGCCTCGCGCTCGCAAACCTGGCGCGCCAGTTCGAGCATGGCCGGGCTGTTGTCCAGCGCCGTCACCTGGCTGAAGCGTCGCGCCAGCTCCGGCAGAAAGGCGCCATCGCCGGGGCCGACTTCGATCGCCGTGGCCGCGGGTTCGAAGCTCAGTTTGTCGAGCAGCGCCACAACGCTTTCGCGGTACTGCGGCAAGCCGGCGATCAGGTCCTGCTGGGCGCGAAATTTCTCGGCGACCCGTGCGAAGAAGTCCTGGCTGGCGGCGGCCCGTTGCCCGTGTACCTGGGCGATGCGAGCCTGCACGTCGGTCGGCAGGGGCAGCGCGTCCACTTCGTCCAGCAGCGCCGCGTGCAGCTTGCCACCCAGCAGATCGCTGTGGGGCAGGGCGCGGCGATAGAAAATGGCGTTGCCTTCCCGACGGGTCGCCACCAGGTCGGCCTGGGCCAGGACCTTGAGGTGGTGACTCATGCCGGACTGGCCGATGCCGAAGATCTGTGCCAGTTCCAGCACGCCGAACGAGTCGTTGGCCAGGGCGCGCAATACATTGAGCCGCAACGGATCGCCGCCGGCCTTGCAAAGGGCCGCTAGCTCATCGCAGTCGTCATGGCGAATGGAGGGCGCGGGTAAGTTCATGATGAGGCAGTCTGTTTCATGGTGAAGCAGTCTAGTGAGGGGTTTGGATCATCGCAAGTTCAATATCAAAAAGTTTTGATATTGCTCGATAAATGGCACTTCTCCACCCGTGCTTGACTCTACAAACCACCAGCGGAAAGGTTTCACCTGGTGAATGCGACTTTATCCACCGGAAAAACGCCCAAGGATGACTATCTGTCATTGCCCCGGGGCGGGTGGGTGAGGGAAAATGCTCGCCTTTTTCAGTTTCGTTTTATTCATTCTCGATTCAATACCCGCAGGAGAACAGCGATGCCCAGCCGTCGTGAGCGTGCCAATGCCATTCGTGCCCTCAGCATGGATGCCGTGCAGAAAGCCAACAGCGGCCATCCCGGTGCCCCCATGGGTATGGCGGATATCGCCGAGGTGCTTTGGCGCGACTACCTCAAGCACAGTCCGAGCAACCCATCGTTCGCCGACCGTGACCGCTTCGTGCTGTCCAACGGCCACGGTTCGATGTTGATCTACTCGCTGCTGCACCTGACCGGCTACGACCTGTCGATCGATGACCTGAAGAACTTCCGCCAGCTGCACAGCCGCACCCCGGGCCACCCGGAATACGGCTACACCCCAGGCGTGGAAACCACCACCGGCCCGCTGGGCCAGGGCCTGGCCAACGCCGTGGGCTTTGCCCTGGCCGAAAAAGTCCTGGCGGCGCAGTTCAACCGCCCAGGGCATAACGTCGTCGATCACCACACCTACGTGTTCCTGGGTGATGGCTGCATGATGGAAGGCATTTCCCATGAAGTCGCCTCCCTGGCTGGCACCCTGGGCCTGGACAAGCTGATCGCCTTCTATGACGACAACGGCATCTCCATCGATGGCGAAGTCGAAGGCTGGTTCACCGACGACACCCCCAAGCGCTTCGAAGCCTACAACTGGTTGGTGATCCGCAACGTCGACGGTCACGATCCGGAAGAGATCAAGACCGCCATCGAGACGGCCCGCAAGAGCGCCCAGCCGACCCTGATCTGCTGCAAGACCACTATCGGCTTCGGTTCGCCGAACAAACAAGGCAAGGAAGACTGCCACGGCGCGCCACTGGGTGCCGAGGAGATCGCCCTGACTCGCGCCGCGTTGAAGTGGAACCACGGTCCGTTCGAAATCCCGGCCGACATCTATGCCGAATGGGATGCCAAGGAAAAAGGTCGTGCGCTCGAAGCCGAGTGGGACCAGCGTTTCGCGGCTTACTCCGCCGAATTCCCTGAGTTGGCAAACGAACTGGTCCGTCGTCTCAGCGGCGAGCTGCCAGCCGACTTCGCCGAAAAAGCCTCGGCCTACATCGCTGAAGTCGCCGCCAAGGGCGAAACCATTGCCAGCCGTAAAGCGAGCCAGAACACCCTGAACGCCTTCGGCCCATTGCTGCCGGAACTGCTGGGCGGTTCGGCCGACCTGGCCGGCTCCAACCTGACCCTGTGGAAAGGCTGCAAAGGCGTCAGCGCCGAAGACGCCAGCGGCAACTACATGTACTACGGCGTGCGCGAGTTCGGCATGAGCGCGATCATGAACGGCGTGGCTCTCCACGGCGGCCTGGTGCCGTACGGCGCGACTTTCCTGATGTTCATGGAATATGCCCGCAACGCCGTGCGCATGTCGGCGCTGATGAAAAAACGCGTGCTCTACGTGTTCACCCACGACTCCATCGGCCTGGGCGAAGACGGCCCGACTCACCAGCCGATCGAGCAACTGGCCAGCCTGCGCTGCACGCCGAACCTGGACACCTGGCGCCCATGCGATGCGGTGGAATCGGCAGTGGCCTGGAAGTACGCCATCGAGCGTAACGACGGCCCGTCGGCGCTGATCTTCTCCCGCCAGAACCTGCAGCACCAGAACCGTGATGCCGACCAGATCGGCGACATCACCCGCGGTGGCTACGTGCTCAAGGACTGCATCGGCGAGCCAGAACTGATCCTGATCGCCACCGGTTCCGAAGTTGGCCTGGCCGTCCAGGCCTACGACAAGCTGACCGCCCAGGGCCGCAACGTGCGTGTGGTCTCCATGCCTTGCACCAGCGTGTTCGATGCCCAGGATGCCGGCTACAAGCAAGCGGTGTTGCCGCTGCAGGTTAGTGCGCGGATCGCCATCGAGGCTGCTCACGCCGATTACTGGTACAAGTACGTGGGCCTGGAAGGCCGCGTGATCGGCATGACCACCTACGGCGAATCGGCGCCTGCGCCGGCGTTGTTCGAGGAGTTCGGCTTCACCCTGGAGAACATCCTGGGTCAGGCTGAAGAGCTGCTGGAAGACTAAGTCCAGGAATGTATCGCCTGTTCTGATGCCATCGCGGGCAAGCCTTGCTCCCACAGGATGTGCACGCTCCCATTGGGAAAATGCCATCCTGTGGGAGCAAGGCTTGCCCGCGATGAGTGCGGAACATCCAGCGCTTCCATGGATTAACCCTGGTCAGAGAACCCCCATGCCCCAACCGCGTCCCTACAAAGTTGCACTCAACGGCTACGGCCGGATTGGTCGTTGCGTCTTGCGTGCGTTGTTCGAGCGAGGGGCCAAGGCCGGGTTCGAGATCGTGGCCATCAACGATCTGGCCGACATGGCCAGCATCGAATACCTGACACGCTTTGACTCCACCCACGGCCGGTTTCCCGGTGAAGTGCGGGTCGAGGGCGATTGTCTGCATATTAATGGCGACTGCGTGAAAGTCCTGCGCAGTGCCACCCCCGAAGGCATCGACTGGGCGTCCCTGGACGTCGACCTGGTGCTCGAATGCTCCGGTGCCTACCACACCCGCGAAGACGGCCAGCGCTTCCTCGCGGCCGGTGCGCCACGGGTGTTGTTCTCCCAGCCAATGGCCAGCGAGGCGGATGTCGATGCCACCATCGTCTACGGTGTGAACCAGGATTGCCTGAGCGGCGACGAGCTGTTGGTGTCCAACGCGTCCTGCACCACCAACTGCGGCGTGCCGCTGTTGCGCCTGCTGGACCAGGCAATCGGCCTGGAATACGTGTCGATCACCACCATCCACTCGGCGATGAACGACCAGCCGGTGATCGACGCCTATCACCACGAGGACCTGCGTCGCACTCGTTCGGCGTTCCAGTCGGTGATTCCGGTGTCCACTGGTCTGGCGCGCGGCATTGAACGGCTGTTGCCGGAACTTGCCGGGCGAATTCAGGCCAAAGCCGTGCGGGTGCCGACGGTCAACGTGTCCTGCCTCGATATCACGATGCAGACCGTGAGCGATACCGACGCCACCGAGGTCAACCGGATCCTGCGCGAAGCCGCCACCAGCGGCCCGCTCAAAGGCCTTCTGGCCTACACCGAGTTGCCTCACGCCAGTTGTGATTTTAACCATGACCCGCATTCGGCCATCGTCGATGCCAGCCAGACCCGTGTTTCCGGGCCAAGGCTTGTGAACATCCTGGCCTGGTTCGACAACGAATGGGGGTTTGCCAACCGAATGCTGGACGTTGCCGAGCATTACCTGCAAACCGCTTCTAAAAAACCTGCTCTCTAAACAGTTACCCAGGAATTGCGACCCATGACCGTGTTGAAGATGTCCGACCTCGATCTGCAAGGTAAGCGCGTACTGATCCGCGAAGACCTCAACGTCCCCGTCAAGGACGGTGTCGTCACCAGCGACGCGCGTATCCTGGCTTCGCTGCCGACCATCAAGCTGGCCCTGGAAAAAGGCGCGGCCGTGATGGTCTGCTCCCACCTGGGCCGTCCGACCGAAGGCGAGTTCTCGGCGGAAAACAGCCTCAAGCCGGTAGCCGATTACCTCAGCCGTGCCTTGGGCCGTGACGTGCCACTGGTCGCTGACTACCTGGGTGGTGTGGACGTGAAGCCCGGCGATGTCGTGCTGTTCGAAAACGTGCGCTTCAACAAGGGCGAGAAAAAGAACGCCGACGAACTGGCCCAGCAATACGCTGCCCTGTGCGACGTGTTCGTGATGGACGCGTTCGGCACCGCCCACCGCGCCGAGGGCTCGACCCATGGCGTGGCGAAGTTCGCCAAAGTCGCCGCTGCCGGCCCGCTGCTGGCCGCCGAACTGGAAGCACTGGGCAAGGCCCTGGGTTCGCCGGCCCAGCCGATGGCCGCCATTGTTGCCGGCTCCAAGGTCTCCACCAAACTGGACGTGCTCAACAGCCTGAGCCAGGTCTGCAACCAGTTGATCGTCGGTGGCGGCATCGCCAACACGTTCCTCGCCGCTGCCGGTCACCCGGTCGGCAAATCCCTGTACGAGCCGGACCTGCTGGACACCGCCCGGGAAATTGCCGCCAAGGTCAGCGTGCCATTGCCAGTGGACGTGGTCGTGGCCAAGGAATTCGCCGAAAGTGCCACCGCCACCGTCAAGCTGATCGCTGACGTGGCCGAGGACGACATGATCCTCGACATCGGCCCGCAAACCGCGGCCAACTTCGCCGAACTGCTGAAATCCTCCCAGACGATCCTGTGGAACGGTCCGGTCGGTGTGTTCGAGTTCGACCAATTCGGCAACGGCACCAAGGTGCTGGCCCAGGCCATCGCCGAAAGCGCTGCGTTCTCCATCGCCGGTGGCGGCGACACCCTGGCGGCCATCGACAAATATGGCGTGGCCGAACAGATCTCCTACATTTCTACCGGTGGCGGTGCTTTCCTCGAATTCGTCGAGGGTAAAGTGCTGCCTGCCGTGGAAGTCCTGGAAAGCCGGGCCAAGGCCTGACGCTGCGTTGACCAGGCAAAGGAGTGTTCTGATGGTCAAGACGTTCACGTTGCTGCTGGCCGCGACGATGTTGGTGGCCTGTTCGAGCAGCCCAAAGGCAACGGCCCCGGAAACCGGGACGCCGGCGCCTGAAGAGGGCTGCTACCAGGCCGACTGGCAGGCCGAGACCAACCCGGTGCTGAACAAGCGTTCCGGACCGGATGGCCTGGACAAATACGAGACGCAAACCCCGGTCAAGGAACATGGTTGTCCTTGACGGGTCTGACTCTTAACTCAGGGCTGGCGGCGTGTGCCGTCAGTCGAGGAACACGGATGAAAGGCTTGATCGCCGTCGTGGCGTTGGCATTGCTGGGTGGTTGTGCGCAGTTGGACTTCTTGCACACCGCCGAACCTGTTGAAGGTTGGACGACCTGGACCTGTGACAGCGAGGCCAAGGTGCTTTGGCGCTACGCCGATGCGGCCCGCAAGGAAGTCGACGTACGCCTGGGCGGTGCCGATAAGGTTTATCGCCTCAAGCTTGAGCCGGGAGCCGAAGGTTCGCTGTACAGCGATGACATGCTGGCGTTTCACGTCAAGGGTGAGGAAGGCCTGGTGTACTGGGTTGCCACCAATGACTTGATTGGGCGTGGCTGTAAGGCTGACTGATTCAATAGATAGCCAATGTGGGAGCGAGCCTGCTCGCGATAGCGATGTATCAGGCGCCAGAGATGTTGACTGTTAGGCCCTCATCGCGAGCAGGCTCGCTCCCACAGGGGCCTCTATAGTTTCGAGATTTTGTTTCACCGAACACGCAGGCCGGGGTCACCCCCGATCCGCAATGACTTGAATAGCCGCCGCCGCTCCGGCAGGCTGGCACGATTAACGACCCTCGACCGGGAGAGAGACACAATGGCACTTATCAGCATGCGTCAGATGCTGGACCACGCAGCCGAGTTCGGCTACGGCGTTCCAGCCTTTAACGTCAACAACCTTGAGCAGATGCGCGCCATCATGGAAGCCGCTGACAAGACTGACTCTCCGGTGATCGTCCAGGCTTCGGCCGGTGCCCGCAAATACGCCGGTGCGCCATTCCTGCGTCACCTGATCCTGGCGGCGATCGAAGAATTCCCGCACATCCCGGTGTGCATGCACCAGGACCACGGCACCAGCCCTGACGTCTGCCAGCGCTCCATTCAACTGGGCTTCAGCTCGGTGATGATGGACGGTTCCCTTGGCGAAGACGGCAAGACCCCGACCGACTACGAGTACAACGTACGCGTCACCCAGCAGACCGTCGCCATGGCCCACGCCTGCGGCGTTTCGGTAGAGGGTGAGCTGGGTTGCCTGGGCTCGCTGGAAACCGGCATGGCCGGTGAAGAAGATGGCATCGGCGCCGAAGGCGTGCTGGATCACAGTCAGATGCTGACCGACCCGGAAGAAGCCGCGGACTTCGTCAAGAAGACCCAGGTCGACGCCCTGGCCATCGCCATCGGCACCAGCCACGGCGCCTACAAGTTCACCAAGCCACCTACCGGCGACGTGCTGGCCATCGACCGCATCAAGGAAATCCACAAGCGCATCCCCAACACCCACCTGGTGATGCACGGTTCTTCCTCGGTTCCGCAGGAGTGGCTGGCGATCATCAACCAGTACGGCGGCGACATCAAGGAAACCTACGGCGTGCCGGTTGAAGAAATCGTCGAAGGCATCAAGTACGGCGTGCGCAAGGTCAACATCGATACTGATTTGCGCCTGGCGTCCACCGGTGCCATGCGTCGTTTGATGGCGACCAACCCGAGCGAATTCGATCCGCGTAAGTTCTTCGGCGCGACCGTGACGGCCATGCGCGACGTGTGCATCGCGCGTTACGAAGCGTTCGGCACTGCCGGCAACGCCTCCAAGATCAAGCCGATCTCGTTGGAAGCGATGTATCAGCGGTATCTGAAAGGTGAGTTGAACGCTAAGGTTAACTAAGCTTTCGCGTTATTAAAGAACCCGCAGTGATGCGGGTTTTTTATTTTTTGGGCTTCAGGGTTTTGTGTGTATATCCGTTTCTTTGGTAACGGCTACTTATGGTTCCGCTCTTACAGCGGCTCACTTTTGAGAAGCGCAAAAGTAAGCAAAACGCTTTATGCCCCACCACTCGGTGCCTCGCCTAGGCTCGGCATGCCCTCACTCCGGCATTGGTCCGTGGGCCCGCCGCGAAGGGCCATCCATGGCCCAATGCCTGCGTTCAGCCATCGTGGTTAACGGGGCGCCAAAATCTACGTCCACCGCGAGGCGGCCTTATAGCCGACCTGTTTCTTGGTGGGACTGCGTTTCTCCTGTGGGAGCGGGCTTGCTCGCGAAAGCGGTGGGCCTGCTTGCATCAATGCTGAATGTACCGCAGCCTTCGCGAGCAAGCCCGCTCCCACAATTGGACTGGGTACACCCGCAAGAGCAGGTCGGCTATAAGGCCGCCTCGCGAGCAAGCTTTGCTCCCACAGGTCCTGCTCAAACAGGTCCAGCCCAAACAGGTCTGATGGGTGTACACCCCACAAGAGCCAGGCCGGCTATCAGGCCGCCTCGCGATGGACGTAGATTTTGGCGCCCCGTTAACCACGATGGCCGAACGCAGGCATTGCGCAGTGGGCATCCCGGCATGGATGCCGGGATAGCCGCGCTGGGCCATGGATGGCCCTTCGCGGCGGGCCCACGGAGCAATGCCGGAGTGAGGGCATGCCGAGCCTAGGCGAGGCACCGAGTGGTGGGGCAGGAGCGCTTTGGTTACTTTCGCGCTTTTCGAAAGTGACCCGCTGTAAGAGCGGAACCCTAAGTGGCCGTTACCGCAGCAACGGATATACACACAGATCTTGATAGCGCCGTGTCAGCCAACATCTCTGCCGCTGATCCAGCGCTATCGCGAGCAAGCTCGCTCCCACAGGGATCTTTATTGGTCTTCGAGGCCGCGCTGTTCAATGACGCCAAACACGTCGGTGACATCCTGGACCAGGATCCGAGCCACATTGGTAAGGGTATTGAAGTCGCTGGCGGCCGAGTCTCGCAGGCTGGCGCAGGCCATGAGCGTCAAGTAATCGAGGGTGGCATGCAGGCGCTCGCTGGCACAGGCGTGAAGCTCTGTTAGCGGGACGGTTTTGTCGATGAACAGGACAGGTTGGGTGGTGGCGATCGGGGTGAGAGGGGTGAAGCGACTAAGCGATTGTTCGGCTTTCATGACAAACCTCTAACTCAAGAAAAAGTATTTGCCACTGTTTGCTGCGAAACAAATGGGTGGCAGCCATGTGCGGGTTCGCAGACCGAGGAGTTAGCACCCGGCAGACCCGAAGATCTCCCACACACAGCCGCCATAAAAAGCCGAACGTAGGCAGGATGCCCCTACGCCGATTTTTGACGGTCGTGATTCTAACTCACTGGGGCTGCGAAACCCTTGCCCACCGACCAAAGCCAGCAGACCCACCGAACTATAGAGGAGATTCTCGAAGCCAAAATCGACCTGTAGGACGCACCGGGCTCTTGTGGCGAGGAAGCTAGTCCCCGCTCTGGAGCGCAGCCGCCGCAAAACCGGCGCATGCGGTAGGTCTGACGAAAGGAGAGGGCTGCTGCGCAGCCCAGCGGGGATAAATCCCCTCGCCACAAGGGGATGTTTCCTACGAGATTTTCGGAAGCACTTTTTAAGTGTTGTGATCGATATCCAGCTTGCTGAACGTCACTTTCCCACCTTCGCTGGTATAGCCGCTGTTGTCCTGCACATACACCCCAGCCTTGAAGTACAACGGCTTGACCTTCCATTTGGCGCTGACGGTGGTGTACCAGCTACGACCCGCCGCAGTGATGCCCAGGTCACCGGTACGGTCGAGGTGGAGCCGATAATTGAAGGCCTGATTAAGTTTCACACCGTTGGCGACGGTAATGACCCGACCTTCGTCATCATCGGGGCGCATGCGCACTTTGGCGACAATGTCCCCGGTGTTGCTGGCATCCTTGTATTGGTACTCCAGCTTCACCATGGGCTTGCTGCTGTCCTTGGCATGAATCTGACCGATAACGATCTTGCCGCTGCTGGGGACTTGGTTGACCACCAGGGTCGCGCTCAATTTATTGTCGGCATCGGGATACAACCAATTGCGCAAGGTGCCGTCTTTATAAGTCTCTCGTAATTCGCTGCGCGGATAAATCGCGTTTTCAGTCTTGGTGCCGGTGACCGGTGACCAGAAATACACCGTGCTGCCTTCTGAGTTGAAATATTTATCCTTGAACCCATCCACCAGCCGAGGCGTTTCAATGGTTTTCGGCGGGCTGCCCTCGGGGATGCTCAAGTTCCAGGTTGCAAGATCGACCATGCTCGGATCCTTTCTGTACATAAGAAATGATTTACGCCACAGCCGAAGGCTCTAGGACGCGCTTTCGCTGGCGCCAGGAGGAAGCGGGATCGAACGTTTTCCACGTGGGTCCGGCGGAGGGTTGACGTCAGCAGACCGTCAGAGTGGCGTTTGCCGGTTTGGTGCCCGAGACAAGTGACCGTTAGTCGGTTAAAGCGGAATTTTTTTGAACG
The DNA here is from genome assembly GCF_900115935.1 of Pseudomonas sp. 43mfcvi1.1. Lineage (NCBI taxonomy): Bacteria > Pseudomonadati > Pseudomonadota > Gammaproteobacteria > Pseudomonadales > Pseudomonadaceae > Pseudomonas > Pseudomonas sp. 43mfcvi1.1. The sequence goes on along the minus strand of NZ_UETT01000011.1, from coordinate 182,847 downwards.
ATGGCGATATGGCACCGCACACACGGCCTGTGTTCGATGGCGCTTGAGGCGCGAATATCCAAGGGTGAGGGAGGGCACAGGCAGCATCCGTGCTGCCATGGCGCCAGGAAAAGCGATCAGATGTTGTGGTCGATATCCAGCTGGCTGAACGTCACCTTTCCGCCTTCGGTGGTGTAGCCGGTGTTGTCCTGCACGTACACGCCCGCCTTGAAATACAGCGGTTTGACCTTCCAGGACGGGTCGATAGTGGTTCTCCAGTTGTAACCCGCCGCACTGATGCCCAGCGCGCCCTTCGGGCTGAGGTGGATCATGTAGGTAAAGCTGCGGTCGAGCTTCACGCCGGTGGCAATGGTGATGACCTGGCCCGTTTCGTCATCAGGACGCATGCGTACCTTGGCGACGATATTTCCGGTGGAGCTGTAGGCCTTGTATTGGTACTCCAGTTTCACCATCGGGCTGGTGCTGTCTTTGGTGTGGATCTGACCGATCACGATCTTGCCGCTACTGGGCACCTGGTTGACGGTGACGGCGGCACGCAGGATGTTGTCCGCCGCCGGATACAGCCAGTTGCGCAGGGTGCCGTCGCTGTAGGTTTCCCGCAGTTCGCTGCGCGGATAAATCGCGTTTGCAGTCTTGGTGCCGGTCACCGGCGCCCAGAAGAACAGCGTGCCGGTGTCGGAATGGAAATATTCGTCCTTGAAGCCTTGCGCCAGCCGCGGCGTTTCGATGGTCATTGCCGGGCTGCCTTCGGGGATGCTCAAGTTCCAGGTGTTGAGATCAATCATGGTCGGATCCTGCGTAACGGGCGTAAAAGTGCTGAGGACCAAAGCGGGAGGCTCTACTCCAAGCATTTGGGGTGTGTTGATCACGCAGGAAGGAGATTTTTGAATGACCATCCGGCGGATGTTTGACGTCAATTGTTCGTCGAATAGGTCATTTGCAGCATCTGTGCCTGGATAGGCAACCGTTAGTCGGCAGTTTCAAGCTCGCACTGAACGATTTCGAATTGATAGGGTCGCGTGGGCGGGCAGCATTGCGTTGCTGCCCTGGCGCCCCGCAAAGCGTCTAGAGGTGATCGATATCCAGCAGGCTGAACGTCACGGTCCCGCCTTCGGTGGGATAACCGGTGTTGTCCTGCACGTACACGCCCGCCTTGAAGTACAGCGGCTTGTCGCTCCAAGTGGAACTGATGGGGGAGCTCCACTGGTAACCCGCACCATTGATGGTCAGGACGCCGGCGGGGCTGAGATGGATCAGGTAAGAGAAGGACTGGTTGAGCTTTATGCCCGTGGCGATGGTGATGACTTGACCCGATTCGTCGTCGGGGCGCATGCGCACCTTGGCGACAATGTTGCCGGTGGAGCTGTAGGTCTTGTATTGGTATTCCAGCTTCACCAGGGGGCTGGTGCTGTCCTTGGTATGGATCTGACCAATGACGACCTTGCCGGAGCTGGGCACCTGGCTGACGGCCAGGGTGGCAGCCAGCTTGTTGTCCGCCGCCGAGTACAGCCAATTGCGCAAGGTACCGTTGCTGTAGGTTTCACGAAGTTCACTGCGCGGATAAATAGCATTGGCGGTCGTGGCGCCGGTTACCGGTGCCCAGAAAAACACCGTGCCGGAGTCGGCATGGAAATACTGGTTCTGGAACCCTTGCACCAGTTGAGAGGTTTCGATGGTCGTCGGTGGGCTACCTTCGGGGATGCTCAGGTTCCAGGTGGCGAGATCAATCATGATCGGATCCTACGTAACGGGAGTGAAAATGCTGAACGCCCAACGAGAGGCTCTAGCCCGAGCTTGTGGGCGGATTAATCACGCAGAAGGGAAATTTTTTGATAACCGTCCGGCGGATGACTGACGTCAATTGTCTGTCGAAGATGTCTTTGCAGTTTCTGTGCCCGAGGAGGGTGACCGTTAGTCGGCTATTTCGGGCTTTGCCTGGATGATGGCGCGTTGACACCTACTGCTTTTCAAAATCCCGGTCTAGAGTGAGGGGACAGTATTTGTCCGCTTTGCTACGTAAAAACGGACGTGGCGCCCGATAAGAGAAGCAGCATGGAATGCGCGCAACCACCGCTCGGCGAAGACAGCTCTGTCCTTTTGATTGTTGATGATTACCCTGAAAACCTGCTCAGCATGCGAGCCTTGTTGCAGCGTCAGGATTGGCAAGTCATGACCGCGTCCTCGGGGGTCGAGGCGCTTAACCTGCTGCTCGAACATGACATCGACCTGGTTCTGCTGGATGTGCAGATGCCCGACATGGACGGTTTCGAAGTGGCGCGCCTGATGCGCGGCAGCCAGCGCACGCGGCTCACGCCGATCATTTTCCTGACCGCCAACGAACAATCCCAGGATGCGGTGATCAAGGGCTACGCCAGTGGCGCCGTGGATTACCTGTTCAAACCCTTCGATCCGCAGATCCTCAAGCCCAAGGTCCAGGCGTTGCTCGAGCACCAGCGCAATCGCCGGGCCTTGCAGCGCCTGAGCCAGGATCTCGAAGCGGCCAGGGCTTTCAACGCCTCGGTGCTGGACAACGCCGCCGAAGGCATCCTGGTGGTGGATGAGAATGGGTGTATTCGTTTCGCCAACCCGTCGACCTGCCGCTTGCTCAATGCCACCGCCGAGCATTTGCAGGACATGCCGTTCCTGGATTTCCTGCAGAAACCGCACATCCCCGAATGGATCGATTCCGATATCCACAACGCCTACCGTCGTGGTGAAACCTGGCGTTTGCATGATGCAGTCCTGCGCACTGCACCCGGCCAACAGGTGTCGGTGGCCTTGTCTTGTGCGCCGTTGCCCTCGGAGCAGAAAGCGATGGTGGTGACACTCCAGGACATGTCCGTGGTGCGCCACTTGCATCAGCAACTCGAATACCAGGCTGTCACAGACCCGCTGACCGGATTGCTCAACCGCCGCGGGTTCTACCAGACCGCGGAAAACCTGTTGATGCGCAGCGAGCGACTGGAGAGCAACTGGGTGCTGCTGTACCTGGACCTCGATGGCTTCAAGCGGGTCAATGACTCGCTGGGGCACGATGCCGGCGACCGGGTATTGCGCTGGGTATCGGAGCAGTTGAAGGCGTGCCTGCGGCCATTCGATATCCTGGCGCGGCTGGGCGGGGACGAGTTCACGGCGCTGCTGGACCTGGAATTTCCCGAGCAGGCGGCCAAGATCGCAGAGAAGCTTATCGAGCGAGTCGCGATCTGCCAGCAGATCGAAGGCATGGACGTGGCCCTGGGGGCCAGCATCGGTATCGCGACGTACCCGGATTGTGGCGCCAATCTCGATGGGTTGCTGCGGGCGTCCGATATCGCCATGTACGAAGCCAAGCGTGCCGGTCGCCAGCAATACCGTTTTTACGACCACGAAATGAACGGTCGAGCCCGTTCACGGCTGATGCTCGAAGAGAGCGTGCGCTCGGCCATCGAGAATCGCGATTTCAATATGGTCTACCAGCCGCAGGTGAGTATCGTCGACGGGCGGATTCGCGGGTTCGAGGCGTTGTTGCGCTGGCAGCACCCCAGCGTCGGCGATGTTCCGCCGGGCCTGTTCCTGCCCTTGCTGGAAGAGGCGCGGTTGATCAGTCGGCTGGGCAGCTGGATTTATCATCGCAGCGCTGCCCAGCGCAAAGTCTGGGAGCGCTTGTTCGCTGATGACCTGGTGTTGGGAGTGAGCCTGAGCAGTACTCAGTTCGGCATGCCAAACCTGGTGACCGAGTTGCGCCAGGTCCTGGAACGCCATGCCTTGAAGCCTCGACAGTTGGAGGTCGAGGTGACCGAGGACGCGCTGATGCGCAATCCCGATGAAACCCAAAAGCAATTGCGCCTGCTGCGCCACCTCGGGGTGCGCGTGGCCTTGGATGACTTCGGTTCGGGGCCTTGCTCACTGACCCATCTGCGCGACCTTGAGCTCGATACGCTCAAGCTCGACCGACACTTGATTGCCCGCCTGCCAGGGTCGCCCCGGGATGCCGCGTTGGCCGCCTCGGTGATCGACCTGTGTACGCAACTGGGCTTGCGGGTGATTGCCGAAGGGGTGGAAACCCACGAGCAATATCGGTGGTTGCAGGCCCATGGCTGTGAGTACGTGCAGGGGTTCCTCGTGGCGCGGCCCTTGATGGCCGAAGACACCAATGCCTTCGCCACACCATTCGACTGGAGCGCGGTGCAGGCCTGAATTCGCTACACTAGCGGCCTCTTGTGACAGTGTTGCCTCTTGATGACCGCGCTCAAATACCTCCAGGCCTATCCCGCCGCCCTGCAAGCCCAAGTGCAGCAATTGATCGCCCAGGACCGTCTGGGCGATTACTTGCAACAGCGCTATCCCGGGCGGCATCCGATCCAGAGCGACAAGGCTCTGTACAGTTATGCGCTGGATCTCAAGCAGCAATACCTGCGTAACGCGCCAGCCATCGACAAGGTGCTGTTCGACAATCGCCTGGACCTGACCCACCGCGCCCTCGGCCTGCACACGGCGGTATCGCGGGTGCAGGGCGGCAAGCTAAAGGCCAAGAAGGAAATCCGCATCGCTGCGCTGTTCAAGGACGCGGCGCCCGAGTTCCTGAACATGATCGTGGTGCACGAACTGGCGCACTTCAAGGAGTCGGACCACAACAAGGCGTTCTACCAACTCTGCGAGCACATGCTGCCGGGCTATCACCAGTTGGAATTCGACCTGCGGGTGTACCTGACCTGGCGGGACCTGCAACCCCACAAGGAATGACCCGATGGACGTCAGCAAGACCAAGACCAGCTTCTACCGTCGTTTGTATGTGGCGTACCTGATCGACAGCGGCGTGGCCAGCAACATCCCGGCTCTCACCGAAGCCACCGGCATGCCACGGCGCACCGCCCAGGACACCGTCGCCGCGCTGGCTGACCTGGATATCATTTGTGAGTTCGAGCAGGAGCAGGGCGCACGCAATCATGCCGGGCGTTATCGGATTCGCGATTGGGGGGCGATCGATCGGGGGTGGATCGAGGGGAATTTGCAGCGGATCAAGGCGGTGCTGGAGTATCCCTGAGTTATGTCGGTGTCGGTGCGGGCCCCTTCGCGAGCAGGCTCGTTTCCACATTTTATTCATCTTCGTATACAGATTTTGTGTTCACTGAAGATCCACTGTGGGAGCGAGCCTGCTCGCGAAAGCATTCTCAGGGCCGATGCATACCGATGTGTGGAATCCCATCCTCCAGATATTCCACACCCACCACCTCAAACCCATACCGCCCGTAGTACCCCTGCAAATGCGCCTGGGCCGACAATGAGATCGACGTGCCGGGCCAATGTTTCTCGGCCTGCTTCAGCGCCTCTTCCATCAGTGTGTGGCCTAGTCCCTGGCCGCGCGCTTGCGGTGCGATGATTACCCGTCCGATCACCACGTCACTGTTCTGCGAGTGCGGATCGAGCAAACGCAGGTAGGCCACCAGGTGGTTGTCCTGCCAGGCCATCAGATGGCAGGTGTCGCCTTCCAGGTCCAGCCCATCGACGTCCGGGTAGGCGCAGTTCTGTTCGACGACAAACACCTCGGCACGCAGTTTGAGGATGGCGTACAGCTGCTCCTTGCTCAGGTCACTGTGATGTTTGCAGACCCATTCGATATCCATTTTGGAATTTCCTGAAGAACCTGATGCCGATATTAAGCGTGCTTTGCCCGGAAGTCTCTTTCCTCGGGTGGCTGGAAAATCTGTGACAAAGACCAAAATGCCATCATTCCCCTGTCGCGGCGTTGTCTTCTTTGTGTAATCTTCGTGACAGCGCTGCGTAGCGGTTGCAATGAGCTAATGTTAGGACCGGATGTCTGAGGATATCCGTTGGGTTTCGGCTAAAAACAAACCGGGCTTTGAACCCGTCAAGGATGTTTGGCATGCCGCGATTGCATCGAGCTCTTGCATTGATCGGGTTGCTGTTGCTGAGCTACGAGGCTTGCGCGCAAAAGCTGCGTCTGGTCGCCGATGCCTGGCCACCCTTTACCGATTCCACGCTGGTCAATGGCGGCCTGGCGACTGATATCGTCGCCACGGCCCTGGCGCGGGCCGGCTATGCCACGGACTTCGAACAGGTGCCCTGGGCCCGGGCGATGCTGGGTATCAGCGAGGGCCGCTATGACGTGCTGGTCAACGCCTGGTACAGCGAGGAGCGCACTCAAATCGGCCAGTTCTCGGCCGAATACCTGCTCAACCGCGTGCGCTTCATCAAGCGCAAGGACGAATCGATCCAGTTCGACAGCCTGCAACAGCTGCACGCCTATCCCATCGCCGTGGTCCGCGGTTATGCCTATTCCAAGGACTTCGACGAAGACCCGCAAATGCAGAAAGTTCCTGTGCACAACTTCGCGATGGCGGTGCGCATGCTGGCGGCCGACCGCGTGAAGTTGACCCTGGAGGACGAATACGTCGCGCGCTATTACCTGGCCCGCGAATCGGCCAAGGTGCGTAGCGCCGTGGAATTCCTGCCCAAGCCATTGAGTGAAAACAGCCTGCACATCCTGGTCAGCCTGAAGAGCCCGGAGCATGAGCAGATCGTGGCCGGGTTTGACCGGGAGATCGCGGCGATGAAGGCGGATGGGAGTTATGCGCGGTTGTTGAAGGCACATGGGATGTAGGGCCTGAGCCGCCCCTATCGCGAGCAGGCGCGCCCCCACATGGACCTGCTGTAACACAAGGTCTATGTACGCCAACAATCCACTGTGGGAGCGAGCCTGCTCGCGATGAGGCCCGCCTAACCGCCACAAGCCTCAAGCCTCAAGCCTCAAGCCTCAAGCCTCAAGCCTCGCTGGTGTCCTTGACCAAATGCGCCGCCAAGGTCCGCAATGGACCGAGTTGCCGACAGATCAACCCCAATTGCGTCTGCACCAAGCGCTGGCCTTCGTCGATTTCATCGGGCATCTGCTCAAGCTCATTGGCCAGGGCCTCCTCCTCGTCGCTTTGGACCACAATCGGCGTTTTACTCGCCAGGCCCTGGGCAATTTCGTCGATGCTTGCCGCCAATTTCACCCCCGCACCGTCGATCAGTTGCTCGCGTACCTGCGCCGGCAGTTCGGTGCCTCGGTGGGCACCCAGGCCGGACAGGTAACTGAGCAGCGTGTGGGACAGCACCAGGAAGCGGAACCCCACATCGGCTTCCTTACGGAAATGCCCCGGCTCCATGAGCATGTTCGCCAACGTGGTGGACAGCGCGGCGTCGGCGTTGTGGGCGTTGCGCCGGGCCAGGCGGTAGGCCAGGTCGTCGCTTTTGCCGGCGGCGTATTGCTGCATGATCTGGCGCAGGTAAATGCTGTTGCAGGTCAGCGTGTTGGCCAACACCTTGTTCAGCCGCCGACCTTGCCAGTCGGGCAGGAACAGGAACACCGCAAGCCCGGCGATCAGGCTGCCGAGCAGGGTATCGAACAACCGCGGCAGCAGCAGCCCGTAGCCGTCGCCCACCTGGTTGAAGCAGAACAGCACCATGATGGTGATCCCGGCAGTTGCCAGGGTGTAGCGGGTCGTGCGGTTGGTAAAGAACACCACCCCGGCGGCAATGGCGAAGCTCGATTGCACCAGTGGGTTGGGAAACAGATCGAACAACGCCCAGGCCACCGTCAGGCCGATGGCCGTGCCGATGATCCGTTGGCCGAGCTTGCGCCGGGTGGCACCGTAGTTGGGTTGGCACACGAACAGCGTGGTGAGGATGATCCAGTAGCCCTGGGACGGGTGGATCATGTGCACCACGGCGTAACCCACGCTTAGAGCCAGGGGCAAGCGCAGGGCATGGCGGAACAGCAGCGAGGTGGGCGTGAGCTGAGTGCGCAAGCGCAGCCAGACATCCTTGAGGCTGCGCGGCGAGCGGTCGAGCAGGCTGCTGTCGGTGGCGTCGGCCAGGGCGTCGGGGTTGCTCGCGTCGCTGAGCAGGCGGTCCATGGTGGCAAGGTTCACCGACAGTGCCCGCAACGAACGCAACAAGCCGCGCCAGGCCGGGTTGCTCTGGATGCGCAGGTGTTCGAGGGAGGCGTGCAGGTCGTTGAGCGCCTCGGCGAAGGTGTCGTCGTAGACGAACGGCTGGCGTAGCTGGATCGACTCGGCCAACGCCTGGCAGGCCTTGCCTTGCTGGCGCAGCAGGCGCTGGCAGCGGAACAGCACGTCACTGTGGAAGAAGGCCTCGGCCAGGGCGTTGTAGGGGTAGTGCGAAGAGCTGGCGCGTTCGTGGATGTCCTGGGCCAGGAAGTACAGCTTCAGGTAGCGGCTGACTTTCGACCCGGGCCGGCCGTTGCCCACGCGGTGCAGGATGATTTCCTTGGCGCTGTTGAGTGCAGCGACCACCCGGCCGTTTTGCTGGGCCAGCTCCAGGCGTCGGGCTTCGATGTCCAGTTGGCGGATCGGCTCCAGGAGCGACGATTTGAGTTTCAAATAGCGCCCCAGCTCACGAAACAGCCGCGCCAGGCTTTGTTGCACCGGTTGGTTGGAAAACAATGCCTGCCACAATACCGACAGCAAGCCGTACCACGCGGCACCGGCGACCAGCAGCAGGGGTTCATGCCAGAAGTCGGTGACCGCGCCACCGCGCTGGTCCACGCCGATCATGGTGTAGACCGAAAGAATCAACGTGGCCGAAGCGATGGCGCCATAGCGCTCACCCAGGGCGCCGAGCATGGTCAGGCCAAAGGCCGCCAGGGCCAGGGCGATGATGAACAGGACGGGGTAGGGGAACAGCAACTCCACCGACAGCGCCGCGACGGTGAAACACACCAGGGTCACGGCCAGCGCGTTGAGGCGGCCCTGCCAACCGTCGTCGGTCTCGGCCAGGGCGCTGGCGATGATGCCCAGGAACAGGGGGATCAGCAATGCCATCTCATCGAGATACCAGCACAGCCCCATGCTGCCGGTCAGGGCGATGAACACCCGCACGCTATAACTGAACTTATCCAACGCCCAAAGGCGACGCAAAGACTGGCTAAACGAGTTCGATGACATGAAGTGCACGGGCCTGACGGGCAATGACGCTAAATTGAGGCAGTAATGACGCCGACGCAATGGCGGCGATCACATCTGACAGCAAAAAGTGTTCCGGGGGACACCTGAGGCCACTTTATCTGTGGCGAGGGAGCTTGCTCCCGCTGGGCTGCGAAGCAGCCCCTTTGGTCTACGCGCGCTCTTTCAGATAGAGCACGGTGCCTGTTTTGCGACTGCTGCGCAGTCGAGCGGGAGCAAGCTCCCTCGCCACAAAAGCAGGCTCAGCATCGATTGGGCTCAGACGTATTGCGCGGCAGCGTATCCCGAAGCCCACGCCCACTGGAAGTTGAACCCGCCCAGGTGCCCGGTGACGTCCAGCACTTCGCCAATGAAATACAGCCCGGGGCTTTTCAGTGATTCCATGGTCTTGGACGAGACTTCCCGAGTGTCGACGCCGCCCAGGGTGACTTCGGCGGTGCGGTAGCCTTCGGTGCCGGCGGGGACGAGGTTCCAACATGCCAGTTTCTCGGCGATGTCCGCCAGTTCCGCGTGGGTGTATTGCTTCATGGGTTTGGAGACGAACCAGGTGTCGGCCAACAGGTTGGCCATTTTCTTGGTGAACAGCTCGCCCAGCAGGGTTTTCAGTTCGCTGTTGGGGCGTTCGGCCTGCTGCTGTTGCAGCCATTGCGGAACGTCGTGGTCAGGCAGCAGGTTGATCTGCACCGTGTCCCCCGGCTCCCAGAACGAGGAAATCTGCAGGATCGCCGGACCGCTCAGGCCGCGATGGGTGAACAGGATGTTCTCGCGAAAGCTCTGCTCGTTGCAGCTCACCAGGCAATCCACCGATGTCCCTGACAGCTCGGTGCACAGCGCCTTGAGCTGGTCGGTGATGGTGAACGGCACCAGCCCGGCACGGGTCGGCAGCAGTTGGTGACCGAACTGCTTGGCCACCTGGTAACCGAAACCGGTCGCCCCCAGGGTCGGGATCGACAGCCCGCCCGTGGCGATCACCAGGGATTGGCAGGCGATGGTGTCGAGGGTGGTTTGCAGCAGGTAGCCGCCGTCGGTTTTTTCGATCTGCGTGATCGAGGTGTCCAGGTGCAGGTTGACGCCCGCCTGGTCGCATTCATCGAGCAGCAGGCCGAGGATGTCGCTGGACTTGTTATCGCAGAACAACTGGCCGAGCTTTTTCTCGTGATAAGGCACGCCGTGCTTGGCCACCAGGGCAATGAAGTCCCATTGGGTGTAGCGGGCCAGGGCCGACTTGCAGAAGTGCGGGTTCTGCGAGAGAAAATTGCCCGGCTCGGTGTACATGTTGGTGAAATTGCAGCGTCCACCGCCCGACATGAGGATTTTCTTGCCAGCCTTGTTGGCGTGGTCCAGCAACATCACCTGCCGCCCGCGCGCGGCGGCGGTCAGCGCGCACATCAACCCCGCGGCGCCAGCGCCAATGATCACGACTTCGGTAGAGCGCAAAACGGTGTCCTCTCACAAATTCTAATTTCACCGAAAACCACTGTGGGAGCGGGCTGTGTGGGAGCAAAGCTTGCTCGCGATCCAGGCGCTGGAGTCCTCAAGAGACCGCGGCGTTTTCATCGCGGGCAAGCCTTGCTCCCACACAGCTCGCTCCCACAGTTTGATCTCTGTTTGTCAGGCGATTGGATTACAGGATCCGCACCCGCAACGACCGGCCCTTGATCTTGCCATCGTTCAGGCGTTGCAGGGCCTGTTTGGCGATGCCGCGCTCCACGGCCACGTAGGCCTGGAAATCAAAGATCGCGATCTTGCCGACCTGGGCGCCGGGGATGCCGGCCTCGCCGGTCAGGGCACCGAGGATGTCGCCGGGGCGGACCTTGTCCTTGCGCCCGGCGCCGATGCACAGGGTGCTCATGGCTGGCAGCAGCGGGCCGCCGCCCTGGGACTTGAGGTTGTCCAGTTGGTCCCAGCTCAGGGGCGACTTCTGCAGTTGCTCGATGGCCTGGGCGCGGTGGGCTTCGGATGGCGCCACCAGGCTGATGGCGATGCCTTTCTCGCCGGCGCGACCGGTGCGTCCGACGCGGTGGATGTGGATTTCCGAGTCCCGGGCCAGTTCGACGTTGATCACCATGTCCAGGGCATCAATGTCCAGGCCGCGGGCCGCCACGTCGGTGGCCACCAGCACCGAGGTGCTGCGGTTGGCGAACATCGCCAGCACCTGGTCGCGGTCACGCTGTTCCAGGTCGCCGTGCAGGCCGACGGCGGAGATGCCCTTGGACGTCAGATGGTCGACGGTTTCCTGGACCTGCTGCTTGGTGAAGCAGAACGCCACGCAGGAGGCCGGGCGGAAATGCGCCAGCACCTTGACCACCGCGTCCATGCGCTCTTCGGGAGAGATCTCGTAGAAACGCTGCTCGATCTGCGCGTCGGAGTGGAACGCCTCGGCCTTCACTTGCTGCGGGTTGCGCATGAACTTGGACGACAGTTGCTTGATGCCCACCGGGTAGGTGGCGGAGAACAGCAGTGTCTGGCGGCGTTCCGGGGTCTGCTGGATGATGTCTTCGATGGCGTCGTAGAAACCCATGTCGAGCATGCGGTCGGCTTCGTCGAGGATCAGCGTGTTGAGGCCGTCGAGCACCAGTGAACCCTTGCGCAGGTGTTGCTGGATGCGTCCCGGCGTGCCGACGATGATGTGGGCGCCGTGTTCCAGGGAGGCGATCTGCGGACCGAAGGACACGCCACCGCACAGGGTCAGGACCTTGATGTTGTCTTCGGCGCGGGCCAGGCGGCGGATTTCCTTGGCGACCTGGTCGGCCAGCTCGCGGGTCGGGCACATCACCAGTGCCTGGCAGCCGAAGAAACGCGGGTTGATCGGGTTCAGCAGGCCGATGCCGAAGGCCGCGGTCTTGCCGCTGCCGGTCTTGGCCTGGGCGATCAGGTCCATGCCCTTGAGAATCACCGGCAAGCTCTGCGCCTGGATCGGCGTCATCTGGGCATAACCGAGTGATTCGAGGTTAGCCAGCATGGCGGCGGACAGCGGCAAAGTATTAAAAGCGGTGGCAATGGTGGTCACGGGACTGGCCTGCAAAACAAAATGTCGCGCAGTGTAGCAGCCTCGTGCCACTTTCTTCGAAAGTTCTGGACGAGCTGTGGGGCCTCTGGCCGATCACAACTGTGGCGGGTGTTCAATCTGTGGCGAGGGGATTTATCCCCGCTGGGCTGCGCAGCAGCCCCCAAAAGAGTGAATACGTTCTGCCTGTCTTACCGAGGTGACAGCTCTGGGGCTGCTTCGCAACCCAGCGGGGATAAATCCCCTCGCCACAAAAGCTCGCCGAGCTCGGCTTAATGCTCGATATGCTCATCCGGCCGCTTGACCCGCCGCCCATCCTGTTTCGACAACTGGGAAAAAATCGTCGCCGCCAGCATCGCCATGATCCCCACCGTCACGAACGTCAGCTGGAACGCCCCCAGCACCGTCTCCACCCCGTCGTTGCCAACCTGGGCGGTGAAGCCGCCGAGCAAGGCGCCGGCGCAGGCCACGCCCAGGCTCAGGGACAGTTGCGCCACCACCGACAACAGGCTGTTGCCGCTGCTGGCACTGGCGTCGTCCAGGTCGATCAGGGTCACGGTGTTCATCGCGGTGAATTGCAACGAGTTGATTGCCCCCAGCACCGCCAGTTGCGCCAGCAGCAGCCAATACGGCGTCTGTTCGCTGACCAGGCCCATGCTCGCCAGCATCAGGCCCAGGGCCAGGGTGTTGCCGGTCAGGACGATGCGATAGCCCAGGCGTTCGATCAGCGGCCGGGCCACGGACTTGGCGACCATTGCCGCCGCCGCCAGGGGCAGCATGCTCATGCCGGCCTGGGACGGTGAATAACCCAGGGCCACTTGCAGCAGCAAGGGCACCAGAAACGGCAGGGCGCCGCTGCCCAGGCGGGCGAACAGGTTGCCGAGAATGCCCACGGCGAAGGTCCGGGTCTTGAACAGCGACGGTGGGAACAGCGCGTTCTCGACGTGCCCGGCCCTCAGCCAGTAGGCCGCCAGGCAGGCCATGCCGCCGAACAGCAGCAACATCACCCGCAGGTGCGGCAGGTGCAGTTCGCCGAGGCCCTCCATGGCAATGGTGATCAGCACCATCGCCGCGCCGAACAGCAGGAACCCCAACCCATCGAACCGCGTTCGCTCGCTGCCGCGCAGGTCGGGGATGAACTTCCATACCGCATAACAGCCGATCACACCCACCGGCAGGTTGATGATGAAGATCCAGTGCCAGGTCAGGTATTCCACCATCCAGCCGCCCATGGTCGGCCCGATCAGCGGGCCGAGCAGGCCGGGAATGGTGATGAAGCCCATGATTCGCACCAACTCCGAGCGCGGGTACGCCCGCAGCACCACCAGCCTGCCCACCGGCAGCATCAATGCACCGCCCAGGCCCTGGATGACTCGCGCACCGATCAGCATGCTCAACGAATTGGACAGGGCGCACAGCAGCGAGCCGAAGCTGAACAACAGGATCGCCCCGAAGAAAATCTTCTTGGTGCCGAAGCGGTCGGCGACCCAGCCCGACGCAGGGATCAGCAGCGCCACGGTGAGCATGTAGGCAATGATCACGCCCTGCATGCGCAACGGGTTTTCCGCCAGGTCACTGGCCATGGCGGGCAGGGCGGTGTTGAGGATGGTCCCGTCCAGGGACTGCATGAAGAAGGCGATTGCCACGACCCAAGGAAGCCAGCGGGCGGTGACGGCGTCGAGCGGTGCGCGGTTGGGCATGGGACCTCTTGTTTGTGTCCGGTGTTGATGGTGGCTTCATCGCGGGCAGGCCTTGCTCCCACATGCATGGCGCACATCCTGTGGGAGCAAGGCTTGCCCGCGATGCTTTTTACAGGGTCAGGGTCAACCGCTTGACCAGCGCCCCCGGCAACAGCATCGAAGCCGTGGCCCGCTGGCTGTAGGTGCTGGCCGAGAGCAGCAGTTCCCGCTCCCGGGTCAGGCCTTCGAGTTGTGAGCCGAGCAGGCTGTAGACGCTGTCGTCGAAGCGCATGGTACTGACCGGCGCCACGATCTGGCCGTTCTCGACCCAGAACGTGGCGAAGCGAGTCATGCCGGTCAGGCGGGCGGCCGGTTGGTCCGAGTAGTTCAGGTACCAGAGGTTGCTGATGTACAGCCCGGTGCCAAGTTGTTCGAGGATGTCTTTTTGCGCCAGTTGCCCGCCCTGCATGTCCAGCGCGGTGGGGTACTCGTAGCTGCTGGCGCCATTGGCGGCGAGGCCGTATTCGGCGGCGCTGCGGGAGTTGACCAGCCGTGCGTTGGCCGTGCCCCTGGCGATCAGCGCCAGGTCATCGCGGGGATAACCTTCGTCGGAAAACGCCGGGCTCAAGGAGCCGCTGACCTGCTCGCTCAGCCATACGTCGGGGCTCAGGCTGGCTTCGTTGGCGTAGAACTTCTGCAACGGGCTCTGCTTGCTGGCAATCGCCCGGGCCGAGAATCCTCCCCAACTGAGCATGCCCATGATTTCTTCCAGGGCGGCCGGTGCCAGGTAGGCGCGGTATTCGCCGGGCGCCAGCGTGCGCAGCGGGCGGCCGAGAAACGCCAATTGCTCGCGGGCCTGCTCGAAGCGCCGGGCAAATCCTTCGCTGCTCCAGGCATGCCCGGCGTAGCTGGCTTTCACTGCCTGGCCGTTTTCATGGAACAGGCTGAAATCGAAGTTGAAGCTGTTGGCCTGATGCCAGCCGAACGCGCCCGAGGAACTGGCGAAGCCTCGGCTGATGGGCCCGGCGGCGTAGAAACCCACCAGGTCCAGGCCTGCGGCGGCGCGAGTGATTTCAGCCACGGCCTGCTCGGTATCCGGCAACGGATGGTCCTGCACGTTATGGCTCTGCCAGTGGTTGGGGTTGAGCAGCAGATACGGATCGCGGGGCAGCAACGGCAAGGTTTCGCGCAGCTGTTGCAGGCCTTCGGCCAGGCGTTGCAGATCGGTCTCGGTGTTGCCGGACAAGGTGATCTGCAGGTCGGCGTGGCGGCCGTCGTCGATCAGTTTGAAACTGACATTGGCCTGTTGCACCTGCCCGGCCTGGCGCACCTTGCCGTGGTTGAAGCGCACGAAGGCCGAGGACTCGGCGGCGTAGCCGAGGGTGAACTGTTCAGGCTCATGCAGCGCAGCGCGCAGCCAGTCGACCAAAACCTTGAATGCCTCGGCCTGATTCTTGACGGTGCTCATATTTTCGGAGCTCATCAGGCATCTCCCCCAAACACATCAACGTTGCTGAACACACAGGCCGGCGAGGCATGGCCGACGCGGATGACCTGGTTCGGTTCGCCCTTGCCACAGTTCGGCGTGCCGAGGACCTGGAAGGTGCTGGCATCGCCCACGGCGCGCAGGCTCTTCCAGAACTGCGCGGAAATGCCGCGGTAGTTGGGGTTCTTCACCACGCCCTTGAGCTCGCCGTTCTCGATCAACTGGCCCCACTCGCAGCCGAACTGGAACTTGTTGCGGGCATCATCGATGGACCAGGAGCGGTTGGTACGCATCAGCACGCCGTGCTCGGTGCCCTGGATCAGTTGCTCCAGGGGCTGGTCGCCAGGTTCGATGTTCAGGTTCGCCATGCGGTCGATGGGCGGACGATTCCAGCCGCAGGCGCGGCTGTTGGCGACACCGGCAAGGCCCGCGCGGAATTGCGACAGCGCACCGCCCAATGGCCGCAGCAGCAGGCCATCACGGATCAGGAACTGTTTGCTGGCGGCAGTGCCCTCGTCGTCATGGCTGTAGCTGGCCAATTCCTCGGGGATATCCGGGTCGAAGGTGACGTTCAGCAGGCTGGAGCCATATTGCAGATGCCCGAAGTCGCTGGCCTTGATGAAACTGGTGCCAGCGTAATTGCGCTCGTCTCCCAGGATGCGGTCCAGTTCCAGCGGATGACCGATGGACTCGTGGATCTGCAGCATCATCTGGTCGGGCATCAGCAGCAGGTCACGGGGGCCTTGCGGCGTGTTCGGCGCCATCAGCAGTTGCAAGGCCTGATCGGCGATTTTCAGCCCGGCACCGATCAGGCCGCAGCGGCTGATCACATCGAAGCCGCCTTGCTGGCCGAAATTTTCCCGCCCCAGGGTGCGGGTCTGGCTGTCGTGGCCGTCGAAGGCGGTGACTTCCAGGGCCGGGTAGATGAAGCGTTGGGCCTGGCGCAGTTCAGCGCCGGCACTGTTGAGATAGATCTGTTCGACCTGGGTCAGGCCGATGCTGGCCTGCCAGTTCACCAGGCGTTCGTCCTGGGGGACTGCGGCCGATTCGTCGCCGAGCAATTGGTAGCAGTCGCTCAGGGCAGGAAAGGTCTGGTCGAAATTCGGCGAGAAGTAATCAGCGCGGTCGCTGGACACCGCTTGCTCGCGCAGGTCGAGCAGGGCGTGGGGCTTGAGCCCGCGAGCGTGTCGTTCGGCCTGTTCCAGCGCCGCTTGCAGGCCGGCCTGGGACAGGTCGTTGGTAGCGGCATACGCCTCGACCCCGTTGACCCGTGCGGTGAGCATCGCACCTTCATCACGGCTTAGGCTGGGCGGTTCGGCGACATTCTTGCGCACCGACAAGTGCTGGCCGGACTCGCGCACGTAACGCAGGGAAAAGAATTCAGCGCCCGTGCGCAAGGCAGCAAAACGCTGCTTGAGCCGGGGGTGGAAGTCGAACATGGAACCTCCTTGTCTGGAGTGGCGGTGCAGCGGCGTGTGGCGTATTGACGCGGTGGCTCTAGAGTAGGCCTGGGGTGGGGGAGGGATCAAGGAAGATGGGGATTTACGATGCCAGGTCGGGTGCCATCGCGAGCAGGCTCGCTCCCACAGTGGATCTTTGGTGACCACAAAATCTGCGGCCACCACCAATCCTCCTGTGGGAGCGAGCCTGCTCGCGATGGCGGTGTGATGTCTTACTGCGCCATAGGCCCCACTTCACGCATCGGCTTACCACGCACCGGCGCATCACCAGCCACGTAGTACGGCGCAGTGCTGCGTGGCAGGGGTTTGCGGCCACGGATCTTGTCGGCGATTTTCTCGGCGATCATGATCGTCGGCGCGTTCAGGTTGCCGGTGGTGATGATCGGCATGATCGAGGCATCGACCACGCGCAACCCTTGCATGCCATGCACGCGGCCTTCGCCGTCCACCACCGCCATGTCATCGGTGCCCATCTTGCACGAGCAGGACGGGTGGAACGCGGTTTCGGCGTGTTCACGGATGAACTGGTCCAGTTGCGCGTCCGTCTGCACCTCGATGCCCGGGCTGATCTCGCGACCCCGGAACGGATCGAGCGCCGGCTGCTGCATGATCTCGCGGGTCAGGCGGATGCCGTCGCGAAACTCCTGCCAGTCCTGTTCGGTGGCCATGTAGTTGAACAGGATGCTCGGGTGCTGGCGTGGGTCCTTGGACTTGGCCTGGATCCGCCCACGGCTCGGCGAACGCATGGAGCCCATGTGTGCCTGGAAACCGTGCTCCTTCACACCGTTGCTGCCGTTGTAGTTAATCGCCACCGGCAGGAAGTGATACTGGATGTTCGGCCAATCGAATTCCGGACGAGTGCGGATGAAACCGCCAGCCTCGAACTGGTTGCTGGCGCCAATGCCGGTGCCGTTGAACAGCCATTCGGCACCGATGGCCGGCTGGTTGTACCAGAGCAGCGACGGGTACAGCGAGACCGGTTGGGTACAGGCGTATTGCAGGTACAGTTCCAGGTGATCCTGCAGGTTTTCACCGACGCCTGGCAGGTCGTGGACCACCGGGATGTCGAGGCTTTCCAGCAATTTGGCCGGACCGACGCCGGAGCGTTGCAGGATCTGCGGCGAGGCGATGGCGCCGGAGCACAGCAGCACTTCCTTGCGTGCCCGGGCTTCGACGCGCTCTTCGGCCGCGCCCACCAGGTAACGTACGCCGACCGCGCGCTTGCCTTCGAACAGGATCTTGTCGGTCAGGGCGTGGGTGACGATGGTCAGGGTCGAGCGCTTCTTGGCGATATCCAGGTAACCGCGCGCGGTACTGGCGCGACGGCCGTTGGGCGTGACGGTACGGTCCATAGGGCCGAAACCTTCCTGCTGGTAGCCGTTGAGGTCTTCGGTACGCGGGTAACCGGCCTGCACGCCGGCTTCGACCATGGCGTGGAACAGCGGGTTGTTGCCGGCCTTGGGCGTGGTCACGCTGACCGGGCCATCACCGCCGTGATAGTCATTCGGGCCGATGTCACGGGTTTCGGCTTTGCGGAAATACGGCAAGCAATCCAGGTAGGTCCAGTCCTCCAGGCCCGGCAGCTTGGCCCAGTTGTCATAGTCCAGGGCGTTGCCGCGGATGTAGCACATGCCGTTGATCAACGACGAACCGCCCAGGCCCTTGCCGCGCCCGCATTCCATACGACGGCCGTTCATGTGCGGCTCCGGGTCGGTCTCGTAGGCCCAGTTGTAGCGCCGGCCTTGCAGCGGGAAGGCCAGGGCGGCGGGCATTTGCGTGCGGAAGTCCAGGCGATAGTCCGGGCCGCCGGCTTCAAGCAACAGGACGGTGACGCCTTCATCCTCGGTCAGGCGAGTGGCCAGGGTGTTACCGGCCGAGCCGGCACCGATGATGATGTAATCGAATTCTTGGGACATGAAATGCACCCTCTTTTTGAATTGGGTTCAGGTCGCGGTTGCCTGTGGCGAGGGGATTTATCCCCGTTCGGCTGCGCAACAGTCGTAAATCAGCGACTGGGTTTGTCTGAAGAATGAGGGGGGCTTGAGAGGGGCTGCTACGCAGCCCCACGGGGCGGTGCGACGTTTCGCTAAATCCCCTCGCCACAACGGCGTTCACTCAAGGCCTCATGTCGGATCAGAACACCGACGTGTAATCGCCCAGGTCGACCTGTACCGATTTGATGCGTGTGAAGTTGTTCAGCGAGCTGATGCCGTTCTCCCGGCCCACGCCCGATTGCTTGTAGCCGCCAACCGGCATTTCAGCCGCCGATTCACCCCAGGCGTTGATCCAGCAGATACCGGCCTCGAGCTGGTGGATCACGCGGTGGGCGCGGTTCAGGTCGCGGGTGACGACGCCGGCGGCCAGGCCGAAGTCGGTGTCGTTGGCGCGGCGGATCACTTCTTCTTCGGTTTCATAGGTGAGGATGCTCATCACCGGGCCGAAGATTTCTTCACGCACGATGGTCATCTCGTCGGTGCAGTCGGTGAACACGGTGGGAGCGACGAACGCGCCCTTGGCCAATTCGCCGTCGGTCAAGCGCCCGCCGCCGCACAGCAGGCGCGCGCCCTCGGCCTTGCCTTTCTCGATGTAGCCCAACACGCTTTCCATGTGGGCGAAGCTCACCAGCGGGCCGAAGTTGGTGTTTTCGTCCTCTGGATTACCGATGCGGATGCGCGCCACGCGCTCGGCGATCTTGGCCTCGAAGGCGGCCTTGAGGTGGCTCGGCACGAACACGCGGGTACCGTTGGTGCAGACCTGGCCGGAGCTGTAGAAGTTGGCCATCATCGCGGTGTCGGCGGCGCGATCCAGGTCGGCATCGTCGAAGATGATCAGCGGTGACTTGCCGCCCAGTTCCATGGTCACGTCCTTGAGCGAAGAACTCGAGGCGCTGGCCATGACTTTCTTGCCGGTGTCGGTGCCGCCGGTAAAGGAGATTTTCTCGATGCGCGGGTGTTCGGTCAGCCAGGTGCCGACTTCGCGGCCGCTGCCGGTCAGTACGTTGAACACACCCGCTGGAACGCCGGCTTCGGTGTAGATCTCGGCCAGTTTCAGGGTGGTCAGCGAGGTGACTTCGCTCGGCTTGAAGATCATCGCGTTACCGGCTGCCAGGGCCGGGGCGGATTTCCACAGGGCGATCTGGATCGGGTAGTTCCACGCGCCGATACCGGCCACCACGCCCAGGGGCTCGCGACGGGTGTAGACGAACGACGTGGTGCGCAGCGGCACCTGCTCGCCTTCGATGGCAGGCACCAGGCCGGCGTAGTATTCCAGCACGTCGGCGCCGGTGACGATGTCGACATAGCGGGTTTCGGAATAAGCCTTGCCGGTGTCGAGGGTTTCCAGGGCGGCCAGCTCATCGTTGCGCTCGCGCAGGATTTCCACCGCGCGACGCAGGATGCGCGAACGCTGCATGGCGGTCATGGCGGCCCAGACCTTCTGACCCTTCTCGGCGCTGACCACGGCGCGCTCGACGTCCTCGAACGTGGCGCGCTGCACCTGGGCAAGAACTTCACCGTTGGCAGGGTTGATGGCTTCGAAAGTGGCATCGCCGCTGGCATCGCTGTACGCGCCATCGATGTAGAGTTTTTGCAGTTCGAAACGGGCCATAAAGTCCTCGCAAGTGCATAAAGTGGTTGGCTGGCCACCGAGCGTGTCGTCTATAGCTGACTACGCGGTTCGGCGACGGTTCAGGAGCCGAGCGGTTCTGTGTGCTCTGATACCCCTGCCTTGGCCAGTTGGAAATCCATGTATTCGTAAGCGATCCGGTGCGCCTGGGCGGTATCGAACGCGTCTCCCGACAGCGCTCCGCGCAGCCACAAACCGTCAATCAGCGCGGCCAGGCCCCGTGCCGCGCTGCGGGCCTCATCGAGGGACAACACGCGGCGGAACTGGCAACACAGGTTGGAGTACAGGCGGTGGTCGTTGATCCGCTGCAACCTGTGCAATGACGGGTGATGCATGCTGGTGGCCCAGAAGGCCAACCAGGTTTTCATTGCCGGGCCGTTGACCTGGCTGGCGTCGAAGTTGCCTTCGATGATCACCTTCAGGTGAGCCCGTGGGCTCGAGTCCTCGAGCGCCTGGCGGCGCGCGGTGACGTTCTCGCTCAGGACAGTCATCAGGTACTGGGCCGTGGCCGCGATCAGGCCATTCTTGTCCTGAAAGTAGTGACTGATGATCCCGTTGGAAACACCGGCCAAACGGGCGATCAGCGCAATGCTGGCGTCCCCCATGCCGACCTGATCGACCGCTTGCAGCGTGGCTTCGATCAATTGTTGACGGCGGATGGGTTGCATACCGACCTTGGGCATCTAGCACATCTCCTTAGGCCATCCGGCGCACGAATGTCGTTTGCCGGAATGAAAGCCAGTCTATTTTGTTTTGATTGAACGTTCAATCAACAAAAAATAAATTCTATGACAAGTCGTCGCTGTTTACCGGGGCGAGGACTTTTGGGGATGTCTTTATAACACTCGTCGGTTGGCATGTAGGCTTAATGCGCTTGATAGCTGGAATACTGTTGTGGTGAGGGGATTTAGCGAAACGTCGCACCGCCCCGTTGGGCTGCGAAGCAGCCCCAGAGTTGTTAGCCGTTAGCACCACACAAACAAAAACGCCGCGAACATCTCGCGGCGTTTTTGTCTGTGGGCTCAGCCCAGGTTCTTGCCGAGCAGTGCGTGGTACAGCTCGCTGTCGCCCAGGATCCCGACGACTTTCTGATTATCGTGGAGCACTAGTTTGTTGCCGGTCTGGTAGCGGATCTGCAAGGCGTCGCGCATGCCGATGTTGGAGTCCACCAGGGTCGGACGGCGGCCCAGTTCCTCGACGGCTTGGCCGGGTACCCAGTTTTGCAGGTCCAGCGCCGCGCCGTTCTGCCGGGCGCCCTTGATGGTGTTGCCCTCGGCCAGGTCGAGCCAGGAGTCGCCGCCCGGGTCCAGGCACACCGAACCGTTGATGCGCTTGCAGTTGTCCAGGGTGCGCATGAGGCTGCGACCGCAGAGGACGTTGAGCGGGTTGGTGTGGGCGACGAAAGTGCGCACGTAGTCGTCCGCCGGGTTCAGTACGATTTCTTCCGGCTTGCTGTACTGGATGATCCGGCCGTCTTTCATGATCGCGATGCGGCTGCCCAGCTTCAGGGCTTCGTCCAGGTCATGGCTGACGAACACGATGGTCTTGCTCAGCTTGCGTTGCAGCTCCAGCAGTTCGTCCTGCAGGCCCTGACGGATCAGCGGGTCGAGCGCGGAGAAGGGTTCGTCCATCAGCAGGATGTCGGCGTCCATCGCCAGGGCGCGGGCCAGGCCGACCCGTTGCTGCATGCCGCCGGACAACTCGTCGGGCTTCTTGTTGCGCCACTGGGTCAGGCCCACCAGCTCAAGCTTTTCATCCACCAGCTTGCGCCGTTCCTTTTCCGGGCGGCCCTGCATTTCCAGGCCGAAGCTGATGTTCTCGCGCACTGTCAGCCAAGGCATCAGGGCGAACTTCTGGAACACCATGGCGATGCGCTTGGTGCGCATCATCTTCAGTTCGGCGGGGGTGCAGGACGCGATGTCGATCTGCCGGCCTTCGTGCTCGACGAACAGCTTGCCGCGGCTGACGGTGTTCAAGCCGTTGATGCAGCGCAGCAGGCTGGATTTGCCGGAGCCGGACAGGCCCATCAACACGCAGATTTCGCCTTTCTCGATGTCCAGGCTGGCTTTTTCCACGCCGACGATTTGTCCGGTTTTCTTCAGGATTTCGTTGCGGGTCATGCCCTGGTCGAGCAGCTTGAGGGCCTCGCGCGGATCCCTGGCGAAGATCACGTCAACGTCTTCAAAACGAATTATGCTCATGCGTCACCCCCTACTTTGGCGTCGGGTTGCTTGCAGATTCGGTCGAGCATGATCGCCAGCAATACGATCGCCAGGCCGGCTTCGAAGCCCAGGGCGATATCAGCGGTGTTCAGTGCGTTGACCACGGGTTTGCCCAGGCCATCGGCACCCACCAGCGCGGCGATCACCACCATCGACAACGACAGCATGATGCACTGGGTGATACCGGCCGCGATGCTCGGCATCGCATGGGGCAGTTCGATACGCGACAGCAGTTGGCGACGGGAGCAGCCGAAGGCTTTGCCGGCGTCCATCAGTTCGTCCGGAACGTCGCGGATGCCCAGGTAGGTCAGGCGGATGGGCGCGGCAATCGCGAACACCACCGTGGAGATCAGGCCCGGGACCACACCCAGACCGAAAAGGGTCAGGGTAGGAATGAGGTAAACGAAGGTCGGTACGGTCTGCATCAGATCGAGTACCGGGCGCATCAGGGTGTAGAACATCGGCTTGTGCGCGGCAACAATGCCCAGCGGCACGCCGATCAGTACGCAAACCAGGGTCGCGAACAGCACCTGGGCGAGGGTTTCCATGGTCTCTTGCCAGTAACCCAGGTTGAGGATCAGCAGGAAAGACGCGATGACGAATACGGTCAGGCCCCATTTGCGCTGGATGAAATGCGCCAGTAGCGCGATGAGGCCGATCAGGGCCAACGGGTTGAACCAGGTCAGCGCAAACGTCACGCCGTGAATCATCGTTTCCAGGAACAGCGCGATTGCGTCGAATGTGCTGGCGCCGTGTTGCGTCAACCATTCAACGAAGCCGGCGATGTACTGGCCTAAAGGTATTTTCTGATCAATGAGCATGGTAGTGAACGTCCGCATGCAAGGGAATAAACAGCCCGGGCGAGCGAACCCGCCCGGCATAACATAAGCAGTTACTGCGCAAGTTTGGCTTTCACGGCTTCCAGGCCAGGTTTACCGTCAATGGTGGTCACGCCAGCCAACCAGGTATCGAGTACCTGTGGGTTTTTCTTCAGCCAGGCCTTGGCGGCGGCCTCAGGCTTCATCTTGTCATCGAGCACGTTGCCCATCAGCGTGCTTTCCATGTCGACGGTGAACTCCAGGTTTTTCAACAGCTGGCCAACGTTGCTGCATTCCTGGCTGTAGCCCTTGCGGGTGTTGGTTGCCACGGTCGCGGCACCGAAGTCGGGGCCGAAGAAGTCGTCGCCGCCGGTCAGGTACTGGATCTTGAAGCGGGTGTTCATCGGGTGTGGCGCCCAGCCGAGGAACACCACATCGGTGCCACGCTTGGCGGCGCGGTCAACCTGCGAGAGCATGCCCGCTTCACTCGATTCGACGACTTTGAAGCCGGCGTCTTTCAGGCCGAAGGCGTTCTTTTCGATCATGCTCTGGATCAGGCGGTTGCCGTCGTTGCCGGGTTCGATCCCGTAGATCTTGCCGTCCAGTTCTTTCTTGAATTTGGGGATGTCGGCGAAGTCGTGCAGGCCCTTGTCATACAAGGCCTGGGGCACGGCGAGGGTGTACTTGGCGCCCTTGAGGTTGGTGCGCACGGTGTCCACGGTGCCGGCTTCGCGGTAGGCCTTGATGTCGTTTTCCATGGTCGGCATCCAGTTGCCGAGGAATACGTCCATGTTCTTGCCGTCGGCCAGGGACTTGTAGGTCACCGGCACGGAAATCATGGTGGTCTTGGTCTTGTAGCCCAGAGCGTCGAGCACCACGCTGGTGGTGGCGGTGGTCACGGTGATGTCGGTCCAGCCGACATCGGAGAAGTTGACGGTTTTGCACTGTTCGGGTTCAGCAGCGTTGGCCAGCATCGGAAGACTCAGCATGGCGGCCAACAACAACGACGTGGAACCTTTCATGGGTGGACTCCTGGTGTTTTATCGGCAGTGTCCTGTCAGGACAACCGCGCTTAATTGGATGTTGCGGTTGGTGGCGCGTGGGCACTCTCTGACACGCGGCCTTGCAAACGAGCCGTAACCGATCATGTACCAGTGCAAATCTGACGCCTACAGGGTGGGTCGTATCCAGTACAGGGATGGTCGCATCCAGTGTTGGTGACGTCGTTTACAGATTTTTTCCGCCCCTGGAGGACCTCTGACACGCAGAAAAACGGCGCAAAACCGGGGTCGGGAAGGGGCGGCGCTGCCAGGCATGATTGCGTCGGTGTCAGACGTCGGGCCCCCAGGTAAAAACCGGATGATGCGGCCATCCCGGCGTTGAGCGTAGCAGCTCCGTCACCGGACGCTCCTGCGCCCGGATGTGCCTGTTCTGGAGGTTATCGGCAATGGCAATCAGCGTTTTCGACTTGTTCAAAATCGGTATCGGCCCGTCCAGCTCCCACACCGTGGGCCCCATGCGTGCGGCGGCGCTGTTCGTTGAAACACTGAAGGCAAAGGCCCTGCTCAATGACGTGCGTCGGGTCGAGGTGCAGTTGTTCGGTTCGCTGTCGGCCACCGGTATCGGTCACGGCAGCGACAACGCCGTGATCATGGGCTTGATGGGCGAGTGGCCGGACGCAATCGACCCGTCGCAGATCGGCCCGCGTATCGAGCGGCTGCGCGAAACCCATACCTTGCTGCTCGACGGTCGCCTGCCGGTGCCGTTCATCTGGTCCCGGGACATGCGCCTGATCGACGAGAACCTGCCATTCCATCCCAATGCCATGACCCTGGTGGCCGAGGGCGCCGACGGCGAACTTCACCGTGACACTTATTACTCGGTTGGCGGTGGCTTTGTCGTCGATCAGGCCCAGGCCTCCAGCGGCGTAGTGGATCTGGACAGCACTGAGCTGCCTTACGATTTCTCCAGCGCCGAAGAATTGCTTGAGTTGTGCCGTACCCACAACTTGCGGGTGGCCGAGTTGATGCTGGCCAACGAAAAGGTCTGGCGTTCCGAGGATGAGATTCGTAGCGGCCTGATGAAACTGTGGCGGGCCATGCAGGATTGCGTCGAACAGGGCCTCAAGCATGAAGGCATCCTGCCCGGCGGTTTGAATGTGCGCCGGCGTGCGGCCAAGTTGCACCGCAGCCTGCAAGAGCTGAACAAACCCAATGTCATTGGCTCGACCCTCAGTGCCATGGAATGGGTCAACCTGTTCGCCCTGGCGGTCAACGAGGAGAACGCCGCCGGTGGGCGCATGGTCACGGCGCCGACCAACGGTGCGGCGGGGATCATTCCGGCGGTGCTGCATTACTTCATGAAATTCAGCGAAGCGGTCACCGATGCCAACGTCGTGGATTATTTCCTCGGTGCGGCGGCCGTCGGGATCCTGTGCAAGAAGAACGCGTCGATCTCCGGTGCCGAAGTCGGTTGCCAGGGCGAGGTGGGATCGGCTTGCGCCATGGCGGCGGCAGGCCTGGCGGAGATCCTCGGGGCCTCGCCGGAACAGCTGTGCAACGCGGCGGAAATCGGCCTGGAGCACAACCTGGGCCTGACTTGCGACCCGGTGGGTGGCCTGGTGCAGGTGCCCTGCATCGAGCGCAACGCGATTGCCGCGGTGAAAGCCATCAACGCCGCGCAAATGGCTCTGCGCGGGGATGGCCAGCATTTCATTTCCCTGGACCGGGTGATCCGCACCATGCGCGATACCGGTGCCGACATGCATGACAAATATAAAGAGACCTCGCGCGGCGGCTTGGCGGTCAGTGCGGTGGAGTGCTGAGCTGCGTTCGCACAACCCTTTGTGACAAGAGGGACCCTGTGGAAGCAAGGCTTGCCCGCGATGGCGGCAGTGGACTCAACATGGATGTCCACAGACATACTGTCCTCGCGAGCAAGCTTTGCTCCCACACAGATTCCCTTTATTCACGAGATCGAAAATCGCTCGTAAAATGAACACCCATCCGCAAACGCGCCACCTTTTAGCGCGTCGCAAACAGACAAGACACCGGTTGTCGGGTTTGCCTCCATACGCCCCTCGACCGTCCGTCGTCCGTACCTGTGGTGATACTCGTCGCGCAAGCGGCGCAGCCCAGTTCCCACAAGTGCTACCGATCTGCTCACAGCCCGCTGTGACAGGTGCCTGCCGCCACTGATGGCGCTTATAACCCGCACTCGACACACGCCTTATATAGACAGGCCGCGATGTCGTTTTCAGGATTTATTGAACACGCATTCAATTTTAGGCATGGCAATTGCTCTATCCCGATAAAGCCCCGTCTCGGCAAGAGAATGATGGCAATAACAAGAGCCTCCGCCTGAGGCCATTACCCGCTTTGTGTGAGGAGATACCGCGATGACGACGTCCAACTCCGGGGCTCAACCCCAGAACCGTGCGCCTCAATCCATCGGCTTTTTGCTGCTGGACAATTTCACGCTGATTTCCCTGGCGTCCGCGGTAGAACCGCTACGCATGGCTAACCAATTGTCCGGTCGCGAGCTGTATCGCTGGACCACCCTCACCGTCGATGGCGGCCAGGTCTGGGCCAGCGACGGTTTGCAGATCACCCCCGACGCCTCCATGCACAAGGCGCCGTCCCTGGACACTGTCATCGTCTGTGGCGGCATCGGCATCCAGCGCACTGTCACCCGTGAACACGTGTCGTGGCTGCAGAGCCAGGCCCGTCAATCCCGTCGCCTCGGTGCGGTCTGCACCGGCAGCTGGGCCCTGGCCTGCGCCGGCCTGCTGGACGGGTTCGATTGCAGCGTGCACTGGGAATGCCTGGCGGCGATGCAGGAAGCCTTCCCTCGGGTCTCGATGAGCACCCGTCTGTTCACCCTCGACCGTAACCGTTTCACCAGCTCTGGCGGCACCGCGCCGCTGGACATGATGCTGCACCTGATCAGCCGCGATCACGGTCGCGAACTGTCGGCAGCGATCTCGGAAATGTTTGTCTACGAGCGCATCCGCAACGAGCAGGATCACCAGCGTGTGCCGCTCAAGCACATGCTCGGCACCAACCAGCCGAAGTTGCAGGAAATCGTCGCGCTGATGGAAGCCAACCTCGAAGAGCCGATCGACCTGGACGAACTGGCGGTGTACGTCGCCGTGTCCCGCCGTCAGTTGGAGCGGCTGTTCCAGAAGTACCTGCATTGCTCGCCGTCGCGCTATTACCTCAAGTTGCGGCTGATTCGCGCGCGGCAACTGCTCAAGCAGACGCCGATGTCGATCATCGAGGTGGCCTCGGTGTGCGGCTTTGTCTCCACCCCGCACTTCTCCAAGTGCTACCGCGAATACTTCGGCATTCCACCGCGTGACGAACGCGTAGGCTCCAACACCACGCAACAGGTGGCGATGATGCCGCTGCCACAGGCGCTGGTGCTGTCGCCGCTGTCAGGCCCGCTGTCGGCGTTGAGCCAGGCGCGCAATGAGTCGACGTTTGCCAGTGTGAGGCTCTAGACCGAGGCGCCTTCATCGCGAGCAAGCTTTGCTCCCACGGGAAGTCTTCTGGGTGAAGTAGACAGCGTGCTCCCCGGAGATCCGTAGGAGCAAAGCTTGCTCGCGATTTGGTTTATCAGCCGCTGTGGTTCTGCTGATACTCCATCAGAGCCGGCAACAGCTGCTTATCGATCGCCTGACGCACAGCCGGCAGGATGGTGGCGCTGCTGGTGTACATGTCCTTGACCATGCGCCGCAAATCATTGGCGCGGGCCCTGTCCAGCCCACGTACCGCGCACTCGCACGCCTGTTCGGCGGTGGAGCCGCTGGGTATTTGCAGCCCCAGGGCCTTGAGGTGGCCCAGCAGGTCTTCCTGGTCGATCAAATCGGCGTACATCATGACGCTTTTCCTTGTTCAGGGATTGGGGTCGTGTCTCGATTCTGGTAGCCACCCGAAGCGGCGGCAAGGGCAAATGGTCGCCATGTCATGAATGACTATGGAGGCGTCGTTTTCGGCTAACTTGCACGGGCCTGGACTGGGCACACTGACTCCAAGCTGATTCACGATGGTTTGGTCACCCTCGCGCGACAGCTCCTCCAGTAACGCACCTGCCCCGATCCTGTCACGGCTTGATCGGGGATTTTTTTGCCTCGGTGAATCGGGGGGAGATGGGTTGCCGGAAAGACCGCTATCGCGAGCAGGCTCGCTCCCACATTGAATTTTGTGAACGGCACAGAACCCTGTGGGAGCGAGCCTGCTCGCGATGAACGATGACGCGGTCTACCTTTGCAACACCAGAATCCGCGACAACAACTCATCCCGATCCACATAGCACCCCTGGAAATGCCGGGCCCCGGTGGCTGGGTCGAAGGCGTTGCGGGCATGGAGGGTGCGGCGGTTGTCGAAGCACCAAAGCTGGCCGGGTTCGAGGCGCTGTACCAAACGAAATTGTGCCTCGCGGGTCAGGGCGATGAAGCGGCGATAGGCGCGGTAAAGCCTGGGCATCTGCTCGACCGAGGTGTCGAACGGCCCGCGCAGGAAGTTCGCCATGCGGATTTCCGCAACCTGTCCCAGGGCATCCAGGGCGATGATCGGCGCCAGGCAGCGGTAGTCGCTGTGGCGGTCCTTGTTGCGAAACTCCACCGGGATTTCGCACAGCGCAGCAAAGGCCTCGGGATCTTCCTGGCGCAGGGCCTCGGCGATGGCGAAACCGTCGACAAAAATGCTTTCGCCACCCTCGGCGTCATTCACCAGGCAATGCAGGAACTGCAACCCCGGTTGCAGCTCCCGGGTTGGCAGGTCGCTGTGCAGCGGCAGGTTGAAAGCGGTGTAGGCGTTGCTGTCGGCATCGGCCTTGGATTGCACATTGAACAGCACGCCGAAGTTGCTTTCGCGGATGAACGAAATGCGCTGGGCGATCAGCTTCAGCGAACCGGGTTCGGTGGGCACGCCGCGCACTTGGGTCAGGCCGATGTCGCGCACCGCCAGCAGCCATTGCAGCAAGGCATCGGCATCGTCCATCAGCGTCCGGTAGTCGAATACCGGCAATTGCAGATCACGTCGCCATAGTTGGCTTTTGGGCTTGTTCGCCAGGCGTTCGGCCCGGGATTGGTCGTCGTAGGCATGGGCGCGCAACCAGCCCGGGTCGAAACGGCTCTGGTGGCCGTCCTGCCAATCCACGCACAGGCAACCTTCGTCGTCGAGGCGGGTTGCGGCGGGTGCCAAGTCTTCGGGTACATCAATGATCTCCAGCACCTGCTCGCGGGTGACGCTGTAGACGCATTGGGGGCAAGGGCAGTTGTCCCGCAGCCATTGATGATGAAAGGGGCTGGTCCGACCGTCGGCCCAGGTGACTTGCACCCGGTCGGCCAAGGGCCTTGCGGCGGTCAATGCGAAGATCAGGGGATAACGGCGGAAGTCGGCAAAAGCGGCAGCGGTGTTCATGGCGATCTCCTGTTCGAGGCTTATCGGGCGGGAGGCAGGGCGATGACCCGACCGATGTACGCCGGAGTCGGCAGGTCGGCTTGTTGGTCGAGCAGGGCTTTGAGGCGGTCCAGGGTCGGTTCCGTGAAGGGCGCCGAGCGCGGGCCGGCCAGGTCGACGTGCAGCAGCATTTGCTCGTTGCCGGCCAGCTCTTTATCGCCACCGACCAGATGCAGGCTGTGGTAGAGGTGCAGGCGCTTGGCGTCGTGGCCGATGATTTGCGTGTGCACCTCCACTTCGGCGTCGAGCTTCACTTCGTGCAGGTAATTGAGGTGCAGTTCGAGGGTGAACAGCGAGTGGCCGCTGGCCTCGCGGTTCTGGCTGTCCAGGCCGAGCCGGTCCATCAGCGCGTCGGTGGCGTAGCTGAAGATCAGCAGGTAAAAGGCATCGCGCAGGTGGCCGTTGTAATCGACCCATTCCGGGAGGATGCGGGTTTGGTAGGTGGTGAGGGTGGGCATGATTCAGGTCCGACAATTGAGGTGACTGGGCTGGCGCTATCGCGAGCAGGCTCGCTCCCACAGGGATTTGGCGGTGTGAACACTATTATTTCACCCAGAAAATCCCCTGTGGGAGCGAGCCTGCTCGCGATGAGGCCAGATAGGCTGGCCCCAAAAAGCCAGGGGTTACTCGGTGAAGGCCATTCCATGCTTGGCCTTGGTGGTCTTCACCGCTTCCAGCACCGCCAGCAGGCAATCATCACGATAGCGCTCCAGGGCCGAAATGCTGTGGCTGCCCAGTTGCGCGCTGGTCCCGTCCACTACGTCGTCGATCAGTTTCTCGGTCAGCTCCGGCGCTGGCAGGTAGGTCCACGGCAGCTGTAACGCCGGGCCGAACTGGGCCATGAAGTGCCGCATGCCGGCATCGCCGCCAGCCAGGGTATAGGTCAGGAACGTGCCCATGAACGACCAGCGCAAGCCGGCACCGAAACGGATCGCGTCATCGATTTCGCCGGTGGTGGCCACGCCGTCGTTGACCAGGTGCAGGGCTTCGCGCCACAGCGCCTCGAGCAGGCGGTCGGCGATGAAACCGGGTACTTCCTTGCGTACGTGCAGTGGCCGCATGCCGAGGGATTCGTACACCTGCATCGCCGCCTGCACGGCCTCGGGCGCGGTGTTTTTGCCGCCCACCACTTCCACCAGTGGCAACAGGTAGACCGGGTTGAACGGGTGGCCGACCACGCAGCGTTCCGGGTGGGTGGCGCCTTCGTAGAATTCGCTCGGCAGCAGCCCCGATGTGCTGGAACCGATCAGCGCGTTCGGCTTGGCGGCGGCGCTGATCTGGGCGTGCAGCTCGAGTTTCAATTCCAGGCGCTCGGGGGCGCTTTCCTGGATGAAATCGGCGTCGCGTACGCATTCTTCGATGGTCGTGACAAAGCGCAGCCGATCCTGCGAAGCACCAGGGGCCAGGCCTTGTTTTTCCAGCGCGCCCCAAGCGTTGGCGACGCGTTTGCGCAGCGCCGCTTCGGCGCCGGGTGCCGGGTCCCAGGCGACGACGTCCAGGCCATGGGCCAGGGCGCGGCTGACCCAGCCGCTGCCGATCACACCGCTGCCCAAAGCGGCGAAGGTTTTGATGTCGGTGATGAAGCTCATAGTGATGTCCTGAAAAAATAGTTCGGTGATCCCCTGTGGGAGCAAGGCTTGCCCGCGATGCCGGCAGTAGATTCAACAGGGATGTCGACTGACATACCGTCATCGCGGGCAAGCCTTGCTCCCACAGGTTGTGTCCCTAGGGGGAGATAAGTGTTTGGTCAGCCGCGCTGGGTCAGTCCCATTTTCTTGCGCCCCTCAGCCGGGGTGAGCACCCGCGCCCCGAGGCGGCTGAGGATTTCGCTGGCGCGCTCCACCAGTTGGCCGTTGGTGGCGAGCACGCCTTTGTCCAGCCAGAGGTTGTCTTCCAACCCGACCCTTACGTTGCCTCCCAGCAGCACCGCCTGGGCGGCCATCGGCATTTGCATGCGACCGATGCCGAAGCCGGCCCACACGGCATCCGCCGGCAGGTTGTCGACCATGGCTTTCATGGTGGTGGTGTCAGCCGGCGCGCCCCACGGGATGCCCAGGCAGAGTTGGAACAGCGGGTTGTCCAGCAGGCCTTCCTTGATCAGTTGCTTGGCGAACCACAGGTGGCCGGTGTCGAAGATCTCCAGCTCGGCCTTGACCCCCAGTTCAGTGATGCGCTTGGCCCCGGCCCGCAGTTGCGCCGGGGTGGAGACGTAAATGGTGTCGCCGTCGCCGAAGTTCAGGGTGCCGCAATCCAGGGTGCAGATTTCCGGCAACAGCTCTTCGACGTGGGCCAGGCGGGTCAACGGCCCCACCAGGTCGGTGTTGGGGCCGAACTCCATTGGTCGTTCGCCGGCACCGATTTCCAGGTCGCCGCCCATGCCGGCGGTGAGGTTGACGATGATGTCGACGTCCGCCTCACGGATGCGCTCCATCACTTCGCGGTACAGCGCCACATCGCGGCTGAACTTGCCGGTCTGCGGATCGCGAACGTGGCAGTGGACCACCGTGGCCCCGGCCTTCGCCGCCTCGACGGCGGCGGCAGCGATCTGTTTCGGGGTGACCGGCACGTGCGGGCTCTTGGCGGTCGTGTCGCCAGCACCGGTGAGTGCGCAGGTGATGATGACGTCGTGGTTCATGGTGCGGATTCCTTCAGGCGTGATGAGTCACTGCGCAGCCATGGGTGCTGCGCAGGGGGATAAAGGTTGATCAGTTGCTGGTCAGCTTCAGGTTGTCGGCAGCGGGCTTGCCGTCGAAGGTGGTCACGCCTTCGAGCCAGCGCTGCTTGTCTTGCGGATGATCCTTGAGCCATTGCCGGGCCGACTCCAGCGGGTCCTTGTGATCGAGCAGCGGTTGCATCATCCGGCTCTCGTCTTCGGCGGTGAAGGTCAGGTTGCTCAGCAAGCGCCCAACGTTCGGGCATTGCTGGGCGTAGTCCGGCGCGGTGACGGTCCATACGGTGGCCATGCCTTCGTTCGGGCCGAGAGCGTCGTCACTGCCAGTGAGGTAGGTCATTTGCACGTTGACGTTCATCGGGTGCGGTGCCCAGCCAAAGAACACCACGGCTTCCTTGCGGCGCACGGCGCGGTCCACGGCGGCGAGCATGCCGGCCTCGCTGGACTCCACCAGCTGGAATTTGCCCAGGCCGAACTGGTTCTTGGCGATCATCGCCTTGATCTGGGTGTTGGCGCCGGAACCAGGCTCGATGCCGTAGATCTTGCCGCCCAGTTCTTTTTCGAATTTGGCGATGTCGGCGAAGGTCTTCAGGCCCTTGTCGGCCAGATAGGTCGGCACGGCCAGGGTCGCGCGGGCATCCTTGAGGCTGGGTTGTTCCAGCACCTTGACCTGCTTGGCCTCGACGAACGGGGTGATGGTCTGGGTCATCAGCGGGTTCCAGTAGCCCAGGAACAGGTCCAGGCGCTGGTCGCGGATGCCGGCGAAGATGATTTGCTGGGAGGCGCTGGTTTGCTTGGTCTTGTAGCCGAGGCCATCGAGCATCACCTGGGTCAGGGCGCTGGTGGCGATGACGTCGGTCCAGTTGACCACGCCCAGGCGCACGTTCTGGCACGCGGCGGGCTCGGCTGCCATGGCGGCCGGGCTCAGGAGTTGGGTAGCGCTGAGTGCAAGAACGCAGTAGCTGATCAGTCGTTTCATTGTCAGGTTCCTCGGCAGCTTATTGTTATGGGGCCCGGAGTCTGCGCGCCGGTGATGCCAAGTTACGCAGCCTCGGGCGGGGCAAAACGCACAGCGGCGACGTGCTCTTGCACTGCAGCGACCTGTACGCTTGAACGTCGCTTGCAACTGGCGTATCAAGGTCCGCACGCTGCCCGTCAACCGAGTGCGCTCCATGTCCCAGGATTTCTACTTCTTGTTGATGCCGGGTTTCTCGGCCATCGGCTTCATTTCGGCCATCGAGCCGTTGCGGGTCGCCAATCGTTTTCGTGGCGAGCTGTACCGCTGGCATGTGCTGAGCGCCGATGGTGGGGCGGTGCTGGCGAGCAATGGCATGTCGGTCAACGCCGATGCTGCACTGGAGCCATTGAAGAAGGGCGCGACGCTCTGGGTGGTGGCGGGGTTCGAACCGCTGAAATTCGCCACCCCGGCCCTGGAGCGTTGGCTGCATCGTTTGGACAATGAAGGCGTGACCCTCGGCGGCATCGACACCGGTAGCGTGGTCCTGGCCGAGGCGGGCCTGTTGGAAGGGCACCGCGTGACCTTGCATTGGGAAGCGATCGAGGCGTTCAAGGAATCTTATCCACAGCTCAGCGTGACCCAGGAACTGTTCGAAATCGATCGCCGCCGCATCACCTGCGCCGGCGGCACTGCGTCCATCGACCTGATGCTTGATCTGATCGGCCAGGCCCATGGTTCGGAACTGGCGATCCAGGTCAGCGAACAGTTCGTGCTGGGGCGCATCCGGCCGCGCAAAGACCACCAGCGCATGGAAATCGCCAGCCGCTACGGCATTCGCAACAAGAAGCTGGTGCACGTCATCGGCGAGATGGAAACTCACAGCGAACCGCCCCTGAGTACCCTTGAACTGGCCGAGTCCATTGGCGTTACCCGCCGCCAGCTCGAGCGGCTGTTCCGCCTGCACCTGAACGACACCCCGAGCAATTTCTACCTGCGCTTGCGCCTGGAAAAGGCCCGGCAATTGCTGCGTCAGACCGACATGAGCGTGCTGGAAGTGAGCATTGCCTGCGGTTTTGAGTCACCGTCGTACTTCACTCGCAGCTATCGGGCACGGTTCGCGCGCTGCCCACGGGAGGATCGGCGGCGGCAGGGGGATGGACGGGAGCTGGTTTGACAGGGTTTTATACTCAATTATGCTCGCGACTATAAATTATACCTGTCGTCATAATTGAGTATAAAACTCACCGATTCGAAGTTGGAGGTGGTGGCCAAGATGCTCAGGAGCCTGGGTGCTCCCTCGCCACAGGTACTGTGTCCGGTTGGAAAGATCTATTTCTTCACCAGCGCCGAACATGCTGCCTTATAAGCCTCATGCTGATACTTGTTCAGCGTCGCCGGCAGGGCGAAGTCATGCTTTTTGCTCTGCGCATTGATGGTCTGCGGCGACAGCAGCGTCACCTCGCAGCCCTCCAGCAACTGGAAAACCCCCTCGATCTTGAACGTCGTCGGCCCTCCGGCGAATTCCCCTTTCTTGCTGCGCTTCTTGATGGCGATGCGTTCGATACCGTTATCCACCACGAACGCCCGCACCTGAGCGGCGAAGGCCTTGACGTTGGCGGCTTCGTCATCGTCGTCCAGGGCGATTTTCTTGGTGTTGAGGACGATATGGGTCAGCGTCTGTTGATCCAGCGAGGCCACGGCGATGATCGCTTCGCTGCCTTTGATTTCGATGCCGCAGGTTTTCATGTGAGTCCCTTTACCAATGATGCGCGCAGCTTACCGCGCGGAACGGCTCCTGACGCATCACTCCTGCCCTATCGACTCCAAAAACTCCGACCGATCGTCGCTCACCTGGGCCATGCAGTCGTTTTCGGCGATTTTGTAGGCTTCGCTGCCGGGTTTGGCCGGGAAGGCGGCGATGGCGCAGTCGGCGTCGCGCTGTTTTTGCCACAGCTGTTGGGCGTTCTTGATCTTGGCGGTGATGTCGCTGAGTTGGGCCTTGTCGCTGGCGTAGCGGGTTTGCAGGCGTTCGTTGAGGCTTTGCAGGTTTTCATTGAGCAGTTGTTCGGCGGCGGTTTTGCCGTAGGCCGAGCAGGCCAGGGTCTGGACGTCGTTTTCCACGGCGTCGCAGGGGTTGGGTTCGGTGTCTTCGGTCGCGTGTGCGACGGTGCTGATCAGTGCCAAAGCCAGGAAGATTGATTTCATTGCGTCGCCGCTCGAGTCCAGTGAAAGCCAGTGATGCAGCGGATTCTGGCGCAAGCGTCGGGTAAAGAACAGACGGGCAGGGTGGGCCGGGCATAGCCCATTGTCGCGGATTGACGCTTTCGGCAATTCCCCTGTCGTTTTTGCACCCGGTCGCCACGGCCCTCAGGCATATGCTGGCCCCAAAGCGCCGGCACACGATTCGGCGCATGAATCGCTGACAAAAGGGGACTGCCTGATGAGCCCAGCCGAATTGCACGCCGACAGCATCGTTATCGACGGGCTGATCATTGCCAAGTGGAACCGCGACCTGTTCGAAGACATGCGCAAGGGCGGCCTGACCGCAGCCAACTGCACCGTGTCGGTGTGGGAAGGTTTCCAGGCCACCATCAACAACATCGTTGCCAGCCAGAAACTGATCCGCGAGAACAGTGACCTGGTGATCCCGGTGAAAACCACCGCCGACATCCGTCGCGCCAAGGAACAAGGCAAGACCGGCATCATCTTCGGCTTCCAGAACGCCCACGCCTTCGAAGACCAGCTCGGCTACGTCGAGATCTTCAAGCAGCTCGGCGTGGGTGTGGTGCAGATGTGCTACAACACCCAGAATCTGGTCGGCACCGGTTGCTATGAGCGCGACGGCGGCCTGTCGGGCTTCGGCCGTGAAATCGTCGCCGAGATGAACCGGGTCGGCATCATGTGCGACCTGTCCCACGTCGGTTCCAAGACTTCCGAAGAAGTCATCCTCGAATCGAAGAAGCCGGTCTGCTATTCCCACTGCCTGCCGTCCGGCCTGAAAGAGCACCCGCGCAACAAGTCCGATGAGGAACTGAAGTTCATCGCCGACCACGGCGGCTTCGTTGGCGTGACCATGTTCGCGCCGTTCCTGGCCAAGGGCATCGATTCGACCATCGACGACTACGCCGAAGCCATTGAATACACCATGAACATCGTCGGCGAAGACGCCATCGGCATTGGTACCGACTTCACCCAGGGCCACGGCCAGGATTTCTTCGAAATGCTGACCCACGACAAGGGCTACGCCCGTCGTCTGACCAGCTTCGGCAAGATCATCAACCCCCTGGGCATCCGCACCGTGGGCGAGTTCCCGAACCTCACCGAGACGCTGCTCAAGCGCGGCCATCCTGAGCGGGTGGTGCGCAAGATCATGGGCGAAAACTGGGTCAACGTCTTGAAGGACGTCTGGGGCGAGTAACCGCCACCGCACCGCTAATCCTCTACCTGCGGCCCTCTGCGCCGCAGGCAATACCACGAATTTCCGGAGTCAAGTTTTCATGGCCAAGATCGCCCCGCAACTGCCTATCGAAGTCGACAGCGAAACCGGTGTCTGGACCTCCGACGCCCTGCCGATGCTGTACGTGCCGCGTCACTTCTTCGTCAACAACCACATGGGCATCGAGGAAGTCCTGGGCGCCGACGCCTATGCCGAGATTCTCTACAAGGCCGGCTACAAATCCGCCTGGCACTGGTGTGAAAAAGAAGCCGAATGCCATGGCCTGGAAGGTGTCGCGGTGTTCGAGCACTACATGAAGCGCTTGTCCCAGCGTGGTTGGGGTCTGTTCAAGATCCAGGACATCGACCTGGACAAAGGCACCGCCAGCGTCAAGCTCGAACACTCGGCGTTCGTCTATGTGTACGGCAAGGTCGGGCGCAAGGTCGACTACATGTTCACCGGCTGGTTCGCCGGCGCCATGGACCAGATCCTGGCCGCTCGCGGCAGCAAGATCCGCACCGTGGCCGAACAGGTCTATGGCGGTTCCGAAGAAGGCCACGACGACGGCCTGTTCATCGTCAAGCCGTTGTAAGTCGAGGATTGCGCCATGGCTTTTGAAGCAATGTTCCAGCCGATCCAGATCGGCAAACTGACCATCCGCAACCGCGTGCTCAGCACCGCCCACGCCGAGGTCTACGCCACCGACGGCGGCATGACCACCGACCGGTACGTGAAGTATTACGAAGAAAAGGCCAAGGGCGGCATCGGGCTGGCGATTTGCGGTGGCTCGTCGGTGGTCGCCATCGACAGCCCGCAGGAATGGTGGAGTTCGGTGAACCTGTCCACTGACCGCATCATCCCGCACTTCCAGAACCTGGCCGACGCCATGCACAAGCATGGCGCCAAGATCATGATCCAGATTACCCACATGGGCCGGCGCTCGCGCTGGGATGGTTTCAACTGGCCGACGCTGATGTCGCCATCCGGTGTGCGTGAGCCAGTGCACCGCGCCACCTGCAAGACCATCGAGCCGGAAGAAATCTGGCGGGTGATCGGCAACTACGCCCAGGCGGCGCGCCGGGCCAAGGCCGGTGGCCTGGACGGTGTCGAACTGTCCGCCGTGCACCAGCACATGATCGACCAGTTCTGGAGCCCGCGGGTCAACAAGCGTACCGACGAATGGGGCGGCACCTTCGAAGGCCGGATGAAGTTCGGCCTGGAAGTGTTGAAAGCCGTGCGTGCCGAGGTCGGTGACGACTTCTGCGTGGGCATGCGCATCTGCGGTGACGAATTCCACCCGGACGGCTTGTCCCACGAGGACATGAAGCAGATCGCCAAGTACTACGATGACACCGGCATGCTGGACTTCATCGGCGTGGTGGGCTCGGGTTGCGACACCCACAACACCCTGGCCAACGTCATCCCGAACATGAGTTATCCACCGGAGCCGTTCCTGCACCTGGCCGCCGGTATCAAGGAAGTGGTCAAGGTCCCGGTCCTGCACGCGCAGAACATCAAGGACCCGAACCAGGCCACGCGGATCCTGGAGGGCGGTTACGTCGACATGGTCGGCATGACCCGCGCCCATATCGCCGACCCGCACCTGATCGCCAAGATCAAGATGGGCCAGATCGACCAGATCAAGCAGTGCGTCGGCGCCAACTACTGCATCGACCGCCAGTACCAGGGCCTGGACGTGCTGTGCATCCAGAACGCCGCGACGTCCCGTGAATACATGGGCGTGCCGCACATCATCGAGAAGTCCACCGGGCCGAAACGCAAGGTGGTGGTCGTTGGTGCCGGCCCGGCCGGGATGGAAGCGGCGCGTGTGGCCGCCGAACGTGGGCACGACGTGACCCTGTTCGAGAAGAAAGAATTCATCGGCGGGCAAATCACCACGGCCTCGAAGGCTCCGCAACGGGACCAGATCGCCGGTATCACCCGCTGGTTCCAACTGGAGCTGGCGCGGTTGAAAGTCGACCTGCGCCTGGGCGTGGCGGCTGATGCGGCGACCATCATGGACCTGCGTCCAGATGTGGTGGTACTGGCTGTCGGCGGGCATCCGAACCTGGAGCAGAACGAGCACTGGGGCGCCGCCGAAGGGCTGGTGGTCAGCAGCTGGGACGTGCTCGACGGCAAGGTCGCGCCAGGCAAGAACGTGCTGGTCTACGACACCATTTGCGAGTTCACCGGCATGTCGGTGGCCGACTTCCTCGCCGACAAGGGCAGCCAGGTCGAGATCGTCACCGACGACATCAAGCCGGGCGTGGCGATTGGCGGGACGTCGTTCCCTACCTACTACCGCAGCATGTACCCCAAGGAAGTGA
This sequence comes from Pseudomonas sp. 43mfcvi1.1, assembly GCF_900115935.1. NCBI lineage: Bacteria > Pseudomonadati > Pseudomonadota > Gammaproteobacteria > Pseudomonadales > Pseudomonadaceae > Pseudomonas > Pseudomonas sp. 43mfcvi1.1. Next base: position 143,732 of record NZ_UETT01000011.1, on the reverse strand, counting down.
TCATGACCGGGGACATGATGCTGGAGAAGGTCTACCGCGAAGGCGACAAGCTGGTGGCGGTGCTGGAGAACGAATACACCGGTGCCAAGGAAGAACGTGTGGTGGACCAGGTGGTGGTGGAAAACGGCGTGCGGCCGGACGAAGAAATCTACTACGCGCTCAAGGAAGGGTCGCGCAACAAGGGCCAGATCGACGTCGAAGCCCTGTTCGCGATCAAGCCCCAACCGTGCCTGGAGCAGAGCGGCGAGGGCTACCTGCTGTTCCGCATCGGCGACTGCGTGGCCCAGCGTAATACCCACGCTGCCATCTACGACGCCCTGCGGTTGTGCAAGGATTTCTAACGGCTTGTGGATAACCCTGTGGGAGCAAGGCTTGCCCGCGAAAAATGCGACGCGCAGCATCTGACTGACCGAGTCGACTGCATCGCGGGCAAGCCTTGCTCCCACAGGAATCGAGCAAGACATCCAGGTTTCTGTGCCTGCAAGACCTGAGGTCTTTGGGAGCTTCACCATGCTGAACACCCTTCTCCCCATCCTGCTGTTCGCTGCCCTGGGCCTCGCTGTCCTCGGCGCCTTGCGGCGGGTAAACATGTGGCGCCGGGGCCGACCGGCCAAGGTCGACCTGATCGGCGGCCTCTTCGCCATGCCCAAGCGCTACATGGTGGATTTGCACCATGTGGTGGCGCGGGACAAATACATTGCCAATACCCACGTGGCCACGGCCGGTGGTGCGGTGGCGTCGGTGGTGCTGGCGATCCTGGTCCACGGCTTTGGCCTGCATAACCGCTGGCTCGGCTACGCGTTGCTGTTGATGTCGGCGGTGATGTTCGTCGGTGCGATCTTCGTCTACCTGCGTCGACGCAATCCGCCGGCCCGTTTGTCCAAGGGACCGTGGATGCGCCTGCCGAAAAGCCTGCTGGCCTTCTCGGCGTCATTCTTCCTGGTGACCCTGCCGGTGGCGGGCATCCTGCCGGAGAACTTCGGCGGTTGGCTGGTGGCGGCGATCCTGGGTGTCGGTGTGCTGTGGGGCGTCTCGGAATTGTTCTTCGGCATGACCTGGGGCGGGCCGATGAAGCACGCCTTCGCCGGGGCCCTGCACCTGGCCTGGCACCGCCGTGCCGAGCGCTTTGGCGGTGGCCGTTCCACCGGTCTCAAGCCGCTGGACCTGAACGACCCCGCCGCACCGCTGGGTGTGGAAAAACCCAAGGACTTCACCTGGAACCAACTGCTGGGCTTCGACGCCTGCGTGCAGTGCGGCAAGTGTGAGGCTGCTTGCCCGGCGTTCGCCGCCGGCCAGCCGCTGAACCCGAAGAAACTCATCCAGGATATGGTCGTCGGCCTGGCCGGCGGCACCGATGCGAAATTCGCCGGCAGCCCGTATCCGGGTAAACCGGTGGGCGAACACAGCGGCAATCCGCACCAGCCGATCGTCAACGGCCTGGTGGACGCCGAGACCCTGTGGTCTTGCACCACCTGCCGGGCGTGCGTCGAGGAATGCCCGATGATGATCGAGCACGTCGATGCCATCGTCGACATGCGCCGGCACCTGACCCTGGAAAAAGGCGCGACGCCGAACAAGGGCGCCGAGGTCCTGGAAAACCTCATCGCCACCGACAACCCGGGCGGCTTCGCCCCGGGCGGACGGATGAACTGGGCGGCGGACCTGAACCTCAATCTGCTTAGCGAAAAGAAATCCACCGACGTGCTGTTCTGGGTTGGCGACGGTGCTTTCGACATGCGCAACCAACGCACCCTGCGCGCCTTTGTCAAAGTGCTCAAAGCCGCGAAAGTCGACTTCGCCGTGCTTGGCCTCGAAGAACGCGACAGCGGCGACGTGGCCCGGCGCCTGGGTGACGAAGCGACCTTCCAGCTGTTGGCCAAACGCAACATCCAGACCCTGGCCAAGTACAGCTTCAACCGCATCGTCACCTGCGACCCCCACAGCTTCCACGTGCTGAAAAACGAATACGGCGCCTTCGATGGCAACTACCTGGTGCAACACCACAGCACCTACCTGGCGGAAATCATCGACGCCGGCGCGCTGAACCTTGGCCAGCACAAGGGCGACAGCGTGACTTATCACGACCCGTGCTACCTGGGCCGCTACAACGGCGAATACGAGGCGCCGCGCCAAGTACTGCGTTCGCTGGGTATCGAGGTCAAGGAAATGCAGCGTTCCGGTTTCCGCTCCCGTTGCTGCGGCGGTGGCGGCGGTGCGCCGATCACCGACATCCCGGGCAAGCAGCGGATCCCCGACATGCGCATGGAAGACATCCGCGAAACCGGTGCCGAGCTGGTGGCCGTGGGTTGTCCACAATGCACCGCGATGCTTGAAGGTGTGGTCGAACCTCGACCGATGATCAAGGACATCGCCGAACTGGTGGCCGATGCGCTGCTGGAAGACGCGGCCCAGAGCAAGCCCGTGGCCCCAGCCAAACGTGAACCCGCGGAGGTGCATTAATGAGCGACATCATCCGCCGCGACCCTCGCGCCGAGTGGATCGCCCGCAACCGCCTGCACCCGTTGCATGCGGCCATGCAACCGGTACAGCACAGCTGGATGGGGCCGAACGGCGTCATTCGCAAGAACGTTCATGGCGTCGGTTTCATCGGCCCCAACGGCATCAAGCGCATCGACCGTAGCGGTGCCCAGCAGGGGGGGGCGACCAAACGTACCGCCGCCACCGAAGTGCAACTGCCGCTGCATCAAGTACCGCAACCGGCGTTCCACATTTGTGTCGTTCCGGACATGGTCGGTGGCCGTCTCAGCAGCCACGACCGCGACCTGTTGGGCCTGGCCCATCAGCTTGCCGGCGCGGAAGGCGCGGTGCTGGCGGTGGTGTTCGGCGAGCACAAGGAAAACGCCTTCGCCACGGCCGGTGTCGACCGCTTGCTGGTATTGGAAGGCGAGGAATTCAGCGGTTATGCACCGGAACAACGGGTGCAAGGCCTTCGGGCTGTGGATAACCAATTCAACCCACGCCATTGGCTGCTGCCCGACAGCCGCACCGGTGGCGGCGAACTGGGCCGGCGTTTTGCCGCGGCCCTGGGCGAACGCCCGGCGACGCGGGTCTGGCAGGTCAAGGGCGAGGAATGCATCGGCCGTGCCGGCGCGGGCCTGCAAGACTTGGCCCGACCCTTGGCGCGCTTGATCCTGGCAGCGGCCGAATGCGCCGAGCCGGTCAGCGAAACCCGTCACGAAGCCCTGCCGGTGGAGTTATCCACAAGCGTGGCGCGCAGTTTGTCGCGCATCGAGGATCTTGGCGCGGTGGCGGTGGACCCGGGGGCGATCCCAATGGCCGAGGCCGAATTCATTTTCTCCGGCGGCAACGGGGTCAAGGACTGGGAGCTTTTCCACAAGACCGCTGCGGCCCTGGGCGCTACCGAAGGCGCTTCGCGGGTGGCGGTGGACGACGGCTTCATGGCTCGCGACCGTCAGGTCGGCGCGTCCGGCACCTGGGTCACGGCGCGGGTCTACGTGGCCGTGGGGATTTCCGGGGCGATCCAGCACCTGCAAGGTATCGGTGCCTGCGACAAAGTGGTGGCGATCAACCTCGACCCGGGCTGCGACATGATCAAACGGGCAGACCTGTCGGTGATCGGCGACAGCGCGGCGATTCTCCAGGCCTTGATCGCGGCGGTAGAGGCTTACCGCAACGAAGCCAAGCGCGATGCGGCTTAAGCTAAGGATTCAATCATGAGTACTCAAGTGATCAGCCTGGTGTCCATCGGCGCTCACCCCACCTCCGGTCGGCCCCGCCGTGCCGAACAGGACGCCCGGGCCGTGGAGCTGGGCCTGCAACTGGCTGGCAATGACCTGCAAGTGCTGCACGCAGGCGACGTGGCCGAACCGGCCCTGCGGGCTTACCTGGGCATGGGCCTGGACGAACTCCACGTCCTGGAAAACCCCGTCGGCGCTGATGCGTTGCCAGCCCTGACTGACTACCTGCGTGACGCCGGCGCCCAAGTGGTGCTCACCGGCAGCCAGGCGGAAACCGGCGAAGGCTCGGGCATGTTGCCGTTCCTGCTGGCCGAGAATCTGGGTTGGCCGCTGGTGGTTGGGCTCGCTCAGGTCGAGTCCATCGACGGCGGCGTGGCCCTGGTGCTGCAAGCCTTGCCGCGTGGGCAACGCCGACGCCTCAAAGTGCGCCTGCCGTTTCTGGCCACTGTGGATAACGCTGCGCCAAAACCTCGGCAAAGCGCCTACGGCCCGGCCCGGCGTGGGGCGTTGCATGCCGAGGAAGTCGAGGTGATCGACGACACCCTGCTGGCGGTGGCAACCCTGCAACCGGCCAAACCACGGCCCAAACGCTTGAAAGTGATCAAGGCCAAGAGCGGCGCCGACCGCATGAAAGCCGCCACGGCCAAGGCCAGTGGCGGAGGCGGGCAAGTGCTCAAGGGCGTGAGCGCGGAGGCGGGGGCCGAGGCGATTCTCAAGTTGTTGGTGGAGGAAGGGGTGGTTCGCTAAATCCAGGCTCACCACAAACCCTTGTGGGAGCAAGCCTGCTCGCGATAGCGGTCTTACATTCACATCCATGTTGACTGGCATGGCCTCATCGCGAGCAGGCTCACTCCCACAAGGTGTTGCGGTTTTTACCCACAATCCCTGTTCGCGCCTCTGTGGATAACCTGTTCGGTCCTACCCGGACACCGCGCCAATCAGGCCTTTCGAGCCTTCGCTTAAAAAACGATCAACCTGACCTGCCGCAACATCCAGCCATAAAACCGCTGTCCCGACGTGTTGCCGCGCCTCAAACCTGCGCGTAAGAAAACCGCTTGTCAGCCAAAGGAGCCATATCAATGGAAGTTGAATTTCGTCCAGCCTTGCCCACGGATACCCGGGAGATCGCTCGTTTGTTCCGGATTTCCTCAGAGGGCGCATCGGATTACATCTGGAGCCAATTAGCGGAGCCAGGGCAGGACTTGCTGGACGTGGGTGCTGCTCGTTATGCCCGCGAGGATGTCGATTTTTCCTATCAGAACTGCCTTATCGCAGAAGCCGGCGGACGGGTCATCGGCATGATGCATTGTTATGTGACACGTGATGATCCGCTGGCAACTCCCACCACCGATCCGATCCTGGCGCCCTACGCCGACATGGAAGTCCCCGATACCCTCTACATTTCAAGCCTGGCCCTGCATGAAGGCTGGCGCAACAAGGGCCTCGGCGCGCGCTTTCTCGAACGGGCGCAACAGCGGGCCGATCAACTGGCGCTCAACGGCCTGAGCCTGATCGACTACGCCGCGAATACCGGCGCCCGCCGGTTCTATGAGCGCCATGGCTTTGGCATCGTCAAGACCTGTCAGGTTGTCCCGCATCCAATGATTCGGGTGACGGGGGAGGCGTACCTCATGCATCGGCCTTGAGACCCACAGGAGGATTGCTTACCCACAATCCCTGTGTGCGCCTCTGTGGATAACCTGTTCGCCCCTCGCTGCACCCCATGCAAATCAGGCCCTGCAGGCCTTCGCTCAAAAAACAGTCAGCCTAACCCACGGTTTTTATTGGTTTTTATCTGTGAGTAAGAGGCAGTTCCAGCACCAACTTGCCCCCAATCTCTGTTGGCGCTTCTGTGGATAAGATGTTCGCTCTACGCTGCAAGCCATACGGGCCGGGGCGTTCAGTGGATTGATCATAAAATGATCGATTGGCCGTTTTTATCAGGAAAACCCCGGGAAAACCCCGCTTTACAAGCCGTCCAAAGGGTTTTCCACAGAATCGTCAAAATTACCCCCAAACACTGTTGGCTCTTCTGTGGATAAGGTGTTCGCTTACCTCTAAAGGCCTTGTTGGGAAAGGCTTGCAGGCAATTGATCAAAAAGCAACCGGCAGCCCGGAAAAACCATCATTGTCCATAAGTCACGGTTTTTATTCACTTTGTCGCTGAAAAAATACCGGGCATACCCACACTTGTCCCCATTTGCTGTGGGTGGTCGTGTGGATAACTTGTTCGCCGAACGCTACAAGCCACGGTTTGCATAGCGCAAATCGCGATAGATCAAATTTCATACAGTTCTAAGGCACACCCTTGACGAGGGTCTGTCGGCTGTCTTCACTTCCATGGCACAAGGACATCGCACTTTATCCACATCAGGTTCAGGGAGAACACATGATGGATAGCAAGGCCCCCCGCTTGCACCCGCTCTCACCGGTGACCTGTGTCCCGGCATCTCCCACCTCTTTACATAAACGCATTCATCGACGCGCCGCCAATCAGCGTGCGCGTCTATAGCGCCCGGGTTTTCCCCCTGTAGCACCGCTGACTGCCGCCGGACCCTGCAAGGGACGGTGGCCAGGCGTTCGTGCGCCTGTCGATTTGCAGGCAACCGCAGAGTTGCCCCATCTGCCTGAGAGGACTTGAACATGACACGGATCTCGACCCCCATCAGTGATATCCAGGAGCACTACGACGTGATCGTCATCGGTTCCGGCTACGGTGGTGGCATTGCTGCCTCGCGCCTGTCCAGGGCCGGGCGCAAGGTCTGCCTGCTGGAGCGTGGCCGGGAAATCCAGCCCGGCGAATACCCCAACACCCTGGTGGCGGCCACCGAGGAACTGCAAGTCCACGACCCGGATGGGCACATCGGTTCGCGTACCGGGCTGTTCGACCTGCACGTCAACGCCCAGCAGAACGTGGTGGTCGGTTGTGGCCTGGGCGGCACTTCGCTGATCAATGCCAACGTTGCGCTGGAGCCGGAGCCCGGTGTGTTCGAGGACCCGCGCTGGCCCCAGGCGGTGCGCGAACACCGCGACACGCTGCTCAAGGACGGCTACGCCCGGGCCCGGGAGATGCTCAAGCCCAATCCTTATCCGGCTTCGCAGCCGAACCTGCCCAAGCTCGACGCCCACAAGAAGTCGGCCGACTACCTCAAGCAAGGCGCGCATTTCTACAAGCCGCCGATCAACGTGACCTTCGACAAGCTGCCCAACAACCTCAACCACGTCGGCGTCGAACAGTTGCCCTGCAATGGCTGTGGCGATTGCGTCTCGGGCTGTAACAACAAGGCCAAGAACACCACGCTGATGAACTACCTGCCGGATGCCTGGAACCACGGCGCAGAGATTTTCTGCCAGGCCGAGGTGCGGCACCTGGAACGCGACGGCGATGGCTGGATCGTGCACTTCCAATACCTGGACAGTGGCCGCGAGATGTTCTCGGCGCCGACCCTGTTCGTGCGGGCCGATATCGTGGTGGTGTCCGCCGGTACCCTGGGTTCCACCGAAATCATGTTGCGCTCGCGAGACAAGGGCCTGTCGATGTCCAGCCAGTTGGGCGAGAACATGAGCGGCAATGGCGACATCCTCGGTTTCGGCCACAACTGCGACCAGGTCATCAACGGCATCGGCTTTGGCGCCCATTCGGCCAAGGAGCTGGAACCGGTGGGACCGTGCATTACCTCAATCATCGACATGCGTACCGAAGGCGACTGGCGCAGCCGCATGGTCATCGAGGAAGGTTCGATTCCCGGTGCCCTTGGCTCAGCCATGGTGCCGAGCATGGCGGCATTCGCCGGGATGATCGGCGTGCCCACCGATACCGGCTTCGGTGCCAGCCTCAAGTACAAGGGCCGGGAAGCCGAGAGTTTCCTGCGCGGCCCCTACCATGGTGCGCTGCATAACATGCAGACCTACCTGATCATGAGCCATGACAACGCCAAGGGCCGCATGCTGCTCGATAACAAGGACCAACTGCGCATCGATTGGCCAGGCGTCGGCGAACAGGAAAACGTCACCCTCGGCAATGAACGCCTGCACCAGAGCACCAAGGCCCTGGGTGGGATCTGGGTCGAGAATCCGATCTGGACCAAGCTGCTCAAGCACAGCATCGTCTCGGTCCACCCGTTGGGCGGTTGTGTGATGGGCGAAGATGCGACGCAAGGAGTGGTCAACCACAAGGGCCAGGTGTTCAGTGGCGCCAGCGGTACCGATGTCTACCCAGGCCTGTACGTGAGCGACGGCGCAGTGATCCCGACGTCCCTGGCGGTCAACCCACTGTTGACCATCTCGGCGGTGAGCGAGCGCAACATGGGACTGCTGGCGGCGGATCGGGGCTGGATCATTGACTACACGCTGCCCTCGGCCCCGAGCAAACCCGTGGCGGCGCCGACACTCGGCGTGCAATTCACCGAAACCATGAAGGGCTACTTTTCTACCGCCTTCACCCAAGCCCAGGGCACCGACCTCAGCCTGTACGAAGCGGCGGCCAAGCGGGGCAAGGCCGACAACTCGCCGATCGAATTCACCCTGACCATCACTGCCGCCGACCTCAATCGCCTGATCAAGGAACCGGAGCACGCCGCGACCCTGGTGGGCACCCTCGATGCACCGCTGCTGTCGTCGCAGCCGCTGGTCGCCAGCAACGGCGTATTCAATCTGTTCGAGCAGTACCAGGAGCAGGTTGGCGTGCGGCACATGAACTACGACATGAAGCTGACCGCCGAAGACGGCAGCGATTATTACTTCAGCGCCTTCAAGACCGTGCCCGAGGACAACGGTGTGCTGAACATCTGGCACGACACCAGCACCCTTTACGTCACGCTCTATCGCGGGCCGGACAAGACCGGCGCGGTGATCGGCTCCGGGGTGATGCACATTCTGCCGGCCGACTTCGCCAAGCAGATGACCACCATGAAAGTGCTCAACGCCCGTAACGAGCGTGAGCGTGTGGAGGCACTGGCGCGGTTCGGCAAGTTCTTCGCCGGGATCCTGTGGGAAAGCTACGGCGGGGTTTTCGCCGGCGACGTCTACTTCAACCCGGATGCGCCGCCCCGCTTGAAACGGCCGTTGGTTGCGCCGGCACCGGTGGTGCATTTCTTCCAGACCGAAGACAACGTCGAGTTGCGCCTGACCCGTTACCAGGCCGGTACCAAAGGCCCGGTGATGTTGGTCCATGGCCTGGGCGTGGGCTCGAATATTTTCTCCACCGACACCATCCACACCAACCTGCTGGAGTACCTGTGCAAGTACGAGTACGACGTCTGGCTGCTGGATTTGCGCGTGAGTATCCTGCTGCCGGCCAGCAAGCATGAATGGAACGGCGACCAGGTGGCCCAGTACGATTTCAAGGCCGCCATCGAGCAGATCCAGCAAGCGACCCTGGCCCGTGACGTGCAGTGCGTGGTGCATTGCTATGGCGCGACGACGTTCTTCATGTCGATGCTGGCAGGCTTGCAAGGGGTGCGTTCGGTGGTTTGCTCGCAGATCGCCGCCGACACGGTGGTCGCCACCGCCACCGGGTTGAAGGCCGGTTTGCACTTGCCGGGGATGCTCGATGCCATCGGCATCAAGTCCCTCACGGCCTACGCCGACACCAAGGAAAGCTGGTTCAACAAACTCTACGACAAGGCCCTCAACGGCTATGCCCGGATCGAGGCCCAGGGCTATTGCACCAACCCGGTCTGCCATCGCATCACCTTCATGTATGCGTCGCTGTACCGCCACGACACCCTCAACGAAACCCTGCACGACAACCTGCATGAGTTGTTCGGCGAGTCGAACATTCAGACCTTCGAGCACTTGGCGCTGATCGTGCGCAAGGGGCATCTGGTGGACTTCAAGGGCAATGACGTCTACATGCCGCATTTCGATCGGCTGAAGCTGCCGATCTGCTTCATCAGCGGCGCCGACAACCAGTGCTACCTGCCGCAAAGCACCCTCAAGACCTACGAGCGACTGTGCGAGATGCATGGCCCGCAGTTGTTCAGCCGCCATGAAGTGCCGGGGTACGGTCACATCGACTGCATGTTCGGCAAGGATGCGGTGGTGGATGTGTATCCGATCATCCTTGGGCACCTGGAGAAGACCGCGTTGGGCTGAAGTCGCGACTGACCCGTGGCGAGGGAGCTTGCTCCCGCTCGGCTGCGAAGCAGTCGTCGCTTTTGAAGTCTTGGGGGCCGCTACGCGGCCCAGCGGGAGCAAGCTCCCTCGCCACATGGGTTTTGTGGCGAGTCAGGAATAAGGAAAAAGGATGCCCATGAACACTTACATCCGCTGGTTCCAACGCATCATCTGGGTCGGGATTGTCATGAACATGTTCTTCGCGATCCCGGCGCTGTTCGCGCCGGCGTTGCTGACGTCCATGATCGGCCTGCCACCCGTATTGTCCGATCCCTGGCTGGAGAACGCCGGCATGTTGCTGGTGGGGATCAGCCTGTTCTACATGCCCTCGGGGTTCAACGCGCCACGTTTCGTGGTGCATTCGTGGTTGTGCGTGCTGTCGCGGCTGGTGGCGGTGGTGTTCTGGATCTACCTGATCAACACCAACAACCAGGGCTCGTTGTTCGTGCCGATGTTGATGGGCGACCTGAGCATGTTCCTGATCCTGGGCGTGCTGTTGTACCTGGGCAGCCCGAAGGTCAATCGTCCGCTGGCCTTGCTTTGCGCCGGGTGGCGGGAATGGCGCGCCGGTTGGGCGCTGCGCTGGCAGAGCCACGGATTCAAGGTCGGCACGTTGCTGGTGGTAGCGCTGCTGGGTTTCATTGGCTACCAGACCTGGTACCAGATGATCCGGGAAGTGCCGCAACCGGACTTCGCCTCAGACGAAGACCATTACAAATACGCCGCCATCGGCCTGGGCATCGAGGCGCGGATTCCCTATTACCTGTTTGCCGTACTGCCGCAGATGTGCCCGGAAAAACTGCCCAAGCCGGGCGGTTACGAGGTGTTCGGTTTCCTCTATGAAAACGGCAACGACCTGCCCATCGGCATGGCCAAGCGGCAGCTCGGCTACCCCACCGTGGAGCCCAACTGCGCTCTGTGCCATACCGGTTCCTACCGGGCCAATGCCAGTGACGTAGCGATTCCGGTCGCCAGCGCGCCGGCCAATACCTTGCAACTGCAAGCCTTCCAGTGGTTCGCCTACGATTGCGCCAGCGACCCGAAATTCACCCCCGATGCGGTCATGGCGGCGATCAACAGCAAGTTCCAACTGGGGTTTTTCGAAAAGCTCTACAACCGTTACCTGATCATCCCGATGGCCAAGAGCGCGCTGCTCAAGCAGAAGCAGTCCTACGCCTGGCAGAAACTGCGTCCGGCCCAAGGCCCTGGGCGGACCGACACCTTCAACCCGACCAAAATGGTGGTGTTCGGCTTCCCGGATGACTCCACCATCGGCACCGTGGATCTGCCGCAGGTCTGGAACCAGAAGCCCCGCGAGTCGATGTACCTGCATTGGGACGGCAATAACAACAAGATCCACGAGCGCAACTACGCAGCGGCCATGGCCGTGGGCGCAACGCCGGAATCGGTGCTGCCGCCGAGTTTCAACCGGGTGACCAACTGGCTGCTGGGCCATAAGGCCCCGGCCTGGCCGTTCGCCCTGGACCAGGCCAAAGTCGCCCAAGGTAAGCCGATCTGGGAGAAAAACTGCGCCGGCTGCCATGACTTCGGCCGCAGCGACACCGGCCAGGTCACTACCAACATCGACCAGTTGGGCACCGATCCCCATCGCCTGAACTCCTTCACCACGGGCTTGGTGGCAGCGTTCCACGGCTTCAAGAAACCACCGTTCGACTTCGGCGCCTACCGCAAGACCCAGAACTACAGCAACACGCCTACCGACGGCATCTGGCTGCGTGCGCCGTACCTGCACAATGGCTCGGTGCCGACCCTGTGGGATCTGCTGCAAGCGCCGGAACAACGTCCGCAGGTGTTCTACACCGGCTCCGACATCTACGACCAGGAGAAGGTCGGCTTCATCACCAGCGGCGCGCAAATGAAGGCGTCGGCGGATTTCAAATACGACACCCGCCTGGAAGGCAACCACAACGGCGGCCACCTGTATGGCACGCAGCTGTCGGACGTCGACAAGCGAGCCCTGATCGAATTCATGAAGACCCTGTAGCCCGGGGCATTGCGAAGGAGCGTTCACATGTCATTACTGCACCATTGGGAACATGAGTTCGACAAGGTCAAGGTCCGCCTGCACGGGTTGGTCACGCGGCTGGAAATGTCCTGGCAGAAACTCGTCAACGAGCTCGAACCCGAAGAGTTCGAGGCCATCGTCAAGCTGCTGCAGCGAGGTCACGACCAGGCGCAATACGTCATCAAGCATGGTGAGCTGCCGGACGATGAACCGGCCGTACCGTGGGAACTGGCCCATGGCTTGTCGATCCTCAAGATCGGCAATCCCAGCCCCTTGCCGCAAACCGTCGCCGAGCTCCCTACTCAGGTACTCAAGGACGGCACCTTGCTCGGCTGTCGCAAATGGGAACTGCTGGACCTGTTGTGGAGCGAGGCGCTGCTCAAGTGGATCGAGAACCTGCGCCATCACGCAACGTTCGCCACCAACCCGGCGCTGGTGAAAATGGACAGCGACGTGGTGCTGGCCATTGCCGGCGACTGGGGCACCGGGCCTTTCGACAGTCACGCACCGGCGGTGGCCGTGGCCAATCAGATGCAGCTGGCCGAGGCCGATTTCACCATCCACCTGGGCGATGTGTATTACGCCGGGACCCATTCCCAGGAAGACGTCGACATGGCCGGCTGGCCCCAGGGCAAGCAGGGCTCGTTCACCCTCAACTCCAACCACGAGATGTACAGCGGTGCCCACGGTTATTTCAAGGAACTGGCCAAGCGTTTCCCGGTGCAACAAGGCACCAGCTACTTCGCCTTGTACAACGACGACTGGCTCGTGGTCGGCCTGGACACTGCCTATGCCTCGGACGCCATGAACCTGTACATGGACGGCACTCTCAATACGCAGCAGATCGAGTGGATGAAAACCCTGCCCAAGCGCAAGAAGCTGATGGTGCTCAGTCATCACCAGGGCTTCGATATTTCCGGGCACAACAAGACTGCACTTTACCAACCGGTGTGCGACGCCCTGGGGCGCGAGCCGGATTACTGGTATTGGGGGCATCTGCACAACGGCATCTGCTATGCGCCGCAAGGCGGATTGCATGCGCGTTGCGCTGGGCACGGGGCGATTCCCTATGGCACCACCAGCGAGCTGAACGGGCATGTGCGGGTGTTGTGGTCGGAAACCCAGTTGGCGGGAGACGAGGCGTATCCGCTGCGGGTGTTGAATGGGTATGTGAAGGTGCAACTGAAAGGGGAGGAGATTGTCGAGACGTTTTATGGGGAGGATGGTTCGGTGCGGTGGTCTTCACAGTAATCGGGTGAATGGGAGACCGCTATCGCGAGCAGGCTCGCTCCCACATTTGATCTTCGGTGTGCCAAAGATCCCTTGTGGGAGCGAGCCTGCTCGCGATGCTTTTAGTTGTCAGCCCTGGACTGGAACACCCTTGAGGTAAGGTGCCGGTTCGGCCCCGAGGTTGTTGAGCATGCGCTCGCTGTACCAGTCGACGAAGTTCACCACGCCGAACTCATAGGTCTTGGAGTACGGGCCTGGCTGGTAGGCGGTGGAGTTGATACCGCGCTGGTTTTCTTCGGCCAGGCGACGGTCCTGGTCGTTGGTGGCGTCCCAGACCTGGCGCATGCGTGCCACGTCATAGTCCACGCCTTCGACCGCGTCCTTGTGCACCAGCCACTTGGTGGTGACCATGGTTTCCTGGGCGCTGATCGGCCACACGGTGAACACGATGATGTGGTCGCCCATGCAGTGGTTCCACGAGTGCGGCAGGTGCAGGATGCGCATCGAGCCCAGGTCCGGGTTCTTGATGCGCCCCATCAGCTTGGCGCAGCCCTGCTTGCCGTCCATGGTCATCGACACGGTGCCCTTGAGCAGCGGCATGCGCACGATGCGGTTACGCAGGCCGAAACTGGCGTGGGCGTAAGGGATCTTCTCGGCTTCCCAGGCGGCGGCGGAAGCGGCCACATGGTCCTTGAACGCCTGGTCGGCGCGTGGGTCGGTGACGTCGTCCCATTCCAGCAGGGTCTTGAGCAGTTCCGGGTGCGAACCGCCGCAGTGGTAGCACTCGCGGTTGTTTTCCAGCACCAGTTTCCAGTTGGCCTTTTCCATCAAGGTGGTTTGCACCGCCACCTTGGTGTTCTCCATGTCGTACGGTTCCATGTAATGGTTCAGCGTCGACAGGAAGTCATCGATGGCCGGCGGGTTCTCGGCCAGGCTGATGAAGATGTAGCCGCCAGAGGTCTTCACGTTCACGGGCTTGAGGCCGTACTGCTTCATGTCGAAGTCGGCGCCCATCTCGGTACCGGCGAACAGCAGACGACCGTCCAGCTCGTAGGTCCACTGGTGGTAATGGCAGACCAGCTTGGCGACCTTGCCCTTGTCGCTGGTGCACAGCCGCGAACCACGGTGGCGGCAGACGTTATGGAAAGCATGCACCACGCCGTCGGCGCCACGAATGACGATGATCGGGTTCTTGCCGACTTGCAGAGTCAGGTAGTTGCCCTTGGCCGGGATTTCGCAAGTCATGCCGGCGATCAACCACTCTTTCTGGAAGATTTCCTGCATGTCGATATCGAACAGGCGCTCATCGGAGTAGAACGGTTGTGGCAGCGAGAAGGTACGCTCGCGCTCCTGCAGCATCTGTGCGGTGGCCTTGCGTGCGGGTTCCAGCGGATCGCCCAGGCTCAGGGTGGTGGTGACGTCCATCGTTTTATCCTCATGGCCCTCTACGTGACCATCAAAAAAGTGGCTGATCGGTTGTGCTACGCAAGGCAGAAAATTGTGTTTGTCTGTTGAGGCGAGTGTGGGGCCGCGCAGGGGCGCAACCTTATCCATGGGCGACATGGCCCAATCTGTTCCCGACGCGCTAGCCCCGGTAGTTGGGGGCTGGTCGCGATAAGTATGTGAATGTCGCAGATAGGTAAATGGTCACCCAGGCGCCTGCGCACAATCGCCATCATGAAGGCCGGCAGTCGGCCGTGGAGATCAGCATGTCCAATAATTTCCTGAACCCGGTCACGACCCAGACCTGGGCCAATGGCCGACATATCGTACGTTGCGTCAAAGTCATCCAGGAAACCTGGGATGTGCGCACCTTCTGCTTCATGGCCGACCAGCCGATCATGTTCTTTTTCAAGCCGGGGCAGTTTGTCACCCTGGAGCTGGAAATCGAAGGCCAGCCGATCATGCGCTCCTACACCATCTCCAGCTCGCCGTCGGTGCCCTACAGTTTCTCGGTGACCATCAAGCGCGTGCCGGGGGGCAAGGTGTCCAACTGGTTGCACGACACCCTGCATGAAGGCCAGGAGTTGGCGGTGCACGGGCCGGTGGGGTTGTTCAACGCCATCGATTTCCCGAGCCCGAAAGTCCTGTACCTGAGCGGTGGCGTGGGGATCACGCCGTGCATGTCCATGGCTCGCTGGTTCTACGACACCAACGCCAATGTCGACATGACCTTCATCCACAGCGCCCGCTCGCCCAAGGACATCATTTACCACCGCGAGCTGGAACACATGGCGTCGCGGATCGACAACTTCAGCTTGCACCTGATCTGTGAAAAACATGGCCTGGGCGAGCCCTGGGCCGGGTATCGCGGTTATCTGAACCACAAGATGCTGGAATTGATGGTGCCCGATTTCCTCGAACGCGAAGTGTTCTGTTGCGGCCCGACCCCGTACATGACCGCGGTCAAGCGCCTGCTGGAAGCCGCCGGCTACGACATGAAGCGTTACCACGAGGAGTCCTTCGGCGCCACGCCACCGGAAGCTCGCGCCGACGCCGTGGAACAGGCCGAACAAGCGGCTGACGCTCCGCAAGTCGATGCGGCAGACCTGCACCTGGTGGAGTTCACCTCCTCGGGCAAGAGCATCCGCGTGGGACCGGGAGAAACCGTACACGCCGCCGCCGCCAAGCTCGGCATGATGATCCCCAAGGCCTGCGGCATGGGCATCTGCGGCACCTGCAAGGTGTTGAAGCTGGGCGGGGAAGTGGAAATGGACCACAACGGCGGGATCACCGAAGACGACGAGGCCGAGGGTTACATCCTGTCGTGCTGCAGCGTGCCGAAGGGGGATGTGCGGATCGAGTTTTGATCAGCACTCTCACTGGTGGGCGCTGAAGATCTTGTGGCGAGGGGATTTATCCCCGTTGGGCCGCGAAGCGGCCCCAAAGCAGTCAATTCGGTTAACCTGATACACCGCATCCGCAGGTTTTAGGGCTGCTTCGCAGCCCAGCGGGGATAAATCCCCTCGCCACAGATAGACCTCTTCCACAGATGGGCTGGGCAGGCTTTGAGCCTGTCTTCCTAGCCCGCCATCACTTCCCGAATATCCGCCGCCAATTCCCTTACCCGCGCCTCTTCCGTGTCCCATGAACACATGAAGCGTGCGCCGCCCTTGCCGATGAAGGTGTAGAAGCGCCAGCCCTTGGCGGTCAGTGCGGCGATGGCTGGCTCCGAGAGTTGCAGGAACACGCCGTTGGCCTGGACCGGGAACATCAGTTCCACGCCGGGAATGTCGCTGACCAGTTCCGCCAGCAATTGGGCGCAGTGGTTGGCGTGGCGGGCGTGCTTGAGCCAGGCCTGGTTCTGCAGCAAGCCGACCCAGGGCGCGGAGAGGAAGCGCATTTTCGAGGCCAGTTGCCCGGCCTGTTTGCAGCGATAGTCGAAATCCACGGCCAGGTCATGGTTGAAAAACAGGATCGCTTCGCCCACCGCCATGCCGTTTTTCGTGCCGCCGAAGCACAACACGTCCACGCCGGCCTTCCAGGTCAGGTCGGCCGGGGAGCAGCCGAGGAAGGCGCAGGCGTTGGAAAACCGCGCGCCATCCATGTGCAGGTTCAGCCCCAGTTCCTTGCAGGTGACGCTGATGGCGCGGATTTCATCCGGGGTGTAGACGCTGCCGACTTCCGTGGCCTGGGTCAGGGTCACGACCCGTGGCTTGGGGTAGTGGATGTCCTGGCGCTTGAGGGCGATCTCGCGGATCGACTCGGGGGTCAGCTTGCCGTTTTCGGTGCGCGCCACCAGCAGCTTGGAACCGTTGGAGAAAAATTCCGGTGCGCCGCATTCGTCGGTTTCGACGTGGGCGGTTTCCGAGCAGATCACGCTGTGATAACTCTGGCACAGCGAGGACAGGGCAAGGGAGTTGGCCGCCGTGCCGTTGAACGCAAAGAACACTTCGCAGTCGGTTTCGAACAAGGCCCGGAAATCATCCGCTGCGCGGTGGGTCCATTCGTCGTCGCCGTACGCGCGTTGGTGACCCTGGTTGGCTTCTTCCATGGCCGCCCAGGCTTCGGGGCAAATGCCGGAATAGTTGTCGCTGGCGAACTGTTGACTCTTGTCGGTCATGGCCTTGCTCCTGATATAGAGAGTCCTGGATAAAGAGATCCCTGGCGGAACGCCCGGATGGGGCGTTCCAAGGTTCGGCGTGCTTGGGTCCACAGCGCCGTGGTCGATACTGGTGCGCACTTTACCCAAGATTAGCGAGGGAACACACCGGATGTTTCTGTCAGGAAATCACAAGGTCATCGAGTCGCTTTACTCATGAGCAGGCGTGACGGTGCCTTGGACCTGCTCAAGTGGTTGGCGCTTTTGTCGATGGTCTTCGATCATCTGCGATATGTCGGTTTTTCCGTCGATTTGCTCTATGTGCCGGGGCGGTTGGCGTTCCCATGGTTCTGCTTGGCGATGGCGGCGAACCTGGCGCGCAGTGGTGCCAGCGCTGCTCCATGGCGGTACTTGGGCTGGCTGCTGTTATTCAGTGCCGTCAGCGAGATCCCCTACCGCTTGTTCATTCTCGACCCTTCCACACTGAACGTCATGCCGACGCTGGTGCTCGGGTTGCTTGTGGCGCGTTGTTGGCAAACGCCCACCCTGGAAGCCCGATGCCTGGCCGTGGCGGCGTTGCTGCTGGCGGCGCTGTTTTCGTCGCAGCTGATGTTCGGCTTCTTTGGCGTGCTGCTGCCGCTGGCGATGCTGCTGGTCTTCAGGCGTCCCTTGTACATGGCCTTGTTGCCGGGGCTGGTTTGCGTGGCGGCCAACCAATGGCGGGTGTTGTATGGCGCGGCATGGCTGGGGGATGGGGTGGCGTTGTGGGGCCTGGTGGCTTGCCTGATCGCGCCATGGCTTGGGTTGATGCTTTTACGACAGGCTGGTCGTTTTCATCCACCGCCCATGCGGCGCTGGGCCTACGGTCTGTATCCCGCGCATTTTTTGCTGTTGCTCGCGGTTCGCCAGATCGCCGCATAGCCCTGTGGGAGCAGCATTTTGGGAGCAAAGCTGTGGGAACAATGCCTGTGGGAGCAAGGCTTGCCCGCGATGAAAGCGACGCGGTCTCCCATGAACCGAGGCGCCTGGATCGCGAGCAAGCTTTGCTCCCACAGTGCTATCCCGCAGCCCTTGCTCTCCGACTCTTTGAGCGCATGTCGTAAACGCACCTTTGCGTGGCGTCCATAGGCATTTGACATGCCTGCGCCAGCCATACCATCGCATCCAAAGGGCACGACCGAACGGTCCGTGCCTCACCGAGACGAAAGGCGCACCGCCGCCGCTGGGAGAGACGCGATGTTCAGCAAGCAAGACCAAATCCAAGGCTACGATGATGCACTGCTGGCGGCGATGAACGCCGAAGAGCAACGCCAGGAAGATCACATCGAGCTGATCGCGTCAGAGAACTACACCAGCAAGCGCGTGATGCAGGCCCAGGGCAGCGGCCTGACCAACAAGTATGCCGAAGGCTATCCGGGCAAGCGCTACTACGGTGGCTGCGAGCACGTCGACAAAGTCGAAGCCCTGGCCATCGAGCGCGCCAAACAACTGTTCGGCGCCGATTACGCCAACGTCCAGCCGCACTCCGGGTCTTCGGCCAACAGCGCCGTGTACCTGGCCCTGCTGCAGGCTGGCGATACCATCCTGGGCATGAGCCTGGCCCACGGCGGTCACTTGACCCACGGCGCCAAGGTGTCGTCCTCGGGCAAGCTCTACAACGCGGTGCAATACGGCATCGACACCACCACCGGCCTGATCGACTACGACGAAGTCGAGCGCCTGGCGGTCGAGCACAAGCCGAAAATGATCGTGGCCGGTTTCTCCGCTTACTCCAAGACCCTGGATTTCCCACGCTTCCGCCAGATCGCCGACAGGGTCGGTGCCCTGTTGTTCGTCGACATGGCTCACGTCGCGGGCCTGGTCGCCGCTGGTCTGTACCCGAACCCGCTGCCGTACGCCGATGTGGTCACCACCACCACCCACAAGACCCTGCGCGGTCCACGTGGCGGCCTGATTCTGGCCAAGGCCAACGAAGAAATCGAGAAGAAGCTCAACGCCGCGGTATTCCCGGGTGCCCAGGGCGGCCCGCTGATGCACGTGATCGCCGGCAAGGCGGTGTGCTTCAAGGAAGCGGCGGAGCCAGGCTTCAAGGCCTATCAGCAGCAAGTGATCGATAACGCCCAGGCCATGGCTGGCGTGTTCATCAAGCGCGGCTACGATGTAGTGTCCGGCGGCACCGATAACCACCTGTTCCTGGTCAGCCTGATCCGTCAGGGCCTGACTGGCAAGGACGCCGATGCCGCCCTGGGCCGCGCCCACATCACCGTCAACAAGAACGCCGTGCCGAACGACCCGCAATCGCCGTTCGTGACCTCGGGCCTGCGTATCGGCACCCCGGCGGTGACCACCCGCGGCTTCAAGGTTACCCAGTGCGTCACGCTGGCCGGCTGGATCTGCGACATCCTCGACAACCTCGGTGATGCCGATGTCGAGGCCAACGTTGCCCAGCAAGTAGCGGCCCTGTGCGCGGACTTCCCGGTTTATCGCTGAGTCGGTTTTGGAGTAATGACTATGCAACGCTATTCGGGCTTCGGCCTCTTCAAACACTCTCTCAGCCATCACGAAAACTGGCAGCGGATGTGGCGCACGCCGACGCCGAAAAAAGTCTACGACGTGGTCATCGTCGGCGGTGGCGGGCATGGCCTGGCGACCGCCTACTACCTGGCCAAGGAACATGGCATCACCAACGTGGCCGTGGTCGAGAAGGGCTGGCTGGGCGGCGGTAACACCGCGCGCAACACCACCATCGTGCGTTCCAACTACCTGTGGGACGAATCGGCGCACCTGTACGAACACGCGATGAAACTCTGGGAAGGCCTGTCCCAGGACCTGAACTACAACGTGATGTTCTCTCAGCGTGGCGTCTACAACCTGTGCCACACCCTGCAGGACATCCGTGATTCCGAGCGTCGCGTCAGCGCCAACCGCCTCAACGGCGTGGACGGTGAATTGCTCACCGCCAAGCAAGTGGCCGACGAGATCCCGTACCTGGATTGTTCGAAAAACACCCGCTACCCGGTGATGGGCGCCACCGTCCAGCGTCGCGGCGGCGTGGCCCGTCACGATGCCGTGGCCTGGGGCTTTGCCCGGGCGGCGGACGCGTTGGGCGTGGACCTGATCCAGCAGACCGAAGTGATCGGTTTCCGCAAGGAAAACGGCGTATGCATCGGTGTGGAAACCAACAAAGGCTTCATCGGCGCCAAGCGCGTCGGCGTGGTGACGGCCGGTAACTCCGGGCACATGGCCAAGCTCGCGGGCTTTCGCCTGCCGATCGAATCCCACCCGCTGCAAGCGCTGGTGTCGGAGCCGATCAAGCCAATCATCGACAGCGTGATCATGTCCAACGCCGTGCACGGCTACATCAGCCAGTCCGACAAGGGTGACCTGGTGATCGGTGCCGGTATCGACGGCTACAACGGCTACGGCCAGCGTGGTTCGTACCCGGTGATCGAGCACACCATCCAGGCCATCGTCGAGATGTTCCCGGTGCTGTCGCGGGTGCGCATGAACCGCCAGTGGGGCGGCATCGTCGACACCACGCCGGACGCCTGCCCGATCATCTCCAAGACCCCGGTGCCGAACATGTTCTTCAACTGCGGTTGGGGTACCGGCGGCTTCAAGGCCACCCCGGGCTCGGGCAACGTCTTCGCTGCAAGCCTGGCCAAGGGTGAAATGCACCCACTGGCCGCGCCGTTTTCCATCGACCGTTTCCACAACGGTGCACTGATCGACGAACACGGCGCTGCTGCCGTCGCCCACTAACAGGAGAAATCCCTATGTTGCACATCTTCTGTCCTCACTGCGGCGAACTGCGCTCCGAAGAGGAATTCCATGCATCCGGCCAGGCGCACATCCCGCGTCCGCTGGACCCCAACGCCTGCACCGACGAGCAGTGGGGCGACTACATGTTCTTCCGCGATAACCCGCGCGGCCTGCACCACGAGCTGTGGATTCACGCCGCCGGTTGCCGCCAGTACTTCAACGCGACTCGCGACACCGTGACCTACGAGATTCTCGAAACCTACAAGATCGGCCAAAAGCCGCAATTCACCGACAAGGCTGACAGTCCGAAAGCGGCCGCACAGGCTCTGGGAGAGAAGGTATGAGCCAGATCAATCGCCTGTCCAACGGCGGACGGATCGACCGCAACAAAGTGCTGAGCTTTACCTTCAACGGCCAGACCTACAAAGGCTTCGAAGGCGATTCCCTGGCCGCTGCACTGCTGGCCAACGGTGTCGACATCATCGGTCGCAGCTTCAAGTATTCCCGCCCGCGCGGCATCTTCGCCGCCGGTGCCGAAGAGCCGAACGCGGTGCTGCAGATCGGCGCCACCGAAGCCACGCAAATCCCTAACGTACGTGCCACGCAACAGGCGCTGTACCAGGGTCTGGTCGCCACCAGCACCAACGGCTGGCCGAACGTGAACAACGACATGATGGGGATTCTCGGCAAGGTCGGCGGCAAGCTGATGCCGCCGGGCTTCTATTACAAAACCTTCATGTACCCGCAATCGTTCTGGATGACTTACGAGAAGTACATCCGCAAGGCCGCAGGGTTAGGTCGCTCGCCGACCGAGAACGATCCGGACACCTACGACTACATGAACCGTCACTGCGACGTGCTGATTGTCGGCGCCGGCCCTGCTGGCCTGGCTGCGGCATTGGCTGCGGCCCGCAGCGGCGCACGGGTGATCCTGGCCGACGAGCAGGAAGAGTTCGGCGGCAGCCTGCTCGACTCCCGCGAGAGCCTGGACGGCAAGCCGGCGACCGAATGGGTGGCCGCTGTTGTCGCTGAACTCAAGTCGATGCCGGACGTGGTACTGCTGCCGCGTGCCACGGTCAACGGTTACCACGACCATAACTTCCTGACCATTCACGAGCGCCTCACCGACCACCTCGGTGACCGTGCGCCAATCGGCCAGGTGCGCCAGCGCATCAACCGTGTCCGCGCCAAGCGTGTGGTGCTGGCGACCGGCGCCTGCGAACGCCCGCTGGTCTACGGCAACAACGACGTGCCGGGCAACATGCTGGCCGGCGCGGTCTCCACCTACGTGCGCCGCTATGGCGTGGCACCGGGCAAGAAACTGGTGCTGAGCACCAACAACGACCACGCCTATCGCGTGGCCCTGGACTGGTTCGACGCTGGCCTGCAAGTGGTGGCCGTTGCCGACGCCCGCAGCAACCCACGGGGTGCGTTGGTGGAAGAGGCGCGTGCCAAGGGCATCCGCATTCTCACCGGCAGCGCCGTGATCGAGGCGCGTGGCAGCAAGCGCGTCACCGGGGCACGTGTCGCCGCGATCGATGTCCGCGCCCACAAAGTCACCAGCCCCGGCGAGTGGTTGGACTGCGACCTGGTCGCCAGCTCTGGCGGCTACAGCCCGGTGGTTCACTTGGCTTCGCACTTGGGCGGCAAGCCGATCTGGCGTGAAGACATCCTCGGTTTCGTACCGGGCGAAGCACCGCAGAAGCGCGTGTGTGTCGGCGGCGTGAATGGCGTCTACAGCCTCGGCGACAGCTTGGCCGACGGTTTTGAAGGCGGCGTGCGCGCAGCCAGCGAAGCCGGTTTCAAAGCGGTCGAGGGCGTATTGCCCAAAGCCCTGAGCCGTCACGAAGAGCCGACCCTGGCGCTGTTCCAGGTACCGCACGAAAAAGCCACCGCACGGGCGCCGAAGCAATTCGTCGACCTGCAGAACGACGTCACCGCCGCCGCCATCGAGCTCGCCACCCGCGAAGGTTTCGAGTCGGTGGAACACGTCAAGCGCTACACCGCACTGGGCTTCGGCACCGACCAGGGCAAACTGGGCAACGTCAACGGTCTGGCCATCGCGGCTCGTTCGCTGAACGTGAGCATCCCGCAGATGGGCACCACCATGTTCCGCCCGAACTACACGCCGGTGACTTTCGGCGCGGTAGCCGGCCGGCACTGTGGGCACATCTTCGAACCGGTACGTTTCACCGCGCTGCATGCCTGGCATGTGAAGAACGGTGCCGAATTCGAAGACGTCGGCCAGTGGAAACGCCCATGGTATTTCCCGAAGAACGGCGAAGACATGCATGCCGCCGTGAAGCGCGAATGCAAAGCCGTGCGCGACAGCGTCGGCCTGCTGGACGCCTCGACCCTGGGCAAGATCGACATCCAGGGCCCGGATGCCCGCGAGTTCCTCAACCGCATCTACACCAACGCCTGGACCAAGCTCGACGTGGGCAAGGCCCGCTACGGCCTGATGTGCAAAGAAGACGGCATGGTGTTCGACGATGGCGTGACCGCCTGCGTCGCCGAGAACCACTTCATCATGACCACCACCACCGGCGGTGCGGCCCGCGTGCTGCAATGGCTGGAGATCTACCAGCAGACCGAATGGCCGGACCTGAAGGTGTACTTCACCTCGGTCACCGACCACTGGGCGACCATGACCCTGTCGGGCCCCAACAGTCGCAAGCTGCTGAGCGAAGTCACCGACATCGACCTGGACAAGGACGGCTTCCCGTTCATGACCTGGAAAGAAGGCCTGGTGGGCGGCGTGCCGGCGCGGGTGTTCCGCATTTCGTTCACCGGTGAGCTGTCGTACGAAGTCAACGTGCAAGCCGACTACGCCATGGGCGTGCTCGAGCAGATCGTCGAGGCCGGCAAGAAGTACAACCTGACCCCGTACGGCACCGAGACCATGCACGTGCTGCGGGCCGAGAAGGGTTTCATCATCGTCGGCCAGGACACCGACGGCTCGATGACCCCGGACGACCTGAACATGGGTTGGTGCGTAGGCCGGACCAAACCGTTCTCGTGGATCGGCTGGCGTGGCATGAATCGCGAAGATTGCGTGCGCGAAGACCGCAAGCAACTGGTGGGCCTCAAGCCGATTGACCCGAATGTCTGGCTGCCGGAAGGCGCGCAACTGGTGTTCAACACCAAGCAGGCGATCCCGATGACCATGGTTGGCCACGTGACTTCCAGCTATGCCCACAACTCCCTGGGTTATTCATTTGCCATGGGTGTGGTCAAGGGGGGCCTCAAGCGGATGGGCGAGCGCGTCTTCGCACCATTGGCCGACGGCAGCGTGATCGAGGCAGAGATCGTTTCTTCGGTGTTCTTCGATCCGAAAGGCGACCGGCAGAATATTTAACACTTAAGCCCTGTGGTGAGGGGCGTGTGGGAGCAAAGCTTGCTCGCGATGCAGGCGACACGGTAGCCGTAAGACCGAGTTATCGTTCATCGCGGGCAAGCCTTGCTCCCACAGCACCACACACCGGCAGGTCGAACAAGCATTCAGACAGGTGCTCCATATGACCGCAGTCAACGTGTACCAACAACGCCCAACCACCGGGGCCAAGGCCGAGTCGTCGCTGCACCATGCCGACCTCGCCAGCCTGGTGGGCAAGGGCCGCAAGAACGCCGGTGTGACCGTGCGCGAGAAAAAACTCCTGGGTCACCTGACCATTCGTGGCGATGGCCACGACCCGGCGTTCGCAGCCGGCGTGCACAAGGCCCTGGGCCTGGAATTGCCCGGTGCCCTGGCCGTCATCGTCAAGGGTGAGACCAGCCTGCAATGGCTTGGCCCGGACGAGTGGCTGCTGGTGGTGCCGAGTGGCGAAGAGTTCGCTGCCGAGAAAAAACTGCGTGAAGCGCTGGGCGATCTGCACATCCAGATCGTCAACGTCAGCGGCGGCCAGCAGATCCTCGAACTGTCCGGCCCGAACGTGCGCGACGTGCTGATGAAATCCACCAGCTACGATGTACACCCAAGCAACTTCCCGGTGGGCAAGGCCGTGGGTACGGTGTTCGCCAAGTCGCAACTGGTGATCCGCCACACCGGCGAAGACACCTGGGAACTGGTGATCCGCCGCAGCTTCTCCGATTACTGGTGGTTGTGGTTGCAGGATGCGGCGGCTGAGTATGGCTTGAGCGTCCAGGCCTGAAACACTGCAGTCCTTGTGGAAGCAGAACTGTGGGAGCAAAGCTTGCTCGCGATACAGGCGCTTGAGTTCCAGATAGACCGCGTTGTTTTTATCGCGAGCAAGCTTTGCTCCCACAGATAAATCCTCCGCCACAGGTTCTGTGTACGGCCGGGGGGTTATCCATAACAAACAGGAGTCACCGCAATGAGCCGCGCCCCGGATACATGGATCTTGACCGCCGACTGCCCCAGCGTGCTCGGCACGGTGGACGCGGTGACGCGCTTTCTGTTCGAGCAGGGCTGCTATGTCACCGAGCACCATTCCTTCGACGACCGGCTCTCGGCGCGTTTTTTCATTCGTGTGGAGTTCCGCCAGCCCGACGGTTTTGACGAGCAAAACTTCCGTGCCGGCCTGGCCGAACGCGCGCAAGCCTTTGGCATGGTCTTCGAACTGACGCCACCCAACTACCGGCCCAAAGTGGTGATCATGGTCTCCAAGGCCGATCACTGCCTCAACGATTTGCTCTACCGCCAGCGCATCGGCCAGTTGTCCATGGACGTGGTGGCCGTGGTCTCCAACCACCCCGACCTCAAGCCGTTGGCCGACTGGCACCAGATTCCCTACTACCATTTCCCCCTGGACCCGAACGACAAGCCGGCCCAGGAGCGACAGGTGTGGCAGGTGATCGAAGACACCGGTGCCGAGTTGGTGATCCTTGCCCGCTACATGCAAGTGCTGTCGCCGGAGCTGTGTCGCAAGCTCGACGGCAAGGCGATCAATATCCATCACTCGCTGCTGCCGGGCTTCAAGGGCGCCAAGCCATATCACCAAGCCTACAACAAAGGCGTGAAACTGGTCGGTGCCACGGCGCACTACATCAACAACGACCTGGACGAAGGCCCGATCATCGCCCAGGGCGTGGAAGTGGTGGACCACAGTCACTATCCCGAGGATTTGATCGCCAAGGGGCGGGACATCGAAGGGCTGACCCTGGCCCGGGCCGTGGGCTATCACATCGAGCGAAGGGTGTTCTTGAACGCCAATCGTACTGTCGTTCTTTAGGCCGACATCGCGAGCAGGCTCGCTCCCACGGAATAGGGGAGCACACAAAGATCCAATGTGGGAGCGAGCCTGCTCGCGAAGAGGCCCTCACAGACAACAAAGAAACAAGACACAAGCACTACCCGAGCAATCAACGCGCTGCCTGCCTGGGCAACGCAGTTCCATAAAAACAACAGCGAGGTGAAAGCATGTCTGGCAATCGTGGTGTCGTGTATCTCGGCAACGGCAAGGTCGAAGTACAGAAAATCGACTATCCAAAAATGCAGGACCCGCGCGGCAGGAAGATTGAGCACGGTGTCATCCTGCGCGTGGTCTCCACCAACATCTGCGGCTCCGACCAGCACATGGTGCGCGGCCGTACCACTGCCCAGACCGGTCTGGTCCTGGGTCACGAAATCACCGGTGAAGTGATCGAAAAGGGCAGCGACGTCGAGAACCTGAAAATCGGCGACCTGGTGTCGGTGCCGTTCAACGTGGCTTGCGGGCGCTGCCGTTCCTGCAAGGAGCAACACACAGGCGTCTGCCTGAGCGTCAACCCGGCCCGTGCCGGCGGTGCCTACGGTTACGTGGACATGGGCGACTGGACCGGCGGCCAGGCCGAATACGTGCTGGTGCCGTACGCCGACTTCAACCTGCTGAAGCTGCCGGATCGCGACAAGGCCATGGAGAAAATCCGCGACCTGACCTGCCTGTCCGACATCCTGCCGACCGGCTATCACGGCGCCGTCACTGCCGGCGTTGGCCCTGGCAGCACCGTCTACATCGCCGGTGCCGGCCCGGTTGGCCTGGCGGCCGCTGCCTCCGCGCGCCTGCTGGGTGCCGCCGTGGTGATCATTGGTGACGTCAACCCGGTCCGCCTGGCTCACGCCAAGGCCCAGGGTTTTGAAATCGCCGACCTGTCCCAGGACACCCCGCTGCACGAACAGATCGCTGCCTTGCTGGGCGAACCGGAAGTCGATTGCGCCGTCGATGCGGTAGGCTTCGAAGCCCGCGGCCACGGCCATGACGGCGTCAAGCACGAAGCCCCGGCCACCGTGCTCAACTCCTTGATGGGCGTGGTCCGCGTCGCCGGCAAAATCGGCATCCCTGGCCTCTACGTCACCGAAGACCCGGGCGCCGTCGATGCAGCAGCCAAAATGGGTAGCCTGAGCATCCGCTTCGGCCTGGGCTGGGCCAAATCCCACAGCTTCCACACCGGCCAGACCCCAGTCATGAAGTACAACCGCCAACTGATGCAGGCGATCATGTGGGACCGCATCAACATTGCTGAAATCGTTGGCGTACAGGTGATCAGCCTGGATGACGCGCCGAAGGGTTATGGCGAGTTCGATGCGGGCGTGCCGAAGAAGTTTGTGATTGATCCGCATAAGTTGTTCAGTGCGGCATAACGTTGTAGGCAAGACGGAAAAAGGGCGACAGAGATGTCGCCCTTTTTATTCAGCCCTACAGACGGCGGCTTTCCAGGACTGAAGCGTTTTTGATCGAGGTGATAGCTGGCACGTTACCGAACATACAAGGAGTCAACCGCTCACCCACCTCAGGATGGCTCCCGGATCGTTTATTCCGGCGTCACTCTCGTGGCCTGCATGCCTTTATCCCCCTTCTCGATTTCAAACGAAACGGTCTGCCTCTGTTTCAACGTTTTATAACCCTCGCCGGCTATCGCCGAGTAATGAACGAACAGTTCCTCGCCTCCTTTGCCGCAGGTAATGAAGCCATAGCCTTTCGCATCGTTAAACCATTTAACGGTTCCTTTGATTCGGTCGTTCATTTTTATTGTCCTGCTTGCCCGAATGAAGAAAGGCGCAGGGACTGTGGTTTGCCCAGAGCCTTGTTTTCGTTGTCACGACTGAGCTTAGAGGCCGTATGGACGGCTGCCTACTGTCAACATTGACAGTAGGCAATACTTGAGCGGGAGCAATCTCCCTCGCCACGGTTACTGCTGGGCAGTTGCGGTCTCGACCCGTTCGCAGAATTCAGGGTAGAAACCTTTGGCGCTAGGGCCTTGGCAATAGTTCTGCGCTTGGGCCAGGGCATCGCCGCTGAATTTCAGGTTGCGGGGCATGCTGGCAAAAGTGACGTAGCCATCCTGTTGCGTCTTGATCGCGTCGAAGCCCGGCATGTCATAGACCAGTTCCACGTCATCATCGGTCAGCAGTCGCGCCTTGACCGTCACTTGCGTGTATTGCTTGCCCTCTGGTGCGCCATTGAGCGCTGCCAGGCCGTGGCCGACAACGCGCAGCATGTGCGGGACCCAGGGCTCGCAGTCCTCCGCGCAAGCGCCTGGACGGTAAAGCACGGTCAGCGCTTGTTGATCGCGGCTTACCTCGGTCAGGGCCGGGTCAGAGCGCTTGATGCGGTGTTCGATGGTCAGCCAGGTCTTCTGCTCTTCACTCGTGCCATCGGCCAGTTCCGGGTTCAGCGGGCCGCGCTGGCATTCGTTGACACCCAGGGCGATGAGCATGCCGGTCAGGATGACCGCGAGGGTGGCGCCGCCGACTTTCACGTTCATGGGCAAACTCTGCTGGAGGAAGCCGCACTGTACGGTAATGGTGCAGGTGAGGGCTGTGAGCGGCGGTGCTGGAACAGTGACGCGGTTACCATTGCCGATCAATAGATCAAGTTGAAGTAGTCGCCGTCCATCAACCTGCACATTCGGGTATCCGGGCTTTCGCAGCGATTGCTCATCCACTTTGAAAAAGCCGGTTCCAGGATTTGTTGATCGTCCAACTTCAGATTGATCGCCCCGTATCTGCACGTGATGGTCGCACGGGGGGCTGTCTGTTCGTCCCCATCGTCCTCATGAATAACGTATTCGGCACCTTCGAACTGCAACGAGGTCGGGTCGACCACCTCCACCAGGCTTTCGCTTTTCCATTCACGCTCTTCCCGCTCCCCGACGGTGTAAACGTCTTCCAGCGATTCAATATCCCTGTGAATGTCAGTGACGGCGGGGCATGTTATTTCACCGGCATGGACGTGGCCGATGATCAGCAAAAGCAAGACCGCGCCTCCAGCCAGTATTTTTTTCATGTGCCAGGCTCCAGGGCTCAGTTCAACGATTCACGGCTTCGGTCGGGCGGGCTACTGTCAATGTTGGCTGTCATTTATGTCAATTTAGAACTGTGTATGGATATTTGGTAACTTTTGGCTATATAAAAAGACGCAGTTTTCGGTAAATCAGACGTTTCTGACGACCACTGAGGATTTTTCTGTAATGGCTATCGGCCATTCATGTAATACGTTTAGGAACAATCGCCGTCCGCGCAAGTCCAACGCACGCTTCACGCCGCTCTTTAAGAGCGGCTTTTTCATGCTCAAGAGGATGTCCCGGATGAAGGTTTCACGCGGTTTTGCACTGTCTTGCCTGTTGACACTGGCCGCCAGCCCGGCTTTCGCGCAGTTCAGCCTCAGCGATGCGGCTAATGTGATGTCGGCGATGCAGGGCAACTCAGGTGAGAAGGACGGCGCCGTGGCCGCTGCACCGAAAGCCGCCGGGTTGCTCAATACCCTGGGCTCGGACCTCAAGATCACCCCGGAACAGGCCATCGGCGGTGCCGGTGCGATGCTGGGGCTGGCGAAGAACCGGCTAAGCGAACCGCAGTTCTCGGAATTGAGCAAAAGCGTGCCAGGTCTCGATCAGATCGCCGGCAACAGCGCCATCGGCGGGCTCAACGGCCTGGGCGGCTTGCTCGGTGGCGGATCGGACAAAAACGCCTTGCTCGACGGGCTGCTGGGTAACGTCAAGGACACCAATGACTTGAATAACGCCTTCAGCGCGCTGGGCATGGACAGCGGCATGATCGGGCAGTTTGCCCCGGTCATCCTGCAGTACCTTGGCCAGCAGGGGGTGGGTAGTTCGTTGTTGCAGAATCTGGGAGGTATTTGGGGGGCTGGCAGTGGCGTCTGATCAGGCGCGTTCGTTGCGCAAGGCAGCAATACGCCGATCCTTCTCCATCCAGAGCTGATTAACCCAATCCTGAACAAACTGGCGAAACACCGGATCATTTTCGTAATCGCCCTGCCACAACGCCGGGTCCAGTTCGCGGGTCTGGATGTCGATGATGACCCGGGGCACCGCGCCGCTGATCAAGTCCCAGAACCCGGGAATGCGCGTTTGCGGATAAACCACGGTCACGTCCAATACCGCGTCCAGTTGTTCACCCATGGCCGCCAGCACGAACGCCACGCCACCGGCCTTGGGCTTGAGCAGGTGGGTGAAGGGTGACTGTTGCTGTTGGCTTTTGGCGGCGGTGAAGCGCGTGCCTTCGAGGTAGTTGACCACGGTGACCGGTTGGCGCTTGAACAGCTCGCAGGCGGCCTTGGTGATTTCCAGGTCCTTGCCGGCCAGCTCCGGGTTTTTCGCCAGGAAGGCTTTGGTGTAGCGCTTCATGAATGGGTAGTCCAGTGCCCACCAGGCCAGCCCCAGAAACGGCACCCAGATCAGCTCTTTCTTGAGGAAGAACTTGAAGAATGGCGTGCGTCGGTTGAGGGTCTGGACGAGGGCGGGGATGTCGACCCAGGATTGGTGGTTGCTGATCACCAGGTAGGATGTATCGCCGCGCAGGTCCGCGCCGCCACGGATGTCCCAGCGGGTGGGGATGCACAGGGCGAAGATCAGCTTGTCGATCTCGGCCCAGGTTTCGGCGATCCACATCACCGCCCACGAGGCGTAGTCGCGAAAACGCCCGGACAGGACCAGTTTTAGCAGTGCGAACACCATCAGCGGGCCGAACAGCACCAGGGTGTTGAGCAACAGCAGCAGGGTGACGAAACAGCCGGTGAGCAGGCGGCGCATAGATGACTCTTGCAAACGGGTGGGCGGGCCATGATAAGCAAGCTTCGGGCGGTAGGCCAAATCGGTGTGGACGAAAGTTTCACTTGGGCTTGGCTAAACTGGGCTGGCTTTTTGTGGCGAGGGGATTCATCCCCGTTGGGTTGCGAAGCAACCCCAAAACAGTCAACTCGAATAGCCAGGTGTACCGAGATGTCAGGCTCTCAGGGGGCGCTTCGCACCCCAGCGGGGATGAATCCCCTCGCCACAGAGGTCGCGCTTGGCTGGCGTTTCTCTTAGCCATTGCTATCGAAATCAACCGAACGAATTCAGCAGCCACGGTCTAAAACCCCACTCCCACAATGGAAGCCCTAACTCCATGAAGTCAGTCCTCGCCCTGTTTTCCCTGATAGCCCTTCCAGTGCTGGCCGCCGAGCCGACCCTGTACGGGCGCTATGAATACATCGCGTTGCCGGAAATCGGCGGCGAAGTGCTCAAGGCCAAGATGGACACCGGTGCGCTGACTGCCTCGCTGTCGGCCAAGGACATCGAGACCTTTACCCGCGACGGTGATGATTGGGTGCGATTCCGCCTGGCGACCAAGGATGCGAGCAACAAGGTCTACGAACACAAGATCGCCCGCATCAGCAAGATCAAGACCCGTTCCGAAGAAGATGAAGACGACGACGAAAAAATCGCGCCAACCAAGCGCCCCGTGGTCGACCTGGAACTGTGCCTGGGCAACGTCAAGCGCACGGTGGAGGTCAACCTGACCGACCGCAGCAGCTTCAACTACCCATTGCTGATCGGCGCCAAGGCCCTGCGCGAGTTCGGCGCAGCGGTGAACCCGGCCCGCCGCTTCACCGCAGACAAGCCCGACTGCTGATTTCCCCGATTGACGTGCCCCGAGGCTTGGGGCACCGTTCCGGCAACTTTATTGCCGGGCTCGCAAGCCATGCCTCATATCCTGATTGTCGAAGACGAAGCCGCCATTGCCGATACGCTGGTGTTTGCCCTGCAAGGGGAGGGGTTCGACACCACTTGGCTGAGCCTCGGCGCTGCCGCCCTCGAGCATCAGAAAAGCACGCCGGCGGACCTGATCATCCTCGATGTGGGCCTGCCGGATATCAGCGGATTCGAGACTTGTAAAAATCTCAGACGTTTCAGCGACGTTCCAGTCATCTTTCTG
Organism: Pseudomonas sp. 43mfcvi1.1; assembly: GCF_900115935.1. NCBI lineage: Bacteria > Pseudomonadati > Pseudomonadota > Gammaproteobacteria > Pseudomonadales > Pseudomonadaceae > Pseudomonas > Pseudomonas sp. 43mfcvi1.1. Next base: position 111,681 of record NZ_UETT01000011.1, on the reverse strand, counting down.
ACAGCCCGGGATGCTGAGATCGACCGGGTGGTGGGACTGGAAATCGGTGCCGACGATTATGTGGTCAAGCCTTTCAGCCCCCGCGAGGTGGCGGCCAGGGTCCGGGCGATCCTCAAGCGTGTGGCGCCGCGACCGCTGATGGAGCCGGGCATGGCGCTGTTCCAGGTCGATGCCGATCGCGTGCAAATCAGCTATCGCGGCAAACCGCTGAACCTCACCCGCCATGAATTCCGCCTGCTCAACTGTCTGTTGGAACAACCTGAACGGGTCTTCAGCCGCGAACAACTGCTCGACGCCCTGGGCGTGGCCAGCGATGCTGGCTACGAGCGTAGCATCGACAGCCACATCAAGAGCGTGCGTGCCAAGTTGCGCCTGGTCCGGGCCGAGGCCGAACCGATCCAGACCCATCGAGGCCTGGGCTACAGCTACAGCCCGGGGCACAGCTGATGTCTCTGGGGATCCGGATTTTCCTGGTGTATGTGCTGTTTATCGCCCTGACCGGCTATTTCGTGCTCAACACGGTGATGGAGGAAATCCGCCCTGGCGTGCGCCAGTCCACTGAAGAAACCCTGGTGGACACGGCCAACCTGATGGCCGAGATCCTGCGGGACGATTTCAAGGCCGGCACCCTCAACCAGAATCGTTGGCCGCAATTGCTCAAGGCCTACGGCGAGCGCCAGCCGGCGGCGACGATCTGGGGCTTGCCGAAGAACCAGGTCAGCCACCGCATCTATGTCACCGATGCCAAGGGCATCGTGGTGCTCGACTCCAGTGGTGTGGCGGTGGGCCAGGATTATTCGCGCTGGAACGACGTCTACCTGACTCTGCGCGGCCACTACGGCGCCCGTTCGAGCCGCAGCGATCCGGATGACCCCACGTCTTCGGTGATGCATGTCGGTGCGCCGATCCGCGACAACGGCCGGATCATCGGTGTCGTCACGGTCGCCAAGCCCAACAGTTCATTGCAGCCTTATGTCGATCGCACCGAGCGGCGACTGTTGGCGTATGGCGCCGGGTTGGTGGCCCTGGGTCTGTTGCTGGGCGGCTTGCTGTCCTGGTGGCTCAGCGCGGCGCTGCGACGGTTGACGGCCTATGCCCAGGCAGTCAGCCAGGGGCGTCGGGTGGAAGTGCCGCATTATCGCGGCGGCGAGTTCGAGCAACTGGCGGGCGCCGTGGAACACATGCGTACCCAGCTCGAAGGCAAGGCTTACGTCGAGCGTTACGTGCATACCCTGACCCACGAGCTCAAGAGTCCGCTGGCGGCGATTCGCGGTGCCGCCGAGCTGCTGCAAAGCGATATGCCTGCCGCCCAGCACCAACGCTTTGTCAGTAACATCGGCACCGAAAGCGTGCGCATGCAGCAGTTGATCGAACGGCTGCTGAACCTGGCCCAGATCGAGCAGCGCCAGGGGCTGGAAGAAGAAGTCGCGGTGCCGCTGGCGGCGTTGATGGATGAGTTGCTGGAAGCGCGCGGCGGTTGGATCGAAAGTCGCCAGTTGAGCGTTGAACAGCGCATTGCTGCCGATCTGGCGTTGACCGGCGAGCCGTTCCTGTTGCGCCAGGCCTTGGGCAATTTGCTGGAAAACGCCTTGGACTTCACCCCCGTCAACGGTCTGCTACGCATCAGCGCCGAGCGCAGCGGCAATCGTGTCGAGATTCGCCTGTTCAATCAGGCCGCACCGATTCCCGACTATGCGCTGCCACGCTTGAGCGAGCGCTTTTACTCCCTGCCGCGGCCGGACAGCGGTCGCAAGAGCACCGGCCTGGGGCTCAACTTTGTGGAGGAGGTGGTGCAGTTGCATGGAGGGGAGTTCGGGATTGGCAATGTCGAGGGTGGGGTCGAGGTGGTGTTGCGGTTGCCCTGAAACCGAGGCGTGGCCTTCGCGAGCAAGCCCGCTCCCACAGGTTCAGTGCAGTCCTTGTGGGAGCGGGCTTGCTCGCGAAGGGGGCCGTCCAGTCTCCACACAATCTCCATAATCTCTCCATAAGCCCAGCACACAACCACCCCAGACTCTCCCTCATTCGAACAGGGAGAGCCCCACATGAACCGCAGCCTCGCCATAAAACTGGGCATGATTGCCCTACTGATTCTTTTGCTGATGATCCCGCTGTTGATGATCAACGGCCTCATCGACGAGCGCCAGGAGCTGCGCGACGGTGTGTTGCAGGATATCGCCCGCAGTTCCAGCTACAGCCAGCAACTGATCGGGCCAATGATCGTGGTGCCGTTTCGCAAGAGCGTGAAAGTCTGGAACACCAACGAGAAAACCGGCGTGCGTTTTCTGGAAACCGTCGAGCGGGCGGGCGAGTTGTATTTTTTGCCCGAAGAGTTCGAGCTCGACGGCCAGGTCCGCACTGAAACCCGTGCCCGGGGGATCTACGAAGCGCGGTTGTTCCACGCCGATAACCGGATCGATGGCCGTTTCAAGGTGCCGGAGCGCTACGGTATCGCTGCCAAGGACTTTGCCGATTACCGTTTCGATGAACCGTACCTGAGCGTGGGGATCAGCGATATTCGTGGCATCGAGAACGCGCTGACCCTGACGCTGAACCAGCAGACCGTCGACTTCCTGCCCGGTTCTCGGCTCGGCTGGCTGGGGCAGGGGGTGCATGTGCCGCTGCCGATGATCACCGCCCAGGGTGGCCCTGAGCTGACCTTCGGTTTTGACCTGCGCCTTCAAGGCACTGGCGAGTTCCAGGTCCTGCCAGTGGGCAAGTCCACCAAGGTGCACCTGTCGGCCGACTGGCCCCACCCAAGCTTTATCGGCAACTACCTGCCGGTCAATCGTGAGATCAATGAGCAGGGCTTCAGCGCTGACTGGCAGACGTCGTTTTTCTCCACCAACCTCCTGGAAACATTGCAAGCCTGCGAACCCAGCGATAGTTGCGAAGCGTTCCGCAGTCGCGCCTTCGGCGTGAGCTTCATCGACCCAGTGGACCAGTACCTCAAGAGCGACCGGGCAATCAAATATGCGCTGCTGTTCATCGCCCTGACATTCGCCGGCTTCTTCCTTTTCGAAGTGCTCAAGAGCCTGGCGGTGCACCCGGTCCAGTACGCCTTGGTGGGTGTGGCGCTGGCGTTCTTTTACCTGTTGCTGTTGTCGCTGTCGGAGCACATCGGCTTCACCCTGGCGTACCTGGTGTCGGCCAGTGCCTGTGTGGTGCTGATCGGGTTTTATGTCTGCCATGTGCTGCGTAGCGTGAGCCACGGCCTGGGGTTTTCGGTGGGGCTGGCAGGGTTGTACGGCTTGCTCTATGGCTTGTTGAGCGCCGAGGACTATGCGCTGTTGATGGGGTCGCTGTTGCTGTTCGGCCTGTTGGGCGTATTCATGGTGTTGACCCGTAAGCTGGATTGGTACGGGGTTGGGTCGAAGTCGGCCGCTGCCATGAGCTTTGACTTGGGAGAGGTGAAATGAGCCGGTCGTTGGGGTTGCGTGAGGACCGGCAATTACGAGAGGTGTTGGTGATGCGGATTGCCGGGTTGTTTCCTGTGGATCCGGTGCGCTGCCATCGCGAGCAGGCTCGCTCCCACAAAGGGCGACACGATCAAGTGTGGGAGCGAGCCTGCTCGCGATGAGGGCGGAACGGTCAATGCAAATCTAAACCCTGGGCACCGTCTCGAGCATCGAAGGCCGCAAGCTCACTTCGGCGAACCATGCCGCCAGCTGCGGATTGGCCTTGCGCCATTCCAGGTCCGGATGGCGCAGGTCCAGGTAGCCCAGGGCGCAGGCCACGCTGATGGAGGCCACGTCGAAATGGCAGGCCAGTTCGGCAATCGCCTCGGCTTCGAGCAGGCCCAGGGCCCGGCGAATCTTGTCCCGCTGCGCATCGAGCCATTCGTCCCAGTGTTTTTCCGCAGGACGCAGGGCGGTTTCGTAGCGGATCATCACCGCTGCATCCATGACTCCATCGGCCAGGGAGGCCAGGGTCAGGCGCCGCCAGCGGGCGGCTCCGTCCCGGGGAATCAACGGGTTGCCGACGTGCTGATGGTCGAGGTAGTCGAGGATGACGCGGCTGTCATGGATCACACTGCCGTTGGCCAGGCGCAAGGCCGGGATCTTGCTCAATGGGTTGTCATCGATCAGGGCCCGGTCCGGCTTGACCGGCGTGAGCTGGCTGAGTTGCAACGCCACGCGGTCTTGCTGGCCGGTTTCGTGCAGTAGCACCAGGACCTTGCGAACGAAGGGTGAAGCGGGGTTGTGGAACAACGTCATGCTGGGGGTGGACATGGCAGTGTCTCGATCAGTGGGACTTGTTGCGCAGCATAGCGCGTCCAGCCGCGCACAAGGCAGGCGCGACCCGGGCGAAGAGGCTCAGTCGCGCCATGCATCAGGCGGTTGGTTGCAGGGCCTGCGGCGCCGGTGCCGATGTCGCCGGTTGTTGCTTGAGTTCCCGGGCGACGGTCCAGACGATAAACGCGGCGACCACGTCGAAGATCGCCAGCAGCACGAACAACGGGCTGTAGCCGATCTTTGTCACCATCACACCAAACAGCAGGGTGAAGGCCGCTGCACCGAGGTAACCGAACATCCCACCCATGCCGGTGGCGGTGGCGACTTCATTCTTGCCGAAGGAATCGGACGTGATGGCGTATAGCGCTCCGGATAGAGTCTGGTGAGCAAAGCCGCCAATGCACAGCAGGGCGATGGCGGTGTAGGGGCTGGCGACCAGGCCGATGCACGCCGGGCCGACCATGCAGGAGGCACCGAACAGCAGGACCATTTTGCGCGAGGTGAACAGCGACACCTTGCAGTATTTATGGAAGAACGGGCTCAGGTAACCACCCAGCACGCAACCCAGGTCGGCCGCCAGGAACGGCAGCCAGGCGAACATTGCGATCTCCTTGATGTTCATGTGCCGCTCGGTCATCAGGTACAGCGGGATCCAGGCGTTGAACGTTTGCCAAGCCGGCTCGGAGAGGATCCGGGCGCTGGCGATGGCGTAGAAGTTGCGGCTGGCGATGATGCGTTTCCAGCTGCCTTTCTTCGGTGTCGGATCCTGGAAGTGGGCTTCCTGGCCGCTGAGAATGTAATCACGCTCAGTGTCGCCCAAGAGCCTCTGGTCGCGCGGATGCTTGTAAAAGATCAGCCAGAGGAACGTCCAGGCCACGCCCAGGCCGCCAACGATCAGAAACGCCAGCTCCCAACCACTGTTCAGAATCGCCCAGACCACGAGTGGCGGAGCCAGCACGGCGCCGATTGAGGAGCCGATATTGAACCAGCCGATGGCCACCGAGCGTTCCTTGGCCGGGAACCATTCAGTAGAGGTTTTTACCGCGGCCGGCAGCCCGGCGGCTTCGGTCAGGCCCAGCAAACCACGAAAAAACGCCAGGCCTTGCCAGCCCGAGGCCATGGCCGCCGCGGCACAGGCGATGGACCAGGCGAAGGCGAAAATGGCGAAACCCATCTTGGTACCGATGGCATCAATGATGTAGCCGGCCACCGGTTGCATCAGCGCGTAGCAGATCTGCCAGGCCACGACGATGTGGGAATACTGCTCGGTGGAGATGTTCATTTCGCTCATCAGGGTCGGAGCGGCCACCGAGAGGGTATTGCGAGCCAGGTAGTTGACCATCAGGCCGGCCGTGACCAGGCCAACCATCCACCAGCGGATGCCTTTGATTTTCATCACTTCACCATCGATTATTTTTGGATTTGGTGTCGCATGTCATGTTGTAAGTTGTCGTACAACGTGCGCCTTTATAGGAGTGCAAGGATTAATTTGTCAATAAATATGTCAGAGTCTGGGCGGCTGGAATTAACCCGCGTGTCCGCAGTTGTCGTATGACGAAGAGAGGAGGGCGTGCATCTGGTCAATGCACGCCCGGATGACTCAGCGGCGCGGGACCAAGCCCCACACCGCCAACACAGAAGGGATACCCAACCCTAGCCAACTGACGGCGTCCCACAAACCGTCACCCAGCAAGGCACTGAACAACCCTGCCGCGCAAAGAACGCCGATCACCATGGGCACGCCAAACACTTTCCAGAAACTCGACTGTCGAGGCCTCACGAAGCGACCTCCGCGACAACGCTTGCTCGCTTGGCCGCCTTGCGCCGCACCAGCCACAGGTAAACGCCGCTGCCGAGGACGATGATGGTCAGCACATCGAGGGTGGCCCAGAAAATCTGCATCGGCCGGCCACCGTAGTCACCAAAATGCAGCGGCAACGACAGGCTCATGACGTCCATGTACCACGGCCGTTCGGCCACGGCGGTGACCTCCAGGGTGCTGGCGTCGACCAGTACCGGCGTCAGCAAATGCGAGGTCAGGTGGGTGCTGCCTTTCATGAACACGCTGTAGTGGTGTTCGCTGGAAAACAGCGTGCCGGGGAAGGCGATGAAGCTGGGCGCCATGCCCGGCGCGACGTCCTTGGCGATGTCCAGCAAACGGGTGGCCGGTGCCAGTTGGGTCAGCGGCGGGGCGTTGCGGTAGGGTTCGATCATGGCGCTGAGGCTGTCGTTGCGCCAGGCGGCGATGATCAGGTCGGCGCACGCGGCGATGACGCCGGTAACGCCGACGGTCAGCGCCCACACCAGTGTGACCACGCCGATCAGGTTGTGCAGGTCGAGCCAGCGCAGGCGCGTGGATTTGTCCTGGCGCACCGTGGCGAACTTCAAGCGGCGCATGAACGGCAGGTACAGGATCACCCCGGAGACGATGGCAATCACGAACAACAACCCCATGAATGCCAGCAACAATTTGCCCGGCAATCCGGCGAACATGTCCACGTGCAGGCGCAGCATGACCATCATGAAGCCGCCATTGGCCGAGGGCATTTCCAGGGCCTCGCCGGTGCGCCCATCGAGCATGAAAGTGTGGGAGGAATTGGGTTCGGTGCCCGGTGTCGGCGCCATGATGGTGATGACGCCGTTGGGCTCGTCCTCGTCCCAGCCAAAATACTGGACCACTTCGCCAGGGCGATGGGCCTTGGCTTTTTCCACCAGTTGTTGCAGGTCCAGCGGCGGCGTGTCAGCCGGCATCTCCCTGAGCTGGGGGGCGTCGCCCAGCAGGTGTTCGATTTCATGGTGGAAGATCAACGGCAGCCCGGTGATCGCCAGCATCAGCAGGAACACCGTGCAGATCAGGCTGGTCCAGGTGTGGACGAAGGACCAGCGGCGAATGGTTTTGCTTTTCATGAGCGATCCGGATGTAAAGGACACCTTGTGGCGATGGGTATCTGTGGGAGCAAGGCTTGCCCGCGAAACAGGCGATGCGGTCCTTCAGAAACCGAGTCGTCTCCATCGCGGGCAAGCCTTGCTCCCACAGAGTGCCCGCTGAAGCGGGTATGCAAATGCTAACCGTTTACCATTTGTAATTCACGCTGGCGACGACGTTGCGTTGGTCGCCGTAGTAGCAGTAGAAGCCGTCGCACGTGGACAGGTAGTCCTTGTTGAAGATGTTTTTCGCGTCCACCGCTACCGTGACCCCCTTGAGGGTCTTGTTCAAACGGCCCAGGTCGTAATGGGCCGAGGCGTCATACACGGTGTAGGAGCCGACATGGCCCCAGTCGGTGTTGGTGGTGTTGCCGTAGGTGTCGCCGACATAACGCACGCCAGCGCCGACGCCGAAACCGTCGAGCGGGCCGTTATGCCAGGTGTAGTCCGCCCAGGCGGTGGCCTGGTGACGCGGCACCTGGGCCATGCGCTTGCCTTTTTCCGCTGTCGTGCCCTTGGTGATTTCGCTGTCGTTGTAGGTGTAGGAACCGATCAGCTTGAGGTTGTCGGTCACGTCGCCTGAGGCTTCCAACTCCAGGCCGCGCACCTGTACTTCACCCACTTGGCGGGTGACGTTGTTTTCGGTGACAGAGTTGTTTTTCTGAGTCAGGTCGAACACCGCAGCGGTCAGCAGAGTCTTGGTGCCGGGTGGCTGGTACTTGATTCCCGCTTCGTATTGTTCGCCTTCGGTGGGTTTGAACGCTTCGGTGCTGTTGACGGTCGAGCCCGCCGCCGCCTGGAACGACTGGGCGAAGGAGATGTAGGGCGTCACACCGTTATCGAAGACGTAGCTCAACGCCGCGTTGCCGCTGAATTTCTTGTCGCGCTGGGTGTTGGTTACGTTGTTCTGGTTGTGGAATTCGGTGCCGGTGTGAATCCAGTCTTCACGACCGCCGAGGGTCAGGCGCCAGTTGTCCAGGGCGATCTGATCCTGGACGTACAGGCCGGTCTGGTTGGTCTTCTGGTTGTAGTCGTACATGGTGAAGTACTGGACGTTGGAGAAATCCTGTCCATAGATCGGGTTGTGGATGTTGCTGGTCGGCACGCCGGTCGAACCCCACAACCAGCGCGAATTGCTGTTGGAGCGCTGGTGGTCCAGGCCCAGCAGCAAAGTGTGGCTGAGGGCGCCGGTCTGGAAATCGGCCTGGAAGTTGTTGTCCACGGCGAACTGGCTGATGTCTTCGTCGACGACACTGGCGCTGCGCTTGACCGTGCCATCGGCGCTCACCGCTTCATCAGGACCCGCCGGCCAGAATTGCCCGCCGGCGGAGATGCCCTGGGTTTCCAGGTCGCTCTTGGTGTAGCGCAGGTTCTGGCGGAACTGCCAGGTGTCGTTCAGGCGATGTTCAAACGCATAGCCGAGGGCGTAGTAGGTACGGTCGTAGAATTCCCAGTCCGGGTCGCCGAGGTTCTTGTGGTGGGAAATCTTGCCCGACGGCGAGGACAGCTTGGTACCTTGCAGCGGCAGGAATTGCCCGGTGATTCCAGTGTCGTCGCGGGTGTATTGGGACAGGAAGGTCAGGCGCGTGTCGTCGTTGATGTTCCAGGTCAGGCTCGGTGCGAGGTTGTAGCGCTTGTCCGGGATGTGATCGACCTGGGAATTGCTGTCGCGCACGGTGCCGCTGAGCCGATAGAGGAACTGGCCTTCGTCATCGACTTTGCCGGTGCTGTCGAAGTTGATCTGCTTGTGTTCGTAGCTGCCGGCCTGCAACTCGACCTCGTTGCTGCTTTCGGCCTGTGGGCGACGGCTGACCATGTCCAACATGCCGCCAGGTGGCGTCTGGCCGTAGACCGAAGAGGCCGGGCCACGCAGTACGGCGATGCGTTCAAGGTTCCAGGGCTCGATTTTCGGCGTGATGTAGTTGCCCCTGGGTAGCGGCAGGCCATCGAGGAACTGAGTCGGCACGAAGCCGCGAACCAGCAGCCAGTCATTGCGCGAATCCGAGCCGTAGCCGCTGCTCTGCACGCCAGCGGTGTAGCGCAGGGCGTCATTGAGGTTGAGGACAGAACGGTCCTCCATTTGTTGGCGCGTGACCACCGAGACTGAGCGCGGCAGTTCGACGATCGGCGTATCGGTCTTGGTACCGGCGGCGGTGCGGGTGGCGACGTAACCTTCGGTCGGGCCCCACGCGGTTTCGCTGACACCGGCACCGATCACGCTGGTTTCCGGCAAGGCCATCACGCCTTCAGGCACGGCCACCAGGCTGTAGGTGCCGGCGCTGCTTTGCTCCAATTGCAGGCCGGTACCGCGCAAGGCCTCGCGCAATGCGCCGGTGGCGTCGAACTGGCCCTGGACCGGAGCCGAGGTCTTGCCCGAAGCCAGGGACGGATTCAGGCTCAGCGCGAGGCCGGCCTGGCTGGCGATCTGGTTCAGGGTGCTGGCCAGTGGCGCGGCGGGCAGGTTGTAGGTGCGCACGCTCGTGGCCTGTTCGGCGGCCAGCAGCGGGCCGCTGGCGAGAGGAACGGCAAAGGCAATGGCAACGGCCAGCAGGCTGGGGCGCAACAGGGTGTCTAGCGGGCGGGACATACGGCGGCTCCTGAATGGAAATATTTCTCAATTGCCTGGGTGCCGGATGAAAATTGAAAAGTGATAGGGTTGGATGAAAATAATTTAGATTCAGCTTGGGGCCCGGTGCCCTGCCTGGCTTTGTGTTGAGGCTACTAGCCTCATCGCGAGCACGCTCGCTCCCACCGTTGATCTTCAGTGAGCCGCTGCTTTGTGTACAACACCGCTCCACTGTGGGAGCGAGCCTGCTCGCAATTAGGTCACCACTGACGCAAGATTCCTCAAGGCTTGGCCTCGGCCCTCGGTCCAACCACCACCCACCATCGCGTGTGATGCTCGATCTGCACCGGCAAGCTCGGCAGCAGGGCAGTCAGGGCCAGGTCGGTGTCATGCAATGGAAAGCTGCCGGTGATGCGCAGGTCTGCCACTTGAGGGGCGACACCCAAGTAGCCGCGTCGGTAGCGCCCCAGTTCATGGACCAGATCTTCGAGGCGCGCGTTGTCCACCACCAACATGCCGCGGGTCCAGGCATCGGCGCCGGGGGGCAAGGCAATGGTCGGTCCGAGGCCGTCGCGGCGCATCAGTACTTGTTGGCCTTCACGCAGGATCTGTTCCGTGTCCGCGGCCTGCGGGTGTGCCGCCACGGCGGACTTCAACACGCTCAGGCGCGTGCCTTCGTCTTCACGCCTGACCAGGAACCGTGTGCCCAAGGCGCGCAGGTTGCCTTCGCGGGTCTCGACGATGAACGGGCGCGGGTCGCCGTGGCCGGTTTCTACCAGGATCTCGCCTTCCTGCAGGACGATGCGGCGCTGCTTGTCATCGAACCGCACATCCAGCGCACTGTGGGTGTTGAGGTTGATCAGCGTGCCATCGACCAGGCGCAGGGTGCGTTGTTCGCCAGTGGCGGTGCGCTGGTCGGCCAGCCAGTAATCCAGCGGCAGGTAACGATCTCCGGCAAACAACGCCAGGCCGATGACCGCGATAACACTGGCCAGGCCGCTGCCCACCTTGCGGATCCGCCGGCGAATGCTGACCCGCGATTGCAGCAGTGCGGCCCGCGCCGGTCCACTTGCGACGCTGAAACGCTGGTCGAGCATGCCCAGCTGCTGCCAGGCCCGGGCGTGTTCTTCGTCGGCGGCATGCCAGCGGGCGAAGGCTTCGCGCTCCTGAGGGCTGCTCGAGTCCAGCGACAATTGCCAGGCAATGGCGGCGTCCAGCACGCTGGCCGAGACCGGTTTGGCGTGGGCCTGGCTCATGTCGGCTCACCATAAAGTGCGATGTAGCACTGGCGAATGCCTTGGGCCAGGTACTGCCGCACCCGCGGTACCGAAACCCCCAGGCGTTCGGCGATTTCGGCGTGGCCGAGACCGTCGAGGCGGTTATAGAGGAAGGCTGCGCGAGCCTTGCTCGACAGTTTGCCCAGCAGGCGGTCGATGGCCTTGAGGTCTTCCAGGATGATTTGCTGTTCTTCCACCGAGGGCTGCTCGGCCTCGGGGATTAGCATCAATTCGGTGAGGTAAGCCTGCTCCAATGCCGCTCGACGGAAGTAATCGAACAGCAGGCCCTTGGCGATGGCTACCAGAAACGCCCGCGGTTCGCGAGGTGCCTTCAGCTCCTCGCGACCCAGCAAGCGCACAAAGGTGTCCTGGCTCAGGTCCTCGGCCCGTTGCGCACACGCCACGTTGCGGCGCAGCCATCCCAATAGCCAAGCGCGATGGTCACGGTACAACGCACCAACCAAATCACTATGAGGAGTCGTGTCCGGTCTCACAAGTACCGTTCCTTTTTGACGGCGTCGGCTGCCGTCATGCTGCGTTGCCGCTCCTCGCCATAGCAGGCTATGACTCGTCGCGGCGCCTTGCCTGACGACAGCCGCCACTCGTCAAAAAAGGGACGGTACTTGCGAGACCGGACACTAGGGACTGACGACACGAAGCATCACCGATGTTTTAAGTAACGAGAATTGTTCGCGATTGTGGCAGAGGCGGGGGCGGGAAAGCAATTGGTGCTGGTCGGGACCTGATCTGTGGGTCTAATGAGTCTGTGGGAGCAAGGCTTGCCCGCGATGGTATCGCCTGGTTTGAGAGCCAAACCGAGTCGCCTGCATCACGGGCAAGCCTTGCTCCCACAGGTAAACCACCCTCGGAGCAGAGGATTTAGAGCGAAGGCGCCTGCTGGCGCCGTTTCCACTGGCCCAGGCGCTGTTGCAGGTCCAGCGGGCTGTGGATCTGCTGCTGGCGGGCACGGCTGAACAGGATCAGCGCCAGTTCGGCGGTGGCCAGGGCGTCGGCACTGGCGTTGTGGCGGTCGAAGACTTGCAGCTTGAACCAGTCGATCCATTCATCCAGACCCGCCTTGCGCAGATTGGCCTGGGGGCAAAGCATCGGCGCCAGGTCGGCCACATCGAGAAACGGATGCTGCAGGCGATAGCCCAGGTAGTCTTTCAAGGCGCGCCCGAGCATGTGGGAGTCGAATGGCGCGTGAAAGGCCAGCAGCGGACTGTCGCCCACGAACTCCATGAACGCCAGCAGCGCCTCGGCCGGGTCGCTGCCGGCGGCAATGGCGCTGGGCGCCAGACCGTGGATCAACACACTCGGCCCGAGTTTCTGCTTGTCGCATTGCAGGGTGCGTTCGAACTGCTGGCTGAAGTCGATCGCGCCGTCTTCGATGACCACCGCACCGATGGACAGAACCTGATCCTTGTTCAGGTTCAGGCCGGTGGTTTCCAGGTCCAGCACCACCCAGCGCTGTTCCCGTAAGCTGCGTTCATCCAACGGCGAGGGGGCGGGCAGGCGCTCCAGGCGCTGCTGCAACATCTGCGGCAACAGCGGCTGAGCCGGGCGCAGCCAGGAAAAAATGCTCACAACTGATACCTCAGCGCCAGGCTGCTTTGCAGGCGTTGGGCCTGGCGCAGGGATTCGCGCAGGATGCGCCGGTCCAGGTGATTGAGGCTGTCAGGGTCGACGCGATTGGAATAGGGCAGGTTCTCGCGGGTTTGCAATTGATGTTGTTGCATGCGGGTCTGCTGGATGAAGTGATAGGCCTCTTCATAGGCCGCGCCATCGAGCGGTTCGATCACTTCCTTGACGACCAGTTGCCGCAAGCGTTCCAGGGTATTGTTGACTTCGATGCCGTTGGCCAGGGCCAGCAGACGGGCGCCGTCGACGAAGGGCGTCAGGCCTTGCACTTTCAAGTCCAGCGTGGCCTTTTCGCCATTCTTGCGGCTCAGAACGAAATCCCTGAAGCGTCCTACTGGCGGGCGATGGCGCAGCGCGTTCTCGGCCATCATGCGCTGGAACAAGCGGTTATCGGCCACTTGATCGAGGATCTGCCGGCGCAACTGCTCGCAGCCTTGCTCGTCGCCCCAGACCACCCGCAGATCGAAATAAATACTGGAGCCCAGCAAGTTCTCCGGCGTCGCTTCGCGAATGAATGCCGCAAAGCGCCGGGCCCATTCGGCGCGGGACAGGCACAGCTCGGCGTTGCCGGCCATGATGTTGCCCTTGCACAAGGTGAAGCCGCACAGGGCCAGGCTCTGGTTGATCTGCTGGGCGATGGGCAGCAGCAGGCCGCGGATCTGCGCGGCATGGGCGGCGTCCCGCGCTTCGAACAAAATGCCGTTGTCCTGGTCGGTGTGCAGGGTCTGCTCGCGCCGGCCTTCACTGCCGAAACACAGCCAACTGAACGGCACCCCCGGGTCGCCTTTGTCAGCCAGGGTCAACTCGATGACGCGGCACACGGTGTGATCGTTGAGCAAGGTGATGATGTGGGTGATCTGGGTTGACGAGGCGCCGTGGGCCAGCATGCGCTCCACCAACTGGCCGATTTCGCCGCGCAGGGCCACGAGGTTCTCTACCCTGGGAGCGCTGCGAATGGTTCGGGCCAGGTGCACCAGGTCGACGCGCTGCAAGGAAAACAGATCGCGCTCCGATACCACGCCACACAGGCGATGATCCTTGACCAGACAGACGTGAGCGATGTGGCGCTCGGTCATGGCGATGGCCGCGTCGAACGCGCTGTGGTCCGGCGAGAGAAAAAACGGTGCCTGGGTCATGTGTCCGACGATGGCCTGGGAAAAATCCCCGGAGCCATCGGCCACCACCTGTCGCAGGTCGCGCAAGGTGAAAATTCCCACCGGGGTTTTCTGCTCATTCACCACCACGATGCTGCCGACTTGTTGCTCGTGCATCAGCTTCACGGCTTCGCGCAGCGGGGTGTCCGGGCTGCAACTCACCGGATGACGCATCGCCAGTTCACCCAACCGCGTATTGAGGGAATATTGCGTGCCCAGGGTTTGTGCGGACTTTTGCTGGACTTGTTGGTTGACCTGATCGAGCAAGCTGCTGACCCCGCGCAGGGCGAAGTCGCGAAACGGGCCAGACAGGGCGAACAGCTTGATGAAGGCTTGTTTGTTCAGTTGCAGGCAGAACGTGTCTTCGCCGGCCCGATGCTCGGTGCGCGTGGCCCGTTCGCCCAGCAGCGCGGCGAGGGGGAAACATTCGCCGGTGGTGATTTCGAAGGTGGTTTCGGTGCCACCTTTGGCCGTGTGCGGACGTTCGCCTACCACCCGGCCTTGCTTGACGATGTAGAAATGCTCCACCGGGCCGTCGGCGGGTTTGATGATGGTTTCGCCCGGCGCGTAGAAGCGCAGCAGGCATTGCTCCACCAGATAGGCCAGGTGGGCGTTTTCCATCTGGTTGAACGGGGGAAAGCGTTGGAGAAATTGCAGCGTCCCCTGGATGTTTTGCAACACCGCGGTTTTCCCTGCCTGGATGAAGGCGTCCGCTTTTTTCATAACCATTACGCAGTCTTTTTCGAATTGTTGTGGTCGGATCTGTTCTGCCATGGTCGGCCCCTCAGCGCGGGGTGCCCATTGGACGTAAGTCTAGGTCGCTGCATACGGGGCAGGCTTACGGAAAAGTCCTACGCCAGGCGTCGGAAAAATCTTCATTAAATGTTCTTGGAAAAAAATCCGACGAAGTGCACATTGAAGCGCCGCAGAACGATGTCTGACCACTGTGCCAGGGGATCGATTTAAAGAACGTAGAGAGCACCATGTCCGACCACGATATTTTGAGTGACGCCGAGCGCGAGGCGCTGAGTGCCGTCATGCTGGAACCTGACCTGCCGCCGCAGCGCGTCTTGATCGTCGATGACGACAAGGACGCTCGTGAGCTGCTGTCGGAGATCCTGGCGTTGGACGGGATTCACTGCATGACCGCTGCCAGTGGCGAAACGGCGCTCAAGATGCTGGAAACCAAGCCATCGATAGGCCTGCTGATCACCGATCTGCGCATGGGCAATGTCGATGGCCTGGAGTTGGTCCGCCTGGTGCGCGAGTCGGAGCGGGCGGCGCTGCCGATTATCATCGTGTCGGGCGATGCCGACGTGAAGGATGCCATTGAAGCCATGCACTTGAGCGTGGTGGACTTTCTGCTCAAGCCGATCGATACCGACAAGCTGTTGGGGTTGGTCAAGCATGAGTTGGGGATGGATCTTTAAGATTTCCCTGCCATGCATGAAACCTGTGGCGAGGGGATTTATCCCCGTTCGAGTGCGAAGCGCTCGCCATCGGATCGTATCGTTGCGCAGAATTGAGGGCCGCTTCGCAGCCCAGCGGGGATAAATCCCCTCGCCACAAAAGCAGTCAGGTCGTGCAAATGAAAAAGCCCTGATCGAGAGATCAGGGCTTTTGTGTGTCGCGTGTCTATCGCTCAATCACAACCCATTGGCTGCCTTGAACTCACGACGGCGACGGTGCAGCACCGGCTCGGTGTAGCCGTTAGGCTGCTTCGTGCCTTCGATCACCAGTTCGACCGCCGCCTGGAAGGCGATGTTGCGGTCGAAGTCTGGCGCCAGCGGCCGGTACAGCGGGTCGCTGGCGTTCTGACGGTCTACCACCGGCGCCATGCGCTTGAGGCTTTCCATCACCTGGTCCTGGGTGACGATGCCGTGACGCAGCCAGTTGGCGATGTGTTGGCTGGAGATACGCAGCGTCGCACGGTCTTCCATCAGGCCGATGTCGTTGATGTCCGGCACTTTGGAGCAGCCAACGCCCTGGTCGATCCAGCGCACCACGTAGCCAAGGATGCCCTGGGCATTGTTGTCCAGTTCGTTCTTGATCTGCTCCGGCGTCCAGTTCGGATTGACCGCCAACGGGATGGTCAGGATGTCGTCCACCGAAGCGCGGGCGCGCTTGGCCAGTTCGGCCTGGCGAGCGAACACGTCGACCTTGTGGTAATGCAGCGCGTGCAACGCGGCCGCGGTCGGCGACGGAACCCACGCGGTGTTGGCACCGGCCATCGGATGGGCGATTTTCTGTTCAAGCATCGCCGCCATCAGGTCCGGCATCGCCCACATACCCTTGCCGATTTGCGCGCGACCTTGCAGTCCGGTGCTCAAGCCGATATCGACGTTCCAGTTTTCATACGCGGCGATCCACTTCTCGGCTTTCATATCCGCCTTGCGCACCATCGGGCCGGCTTCCATGGAGGTGTGGATTTCGTCGCCGGTGCGGTCGAGGAAACCGGTGTTGATGAACACCACGCGCTCGCTGGCGGCCTTGATGCAGGCCTTGAGGTTGACCGTGGTACGGCGCTCCTCGTCCATGATCCCGACCTTGAGGGTGTTGCGCGGCAGGTTCAGCACGTCTTCGACACGACCGAACAGCTCGTTGGTGAACGCGGCTTCTTCCGGGCCGTGCATCTTCGGCTTGACGATGTACACCGAGCCGGTGCGGCTGTTGCGCCGCGAGGTGTTGCCGTTGAGGCTGTGGATCGCCGCCAGGCTGGTGACCAGGCCATCGAGGATGCCTTCCGGCACTTCGTTGCCATGCTTGTCCAGGATCGCATCGATGGTCATCAGGTGGCCGACGTTGCGTACGAACAACAGCGAGCGGCCGTGCAGGGTCACGCTCGAACCGTCGACGCTGGTGTAGACGCGGTCGGGGTTCATGGTCCGGGTAAATGTCTGGCCGCCCTTGGCGACTTCTTCAGCCAGGTCGCCCTTCATCAGGCCGAGCCAGTTGCGGTAGATCACCACTTTGTCATCGGCATCGACGGCGGCGACCGAGTCTTCGCAATCCATGATGGTGGTCAGGGCGGCTTCCATCAGGATGTCTTTGACGCCGGCGGCGTCGGTCTGGCCGACCGGGGTGGTGGCGTCGATCTGGATTTCGAAGTGCAGGCCGTTGTGCTTCAGCAGCACGGCGGTCGGTGCCGAGGCATCGCCCTGGAAGCCGATCAACTGGGCATCGTCACGCAGGCCGCTGTTGCTGCCACCCTTGAGGGTGACCACCAGTTTGCCGTCGACGATTTTGTACGCGGTGGAATCGACATGGGGGCCGGCCGCCAGGGGCGCCGCTTCGTCGAGGAAGGCGCGGGCGAAGGCGATGACCTTGTCGCCGCGAACCTTGTTGTAGCCTTTGCCTTTTTCCGCGCCGTCGGCTTCGCTGATGGCGTCGGTGCCGTACAGCGCGTCATACAGCGAACCCCAGCGGGCGTTCGATGCGTTGAGGGCGAAGCGGGCGTTCATCACCGGCACCACCAGTTGCGGGCCGGCCATGCGGGCGATTTCGTCATCGACGTTTTGCGTCGTGGCCTGGAAATCCGCCGCTTCTGGCAGCAGGTATCCAATGTCTTGCAGGAAGGCTTTGTAAGCCACGGCGTCGTGGGCCTGGCCGGCACGAGCCTGGTGCCAGGCGTCGATCCGCGCCTGGAAATCGTCGCGTTTGGCGAGTAGGGCTTGGTTCTTCGGCGCCAGGTCGTGGATGACCTTGTCGGCACCGGCCCAGAACGCGTCGGCGGTGAGGCCGGTTCCGGGAATGGCTTCGTTATTCACGAAGTCGAACAGGACTTTGGCGACCTTAAGGCCACCGACTTGAACGTGTTCAGTCATTGCTTGCCTCACTCTGCTCAGCTATTTCGCTTTTCAGCTCTTCGATTTTGACAATGAAGCCTCGGGACATTTAAACCACAAACCCCGGAACCAGTACATGCCATCGCTGGCGGCTGGGTGTTAAGCCTTGCTGACGGGGCTTTTCAGGGATGCGACTGGCCTTAAGCAGACATCGGTACAACATTATGTAGTGCTTGCTGCGGCATACTACATGATCAATTGCGCTTGTGAAAATTAGACTAATTGCGTCGTTCCGCGACCGACTAAAGCAGTACGGTCACGACGAGGCACAGGATGTTCTCAAAAAACAGACAGATTGTTCCAGATAAATCTGAATGTTTGTACACGATGTTTTGCTCCCACAGTGGTCAGGTATAAATCCTCAGGCTCACGGTCTGCTGCCTATACTGTTTCTTCCACAACAAGAGGGCCGCGCCATGGACCATCTGGTCATCACTGTTTTCGCCCCGGACAAACCCGGGCAGGTCGAGCGCATTGCCGATTGCATCGCCGAGCACGGCGGTAACTGGCTGGAAAGCCGTATGTCGCGACTGGCGGGGCAATTTGCCGGGATCCTGCGGCTCAGCGCCCCGGCCGAAGTCCACGAAGAGTTGATCGAAGCCTTGCAGGGGCTGTCGGCCCATGGCATCCGCGTATTGATTGCCGAAAGCAGCCTGGAAGAAACCTGTAGCTGGAAACCCATCACCATGGAACTGGTGGGCAATGATCGTCCCGGCATCGTGCGTGATATCACCCGATTGCTGAGTGAACAGGGGGTAAACGTCGAACGCCTGGTGACGCAGGTTCGTCCGGCGCCGATGAGCAACGAGTTGCTGTTCCACGCCGAAGCGACCCTTGGGGTGCCCTTGACCCTGTCGCTGGACACCTTGCAGGAACGCCTGGAGACCCTGGCCGATGAGTTGATGGTGGAACTCAAGCTCAGCGACGAAGCGCAATAAAGGTTATCCAAGAAAAAACTGCGCCTGCCTGTGGATAACCTGTAGAGACCCGGCTCCAGCCCAGGGTCGCCGGGGTTCTGCGGAGAGTGGTCAAAAAATCATCAGTTTTCAAGGGCTTGTACACAAACGGCGGGGATCACGTTGTGGATAACCTTGGGACGGATAAGCACAGGCCACGTCTGGCGTGGCCTGTGGAGGTTTGTACGTTTTTTGATCAGCTGCGCCGGCGCATGCTGATCACGGCATCGACGCTATACACCGCAAGCCCAGCCCAGATAAACAGAAACGCCACCAGTGTGCTGGACGACAGGTGCTCACCGAACAGCAGCACGGCGAGCAACAACACCAGCGTCGGTGCGATGTACTGGAGGAACCCTAGGGTGGTGTAGGGCAAATGCCGCGCCGCGGCGTTGAAGCACACCAGCGGAACCAGCGTCACGGGGCCAGCCGCCACCAGCCACCAGGCTTCGGAGGTGGTCCAGAACGCGGCCTGGGCACTGGTGGCCGTGGGGTTGAACAGCAACCAGGCGATGGCGATCGGCACCAGCATCCAGGTTTCCACCACCAGCCCCGGCAATGCCTTGACCGGCGCCTGCTTACGGATCAATCCATAAAAACCGAAGGTCAGTGCCAGCACCAGCGACACCCACGGCAGGCTGCCCACTTGCCAGACCTGCTGCGCCACGCCGACCGCCGCCAACCCTACCGCCAGCCATTGCATGCGGCGCAGGCGCTCGCCGAGGATCAGCATGCCCAGCAGTACGTTCACCAGTGGGTTGATGTAGTAACCCAGGCTGGCTTCGAGCATGCGCTCGTTGTTCACCGCCCAGACGTAAGTCAGCCAGTTGGCCGCGATCAACGTCCCGCTCAAGGCGAGGATCGCCAGGCGTCGTGGATTGTCCCGCAGTTCGCGCCACCAGCCGGGGTGTTTCCAGACCAGCAGCAACGCCGCGCCGAACAAGGCCGACCACAGCACGCGGTGGATGATGATTTCCACCGATGGCACGCTGGCGATGGCCTTGAAGTAGATCGGGAACAGTCCCCAGATGATGTAGGCACTCAGGCCCAGGATGTACCCGCGACGCGGGTTGGCGGCTTGCATGCAGAATCCTTGCTTAGGCAGCTAACAAAGGGGTGATTGTAAGGAGATTTGTCTGGTTGTGCTGTGAACCTTGTAAGGGAATCGGCTTCGCCGCAGGTCTCCTGTGGGAGCGAGCCTGCTCGCGATAGCGATGTGTCGGTCAACATAAATAAATGGTGACTGTTCTGTCGCCATCGCGAGCAGGCTCGCTCCCACAGGGCTTCAGTGATTTTTGGAGCCCAGCCCAATCAGAACAACTTCAACGGCTCTTCATTGAGCGCCGCCAGTTGCTCGCGCAGTGCCAGTACCTGGTCGCCCCAGTAACGTTCGCTGCCGAACCACGGGAAGCTGCGCGGGAAGGCCGGGTCGTCCCAGCGTCGCGCCAGCCAGGCGCTGTAATGCATCAGGCGCAGGGCGCGCAGCGGTTCGATCAGCGCCAGTTCACGCGGGTCGAAGTCGTGGAACTCACGGTAGCCATCCATCAATTCCGACAACTGCCCCAGGCATTCCTGGCGATCGCCGGCGAGCATCATCCACAAGTCCTGCACCGCCGGACCCATGCGGCAGTCGTCGAGGTCGACGATGTGGAAGACCTCGTCACGGCACATCATGTTGCCGGGGTGGCAGTCACCGTGCATGCGGATGTTCTTATGGGGCGTGGCGGCGTAGACCTCTTCGACACGCTTGAGCAGGTCCCTGGCGACCGACTCGTAGGCCGGCAGCAGGGCGCGGGGGACGAAACCACTTTGCAGCACGGTAGCCAGCGAGTCATGGCCGAAATTCTTCACGCCCAAGGCTTCACGATGCTCGAACGGGCGGGTCGCCCCGAGCGCGTGCAGGCGCCCGAGCAATTGCCCCAGGCGATAGAGTTGATCCAGATTGCCCGGCTCCGGCGCCCGGCCACCGCGACGGGGAAACAGGGTGAAACGAAACCCGGCGTGTTCGTGCAGGCTGGTGCCGTTGTGGATCAGCGGCGCTACCACGGGCACTTCGTACTCGGCCAACTCGAAGGTAAAACTGTGCTCTTCCAGGATCGCTTCGTTGGTCCAGCGCTGGGGGCGATAGAACTTGGCGATCAGCGGCTCGGCATCTTCGATACCGACCTGATAGACACGGTTCTCGTAGCTGTTGAGGGCCAACACGCGGGCGTCGCTGAGAAAGCCGATGCTTTCAACGGCATCGAGTACCAGGTCGGGCGTGAGGGTTTCAAACGGATGGGACATGCTGACTCCTGCGCAGCGGCAGGGCTGCCGCGTCCGACCCAGCATGGTAGCGCAGACGGAGGCAGATAGGTGGTGGCTGTGCTGACGCTATCGTGAGCAGGCTCGCTCCCACAGTGGATCTTCGGTTGTACCGCCGATCCCTGTGGGAGCTTGCTCGCGATGAGGTCCTATCAGGCGCCGATGACCCCGCCATCTTCCCGGGTAATCACCATCACCGATGACCGTGGCTTGCCGTTGGGCAGGTGCTCAGGGAAGGTCGAGCCGCCGTTTTCCCCCGGATGCTGGATCCCGACGAACAAGGCCTTCTGGTCCGGCGCAAAACTGATCCCAGTGACTTCGCAGCCCACCGGCCCGACCATGAAGCGGCGAATTTCGCCACTGTTGGGGTCGGCGCAGAGCATCTGGTTGTTGCCCATGCCAGCGAAGTCCCCGGCGTTGCTGGAGTCACCGTCGGTAAGGATCCACAGCCGCCCGGCTTTGTCGAAGCCCAGGCCATCGGGGCTGTTGAACATATTCTGCGCGTTGATGTTGGACGACCCGGCTTTCGGCGTGCCAGCGTGTACCGTTGGGTTGCCGGCGACCACGAACAGGTCCCAGGAGAAGGTCTTGGAGGCGTGGTCGTCGCGGTCGGTGCGCCAGCGCAGGATCTGCCCGTATACGTTCTTGGCCCGAGGGTTCGGCCCGTCCACCGGCTGACCGTCTTCGCCGCGCTTGGAGTTGTTGGTCAGGGTGCAATAGACCTGGCCGTCTTTCGGGCTGACCACGATCCACTCCGGGCGGTCCATGCGGGTGGCACCCACGGCGCTGGCGGCCAGGCGCGCATGGATCAGCACTTCGGCCTGGTCGGCGAAGCCGCTGCTGGCGTCGAGACCGTTCTTGCCATGGGTCAGCTCGATCCACTGGCCCTTGCCTTTGGGATGGTCCGGGTTGCCGTCGCCGGCATCGAAACGCGCCACGTACAAGGTGCCATGGTCCAGCAGGTTACGGTTGGCCTTGGCATTGCGCGGGTTGATGCGTTCGCGGCTGACGAACTTGTAGATGAACTCGCCGCGCTCATCGTCGCCCATGTACACCACGGCGCGACCGTCATTAGTCTGCGCCAGGGCGGCGTTTTCGTGTTTGAAGCGGCCCAGGGCGGTACGTTTTACCGGGGTGGATTGCGGATCGAACGGGTCGATCTCGACCACCCAGCCGTGGCGATTGAGTTCGTTGGGGTTCTTTGCCAGGTCGAAGCGCGGATCAAACAGGTGCCAGTTGATCTCGCGGCTGGTGACGGTGGCGCCGTAGCGTTTTTGCGCTTCATCGAACTGCAAATCGGACTTGCTGCTGCCGAAGCAGTCGGTGAAATTTTCTTCGCAGGTCAGGTAGGTGCCCCAGGGTGTCATGCCGTTGGCGCAGTTCTGGAAAGTCCCCAGCACTTTCTTGCCGCTCTTGTCGGCGCTGGTTTTCAGCAGGTCGTGGCCGGCGGCCGGGCCGCGCAGGCGAATCGGCGTGTTGCCGTGGATCCGGCGGTTGTAGCGCGATTCCTGGACAAACTGCCACTGGCCGCGACGACGCTGGACCTCGATCACCGAGACCCCTTCGCTGGCCTGGGCCTTGTGCACGTCTTCGGCCGACTGCGGCTGGCCGCCGTGGGGGAAGAGGTAGCGGTAATTGGTGTATTCGTTGTTGATCGCCATCAGCGCCCGGTTATTGTCGCCGGGGAACGGGAACAGGCTCATGCCGTCGTTGTTGTCGCCGAACTGCACTTCCTGTGCGCGGGCAGTACCGTTGCCACTGGGGTCGAAGGCCGGGGCATTTTTCTGCAGCGGCTGGCCCCAACTGATCAGCACCGAGGATTTGTAGCCCGGCGGCAAGGTGATGGTGTCGGCCGTGGCGGCGGCGATGCTGTTAAAGCCCAGCAGCTTGCTGTTGCCTTCGCTCACGGCGGCGGCCAGGACGCTGCGGCTCAGCAGGTTGCCGCCCAAAAACATCGCCGCGCCGCACAGGGCGCCGGCGCTGATGAAGCTGCGACGGCTCAGGCCGACGATCTTTTCCAGGTCGGTGGATTGGTTTTCTTCTAATAGGCTCATCTCAGGCTCCCTGCTGGTTTTGGCAGTCACCTTAAAGCGGGTCGATGAAACTATTGTTGCAGCGTGCTACAGCGGTGTGCCGAGCAGCACATTTGTTGGCGAAAACGTCACTTGCACCGGTGAGCCGGCTGCCAGTTTCTGCGCTTGCAACTGAAGCGGCTCAGCCAGGGCGCACAGCGTCTGGCCATTGGGCAGGCCTATGCGCACTTCGCTGGGGCCGTCCTGGGCGGCGTCGATCTGCTCGATCATGCCGCGCAGTGTATTGGTCCCCGGTTTTTCCGCTTGCTCGACAGGGTGCAATTCCAGCCAGCCGGCCTTGATCAGCGCCACCACTTCGGTGCCGGTATCCAGCTCCAGGCGCAGGGTGCTGTCGTGGGTGATCTGGGCTTCGATGACCAGGCCCCGGGCCAGCTCCAGGCGTACCCGGTCGTTGTGCCCTTGCGCCTCGATGCCCAGGACCTTGCCATGCAATTGATTGCGGGCACTGGTGCGCAGCATCAGGCGACTGAGCAGGCCCAGGTCGCCGGCGTCCTCGCTCGCTTCCAGCAGTTGGGCCTGCAGCGCTTGCAAGCGCTGATACAGGCGCAGCACGCGCAGGCCTTCCTCCGACAACTTGGCGCCGCCACCGCCCTTGCCGCCGACGCTGCGCTCTACCAACGGTTGGTCCGCCAGGTTGTTCAATTCATCGATGGCATCCCAGGCCGCCTTGTAGCTCAGGCCCGCGCTCTTGGCGGCGCGGGTGATCGAGCCCTGTTCGGCGATGTGCTGCAACAGGGCGATGCGTTGAGGTCGCCGAACGATGTGCTGGGTCAGAAGCGTGGGCAAGGACATGACGGAAAACTGCATGCAAGGCTATGAGCGGACGTTGGCGCCTTGGGCGCGGCACGTCAAGCCGGCTCACCGGGTTTCGGCGTGCGGGCCAGGCAGTACACATCGACCCGCGCAGCGCCGGCATCGCGCAACAGGGCCGCCAGTGCTTGGGCAGTGGCACCGGTGGTGAGCACATCGTCGACCAACGCCAGGTGACGGTTGCGCAACGCGGCCTCGGGCGCCAGGGCAAAGGCCTGGCGCAGGTTTCGCCGTCGTGCCTTGGCGTCGAGGGCCTGTTGGGCGGGGGTGTCCTGGGTGCGTCGCAGCAGGTTTTCTTGGCAAGGGATCGCCAACGGTCCACTGAGCCAGCGGGCCAGTAGCGCCGCCTGATTGAAACCGCGCTGGCGCAAGCGCCGGGTCGCCAGTGGTACCGGTACCAGTGCGTCGGGCCGTTCCAGGCCTTCGTCGAAATGATGCTGCAGCGATTGGGCCAGCAGTTCGCCCAGTAGCCGGCCCAGGGGCCACTTCGCCTGATGCTTGAAACGGGTGATCAGGCTGTCCACCGGGAAGTCGTAGGCCCAGGGTGCCAGGACCCGCTCGAAGGCCGGCGGTTGCGAGGCACATTGTCCGCAACGCAGTCCGGCCATGGGCAGCGGCAATGCGCAGACGCGGCATTGATCGCCAAGCCAGGGCAGTTCGCTTTCACACGGTGTGCAGATAGGCTGTGGTGTGTCGGTGCTTTCGCCGCACAATAAGCAGAATTGTTTGTTTTTTAACCAGATGTAAACCGGTCCGTTGTAACGTGGTTGACAGCGCATGACTCTTCCTTAAATATGCCGAACATCCGTGTCGCGCCTGTGGGTATTCCATCCCCCAGGCGCCAGCCAAGCATAATCAAGGAAATGCCCATGAGCGCCAGCACCACTGCCAACCTGCGTCATGACTGGTCTTTGGCCGAAGTCAAAGCACTCTTCGTCCAGCCATTCAATGACCTGCTGTTCCAGGCGCAGACCGTGCACCGCGCGCACTTCGACGCCAACCGCGTCCAGGTTTCCACGCTGCTGTCGATCAAGACCGGCGCTTGCCCGGAAGATTGCAAATATTGTCCGCAGTCCGGTCACTACAACACCGGGCTGGATAAAGAGAAATTGCTGGAAGTGCAGAAGGTCCTCGAAGAGGCCGCGCGTGCCAAGGCCATCGGTTCGACCCGTTTCTGCATGGGCGCGGCCTGGAAGCATCCGTCGGCCAAGGACATGCCGTATGTGCTGGAGATGGTCAAAGGCGTGAAGGCCATGGGCCTGGAAACCTGCATGACCCTCGGCCGCCTCGACCAGGACCAGACCCAAGCGCTGGCCCAGGCCGGCCTGGACTACTACAACCACAACCTCGACACATCGCCGGAGTTCTACGGCAGCATCATCACCACCCGCACCTACAGCGAGCGCCTGCAAACCCTGGCCTATGTGCGTGATTCGGGGATGAAGATCTGCTCCGGCGGCATCCTCGGCATGGGCGAGTCCCTGGACGACCGCGCCAACCTGCTGATCCAACTGGCGAACCTGCCGGAGCACCCGGAATCGGTGCCGATCAACATGCTGGTCAAAGTCGCCGGTACGCCACTGGAGAATGCCGAGGATGTCGATCCGTTCGATTTCATCCGCATGCTCGCCGTGGCGCGGATCATGATGCCCCAATCCCATGTACGCCTGTCCGCTGGCCGTGAAGCGATGAACGAGCAGATGCAGGCCTTGGCGTTCCTGGCCGGTGCGAACTCGATTTTCTACGGTGACAAGCTGCTGACCACCGCCAACCCGCAAGCCGACAAGGACATGCAGTTGTTCGCCCGCCTGGGTATCCAGCCCGAAGCCCGGGAAGAACATGCCGATGAAGTGCACCAGGCGGCGATTGAGCAGGCGCTGGTGGAGCAGAAGAGTAGCGAGCAGTTCTACAACGCCGCTGTTTGATTGCTCACCGATTCCCTGATTGGAATGCAAGAAACTGTGGGAGCGAGCCTGCTCGCGATGGCGATGGAACCTTCAGCATTTGTGTCGACTGGTACACCGCTATCGCGAGCAGGCTCGCTCCCACAAGGTTTTTGGCCAGTCTTTAAATAGTTGAGGCCTGCATGCCCTTCGATCTCGCCGCACGCCTGGCTGCCCGTCGCGCCGAAAACCTCTATCGCCAGCGCCCGTTGCTCGAAAGCCCGCAGGGCCCGGAAGTGGTGGTGGACGGCCAGCCGTTGCTGGCTTTCTGCAATAACGATTACCTGGGCCTGGCCAATCATCCGCAGGTGATCGAGGCCTGGCGCGCCGGGGCGGCTCGGTGGGGCGTCGGTGGCGGTGCTTCCCATCTGGTGATTGGCCACAGCGGCCCACATCACGCCTTGGAAGAAGCCTTGGCCGACTTGACCGGCCGCCCACGGGCGCTGCTGTTCACCACCGGCTACATGGCCAACCTCGGCGCGGTCACCGCGCTGGTGGGGCAGGGCGATACCGTGCTGGAAGACCGCCTCAACCATGCTTCGTTGCTCGACGCCGGGCTGTTGTCCGGTGCGCGCTTCAATCGTTACCTGCACAACGACGCCCAAAGCCTGGCCAATCGCCTGGAGAAAGCCACTGGCAATACCCTGGTGGTCACCGATGGCGTATTCAGCATGGACGGCGACATCGCCGACCTGCCGGCACTGGCCCGTGCGGCCAAGGCCAAGGGCGCCTGGCTGATGGTCGACGATGCCCACGGTTTTGGCCCGCTGGGTGCCAATGGTGGCGGTATCGTCGAGCATTTTGGCTTGAGCCAGGATGACGTGCCGGTGCTGGTTGGCACCTTGGGCAAGGCCTTCGGCACCGCCGGCGCTTTTGTGGCCGGCAGTGAGGAACTGATCGAGAGCCTGATCCAGTTCGCGCGTCCCTATATCTACACCACCAGCCAACCGCCGGCCCTGGCCTGTGCCACGCTCAAGAGCCTCGAACTGCTGCGCAGCGAGCATTGGCGGCGTGAACATTTGCAGGTGCTGATCCGCCAGTTCCGTCACGGCGCCGAACAGATCGGCCTGCAATTGATGGACAGCTTCACGCCGATCCAGCCGATCCTGATCGGTGATGCGGGGCGGGCGATGCGTTTGTCGCAGATGCTGCGTGAGCGCGGGCTGATGGTCACGGCGATCCGTCCGCCCACCGTACCGTCCGGCAGCGCTCGTTTGCGCGTGACCCTGACCGCCGCCCACAGCGAAGCCCAGGTGCAGCTATTGCTGAATGCACTGGCCGAGTGTTTTGCCCAACTGGGACCGGAGCCAAGCCATGCGTGATCGACTGATACTGCTGCCCGGTTGGGGCTTGGGTATTTCGCCGCTTGAGCCATTGGCGGCGGCGCTGCAAGGTCTCGACGAACATCTGCGGGTGGAAATCGAGCCGTTGCCGGCACTGACATCGAGCGACCTCGATGAATGGCTCGAGGAGTTGGACGCCGCCGTGCCCCAGGATGTCTGGCTGGGCGGTTGGTCCCTGGGGGGCATGCTGGCTTCGGCGCTGGCGGCGCGGCGCGGTGAGCGCTGCTGCGGCTTGCTGACCTTGGCGAGCAATCCCTCGTTCGTCGCCCATGCGCAATGGCCGAGTGCAATGGCCGCTGAAACCTTCGATGGCTTTCTCGCCGGGTGTGCCGCCGATCCACGCCAGACCCTCAAGCGTTTCAGTTTGCTATGCGCCCAGGGCTGCAGTGATCCGCGTGGATTGTCGCGATTGCTATTGGCCGGTGCACCGAGTACTTCGCCCGAGGTATTGATGGCCGGGCTCGAACTGCTGGTGCAACTGGACACCCGTCAGGCATTGCAAAGCTTTCGCGGTCCGCAACTGCATCTGTTTGCCGGGCTCGATGCCCTGGTACCGGCTGAAGCCGCGAGTGAGTTGTTGGTCTTGCTGCCGGATGTCGAAATCGGTCTGATCGAACAGGCCGGTCACGGATTCCTTCTGGAGGACCCGCACGGTGTGGCGGGGGCGATCCAGGCTTTTTTGCATGAGTCCGGTGATGACTGATTTGTCTCTTCCCAAATTACCCGGTGCCTTGCCCGACAAGCGCCAGGTGGCGGCTTCGTTTTCCCGGGCTGCAGCCAGTTATGACAGCGTGGCCGAGTTGCAGCGCGACGTGGGCCAACAGTTGCTCGGGCGCTTGCCATCTTCGTTTATCCCACAACGTTGGCTGGACTTGGGTTGCGGCACCGGTTATTTCACCCGGGCCCTCGGCGCGCGTTTCGGCGAGACGACCGGCCTGGCACTGGATATCGCCGAAGGCATGCTCAACCATGCTCGTCCCCAGGGCGGAGCTGCGCATTTTGTCGCCGGCGACGCGGAGCGACTGCCCTTGCAGGCGTCGAGTTGCGATTTGGTGTTCTCCAGCCTGGCGGTGCAGTGGTGCGCGGATTTTGCCTCGGTGCTGAGTGAGGCTCATCGTGTATTGAAACCGGGTGGGGTTTTTGCCTTTACCAGCCTTTGTGTGGGCACTTTGTACGAATTGCGCGACAGTTGGCGTCAGGTGGATGGCCTGGTACACGTCAACCGTTTCCGCGCATTCGAGACGTATCGACAGTTGTGCGCGGCCAGCGGGCTGCATGTTCTCAGTCTTGAAAATTGTCCCCATGTGTTGCATTACTCCGATGTGCGCAGCCTGACCCACGAGCTGAAAGCCTTGGGCGCCCACAATCTGAACTCTGGCCGGCCCGGTGGGTTGACGGGCAGGGCGAGGATCCTGGCGTTGGTTGAAGCCTACGAACAGTTTCGACAGGCGCAGGGGTTGCCCGCGACCTATCAGGTGGTCTACGCCGTCTTGGAGAAACCGCTATGAGCCAGGCCTATTTCATTACCGGCACCGACACCGATGTAGGCAAGACCACCGTCGCGGCAGGCCTGCTGCATGCTGCGCGGCAGGCTGGCATGAGTACCGCCGCTGGCAAACCCGTGGCCTCCGGTTGCGAGGTGACACCCAAGGGCCTGCGCAATGCCGATGCCTTGGCCTTGCTAGCCGAATGCTCGATACCGTTGACTTATGCACAGGTCAATCCGGTGGCGTTCGAACCGGCAATAGCGCCGCACTTGGCTGCCCGGGAGGCGGGCGTTGCGTTGACGGTGCAGTCGTTGCTAGGCCCGATGCGCGAAGTGCTGGCGCTGGGCGCCGATTTCACCTTGATCGAAGGTGCGGGCGGTTGGCGAGTGCCGCTGGCCGGCCAGGACAATCTTTCCGACCTGGCGATAGCGCTGGGCTTGCCGGTGATTCTGGTGGTGGGCGTGCGCCTGGGCTGCATCAGCCATGCGTTGTTGACCGCCGAGGCGATCGCCCGTGATGGCTTGCAGCTTGCCGGTTGGGTCGCGAACATCATCGACCCGGCCACCTCGCGCCTGGAAGAAAACCTGGCAACCTTGGCCGAGCGACTTCCGGCGCCTTGCCTGGGCCGGGTGGCACGAATCCAAAGCGTGACGGCCGAAGCCGTGGCCGAACACCTTCAATTGGACCTGCTGGACTGAAACCACGCCAAGGTTTTGCCTATGACGCGGCACTGTGCCATTAGTGTTTTTGTCGGGCCTTTTCCGCAGGCTTCTGGTTCAATGGCCACTGTCGACCCTTCAAGAAGACGAGCTCTGCCATGGAAATCTCAGGAAACACCGCGTTCTATGCCGGTCTGAGTACGATTCAGACAGGGCAGAACCGTGTCGATCAGGCGGCCGGCCAGATTGCCAACACCACGATCGAGCGCTCGGTCACCAGTCAGTCGTCCGAAGTGCAGGTTGATCGCCTGCGTTCGGTGGATCGCAGCCAACAGTCGGACCAGGCCGCAAACGTGGTCGAACTGTCCCAAGGCAAGTTCCAGGTGCAACTGGGTGTGAGCGTGGCCAAGGCATCCGACGAAATGCTCGGTACGTTGATCGATACCTTCGCCTGATCCTGTTCTTCAGATTTACGAAAACGCCGCGATTATTCGCGGCGTTCTTGTCTCTAACGTCTTATTGCTCAACTAATATTTCCTACGCACACCGCGAGTTCTTCAGTGCGATGGATTTTCCGTGTCCGACATTTTTCCCAAGCTGATGACGAATGGCAAAAGATCGGCGCTTGACAAGATTTGGGCGTAAACGTATGTTTCAAACAACTGTTTGACCGCTACAACAAATCCACGCGGTCGTTCATTCCCGGTTACATCAGCAGAGGTTTATCGCTATGCCTGACTACAAGGCCCCCTTGCGTGATATTCGCTTCGTTCGTGACGAACTGCTTGGCTACGAAGCGCATTATCAGAGCCTTCCGGCTTGCCAGGATGCAACTCCGGACATGGTTGACGCCATTCTCGAAGAAGGCGCCAAGTTTTGTGAGCAGGTATTAGCTCCGCTGAACCGCGTGGGCGACATCGAAGGCTGTACCTGGAGCGAGTCCGGCGTGAAGACCCCGACCGGTTTCAAGGAAGCCTACAAGCAATTCGTCGAAGGCGGCTGGCCAAGCCTGGCCCACGACGTCGAGCACGGCGGGCAAGGCCTGCCGGAGTCCCTGGGCCTGGCGGTCAGCGAAATGGTCGGCGAAGCCAACTGGTCCTGGGGCATGTACCCAGGCCTGTCCCATGGCGCGATGAACACCATTTCCGAACACGGCACGCCTGAGCAGCAAGAGGCTTACCTGACCAAGCTGGTTTCCGGCGAATGGACCGGCACCATGTGCCTGACCGAACCGCACTGCGGCACCGACCTGGGCATGCTGCGCACCAAGGCCGAGCCTCAGGCCGATGGTTCCTACAAGGTCAGTGGCACCAAGATCTTCATTTCGGCCGGTGAACACGACATGGCCGACAACATCGTCCACATCGTGTTGGCTCGCCTGCCGGACGCTCCCGCCGGCACCAAGGGCATTTCGCTGTTCATCGTTCCCAAATTCCTGCCTAACGCCGATGGCTCCATCGGTCAGCGCAACGCAGTGAGCTGTGGTTCCCTGGAACACAAGATGGGCATCCACGGCAACGCCACTTGCGTGATGAACTTCGACGCGGCCACCGGTTACCTGATCGGCCCGGCGAACAAAGGCCTGAACTGCATGTTCACCTTCATGAACACCGCACGCCTGGGCACCGCGCTGCAAGGCCTGGCCCACGCCGAAATCGGTTTCCAGGGCGGCCTGAAATATGCCCGCGATCGTCTGCAAATGCGCTCCCTGACTGGCCCGAAAGCACCGGAAAAGGCTGCCGACCCGATCATCGTGCACCCTGATGTGCGTCGCATGCTGCTGACCATGAAGGCTTTCGCCGAAGGTAATCGGGCGATGGTCTACTTCACCGCCAAGCAGGTCGACATCGTCAAGTACGGCGTAGATGAAGAAGAGAAGAAAAAAGCCGATGCGCTGCTGGCGTTCATGACGCCGATCGCCAAGGCCTTCATGACTGAAGTCGGCTTCGAATCGGCCAACCATGGCGTGCAGATCTACGGCGGCCACGGCTTCATCGCTGAGTGGGGCATGGAGCAGAACGTTCGCGACAGCCGTATCTCGATGCTGTACGAAGGCACCACCGGCATCCAGGCCCTCGACCTGCTGGGCCGTAAAGTGCTGATGACCCAGGGCGAGGCACTCAAGGGCTTCACCAAGATCGTCCACAAGTTCTGCCAGAGCAACGAAGGCAACGAAGCGGTCAAGGAGTTCGTAGAACCCCTGGCTGCGCTGAACAAGGAATGGGGCGAGCTGACCATGAAGGTCGGCATGGCGGCCATGAAGGATCGCGAGGAAGTCGGTGCGGCATCGGTGGACTACCTGATGTACTCCGGTTACGCCTGCCTGGCCTATTTCTGGGCCGACATGGCACGCCTGGCTGCGGAGAAACTCGCCGCCGGTACTACCGAAGAAGCCTTCTACACCGCCAAGCTGCAGACCGCGCGCTTCTACTTCCAGCGCATCCTGCCGCGCACCCGTACCCACGTGGCAGCCATGCTGTCGGGCGCCAACAACCTGATGGACATGAAAGAAGAGGACTTCGCGCTGGGCTACTAAGCCTCACGCGGTTCTTCCAAAAGCCGCTGCTTCTTCGGGAGCAGCGGCTTTTTCATGTTCGCCTAAATCTCCCTGTGGGATCTTGAGATATTTCGAAAAACATTCATCAAACAGCACCTAAGAAAACATTCCCTCCTGCCGTTACAGGGGTGGCAGTGTGACATCTGTCACATCCAGCGTGCCTTACTGCTCCAGTTGCAGGCACAATGCCATCTTTGCTCAGCCGGGTCGGAGCTTTACCCTTGCCGCGTTCTTCCGCTGTACGTCTAAGCCATTTCCTACCATCGTTACTGCTTTTGCTGGCGGGACTTGCGGCTGCCTACGTCAAGGATCTCAACGTTTTCTTCACCTCGTTGTTCAACGTTCTTCCGACGCTGGTGTTATTGCTGGGCGGGGCGTACTGCGCCGTCTACCGACGTCAACGTGAACTGTTTCTGATGGTCACGGTATACATCGCTTATTTCCTCCTGGATACCCAGACCGACTTCTACCGCGATAACGGCAAGGTGCGCGAAGACGCCGCTGTGGTATTCCATCTTGTCTGCCTGTTGTTGCCACTGTTGTTCGGGTTGTTCGCGGCGTGGCAGGAGCGCACTCATCTGTTCCAGGACATGGTGGCGCGGTTCGCGGTGTTGCTGGTCTTTGGCAGCGTGGCATTGGCCCTGGAGCAGAGTTTTCCCCAGGCCTTGCTGTTGTGGCTTTCGGAGATCCGCTGGCCCGCGTTGCACGGCGCCTGGATGAGCCTGATCCAATTGTCCTACCCAATGTTCGCCGCCGTGTTCCTGCTGTTGGCCTGGCAATACTGGCGCAACCCCCGGCCATTGCATGCCGCGCAATTGGTGGGGTTGCTCGGGTTGTTCTGGATGTTGCCGAAAACTTTCATCCTGCCGTTCACCCTGAACATCATGTGCAGCCAGGTGATGTTGATGATCGCCGCTGCGGTCGCTCACGAGGCCTACCAAATGGCCTTCCGTGACGAGCTCACCGGCCTGCCGGGGCGTCGGGCGCTGAACGAGCGCATGCAGCGCCTGGGGCGCAACTATGTGTTGGCGATGAGTGACGTAGACCACTTCAAGAAATTCAACGACACCCATGGTCACGATGTGGGTGACCAGGTGCTGCGCCTGGTCGCCAGCAAACTGTCGAAGATCGGCGGTGGCGGCAGGGCGTATCGCTATGGCGGGGAGGAATTTGCCCTGGTGTTCGCGGGCAAGACCATCGACGAGTGCATGCCCCATCTGGAAGTCATCCGCCAGTCCATCGAGACGTACGCCATCCAGCTGCGCAATCCCGACAGCCGTCCCCAGGACGATCAACAAGGCCGTCAGCGTCGCTCTGGCGCCGGTGCGTCCAGCGTATCGGTGACCGTCAGCATCGGCGTGGCCGAACGCGTTGAACAACGTACACCCGAAGAAGTGCTCAAGTCCGCCGACCAGGCGCTCTATAACGCCAAGGGCGCGGGGCGTAACTGTGTGATCGCCTTCGGGCAGAACCGCCGTGGCGCGGTGCGCATGGACGCCGCCGCGGGTTGAGTGATGACGGCGCATTCAGCGTCTGGACTGTGATTGTGGGCTTGGGTGGCCGGCAGTAGGTTGGAAACGATCTGCTACCGGAGAAAACCACCATGCCCGAGTACAAAGCCCCCTTGCGCGACATGCGCTTTCTGATCGATCACGTCTTCGATTTCCATGGCCGTTACGCCGAACTGGGTGCCAACGATGCCAGCCCGGACATGGTCAGCGCGATCCTCGAGGAAGGCGCCCGATTCTGTGAGAACGTGCTGGCGCCGCTCAATCGCTCTGGTGACGAAGAAGGTTGCCATTTCGACAACGGCGTAGTCACCACGCCTACAGGCTTCAAGCAGGCTTTCGCACAGTACGTGGAGGGCGGCTGGCATGGGCTGGCGGCGGACCCGGTGTATGGCGGCCAGGGCCTGCCCAGTTCCCTGGGCCTGGTCATCAGCGAGATGATCGGCTCCAGCAACACCTCCTGGGGCATGTACCCGGGCCTGACCCACGGCGCCATGTCGGCGATTCACGCCCATGGCACCGAAGAACAGAAACAGACCTACTTGAGCAAACTCACCTCCGGCCAGTGGACCGGCACCATGTGCCTGACCGAAGCCCACTGCGGCACCGACCTGGGCATCATCAAGACCCGGGCCGCGCCCCAGGCCGACGGCAGCTACGCGATCTCCGGCAGCAAGATCTTCATTTCCGCCGGCGAACACGACATGAGCGATAACATCATCCACCTGGTGCTTGCCAAGTTGCCGGACGCCCCCGCTGGGACCAAAGGCATCTCGTTGTTCATCGTGCCCAAGTTCCTGCCCGACGCCACGGGTGAGGCGGGGGCGCGCAATGGCGTTTCCTGTGGCTCGATCGAACACAAGATGGGCATCAAGGCGTCGGCCACTTGCGTGCTGAATTTCGATGGAGCCAAGGGGTTCCTGATCGGCGAGCCGAACAAAGGCCTCAACTGCATGTTCACCATGATGAATCATGCCCGGCTCGGCACTGGCATGCAGGGCCTGTGCCTGGGAGAAGCGAGCTTCCAGGGCGCGATCAAATACGCCAACGAACGTTTGCAGATGCGCGCGCTGACCGGTCCCAAGGCGCCGGAAAAAGTCGCCGACCCGATCATCGTCCATCCCGATGTGCGCAGGATGTTACTGACCATGAAGGCCTTCAACGAAGGCAACCGGGCGCTGACGTATTTCACCGCGCAACTGCTCGACACCGCCCATCTGAGCCCGGACGAAACCGCCCGCCAGGACGCCGAGGACCTGTTGGCGTTCCTCACCCCGATCTGCAAGGCCTTCATGACCGACACCGGGCTGGAGGTGACCAACCACGGCATGCAAGTGTTCGGCGGCCATGGCTTCATTCGCGAGTGGGGGATGGAGCAGTTGGTGCGTGACTGTCGCATTGCGCCGATCTATGAAGGCACCAACGGCATCCAGGCCTTGGATCTATTGGGGCGCAAGGTGCTGGGCAGCCAGGGCAAGCTGCTGCGTGGCTTCACTAAAATCGTCCACAAATTCTGCGCTGCGAATGCCGGACATCCGCAGCTCAAGGATTACGTCGCGCAACTCGACGGCCTCAACCAGCAATGGGGCGAGCTGACTACCCGGGTCGGCATGGCGGCCATGAAGAACCCGGACGAAGTGGGTGCCGCCTCCGTGGATTATCTGATGTACAGCGGTTACATCATCCTGGCCTACCTGTGGCTGCGCATGGCCTTGGTGGCCCAGGCGCAACTCGACGGTGGCAACGGCGATGGGGATTTCTGCCGGGGCAAACTGGTCACCTGCGAGTTTTACTTCAAGCGCCTGCTGCCACGCACGACCGCCCATCGGGCCGCCATCGAGGCTGGAAGTGACTGCTTGATGAAGATGCCAGCGGAGTTGTTTGCTCTCTGACTGAACCGTGGCGAGAGAGCTGCTCCATCCCAGTGGAAGCAAGCTTCCTCGCCACGGCAAATCCCTCAGCATATGCTGTGACTAAAAATAACAAAACGGTCATGGGTTGACCCTATGTGTCTTAAAAGTTGTTGAGGTACACTCCAGCCACTGCAAAAACCGTTTTCATACGAACCAACTGTTTAGATCCTGCGAGGTTTGCCATGGCTGACTACAAAGCGCCCCTGCGCGATATGCGCTTCGTCCTCAATGAAGTGTTCGAGGTCGCGAAACTCTGGGCCCAACTGCCGGCGCTGGCCGACACCGTGGACGCTGAAACGGTCGAAGCGATCCTTGAAGAAGCCGGCAAAGTCACCAGCAAAAGCATCGCCCCCCTCAGCCGCGCCGCTGACGAAGAAGGCTGCCACTGGGCTGACGGTGCCGTCACCACGCCGGCAGGTTTTCCACAGGCCTACAAGACTTACGCTGAAGGCGGTTGGGTCGGTGTCGGCGGTGATCCGACGTACGGCGGCATGGGCATGCCCAAGGCCGTTTCGGCCCAGGTCGAGGAAATGGTCAACTCCGCCAGCCTGTCCTTCGGTCTGTACCCGATGCTGACCGCCGGCGCTTGCCTGTCGATCAATGCCCATGCCAGCGAAGAGCTGAAGGCGGCGTACCTGCCGAACATGTACGCCGGTATCTGGGCCGGTTCCATGTGCCTGACCGAGCCTCATGCTGGTACAGACCTGGGAATCATCCGCACCAAGGCCGAACCCCAGGCCGACGGCTCCTACAAGGTCAGCGGCACGAAGATTTTCATCACTGGCGGCGAACACGATCTCACCGAGAACATCATCCACCTGGTGTTGGCGAAACTGCCGGACGCGCCGGCAGGCCCGAAAGGCATTTCCTTGTTCCTGGTGCCCAAGTTCATGGTCAATGCCGATGGCAGCCTGGGCGCACGCAACCCGGCCAACTGCGGCTCGATCGAACACAAGATGGGTATCCAGGCATCCGCCACTTGCGTGATGAACTTCGACGAAGCCGTGGGTTACCTGGTAGGCGAACCGAACAAAGGCCTGGCGGCGATGTTCACCATGATGAACTACGAGCGCCTGGGCGTGGGTATCCAAGGCCTGGCCTCCGGTGAGCGTTCCTACCAGAACGCCGTCGAATACGCCCGTGATCGCCTGCAAAGCCGCTCGCCAACCGGTGCGCAAAACAAGGACAAGGTCGCCGACCCGATCATCGTCCATCCCGACGTGCGCCGGATGTTGCTGACCATGAAAGCCTCGAACGAAGGTGGCCGGGCATTCTCCACTTACGTGGCGATGCAATTGGATACTGCCAAGTTCAGTGAGGACCCTGCCACCCGTAAGCGCGCCGAGGACTTGGTGGCGTTGCTAACACCGGTGGCGAAGGCTTTCCTGACCGACCTGGGCTTGGAAACCACGGTCCACGGCCAACAGATTTTCGGCGGCCACGGCTATATCCGTGAATGGGGGCAGGAACAACTGGTGCGCGATGTGCGTATCACCCAGATCTACGAAGGCACCAACGGTATCCAGGCGCTGGACCTGGTAGGGCGCAAGATCGTCGGCAGCGGCGGTGCGTTCTACAAGTTGTTTGCCGATGAAATCCGCCACTTCACCGCCACCGCTAGCAGCGATCTGGCGGAGTTCACCACGCCGCTGAACGATGCGGTCGGTACGTTGGATGAACTGACTGAATGGCTGCTGGATCGGGCGAAGAGCAACCCGAACGAAATCGGCGCGGCGTCGGTGGAGTATCTCCAGGCATTTGGCTACACCGCCTATGCCTACATGTGGGCACTGATGGCCAAGGCTGCCTTGGGCAAAGAAAGCCAGGATGATTTCTACGCGAGCAAACTGGGCACGGCACGGTTCTACTTCGCCCGTCTGCTGCCACGTATCCACTCGCTGAGTGCTTCGGTGAAAGCGGGCAGCGAGTCGCTGTTCCTGTTGGAGCCCGGGCAGTTCTAAAAGCTGACATTGTGTAAGCAAACGCTTACACAATGTGCTGGCATTTTCCCTCTATCAGTAGATTGGATCCAGGGCTAATCTACTTCACATGGACGTCGCGCAGGATGCGCAGAGCAACAACACGGACACGTAGGATTCTGCCAGGAAGGCGGAGTGAAAGGGATGTCAGGGAAACAGTCTGCAAAGCCCCGCTTCGGCGGGGTTTTCTTTTGCCTGCGTTTTTTGTCGTTATCGGATTTGGCCGTTCGGCCACCCATCCTGGTTGTTTTTCACTGAACCCTGACGAGCGGTCGTGGGTCAATGAGCTATGTGGCAACGTAGCCATCGCCAATCAGGAGTTATCCATGGATATCATTCGAATCATTATCGCCATCCTGCTGCCGCCACTGGGGGTTTTCCTGCAGGTCGGTTTTGGCGGGGCCTTCTGGCTGAATATCCTGCTGACCCTGTTGGGTTACATCCCCGGCATCGTGCATGCGGTGTACATCATCGCCAAGCGCTGAACCGGCATGATTAATAGGCTGGTTGGAAACCTGTGGGAGCGAGCCTGCTCGCGATATCGGTTTATCAGTCTCGGA
Source organism: Pseudomonas sp. 43mfcvi1.1 (assembly GCF_900115935.1). NCBI lineage: Bacteria > Pseudomonadati > Pseudomonadota > Gammaproteobacteria > Pseudomonadales > Pseudomonadaceae > Pseudomonas > Pseudomonas sp. 43mfcvi1.1. Next base: position 73,929 of record NZ_UETT01000011.1, on the reverse strand, counting down.
GATGTTGACTGAACCATTGCTATCGCGAGCAGGCTCGCTCCCACATTGATTTTGCATTTCCCCTATGTGGGGCTATCCATCACCCTGCGATAGAACAACCATTCATGCTCCAGCGCATGCGCCTGGTTCGCAGCCTTGCGAAAGCCGTGACGCTCATCGGGATAGTAATGCGCCTCGACCGTAACGCCGTTCGCCTGTAACGCACTGACCATATCGCGGGTCTGCTGCGGCACGACTACGGCATCCAGCTCGCCCTGGAAAAAGATCACTGGTACGCGGATTCGATCGGCATGCAGCAGCGGCGTACGCGCGCGGTAGCGTTCGGCGTCCTGTTGTGGGTCGCCGATCAGCCAATCCAGGTAATCCCCTTCGAACTTGTGCGTGGCACGCCCCAGGGCGACAGGGTCGCTGACACCATAGAGGCTTGCGCCGGCGCGGAACACATCGTGGAACGCCAAGGCGCAAAGGGTCGTGTAGCCACCGGCACTGCCGCCCCGAATGAATGCGCGACGACCGTCGATCAGGCCCTGTTCGTCGAGATACGCGACCACTGCACAAGCGTCCTCGACATCGACCACGCCCCAATTCAAATGCAACGCCTGTCGATATGCTCGGCCATAACCGCTGCTGCCACGGTAGTTGAGGTCGGCGACGGCAAAGCCACGTTGGGTCCAATACTGGATACGCGGATCGAACAACGGATAACAGGCCGAAGTGGGGCCGCCGTGGATGAACACGACCAATGGCGGCTTCGCGGGTGCATTCATGGCCGGGTAAAAGAACCCGTGGGCGTCACCCGACGCGGATGGATAGCGCAGGGTTCGAGGGGGGCTGATCTGTTCGATGGGCAACGGCGCGACGCCGCCGGCCAGCACTGCCACTGCGTGGTTATGGCGCTCAATGCTTATGATCGCCGATGGGCTGGTCGGTGAGGCGGCAACGGCGTAGATGAACCTTTCATCCAGCGCCAGGCTGCGAAAGCGGGTGTAGGTGCCGGTGAAGTCCTCATCGGCATCGTCGCTGTGGCACAGGCCCAGACGTCCGAAACCCGCGTCGGTCCAACTCGCCAGGTAGGTGTGTTCGTCCAGCGGCAGCCAGGTACGGCCACCCAGTTGCCATGGCGCCGGGGCGTGATCGGCTTGGGCGGAGGGCAGTGCTTGCAGGCCTTGAGGCGATTCCATCCAGGGTTGCCAGTAACCACCGCGATCAGTCAGGCAGTAAAGGCGACTGGACGCGTCGAAGCGCGGCTGCTGGATGGACTCCTCGCCATCGTTGCCCGCCACACAGCGCGGCTCACCCCAACCCTGGGCAGTGCGCTCGGCCAGCATCAACCGCGTTGCTGTCCAGGGTTGGTGCGGGCGGCTCCATTCAATCCAGGCGAGCCGCCGGCCGTCCGGGCTCACGGTCGGCGATGCATAGAAATCCGCGCCTTCTGCCAGCAGATGTCGCTGATGATCCGCCAACCCGATCGACACCAGGCGATGCTGGTTGGCCTGTTCTTCCACCGCCAATACCTGGCCGTCGGCGAAGCCAAGATCCCCATAGCGGCAGTCACCCGAGGTCAGCGCCACAGGCTGCTCGTCATTCAGGGATTGGTGGTACAGCTGCTGGTCGGCTTCATTGATGAACAACACACCGTCATGGCTCAGGCAGAACGATCCACCGCCGTATTCATAGACCCGGCTGCGTACGCTGAACCCGTCCGGTGTCAGGCGGCGGGCCTTGGCATCTTGCCAATGCCAGATCCGGCAGGCGCCGTCTTCGGGACGGTATTCATTCCAGAACAAGCCGAGGGGCCCGACCTGCAGTTCGGCGAAGTCGGTGCCGGCGGCCACGGCCTGGGCGGCGCTGAAAGGGTCAGCCTTTGGCGATGAGGCGCGAGTTTCGTTCATTGCGGAAGGCCAGTTGCTCAATGGTTTGCGTAGCGTGCTCGGCGTCTTCGCGCGCCTTAAGGATCACTCCGTGGTGTTCGGACTTGCTGCACACCGGGTCGGCGTTGCTCGCGTCCCCCGTCAGCATGAACGCCTGGCAGCGACAGCCGCCGAAGTCCTTTTCTTTTTCGTCGCAAGAGCGACACGGTTCGGGCATCCAGTCATAACCGCGGAAACGGTTGAAGCCGAACGAGTCGTACCAGATGTGCTGCATGCTGTGGTCGCGCACGTTGGGAAACTGCACCGGCAGCTGTCGGGCGCCGTGACAGGGCAATGCCGTGCCGTCCGGCGTGACGGTGAGGAAAATGCTGCCCCAGCCGTTCATGCAGCCCTTGGGGCGTTCTTCATAGTAGTCCGGCGTGACGAAGATCAGCTTGCACGGATTACCTTCAGCTTCCAGCTTGGCGCGGTATTCGTTGGTGACGCGCTCGGCCCGTACCAATTGCTCCCGCGTGGGCAGCAGGCCGACGCGGTTGAGCTGTGCCCAGCCGTAGAACTGGCAGGTGGCGAGCTCGACGAAGTCGGCTTCCAGGGCGATGCACAGCTCGATGATGCGGTCGATCTTGTCGATGTTGTGCCGATGGGTCACGAAGTTCAGCACCATCGGATAGCCGTGAGCCTTCACCGCCCGGGCCATTTCCAGCTTTTGCGCGAAGGCTTTCTTCGAGCCGGCCAAGAGGTTGTTCACCTGCTCGTCGCTGGCCTGGAAGCTGATCTGGATATGGTCCAGGCCGGCCTTTTTGAAGTCGCTGATTTTCTGTTCGGTCAAACCGATGCCGGAGGTGATCAGGTTGGTATAGAAACCCAGCCTGCGCGCCTCGCCAATCAGTTCGGCCAGGTCCTGGCGCACCAGCGGCTCACCGCCGGAAAAGCCCAATTGCGCGGCGCCCATCTCTCGGGCCTCGCGAAAGACCTTGAACCACTGCTCGGTGCTCAGCTCCTTGCCTTGCTCGGCAAAATCCAACGGGTTGGAGCAATACGGGCATTGCAGCGGGCACCGATAGGTCAGCTCCGCCAGCAGCCACAGCGGCAGGCCGACTTCAGGCTTGGGTGGCAGCCCGGTGGTCTCAGGCAAGTTCGATCCAGTGCTGTGCACGGGCGACCTCCATGAATTGCTCGATGTCGTCACCGAGTTCCGGCACGTCCGGGAACTGCTTGGCCAACTCGTCGATGATGGCCGCGACATCCCGTTCGCCGTCGATCAGACCGCCGATCAGCGACGCGCTGTCATTCAGCTTGATCATGCCTTCAGGATAGAGCAGCACGTGGCCCTTCTGTGCCGGTTCGTACTGGAAGCGATAGCCGGGGCGCCAGCGCGGGGTTTTACTGCGGTCGAAACTCATAAGGCGATCCCTTTGTGCCACACCCGTTGCGCGGTCACGCTGTGGTAGGGCGGACGGTTCAATTCGTAGGCCATGCTCATGGCGTCGAGCATGCTCCAAAGGATGTCCAGTTTGAACTGGAGAATCTCCAGCATGCGCTCCTGCCCGGCGCGGGTGGTGTAGTGCTGCAAGGTAATCGCCAGGCCATGTTCCACATCGCGCCGGGCCTGGCTCAGACGGGTGCGAAAGTATTGGTAGCCGGTCGGGTCGATCCACGGGTAGTGCTGCGGCCAAGTGTCGAGGCGCGACTGGTGGATCTGCGGGGCGAACAGTTCGGTCAGCGAGCTGCTGGCGGCTTCCTGCCAACAGGCCCGGCGGGCGAAGTTGACATAAGCATCCACCGCGAAACGCACACCCGGGAGCACCAGTTCCTGGGAACGCAGTTGATCGGGATCCAGGCCCACCGCCTGGCCCAGCCGCAGCCAGGCTTCGATACCACCGTCCTCGCCGGGCGCGCCGTCATGGTCGAGCAGGCGCTGGATCCACTCGCGACGGATCTCCCGATCCGGGCAGTTGGCCAGGATCGCGGCATCCTTGAGCGGGATGTTCACCTGATAGTAAAATCGGTTGGCGACCCAACCCTGGATCTGCTCGCGAGTGGCGCGGCCTTCATACATCGCCACGTGATACGGGTGATGGATGTGGTAATACGTGCCCTTGGCGCGCAGGGCCGCTTCGAACTCGGTGGGGGACAGGGGGGTGTCAGTCATTTCGGTCTCCGGGAAATGCCCGTGGGTTCTGTGGCGTCAGGGTTGGCCCCATCGCGAGCAAGCTCGCTCCCACACTGGTTTTGCTGTGAGTCAGATATCCAGTACGACTCGGACTACTGTGGGAGCGAGCCTGCTCGCGATAGCGTTCTGTCAGCCAGCGTCAATCTTGACTGGCACACTGCAAGCTCACCCCCACATTGGTTCCGCCTTTCCTACAACTCAATACTCATTCCGTCGTAAGCCACTTCAATCTTTCGGCGTACCAGTTCAGCCCGCTCGGGTGAGTCTTCATCCAGAATCGGGTTGGTGTTGTTGATATGGATAAGGATCTTGCGCGGCAAGGGCAACTGCTCCAGCACTTCGATCATCCCGCCGGGACCGTTTTGTGCCAGGTGGCCCATTTCCCGACCGGTGCGCGTGCCGACGCCACGGCGCTGCATTTCATCGTCGTCCCACATCGTGCCGTCCACCAACAGGCAATCGCTGCCGGCCATAATCTCCAGCAACTGTCCGTCGACCTTGCCCAGGCCCGGGGCATAGAACAGCTTGCCGCCGGTGCGCAGGTCTTCGACGATCAGGCCGATGTTGTCGCCCGGGTGCGGATCGAAGCGGTGCGGTGAATAGGGTGGGGCGGCGCTGCGTAATGGCAACGGCGTGAAACGCAGGTTCGGACAGGCCGGGATGGTGAAGCTCTGGTCGAGCTCGATGCGATTCCAGCTCAACCCACCGTTCCAGTGGGTCAGCATGTTGAACAGCGGAAAGCCGGTGCTCAGGTCCTCATGGACCATGTCGGTGCACCAGACTTGATGTGGGCAGCCCTCACGCAGGCTGAGCAGGCCGGTGGTGTGGTCGATCTGACTGTCCATCAGAATGATGGCGCCAATGCCGGTGTCGCGCAGCGCCCGGCCTGGCTGCATCGGGGCGAAGCCCTGGAGCTGGGCGCGAATGTCCGGAGAGGCGTTGCACAGCACCCAGTTCACGCCGTCATCGGAAAGGGCTATGGACGATTGGGTGCGCGCCTGGGCCCGTAGGCTGCCGTTGCGAAAACCTGCGCAATTGGCGCAGTTGCAGTTCCACTGGGGGAAACCGCCACCGGCGGCAGAACCTAGAATCTGGACGAACATGGCTGCTCCATCTGCAAACCGAAATAAAAACGCCTCGGCTGACCGAGGCGTAGTGCTGCGTGCTTAAGCGCCTGCAGCATTCAACGGCTGGCGAAGTACATGGTGACTTCGAAACCGATACGCAGGTCGATATATGCGGGTTTGGACCAGGACATGGAAATACTCCTTTGGTTGGGCTGCTTTCGTTAGATGGAACGGGTGAGACCTATACATATAGTCCACCTCCGTTCGGAGATGTTCAGATGCTTAGGCGCCTATGTTACTAAATCTGACATATTCGTTCGCCGCGATTCTCAAAGAAAGCTCATTACAGCGGCTGCAATGATCACTGCGCCGATTGCCAACCTTCCCCCGGGCAGGCTCCGTTGCTCAGGCAGCACCATCCTCCTTGCGCATCGATCAGACACTGGGCGGCTGCCTTTAGCTGGGCGCGATCCAGGCTCACGATGGCATCGGACAGTTGCTCGAGATAATCCGACGGGCGGCCTGTCAGCTTGCCTTGCCAGAGCAGTTCGGCGGCCTGGGCGAAGGGCAGGGCGGTACTCTGGAGTTGGGCGGCAAGCGCTTGCCGCTGGCGGGCCAGGGATGAATCGTCGAGCTGCTGGATCAGCGCCGGTAACCCGGCCAGGAATTGCTCGATGTGGGCACTCAGTTGCGTCGCCGAGAGGTTGGGTGATTGGACGCCGAATAACATCCCGGTTTGCCCGTCGATCTGCTTCAGCCCGCTGAACACCGCATAGCCCAACTGCAACTCGACTCGCAGGCGCTGGTAGAACGGCGTCTGACACAGCTGTGCCAGCCACCGCCAGGCGGCTTCGTCGGCCAGCGCCGGGGTGGGCGTCGGGCAAAACAGCAGCACGGCCGGTTCTTCCCCGTGAGTCTTGAGCGTATTCCAGATGCGTTGCCCGCGAGATTCCGTCGCCAGGCTGATTTCCTCGCCCGCGATGCCCGGCACCCTGGCCAATGCGGGGCCCAATGCCCCTTGGGTGGCCGCCGACAGACCGATAGACAGCCCATCCCATCGGGCCGTTGTCCACACACTTTGATCGCTGTCGGGCAATGGCAGCGCTGGCGATTGCCGGTTGCGCCGGCAGTGATTCGGCAATGCCTTCAACAAATGTCGAATCGGTATCGGCGGGGGCTCATGAGCAGCCAGGGCCATTGGTAGCGGTTGCGCGAGCTTCGTCAGAACGTGTTCAAGCACCAACGGTATCGGAGTCTGCAAGCCGACCAGTTTCAGTAGCCATTGATTGGCGCAGGACTCGAAGCTGACGTCCACACCGGCCTGGCCAGCATCCTCACGCACGTCCTGCAGGTGTCGGTCGAGCCTGGCTTGAAAGTCGAGCGGTGCCTGGGTCGTCAGTTGCCAGCGCAGGTACACCGCGCCTTCACGACCGTTATCCGGCAGCGCCTGGCTGAACTGCATGGGCGAGCGTTCCCGTCGGCCTCGGGAGCGGTCCTGGGCAAAAGTTCGCAAGCCGCGATGGGCGCTGGTCTGGCCGCGTATCAGCCCGGCGCGAGGTGCTTGGCTTGGGGTGTGCAGGAACGGGTTGGGCGCGGGCAGTTGCCATTGCTGCGTGACCTGATCGGCGGAGTGCAGTTGCTTGAGGATTTCTCTGAGCCTCACGAGGTCGTTTGCCAGCAGCGGTCCGTCACGCCCTTCGCAGTCCCAGCGGGCCAACTGCAAGGCTGATCCTGTTTCCTGGCGACGCAGCAGCAGTGCGGTGAACTCCTGGCGCAACGGCGCCCAGTCGTCCTGGGCGGCAAAGAACCCCAGCCAGTCGTGCAACAACGGCTGGATTTGCGCCGCTGCTTGAACATTGTCGTGCTTGATTTCAATGTGCAGCAGCGCTTGCCCGGCAAATTCATACAACGCGTTGGCCTTGAGGCTGTCAGCCAGGTTGCGCTGACGCAATGTGTCGAGCAGGCCTCCCGGTTTGCTGGAGTTCAGTGATGTACAGAGAAAATCCAAGGCTTGAGGCGAGGCGACGGGCAAATCTTCGCAGGCGAACAGCAGGTCAAGACAACCTTCGCGGGCCAGTTGATAACTCCTCTGGGACGACGCCATAAGCTTTGGCGGTGCTGGCCTGGCAACCGCTCCGCCGGCAGGTATGTGGCTGTCGAACTGTTCCGCCAAGGCTTTCAAGGTGTCGATGCTTTGCGGGCCGGCCAGGCTCAGGGTCATCTGGCCACTGCGGTAAAAGCTGCGGTAGAAATCGTGCAATGCCGTTTGGAATTCGGCTTGCGCCACCGCGAGACTGTCGCGATTGCCGGCATGGAACCCCCGCAGCGGATGGGTCGCCGACACGCCGTCATGCAGGGCGAGCTGTCGCTGGGCTGCCGTATCCTGGGACCAGGCAATGAACTCTGCGTGCAGCACTTCTCGTTCGCGCAACTGATCGGCTTCGTCCAGGCGTGGCTGGGCGAGCATGTCCCCCAGTCGTTCCAGTCCGTCGGCGAAGGTTGCGGGTGGCAATTCGAAGAAAAAATCCGTGGTGCGTTCGCTGGTGCGCGCATTGAGCTGACCGCCGTGGCGATGCACGTAGGCCATCAGGTTCTCCCCGACGGGAAACCGCTCGGTGCCGAGGAAGAACAGATGCTCGAGCAAATGCGCCAATCCCGGCCAGGCCAGGGGCGCATCATGGCTGCCAGCTGCGACTCGCAGTACCGCAGCGCTGCGCTTGAGGGCGGGGTCATGACGCAACGTCACCCGCAAGCCATTGGCCAGGGTTTCAGTGTGGGGGCGGAGGGAGTCGGGGGCCGGCATGAGCGCTTCCAGGACAAAGATGCGCTCATGCTAGCGGATCAGGGGCCTTTCTCAATCCTCTATCAATGTTTGTGCAGCTCGCCGTAAAGCTCAGGGCGGCGATCGTGCAGGTAGTTGTAGGCGGCGCGGGAGTCTTCCATCAGTTGGCGGTCCAGTTCAGCGACGATCAAGGCCTCATCCAGCCCGGCAAGCGCCGGGCGGCTGCCATTCGGTGCGGCGACGCTGCTTTGGCCGCAATACTGCAATTCACCTTCGTGGCCGCAGTAGTTGGCGTACGCCACGAAGCACTGGTTCTCGATGGCTCGGGCACGCACGGTGACGTCGGCGATGAATTCGTAGGGTTGCATATTGGCGGTTGGCACCAGGATCAGCTCGGCACCGGCCAGGGCCAGGCGTCGGGCATTTTCCGGGAACTCCAGGTCATAGCAGATCAGCAGGCCGAGCTTCCAGCCGTTGAGCTCGACGATAGGCAGCGCCGAGTCGCCGGCGCTGAACATGGCGTGATCGAGGTCACCGAACAGGTGGCTCTTGCGGTAGTTGGCCAGTCGTTCGCCTTGGGCGTCGATCAGTTGCACCGCGTTGTAGATCTGGCCGTCTTCGCCGCGTTCAGGGTAGCCATAGACAATCGCCAGGCTGGCGGCCTTGGCAATGCGGGCGATCTGTTGCGCCCACTCGCCGTTGTAGACCTCGGCCAATACATTCACCGCGTCGACGCCGATGTTGTAGCCGGTCATGAACATCTCCGGCAGCACCAGTATATCGGCGCCCCTGGCTTCCAGCGCCACCTGATGCAGGCGTTGCAGGTTGCCGGCCGGATCCAGTGGCAGCGGTGGGCATTGATAGAGGGCTACACGCATCAACAACTCCTTTTATTCGGGCAGGGCGATCGGACCGATCTCATGGAATACATCGCCTGGACCCGGGTTCTCGGCGTGAGTTTCACCGCCGAAGTGTTTCATGATCCCCCACACGGCATTGAGCGAGGTCTGTACCGCGCCTTCGACCCAGGCCGGTGTCCATGAGACGTCATCACCGGCGATAAAGATCCCGCGTTGTTCGGCCGGCATGTCGTCCTGCATGAAATGCGCATACATGCGCTGGTTGTAGCGATAGTGGCCAGGCAGGGCGCCCTTGAAGGCGCCGAGGAAATGCGGGTCGGCTTCCCAGGACACGGTGATCGGGTCGCCGATGATGCGCGCGGCGATGTCCACCTTGGGGTAGATCTTCTTCAGGGCATCGAGGGCCAGCTTCACGCGTTTTTCCACCGGATGGGGCAGCATTTTCAACGCGTCGCTCATCCAGGAATACGACAGGCAAATCACCCCCGGCTTGTCGTCCCCGTTGTCGAACAGATAGGTGCCACGGGTCAGGCGGTCGGTCAGGGTCATGCTCATCAGGTCGCGGCCGGTTTCCGGGTCCTTGTCCTTCCAGAACGGCCGGTCGACCATCACGAACGTCTTCGACGATTGCATGTAGCGGGTGCGGTCCAGGGCCATCCACATTTTTTGCGAGAACAGCGCCTCTTCGCATTCGATCTGGGTGGTCAGCAGCCAGCTCTGGCAGGTGACCAGCACGGCGGCGTATTCGCGGGTGTTTTCCCAGACGTCGGTCACGCTGAAACGTCCATCGGTGGCGCGGGCAATGCGCTTCACACCGCTGCGTGGGGCGCCCAGGTGCAGAGAATTCAGGCTGGTACCTTCTGGCCAGTGTGCACAGCGTTCCGGCACGTGGTTCCAGATACCGTGGGGCACCTGTTCGACGCCACCGACTACCAGATGCTGGTGGTCGTCGCAGTTGGTCATCACGACGCGGAAGATTTCCAGCATCGAATTGGGGAAGTCCGAATCCCAGCCGCCCGTGCCGAAACCGACCTGGCCGAACACTTCGCGGTGCTGGAACGAGAGCTTGGCGAATGCCTTGGATGTGGCGACGAAGTCGTAGAACGTGCGGTCATCCCACAAGGGTACCAAGGTATTCCACAGTTCCTTCAGGCGCGGCACGTCGCGGTCGCGGATCGCCTGCTGGATATCGCCGAAGCGCGCACCATCTTCCAGGGCATCGGCCCAGGCATCGGCAACTTCCTGGAACAGGGCTGGAAGATCCGCCAGCTTCTGTGCGTAATAGGTCTGGCCTTCCAGGTCGATGACCGTGCTGCCGGACGCCGGGGTCAACGGGTTGGGAAACGGTTTGGTCTCCAGGCCCAACTTGTCGACGTAATGGTAGAACGCAGTGGATGACACCGGAAAACGCATGCCGCCCAGCTCGGCAATCACCCCTTCGGCACCGTTGAACGCCTGTGAGCGCAGGCGCCCACCCATCTTCGACGCCTCGTAGACCACGGGCTTGAGGCCGAGCTTCATCAGCTCGTACGCCGCCACCAGGCCGGCGATCCCGGCACCGACAATCGCCACTTCCGTACCGTGGTTGTGGGCGGGAATACTGCCCAGGCCAGCCGGATGCTCGATCCAGTCGTCAAAGGCGAAAGGAAAGTCCGGGCCAAAAATGGTGATGGGTTTCTTACCGTCTGCTGGGTGGCGATTGTTCTTGTTCATGGCTGACCTTGATGGGCGACTCGACGCGGCCTTCGCGTCTGAGTATAGGAAAGATGCCAGCCATTCTAGGGAGGGTGGAACACGTTAATAAGACACAATATGTCGTCGTTTTGAGCGGTTTTCAGTCGCTTTGACGTATTGATGAATCGTAATGACGAAACAGGTTCTCTGTGGGAGCGAGCTTGCTCGCGCTAGCGGCCTGTCAGTCATGAAGATGTGGCTGAACCAGCGCCATCGCGAGCACGCTCGCTCCCGCGGAAACTTACCTTAACAATTGTCTGTGCGATCAACAGGAGCAGCTACCACCGAATCTCCTAAGATTATTCCCTTGAGGTTATATATCCTGGGTGGCATATTTGAATGAAATGGGACGTTGAATACACCGACGAATTTGAGATGTGGTGGAGCTGTCTCAGTGAGACCGAGCAAGATTCAGTGCAGGCCTCGGTGATGCTGCTTGGCGATGCCGGGCCGCATCTGGGTTTTCCTCACACCAGTGATATCAAGGGCTCGCGTCATGGCAACCTTCGTGAGTTACGAGTACAACACGCAGGTAGGCCTTATCGTGTGCTCTATGCGTTTGATCCACGCCGTTGCGCCATCCTGCTGATCGGGGGAGACAAAACCGGCCAGGACCGTTGGTATCAGGAATGTGTGCCTTTGGCTGAACGTCTCTATGACGAGCATCTGGAAGCATTGAAGAGAGAGGGCTTTGACAATGGCTAAGAAATTTTCCGACTTGATTGCACGTCGTTCGCCTGACTCCCGGGCTCGTGCAGAGACTCTGTATCAGAAACTGCGTGCAGAAATGCCGTTGCACGAGTTGCGTCAGGCGCAGGAGCTGAGCCAGGATGCTTTGGCCAAGACGCTGCATATCAACCAGGCGGCAGTCTCGAAAATGGAACGCCGTACCGACATGTACATCAGTACGCTACGAAATTACATCCGCGCCATGGGGGGGGAATTGGAGATTATCGCGACCTTCCCGGAGGGGCAGGTCAGGATCGAAAACTTCGCCCATCAAACACAGTAACTGACGTTGTTCCCTGCTGGGCTTAGACGGGCTGGCCCCGATCGATCTTGCTGCTGAGGATGATCGACGTAGTGGTCTTCTCCACACCGTCCACGCTGCCGATCTGGTCCAGCAACTGGTCCAGCTGCTCCGGCGAGTCCGTGCGCAGCCAGGCGACATAGTCGAACTCACCGCTGACCGCGCACAACTGCTGGACCTGGGCCATGGCGCTCAAGCGCCGCAGCACGTCCTTGCCGGAGCGCGGTTGAACCTTGATACCGACATAGGCCTGCAAACCGCCGTCTATCACCCGCTGCCCCAGGCGCACGCCGTATCCAGTGATCACCTTGGTTTTTTCCAGCCGCGCCAACCGTGAGGTCACGGTCGTGCGGGCGATGCCTAGCTGCCGGGCAAGCATGGCGACGCTTTCCCGTGCATTGATTTGCAGCGCCGCGATCAGTTGTCGGTCGATTTCGTCGAGAACGGGAGGGCGGGTGTCAGTCAAAGTGGGCTCCGGCGCGGGCATTCGATAGCGAACATGTTACAGGCTCTCACGTGGGAAATAGCCAATGGCAGGTAAAGCCAGCGTTCGCCAGGCATGGGCCAGGTGTATCTGTGACGGCCTGAGCCATAAACCGTCCTGGCAAACCAATTGTTCGGTGGGCAACTGCAACAGTAGAGCCCGCGGGAACGACTGCACAGAGCCTGGGTCGTCATCGTCTGGCGCTTCCCAATCACGCTCAAAGCAGCGTACATGCAGCTGTTCGTCGTCGAAACTCTCAAACAGCGGCCGCTTGCCCAGCCACTGCGGATGCACCCGCAACGTGTGCTCCTGGATATCCAGGAGCAGCAATTGCCAGCCTCGATAGTTTCCACACTGTTCTGTCACATCGGTCGCCATGCAGGTCAGGGCCAGATAACGGCTATCCGTCGACCAGATCATCGACGGTGCCAGGTCGACCAGCGCGCAGCCTGAAGCTGTCAGCAGGTGTCCTCCGAGCCGGGGCGTCTGCGCGCGTACCCAACTGTCTGCATATTCCGTCTCGCTGCCGAACAACCAGGCGGCGTCCCGGTGGTCGGGTGCAGGCTGGATGAAGTCCCCTTCGGCGTTGGCGGCTTGCGGACGATCCACCAGGCGCCAGGGTGGCATTCTCTGAAGCTGTGAATCGACTACCTGCAGTTCCACGGTGTCGTAGAACAACCGGGATCGCTCGTCGGGATGAAAGAACGAAGTGGCGTTGGCGCTACCGTTCTGCGGCGCCTGGACATTGAAACGTTGCAGCGCGCTGCCCTCCAGGTCCTGGTCAAGTCGACCGGCAACCACTGCCAGGCTCAGCTGGCCATCACGAAAATCGAGGATGCGTTCCACCCACATCGCCGGCCCTTCCAGCAGGCGTCGATCCTTCGTGTCCGCAATCACGCCATGGGTGGTCACGGTCGTTGAGTTTTCGAAGGGCAGTAGTGCGAGGTAACGTCCGCAGTCTGAGACACGGTGGTCCAACAACCAACTTCCCGGCAAGTGCCAGTCACCGATCTGACAGCGATAGCCCCCAAGCCCTTCGCGATTGTCGCCAAGCCAGCTCAACTGAGCGCAGGCACCATCTAGCATCGGCTGTGTCTCGATCAACGCATCACCGCGTGCTCCTCGACTGTCCAACGGCAACGCAATGGCCATGCGGGTCAGTTTGAATTCAGCGACCTGTACGCGGCCTTGGGCGTCATGGCCGGCCTGGGTTTCGGTATCGCCGTGGATGCTGTCCAGGCGATAGCCGTAACGGCCGGAACCTGGGCGCGGATAATCGAGGTACGCGCCGATACGTACATGGTCCGCGTCGAGGCTCAGCAATTGATGCCAGTAGAAGGACGGTTCCGCGACACTCCTCACCCAGGGCGATGGCAGGACGCGCCAGCCGATGTCGAGCTGCCACAACCAATACTGGTCGCCCTCCGCGTCACCGCTTTGCTCCTGAGCCAGGCACACTAGCGCGCGTTGATCGGTGCTCCATATCAACGGCGCGTCTGCCGCCATCAACAGGCCGGACGGTTGTCCATTGATGCTGATGGTATAGCGCGGTGAATGCAGGGGATCCAGTGGCTGGGGCAAGTCGCGAAAAGTCGAAGGCAAAGAAATATTGCCCTGAAGGCACTGCTGGCCATTAGCGGAGCGCCGCTCGAAGGTCGGCTCAGGATGCCAGTCGGCTTCCAGCCAAAGATCGGCGACAGGCACCAGGTGGGTGACGCTGGCGGTTTGCAACAGCTCATCGAGCCGGGTTTTGCGAGCGCTGTTATCCACCAGTGGGCTATGTCGTCCGCTCAGCAGGTCGAGATCAAAAGCGTCCAACTCCCAGAGCTCGCTGTCGGCGCAGCGGTACAGCTGGCGTTGCTGACGGTCGAGGACCACCAGCCCCCATGCCTGCCGGGACGGTACCGGTGCGGCGAAGTAGCGCCCGTCGCTGGAGAACACTGCCGAGGAGCCAATGCCTTGTAGAAGCACACCGTCAGGGAACAGATAGTCGCAATAAGTCGGGCCACCCATGGCGATTTCGCCGTGGTTGAAGACCCGGATTGGCTCGCCTTCAGGGGTCAGCATCGGCTCGTTTCCACCCCAGGCACTCGGCCCTTTGCTGGAAACGGGCGCCAACCCAAGGCGCCGTTCCCAGCTACTGACGCAGGCGAGCCCAACAACGATGCCGACGATCGCCACCAAGATGCCCCACCACTCGGGCAGCGCCCGGCCGAGGCTGAAACCTAGGCCAAACACGGCACCGACCGTCACCCGGGCAATGCCTCGGCCCATCGCCAAAAAGCCCAGGCGAGCAGCAAGGCCCATCAGCAGCCCGAGGAATACCACGGCCAGCAAAGCCAGTGGGGGCGGCAGCACGGTGACGAAAAAGGCCGGCACCAGAAGGATGCCAAGTTGCCAGAACAGTTCAAGAAACAGTCGCGGGAGGCTGGGGCTGGCGATGATGGGCATCTCGGTGAGGGATGGGATTTTTATTGTATCGGCGGGAAGGATGCTAGCGGGAGGACGCTAGATACGCAAAAGCCGCGCAATGCGCGGCTTTCAAGATGGTGGGCCCACACGGACTTGAACCGTGGACCAAAGGATTATGAGTCCTCTGCTCTAACCAACTGAGCTATAGGCCCTCAGTAGGTCGCGGATTATAGCGACGGTTTCTCGGCTGTGCTATCCGAAAAATCCGATACGGTCACACGAAGAAACGTGGCGGCAAACTCGTCGGCGCCCAGGGGCAGGCTGACGATGTAGCCCTGGATCTGTTCGCAACCTTCTTCGCTCAGGAATTGCTGCTGGGCCAGGGTTTCGACGCCCTCGGCGATGATGGTGAATTGCATGCTGCGGCCCAGGGCGATGATTGCCCGCACGATGGCCGCGTCGTGGGGGTCGTCGGGCAGGCCGCGGACGAAGGATTGGTCGATCTTGAGGATGTCCAGCGGCAGGCGCTTGAGGTAGCTGAGGGAAGAGTAACCCGTGCCGAAGTCGTCGATGGCCAATTGCACACCGAGCTTTTTCAACTGGTGCAGCACCGTCAGGGCCTCTTCGGCCTGGCTCATGATGAAGTTTTCGGTAATTTCCAGTTGCAACAAGCCTGGCTTGAGATGGTGTTCGCGCAGCAGTTGTTCGATACGTCCCAACAGGTTGGGCTGGCGCAATTGGGCGCCGGCGAGGTTGACTGACAGAGGGCCCAGGCTGTCATGGGTGCTGTTCCACTCACTTAACTGCTGGCAGGCATGTTCCAGTACCCAGTCGCCAATTTGCAGGATCATGCCGTTTTCTTCCGCCAGGGGGATGAAATGTTCCGGCGGTACGTCGCCAAATGTCGGGTGGGTCCAGCGAATCAGCGCCTCGGCGCCCACCAGGCGGTTGTCGACGAGGCTGATTTTTGGTTGGAAGGATAATGACAGTTCGTTGCGCTCGATCGCCCGTCGCAGCTCGTGTTCCAGGGCTACGCGCTCGCTGGCCTGGGCGGTGAGGTCGCGGGTGTAGCTTTCCACCCGGTTGCGCCCCTTGGCCTTGGAGCGGTACATCGCAGCGTCAGCATTCTTGACCAGCGTGGCGACGTCGCAGCCATCCTGTGGGTAGAGGCTGGTGCCAATGCTGGCGCTGATGAAAAACTCGTGCTCGCCGGCCTGGAATGGCGCGGCAAAGCAGTTCAATAGTTTCTGGGCGATGTGCTCGGCGTCGCTGGGCTGCTGCAAGCCAGGCAGCAGGATGATGAACTCGTCGCCGCCCAGGCGCGCCACGGTGTCGATGTCGCGAAGTTGCTCGCGCAAGCGCACGGCAATGCCTTTGAGCAGCAGGTCGCCGACCGGGTGTCCGAGGCTGTCGTTGATGTGCTTGAAGCGGTCCAGGTCCAAGAACAGCACCGCGCCCTGGCCGCCGTTTTCCTGCTGGCTGTTGAGGGCCGTCAGCAAGCGGCTTTCGAACAGCGTGCGATTCGGCAGGCCGGTCAGTGGATCGTGGTGAGCCTGGTAATCGAGCCGGGCCTGGGCATGTTTGAGGCTGGAGATATCGGCGAAGACCGCAACGAAATGGGTGATCTGTTGATCCCGATTGCGCACCGCGCTGATGGTCAGCCAACTGGGGTACAGCTCGCCGTTCTTGCGCCGATTGGAAATCTCGCCCTGCCAGTGACCTTCCGCCGTCAACTGGTGCCACATCGCGGCATAGAACGCGCTGTCATGCAGGCCGGAAGCCAGTAACCGAGGTGTATGGCCCAAGGCTTCGGTTTCGCTGTAGCCGGTGATTTCGGTGAAGGCTCGGTTCACCGCGCTGATGTGCTGTTGCGTATCGGTGATCAGCACGCCTTCGGCCGTGCTTTCGAACACGGTGGCGGCTTGTTGCAGTTTCTCCTGCATGAGATGGCGTTCGGTGATGTCTCGGGCGATGGTCAGCATGCAGTCTTCGTTGCCGATGGGCAGCGGGCGACTGGAGACTTCGCAAAGCCGTACCTGCCCGTCGTTGCGACGGATATGGCAGCTGAAGTCCTTCACGAAGCCGTCCCGTTTCAGCAGGTTGAGCATCTGCTTGCGCTCGTTGAGGTTGACCCAGATGCCCAGGTCCAGGGTAGAGCGGTCCACCGACAGGGCGCTGTTGAAACCGGTAATGCGGCTGAAACCTTCGTTGACTTCAATCAGCAAACCATCGCTTTGCCGGGACAGTAGCAAGCCATCGGGCGAGGCGTGGAATGCCTTGGCAAACTTCTCTTCGGAGGTCTGCAATTGCTGCTGGGTTTCCTTGAGCTGGCTGATGTCCCGCACTACCACGACCAGGGCTGGCGTCGTGTCGAGGTCGAAGGGTTCGGCGGAGATCAGTCCGGTGAACACCTGGCCATTGCTACGGCGAAAGGGCATTTCCAGGTTGCGAATGCTGCCGGCCTGCAAGCGCTGCAACAGGCCCGGCCCCACGCCTTGGATGCCCCAGATATTCAATTCGGTTGCGCTGCGCCCCACCACCTCGGCGGCACTCAGGCCGATCTGCTCCTCGAAGGCCTTGTTGACCTCCAGCAGACAACCGTCCATCAGCCGTGCGATCACCAGGATGTCCGGGCATTGGCGGAACACTGAGCCAAATTTCTGCTCCGAAAGGCGCAGTGCTTCCTCGGTGCGCTTGGCTTCGCTGATATCGATCATCAGCCCGCGCATCACCGGTTCGTGACCGTGTTCGATCAGACTGACAATGTCGCGCACCCACAGGCAGCGGCCATCGGCGGTGATCACGCGATAGTCGATGCAGTGATCGCGCCCGGCCAGCACTTCATGATCACAGTAGGTCTGGGCACGGATCAGGTCGGCCGGATGAATGATGTTGCGCCAGAAGCCTGGGATCAGCCAATGGGAAAGGGGATAACCCAGCAGGTCTTCGGCATGGGGCGACACGTAGCTGTAGGTGAAGTCGCTGACCCTTGCCTCCCAGGCAATGGCCGACAGGCTCTCCACCAGCCCGCGGTAATGGTATTCGCTGCTGCGCAGCTCCTGTTCCAGCTCGACCCGTCGGGCGATTTCCGAGCTGAGTCGGCGGTTGATGCGAATCACCACCGCCAGTATCCCGACCAGGAGCAATAGTGCAGGCAGGCCGTAGACCAGCAAATCTGACCAGAGCTGGCGGTAGTCATGCACATTGCCGACCCACTTCTGCTGGATCTCGGCAACTTCGGCCGGGCTCATGTCGGCCATGACCTTGTCCAGGATACCCACCAATATCTTGTTGTCTCGAGGGACGGCCATTGCCAACTGATAGCGATAAGGCGTTTCCCCGCTGACATAAAGACCTTCGAGCTTGAGTTGGCGCAGGCTCCAGACACTGGAAGCCAGGTCGCCGACCACCGCATCCACCTCGTCGGTTGCCAGTGCTTGCAGGGCTGAGCTGACGTTGGGCAGCGCCACGAGATTCAGGTCGGGATGGTGGTTGCGCAGCAGTTCATGGGGGGCATAGTTCTCTACCACGGCGATTTTCAGCCCGTACAGCTCCTTGAGGTTGTGGGGCTGGGCGCCACCGCGATGGGCCAGAATGACAATGGGGAAGTCCAGGTAAGGCCGGGTAAACGCCAGGTAGTTCTGGCGCTCCGGCGTGGACATGATGCCCGGCAGGAGGTCTATCTTGCCCTGTACGACCTGCTCCAGCACGGCGGTCCAGCTAGCGGGCTCGATGGGGGTGAGCCTGATGGCCAGCCGCTCACGAATGATGTCGACGTAGTCGGCGGCCAGGCCCTGATAGCGGCCCTGGTCATCGCGGAACTCAAACGGCGGCCATGAGGCATCGACGCCCAGGCGCAGGTCGGGGTGGTCCTTGAGCCAGCGGAGCTCCTCGTCGGTGAGCGTCAACGCGCCAGCTGTTGCGGTCCAGGTCATCAATGACAGCAAAAGCGCGGCCGTCAGTCTGGGCATCACTGTCTCGTCATGGCTTGGGGAGGATGATTCGAGTGTAGACGGGCCACAGGGTGGTGAGGAGCGTAACGAGGGGGATTTTATCTGTTGCACATAACAAAACCCCCGGCAGGGCCGGGGGGTTTGAAGGTCACTCGTCGAGGAAGGAGCGCAGATGCTCGCTTCGCGTCGGGTGGCGCAGTTTGCGCAACGCCTTGGCTTCGATCTGACGAATGCGCTCACGGGTGACATCGAACTGTTTACCGACTTCCTCGAGGGTGTGGTCGGTATTCATGTCGATGCCGAAACGCATGCGCAGTACCTTGGCTTCACGGGCAGTGAGGCCGGAAAGCACTTCGCGAGTCGCTTCCTTGAGACTCTCGACAGTGGCGACATCGATCGGAGACTGCATGGTGGAGTCTTCGATGAAGTCACCCAGATGGGAGTCTTCGTCATCGCCGATCGGGGTTTCCATGGAGATCGGCTCCTTGGCGATCTTCAATACCTTGCGGATCTTGTCCTCAGGCATTTCCATGCGTTCGCCCAGCTCTTCCGGCGTCGGTTCGCGACCCATTTCCTGCAGCATCTGCCGGGAAATACGGTTGAGCTTGTTGATCGTCTCGATCATGTGCACCGGGATACGGATGGTGCGGGCCTGGTCGGCGATCGAGCGAGTGATCGCCTGACGGATCCACCAGGTGGCATAAGTCGAGAACTTGTAGCCGCGACGGTATTCGAACTTGTCCACCGCCTTCATCAGGCCGATGTTGCCTTCCTGGATCAGGTCGAGGAATTGCAGGCCGCGGTTGGTGTACTTCTTGGCGATGGAGATCACCAGACGCAAGTTCGCTTCGACCATCTCTTTCTTCGCGCGACGGGCCTTGGCCTCGCCGATCGACATGCGACGGTTGATGTCCTTGATCTCGGCGATGCTCAGGCCGGTCTCGGCTTCCAGCGCGCTCAGCTTCTGCTGGCAACGAATGATGTCCGGTTGCAGGCGGGCAATGGCTTCAGCGTATTTGCTCTTGCCCTTGGCCAGTGCATCGGTCCAGCTTTCGTCGACTTCGTTACCAGGGAACTGACGCAGGAAGTCGGCGCGCGGCATGCGGGCATCACGCACGCAAAGCTGCATGATCGCGCGCTCTTGCTGGCGCAAGCGATCCAGGGCACTGCGCACACGTTCGACCAGGCCTTCGAATTGCTTCGGTACCAGCTTGATCGGCATGAACAGCTCGGCCAGTGCCAACAGCTCGGCAATTGCCTGCTTGTTGTTGCGGCCGTGCTTTTTCAGCGCCTTGCGGGTGATTTCCATCTGGTCGGACACAGCGCCGAAACGCTGCGCTGCGATGATCGGATCCGGACCGCTTTCGGCTTCTTCCTCGTCGTCGCTCGCTTCGGCGTCTTCGTCATCGGTGTCGTCGTCGGCCTTGACGGCTTTCGCGTCGATTGGCGGCGGCACTTCGGCAGCAGGCGGCGCAATGCCGTCGTCCGGGTCGATATAACCGCTCAAGACGTCGGACAGGCGGCCACCTTCGGTGGTGACGCGGGTGTACTCGGAGAGAATATGGTCAACCGTGCCAGGGAAGTGCGCGATTGCGCCCATCACTTCACGGATGCCTTCTTCAATACGCTTGGCGATTTCGATTTCGCCTTCGCGTGTGAGGAGCTCTACCGTGCCCATTTCACGCATATACATGCGCACGGGGTCGGTGGTGCGACCAATGTCGGTCTCGACCGCTGCCAACGCTGCGGCCGCTTCTTCAGCGGCCGCCTCGTCGGTATCGGCGTCGGCCAGCATAAGGGCATCCTTATCTGGAGCAACCTCGAATACGTTGATCCCCATGTCGTTGATCATGCGGATGATGTCTTCCACCTGTTCCGGATCTGAAATATCCTCCGGCAGGTGGTCGTTGACCTCCGCGTAAGTCAGGTAGCCCTGCTCACGACCCAATAGGATCAACTCTTTGATACGAGACTGCTGTTGCGCTTTTCCGGACATAACACCCTATCCACTGAAGGTCTTGGCGGGCAAAAAACAAGCCGAGGATTATACCTGAGCTGTGACCTCACGCGCCAGTTGAGGTCGGGTTTGATGCGCAAACATTGCGGCTAAGTAAGTCGCGCAATTGGTTTTTCTCTTCGCTGGTCAACTCGCTCTGGCGAGCTTTTCGCAGAAGTTGTTCCAGATTTCGCTCGCGTTGGCGGGCGGACAAGCTAGTAATGGTGTCGAAAAACTGTTGTTCAAGGTTGTCTCCATCAATCAGCCATTCCTTCTCGGCCAGGGCCTTCAAAAGACGTCCCTGCTCGGTACCGTGCCACCGCGCGATCAACTGGAAAGAGTTTAGCTTGGGGTTCTTCTGCACGGCTTCAAGGAGTGCCACCAGCAATTGCGTATTGCTGTGGTCCTCGGCGGCGAAGTGCCCTGCGTCCTCGACTTTTTCCGCCAGTTGCGGGTGATGCAGCAAGGTGCGCAAGGCGGCCAGTGTTGGTGGTTCGACGGCGGCCGGCACGCGCGGGGCACGTGGTTGGTCGCGATCGCCACGCTTGCCGTTCTTGTCCCAGGGTTTCTTGTCCCATTTCTTGCCGCCGCTACCGGGTTTTTTCGGCGTCCATTCCTGCTGGGGGGCGTAATCCTGCTGAGGTTGATGATAGTCGGCGAAATCCGGCATCGCGTCGTAATCGATGCCCGGGTCATAAGCCGGCGGCGCCTCCTGGGGCGCGCTGTGCACCAGTTGATTGACCGCTTCGCTGTTCAAGCCGGTGATTTCGGTCAGGCGCTGGCGCATCAGTGTGCGCAGGTTGGCACCGGGCACCTTGTCGATCAGTGGTGCCGCGAGGGTGGCCATGTGGGCCTTGCCTTCGAGGGAGCGCGGGTCGGCTTCCTCGGTCAACTGCTGGAAGAAATAATCGGCCAATGGTTGGGCGTGCTGGTTAATTCGTGCCCGGAACGCGTCGGTACCTTCGGAGCGCACCAGGGTGTCCGGGTCTTCGCCCTCGGGCAGGAACAGAAAGCGTGCCCGGCGGCCGTCCTGCAGGCACGGCAAGGTAGCTTCCAGGGCGCGCCAGGCGGCGTTGCGACCGGCCTGGTCACCGTCGAAGCAAAACAGCACGTTGGGCACGACGCGAAACAGGCGTTTCATGTGTTCTTCGCTGGTGGCTGTGCCCAGGGTCGCCACAGCGTTGCGCAGGCCTTGTTGGGCCAGGGCAATAACGTCCATGTAGCCTTCGACGACAATGATTTCATCGAGGTTGCGGTTGTTCTTGCGCGCTTCATACAAGCCGTAGAGTTCTTGTCCCTTATGGAACACCGGGGTTTCCGGGGAGTTCAGGTATTTCGGCTTGTCGTCGCCCAGCACCCGGCCACCAAAGGCAATGATCCGCCCGCGCGTGTCGCGGATCGGAAACATGACCCGGTCGCGGAAGCGGTCGTAGCGCTTGCCGGTTTCGGCATTTTCAATCAGCAGGCCGGCGTCGATCATGGCGCGCTGCTGCAACGTATCGCTGCTCAGGTGCTTGTACAGATTGTCCCAGCCGGGCGGTGCGAAGCCGAGGCCGAAGTCCCGGGCGATTTCGCCGGTCAGGCCGCGGCCCTTTAGATAGTCCACCGCGGCCTTGCGTGCCGGGTGGCTTTTTAGGGCCTGGCGATAAAAATCCGCTGCCGCGGTCAGCAGTGGGTAAAGCGGAGAATCGGTCGGTTGGCGTGGCTTGTGCTGTCGACCGCTTTCCTCGCGGGGTACTTCCATGCCGGCGGCTTTGGCCAGTTCTTCGACCGCCTGGGGGAAGTCCAGGTTGTCGTGGTCCATGATGAAGCCGAGGGCGTTGCCGCCAGCGCCACAGCCGAAGCAATAGTAGAACTGCTTGTCGGGGCTGACGCTGAAAGAAGGCGTTTTCTCTTTGTGGAACGGGCAGCAGGCTGTGTAGTTCTTGCCCGCTTTCTTCATTTGCAGGCGAGAGCTGACCACGTCGACGATGTCGGTGCGGTTCAGGAGGTCGTCAATAAAGCTCTGGGGAATCAGCCCGGCCATGGCGTTCTCATCATCACTGCGCGAAATATGGACCCGAAATCGGCAGGCGTAACCGGGTCTGGGTTTGAGGCACGCTAAATCGGTGGCTCGACCGGGTCGTCTGCATCATCGCTGTCGGGAAGTGTATCTGCCGATAATCCACTGACGTTAATAACTATCAGTATTCGACTGTTTGAATGTGTTGCGCTGAGTCCGGTAACGGCTGTTCAGGCCTCGGATAGCTCATGAAGCGGGCACGCAGGCAGGTGCCTTGGGCTGATCGTCGTTAGAGGAATCAGGGTGTGCTCGTCGGTAGCCTTGGAAGGCTCGTCAGGAAAGACGTGCACCGCTGGCAAAAGAGCCAGGTCTGACGCGGTGAAGCAGGTTGTCTTGGTCGCGTCTGCGGCTTTGACGGTGAAGCATCAAGCGTTATTCCGCAAATGCCATAAGCCCGGCTTGAGGGCCGGGCTTGGCAGAAGCTTGCTACGGACGTCTGTGTATTAGTACAGACGTACGGCGCGGCGCTGTTCGCGCTGAACTTTCTTGGCGTGACGCTTAACAGCGGCTGCTGCCTTGCGCTTACGCTCAGAAGTCGGCTTCTCGTAGAATTCGCGGCTACGAACTTCAGCCAGAACACCGGCTTTTTCGCAGGAGCGCTTGAAACGACGCAGAGCTACGTCGAAGGGTTCGTTCTCTTTTACTTTGACGGCTGGCATCCAGAGCTACCTTCATTCATTACCGGGGTCAACATCCTCGCGGCAAAAGAGCACTTGAAGACGTCGGTTTTTAAGGGTTGCGGATGTTAACCCCTCAACGCTCGGAATGCAAAGCCTCTGATCGAAAACCGCTGGTCGGGGCACAACGTGGCGACTATTATGCGCGCCTTCGAATTCAGCCTCTACAAGGCGCAAACCCATGCTAGTACTGGGATTAGAAACCTCTTGCGACGAAACCGGTGTCGCACTTTACGACAGTGAACGCGGCCTGCTGGCCGATGCGCTGTTCAGCCAGATCGACCTGCATCGCGCCTATGGCGGGGTGGTGCCCGAGTTGGCCTCCCGTGATCACGTCAAGCGCATGCTGCCCTTGATCCGTCAGGTTCTGGCCGAAGCTGGCTGCGTGCCGACCGAGATCGACGGCATCGCCTACACCGCCGGCCCGGGCCTGGTGGGCGCGTTGCTGGTGGGCGCTTCCTGTGCCCAGGCGCTGGCCTTTGCCTGGGGTATCCCGGCCTTGGGTGTGCATCACATGGAAGGCCACTTGCTTGCGCCGATGCTGGAGGCGCAACCGCCACAGTTTCCGTTCGTCGCTTTGTTGGTATCGGGCGGCCATACGCAGCTCATCCGGGTCGATGGCATCGGCCAATACGAGTTGCTCGGCGAAACCCTCGACGATGCCGCCGGCGAAGCGTTCGACAAAACTGCAAAAATGATGGGCCTCAATTATCCAGGCGGGCCGGAAATCTCCCGGCTTGCAACGCAAGGGGTCGATGGGCGCTTCGTGTTCCCGCGACCGATGTGCGACCGCCCGGGCCTGGATTTCAGTTTCAGCGGATTGAAGACCTTCGCGCTGAACACCTGGCAGCAGTGCGTCAGCGCCGGGGACGACAGTGAACAAGCCCGTTGCGACATCTCGCTGGCGTTCCAGCAGGCCGTGGTGGAGACTTTGACCATCAAGTGCAAGCGTGCCCTCAAGCAGGCCGGGCTCAAGCGCCTGGTGATCGCCGGTGGTGTGAGCGCGAACAAGGCCCTGCGCACATCGCTGGAGAAAATGCTCGGCGACATGAAGGGCGACGTTTACTACGCCCGACCGGAGTTCTGTACAGATAACGGCGCAATGATTGCCTTTGCCGGCTGCCAGCGATTGCAGGCCGGCCAGCAGGAAAGCCTGGCGATAAGTGTGCAGGCGCGCTGGCCGATGGAGCAGTTGGCGCCGCTGTGAGGCGTCATTTAAAAATGCCGTTCGCGCCCGGCGAACAGGTCGCGTAGATTGCCCCGGTGACGCCAGACGATCAGTGCGACCAGGGCGGTCATTGGTAGCAAGGCCGCCGGTTCCTGCCAGGCCAGCAACGGTAGGGTCAACGGCGTGGCGATCAGCGCGGCCAGGGAGCTGGTGCGGGTCAGGTAGAAGGTCAGCAGCCAGGCACAGACAGCCAGCAGGGCGGCGGGCGGGTACAGGCCCAGCAGCATGCCGGCGGCGGTGGCGACACCCTTGCCGCCCCGAAAGCGAAAGTACAGCGGGAATAGATGGCCGATGACGGCGCAGACGCCGATCCAGGCCTGTTGCTGCAACGAGAGCCCTGCAAGGCTGGCGATCAATACCGGGACAAGGCCTTTGCAGAGGTCGCCCAGCAGGGTCAGGATCGCGAGTTTGCGTCCGGCCAGGCGCAGCATGTTGGTGGCTCCGGCATTGCCTGAGCCACTCATTCGCGGATCCGGGCGACCGGTCAGGCGGCTGAGCAAAATGGCGAAGGACAGCGAGCCGAGCAGGTAGGCGAGAATCGCCAGTAACCAAAACATGCTAACTATTCCGGGCGAGGACGCCCTGATTCTAACGGCGCATTGCGCCCTTGTCGTGCTGCGGAGAAGAGTGCTTGGACAGAGTGTTTATCGAGGGCCTGGAAGTCGACACGGTAATCGGTGCCTACGACTGGGAGCGAGGCATCCGACAGTGCCTGCGGCTTGACCTGAGCTTCGCCTGGGACAACCGCCCGGCTGCCGCGGGCGACGACCTGACCCTGGCGCTCGACTACGCCAGCGTCTCCTCGCGCATCCAGGCGTTTGCCGAGCAGGCGCAGTTCCAATTGGTCGAGACCTTCGCCGAGCGACTGGCCCAGGAACTCATGGATGAGTTCAAGATCACCTGGTTGCGTCTGAAAGTGACCAAGCCCGGCGCCGTACCGGCGGCCAGCGGCGTTGGCGTGGAGATCGAGCGCGGATGCCGCTGACTCAGGTTTTTCTCGGGCTCGGCAGCAACATCGAGCGCGAAACCCATCTATGCGCCGGTCTGGAGGCCTTGGCCGGATTCCTGGTGGACATGCGCTGTTCGGCCGTGTTCGAGAGCCAGCCGGTGGGTATCAAAAGCGGGCCTTTCTTCAATTTTGTCGTTTCGGCCTTCACGGATCTGCCGTTGATGGAGCTGGATCGTCGCCTCAAGTTCATCGAGGCGGACAACGGTCGCTATGCGCCGGACCGCAAGGGGCTGCCGCTGGATATCGACGTGCTGTTATATGGCGAACAGGTTGGCAACTTCGACGGGCTGATCCTGCCTCGCGCGGAGATCCTCAAGAATGCCTTCGTGTTGTGGCCGTTGTCGTTGATCGCGCCGGATCGGATTCATCCTGGTGTGGGCAAGAGCTTTGCCGCGTTGTGGGAAGAAGCGCAGATTGATCAGGTACTGGCGCCGGTGGCTTTCGAATGGCGGGGGGAGCAACTTACGCCTTTGGACCTGCTGCGACTTTCATAACGTCATCGCGAGCAGGCTCGCTCCCACATTGATCTATGCGAACGCAGAGGCCATGTCTGCCACGAGCCCTGTGGGAGCGAGCCTGCTCGCGATCAGATCGGCGCGCTCACCTGAGCTGCAAACGGGGTGTCAGCCCGCTGATTCCTTATACGCTTTCAATACCCTGAGTCGCTCCCGCTTGATCGCCTCACCCAGCTCCGGACCCTTGAAGCCTTTCTCCAGCAAAGGCTGCACTGCCACTGCGCGGGTCGCCGCTGCTGCGCCGCGCAGATAATCCGCCTGTGGATAACTTCGATTTTCCAGGCCTTTGCGACCACGGGCATCCATCTCGCACGCCGCGATGAACTCCTCGAAGCGCTGAGGCCGACGGTACACGTCAAAACTCTGCAACAGCTCAAGCAAGGTGGACGCCTTCAGCTCAAGCGCACGATGACCATGGGTGTGATACTGGCCGACCAACAGTGCCAGTTCCTGACAATCGCGCGGTACCTTGAAGCGCTCATTGACCGCTTTGATCAGCTTCAAGCCTTTGTGCTCATGGGCGATGTGCCGCGGCCATTCGTGTTCGGGTGTCAGGCCTTTGCCCAGGTCATGGAGCAGGCAAGCCCAGCGGACGGTCAGGGGTTGCTGGTGCAGTGCCGCCTGTTCCAGCACGCTCAGGGTGTGCAAGCCCGTGTCGATTTCCGGGTGGTGGGCTTCAGGCTGAGGCACGCCGAACAGCGCATCGACCTCGGGCATCAGGACCTTGAGGGCCGTGCAGTCGCGTAGGACCTGAATAAATACCTGTGGCTGTTTTTCCATGAGGGCGCGGGAAATTTCTTTCCAGCTGCGCTCAGCCGTCAATGCTTCCAATTCGCCGGACTCACTGAGCTGGCGCATCAGTCCAAGGGTTTCGTCCGCCACCTTGAAGCCCAGCGGTGCATAGCGTGCGGCAAAGCGGGCAACTCGCAAAACTCGGAGGGGATCTTCGGCGAAAGCGGGGGATACGTGACGCAGAACGCGGGCTTCCAGATCGCGTTGGCCGTGGTACGGATCGGTCAGGTTGCCATGGTCATCTTCAGCCATGGCGTTGATGGTCAAGTCCCGGCGAACCAGGTCCTCCTCCAAGGTCACTTCAGGGCTGGCATGGAACACGAAGCCGCCATAGCCTCGACCGCTCTTGCGTTCGGTACGGGCGAGGGCGTATTCCTCGCCGGTCTTCGGGTCGAGGAATACCGGAAAGTCAGCCCCCACGGGGCGAAAACCTTTGGCGAGCATTTCCTCGGCGGTGGCCCCCACGACGACCCGATCGATGTCGGTGACGGGAATGCCCAGCAGGCGATCGCGAACGGCGCCGCCAACTTTATAGATCTGCATAAAAAACCTCCGTTGATCCGACAGGATAACCTTTGCGTCGGACCTCCGGAGGCGAAAACGGGATCAAAGATGAATGACCGCCAGGTCCAGGCGGCCATAGTCTCCTTCGGCTTGTTCGCCTTTGGGAGGTACATGATGGGTTTTCATCACTTGGTCGCCTTGCAGGGTTTCCAGGTGGATGTCGAAACCCCAGAGCCGGTGCAGGTGCTTGAGCACTTCATCGGTGGAGTCACCCAGTGGTTTGCGGTTGTGCGCCTGGTGCCGCAGGGTCAGCGAGCGATCGCCGCGGCGGTCGATGCTGTAGATCTGCACGTTGGGCTCGCGATTGCCCAGGTTGTACTGCGCCGCCAGGGTTTCGCGGATGATGCGATAGCCGCTCTCATCGTGAATGGCGGGCACTACCAAGTCATCTTTCTGGTCATCATCCAGAATGCTGAACAATTTCAGGTCGCGGATCACCTTGGGCGAGAGGTACTGCAAGATGAAGCTTTCGTCCTTGAAACTGCTCATGGCGAATTTAATGGCGGACAACCAGTCCGAACCGGCGATTTCCGGGAACCAGCGACGATCTTCCTCGGTGGGGTTTTCGCACATGCGGCGGATGTCGCGGTACATG
Organism: Pseudomonas sp. 43mfcvi1.1; assembly: GCF_900115935.1. Lineage (NCBI taxonomy): Bacteria > Pseudomonadati > Pseudomonadota > Gammaproteobacteria > Pseudomonadales > Pseudomonadaceae > Pseudomonas > Pseudomonas sp. 43mfcvi1.1. The sequence continues at coordinate 46,125 of NZ_UETT01000011.1, read as the reverse complement.
GCGAAACCCAGTGCGTAAGGGTTGATGCCGCTGTAGTACGGGCTGTCGAAACCAGGTTGGAACACCACGCTGGTGTGGGACGTCAGGAACTCCATCATGAAGCCGTCGGTAACCAGGCCCTCGTCGTACAGGTCGTTCATCAGCGTGTAGTGCCAGAACGTGGCCCATCCCTCGTTCATGACCTGGGTTTGGCGTTGTGGATAGAAATACTGGGCGATCTTACGCACGATACGCACGATTTCCCGCTGCCACGGTTCCAACAGGGGCGCATGTTTTTCAATGAAATAGAGAATGTTCTCCTGGGGCTCGGCAGGAAAACGGGCATTGTCTTTTTCGTTGTACTTGTCTGCACCCTTGGGAATGGTGCGCCACAGATCGTTGATCTGTTTTTGCAGGTGCTCTTCGCGGTCCTTTTGGCGCCGGCGTTCTTCTTCGGCGGAAATCGGATACGGCCGTTTGTAGCGGTCCACGCCGTAGTTCATCAGGGCGTGGCAGGAGTCCAGGAGGTCCTCCACCGCGTCGATGCCATGGCGCTCCTCGCACTGCATGATGTACTGCTTGGCAAACACCAGGTAATCGATGATCGAGCTGGCATCGGTCCAGGTGCGGAACAGGTAGTTGCCCTTGAAGAAGCTGTTGTGCCCATAGCAGGCATGCGCCACCACCAGGGCCTGCATGCAGATGGTGTTTTCCTCCATCAGGTAGGCGATGCAGGGGTCGGAGTTGATGACGATCTCATAGGCCAGTCCCATCTGGCCTCGACTGTAGGATTTCTCGGTACTGAGGAAGTGCTTGCCGTAGGACCAGTGGTGATAGCCCAGCGGCATGCCGACCGACGCATAGGCGTCCATCATTTGCTCGGCGGTGATCACCTCGATCTGGTTCGGGTAGGTGTCGAGGGCGTAGCGGTCCGCGATACGGCTGATTTCGCGGTCGTAGGCCTTGATCAGCTCGAACGTCCATTCGGAGCCGGTGGAAATGGGCTGGCGCTTCTGCTCTTTTTTGGCGGTCATGTCACTAACCTGCGCTGGAAGAGTTCACGGAAGACCGGGTAGATATCCCCGGCCGAGACCAGTTGCTGTTGGGCAAATGTGTCGGAAAAAGCTTCGGCTATCCGTTCGTATTCGTACCACAGGGCCTGGTGTTCGCGTGGAGTAATCTCCACATAAGTGTAGTACTGGACGAATGGCATGATCTGGTTGATCAGGATGTCGCGACAGATCGGTGAGTCGTCATTCCAGTTGTCGCCGTCCGACGCCTGGGCTGCGTAGATGTTCCATTCGTTGGCGGGGTAGCGTTCGGCCATGATCTCCTGCATCAGCTTCAGGGCGCTGGAGACAATGGTGCCGCCGGTCTCCCTGGAGTAGAAGAATTCCTCTTCGTCCACTTCCCTGGCGCTGGTGTGGTGGCGGATGAACACTACATCGATCTTGTCATAGTTCCGCTTCAGGAACAGGTACAACAGGATGAAGAAGCGTTTGGCGATGTCCTTGGTGGCCTGGGTCATGGAGCCGGATACGTCCATCAGGCAGAACATCACCGCCTTGGAGCTGGGGTTTGGCTGTTTCACCAGCAGGTTGTACTTGAGGTCGAAGGTGTCGAGGAACGGTACGCGGTGGATGCGTGCGCTGAGTTTCTCGATTTCCGCTTCCAGGTCCTGAATATCGCCAAAATTGTCGGGTTCTTCGCGTTTCAGGCGGGCCAGTTCTTCCTTGGCCTCGCGCAGTTTTGCCCGGCTGCTGCCCGACAGCGCGATACGCCGTGCGTGGGCGGAGCGGAGGGTGCGGATGATATTGATGCGTGACGGATTGCCTTCATTGCTGATACCGGCCCGCACGGTCTTGAAGGTGTCGGTGCCGGTCAGGTTGCGCTTGACCAGGTTCGGCAGTTCCAGGTCCTCGAACATGAACTCCAGGAATTCCTCCTGGGTGATCTGGAACACGAACTCATCCATGCCTTCGCCGGAGTTGCCGGCTTTACCGGGCCCTTTGCCGCCACCACCACCCTGGGGACGGGGGATGTGCTCGCCACTGGTGAATTCCTTGTTGCCTGGGTGCACGACGGTCTGTTTGCCGCCGCGGCCATGGTGAAGCACCGGCTCGTCGATATCGCGGCCGGGGATGCTGATCTGTTCGCCGTGCTCCATGTCGGTAATGGAGCGCCGGCTGACCGCCTCTTCGACGGCCTTCTTGATGTGGTCACGGTAGCGCCGCAGAAACCGCTGGCGGTTCACCGTGCTCTTGTTCTTGCCATTAAGGCGTCGGTCGATCACATAGCTCATAGGCCCCTCCGGGGGAGCTTCAAGTCGTAAGCCTCAGGCTGCAAGAGGAGTGGCGTCGAGCCTTGGGCTCAACGCCGTTCCTTGCAGCTTGTAGCTAGAAGCTTGCCGCTGCTTACTGCGATTTCCGGACCCGCAGGTACCACTCGGAGAGCAGCCGTACCTGTTTGTCGGTGTAGCCACGTTCGACCATGCGTGTAACGAAGTCGTTGTGTTTTTGCTGGTCCTCCTTGCTGGCCTTGGCGTTGAAGCTGATGACTGGCAGCAGGTCTTCGGTGTTGGAGAACATTTTCTTCTCGATGACCACCCGCAGCTTTTCATAGCTGAGCCAGGTTGGGTTCTTGCCGTTGTTGTTGGCCCGGGCGCGCAGCACGAAGTTGACGATCTCGTTGCGGAAGTCCTTCGGATTGCTGATGCCTGCCGGTTTCTCGATTTTCTCCAGCTCTTCGTTGAGGGCCACGCGATTGAGTATTTCGCCGGTTTCCGGGTCGCGGTATTCCTGGTCCTGGATCCAGAAGTCTGCGTACAGCACGTAGCGGTCGAAGATGTTCTGGCCGTATTCGCTGTAGGACTCCAGGTATGCGGTCTGGATTTCCTTGCCGATGAACTCGATGTAGCGCGGGGCCAGGTACTCCTTGAGGAAGCGCAGGTAACGCTCGCGGGTTTCGGCCTGGAATTGCTCCTGCTCGATCTGCTGTTCCAGCACATACAGCAGGTGAACCGGGTTGGCCGCGATCTCGTGAGGGTCGAAGTTGAAGACCTTGGACAGGATCTTGAACGCGAAGCGTGTGGACAGACCGTTCATGCCTTCATCGACCCCCGCGTTGTCGCGGTATTCCTGGATCGACTTGGCCTTCGGATCGGTGTCCTTGAGGTTTTCACCGTCGTACACGCGCATCTTCGAATAGATGTTGGAGTTTTCCGGCTCCTTGAGGCGCGACAGCACCGTGAACTGGGCCAGCATCTTCAGCGTGTCAGGGGCGCAATGGGCCTTGGACAGCGAGCTGTTGAACAGCAGCTTGTCGTAGATCTTCACTTCGTCGGTCACCCGCAGGCAGTACGGCACCTTGACGATGTAGATCCGGTCGATGAAGGCCTCGTTGTTCTTGTTGTTGCGGAAGGTATGCCATTCCGACTCGTTGGAGTGAGCCAGCAGGATGCCGGTGAACGGAATGGCCCCCAGGCCCTCGGTGCTGTTGTAGTTGCCTTCCTGGGTGGCGGTCAGCAGGGGGTGCAGCACCTTGATGGGCGCCTTGAACATTTCGACGAACTCCATCAGGCCCTGGTTGGCCCGGCACAGCGCACCCGAGTAGCTGTAGGCATCGGCGTCGTTCTGTGGGAATTCTTCCAGTTTGCGGATATCGACCTTGCCCACCAGGGCCGAAATATCCTGGTTGTTTTCGTCGCCCGGCTCGGTCTTGGCCACTGCGATCTGGTTAAGGATCGAAGGGTAGAGCTTGACCACACGGAACTGGCTGATGTCACCACCGAATTCGGCGAGGCGCTTGGTGGCCCATGGCGACATGATGGTATTGAGGTAGCGGCGTGGAATGCCGAAGTCTTCCTCGAGGATCGCGCCGTCCTCTGTGGCGTTGAAGAGGCCCAGGGGCGATTCGAACACCGGCGAGCCCTTGATCGCGTAGAAGGGCACTTTTTCGATCAGTTGCTTGAGTTTTTCGGCCAGGGACGATTTACCGCCGCCCACGGGGCCGAGCAGATAAAGGATTTGCTTCTTCTCTTCCAGGCCTTGGGCGGCATGGCGGAAATAGGACACGATCTGTTCGATGCATTCTTCCATCCCATGGAAGTCTGCAAAGGCCGGATAGCGGCGAATCACCTTGTTGGAAAAGATTCGCGAGAGCCTCGAGTTGGTCGAGGTATCCAGCAGTTCCGGTTCTCCGATTGCCAGCAACAGACGCTCCGCAGCCGATGCGTAGGCGCTACGGTCCTGTTTGCAGAGTTCGAGGTATTCCTGCAGCGAGTATTCCTCCTGCCGCGTGGACTCGAAACGTTGCTGGAAGTGGCTAAAAATACTCATGACGTCACCTCGCTCGATACGTGGAGCCGGTGGCGGATCAATCAGTCGATGCTGGTCAGCCGCTGGTGGAACCCAGCTGCTGTTTACCCCCCAGAATGCTTTCAAGAATGCAGGCTCTTGAAAGCTTACTCCCGATGACCCGTGCGCCGGTGTACCGGCTCTCCCCTGTTTTGGATGGCCTGAGGCTAAGGATAGTTCGGAATCGGAGAGGTAAAGGTGGAATACGTAATTAGTTGTGGCAGACCGTTCGTCTGCCAGTGCTCAAGCCCACGGTTCTCGCGGGCTTGGGACGGCATAAAAAATTATTCGTGAGTGCCTTTCGCTATTTCTGAAGGATAAGTCGTACGCCACAACTCAAAACCGCCGTCCATGCTGTAGACGTCACTGAAGCCCTGGCTGACCAGGTAGGCGGCTGCGCTCTGGCTGGAGTTGCCGTGATAGCAGACCACCACGGTAGGTGCGTCGAGGTCGGCGGCCCGGATGAAGTCGGCGATGGAGTGGTTATCCAGATGCCTGGAACCACTGATATGCGCAGCCGCAAAAGTGGCTGGGTCGCGGACGTCGACGACGACTGCGCCTTGCTCGCGCAGGGCCTGGGCCTGTTCCGGGGGGATGCGTTTGAATTCGGTCATGAGGACTCCTGTAGCGCTGAAACGCAACGCCGGTCAAACGGCAGTGCCGGCCGGCAATGGTGCAGTGGTCGGGTGGTGGATTTTAGCGTGGCCCTGCTCGTCGCAATCGCAACGCAGTTGCTCGAAAGTATCGACGTTCATCAGCGTCATGGCACTGCCCCACACGCAACCGGTATCGAGCGCGAAGACGCCGGGCTCGTCGGATTGGCCTCCCAGTGCCGCCCAGTGCCCGAAAATGATCTTCAGGTGACGGGTCTTGCGCTCGCTGTGCTTGAACCAGGGGGCGTAGCCAGGCGGTGCGGTCTCGATGCCTTCCTTGCCCTTGAGATCGAGCTTGCCGTCGCGGGTGCAGAAGCGCATGCGTGTGAAGTAATTGGTGATGACCCGAAGACGGGCGCTACCGGTGAGGTCGTTGTCCCACTTGACCGGCTCGTTACCGTACATGCCATCCAGGTAGGGGGCGAACAGATTGTCGTCGCGCAATGCCTGCTCGACCTCGCCAGCGCACTTGAGTGCCTTGCGCAGGGACCATTGGGGCGGGATGCCAGCATGGACCAGCGCCAGGTTGCGCGCTTCGTCGTAGTGCATGAGCTTTTGCTGGCGCAGCCACTCCAGCAGCTCGACGCAATCGGGGGCCGCGAGTATTTCGTTCAGGGTATCGGATTTTTTCAGGCGTTCGATGTTCTGCCAGGCGGCCAGCAGATGCAGGTCGTGGTTGCCGAGCACGCACACCAGCGACTGGCGGATGCTGTAGAGAAAACGTAACGTCTCGAGGGACTGCGGGCCACGGTTGACCAGGTCACCCACCAGCCACAGCGTGTCTTTTTGCGGATCGAACTCGACGCGCTCCAGCAGGCATTTGAGCGGGTCGAGGCAGCCTTGCAGGTCACCGACCGCGTACGTGGCCATTAGTGCAGGGCTCCGGGCACGGCCAGGCGAAAGGGCTTGATGACGGCGTCGAAGCGTTTGCCGTCCTCGGCCAGCATCTGGTAGGTGCCCTGCATGGTACCGACCTTGGTCGTCATCACCGTTCCGCTGCTGTAGCTGTGGCTTTTGCCGGCGTCGATCAACGGCTGTTGGCCAACCACGCCTTCGCCACGCACTTCTTCGACATGGCCATCGCCGTCGGTGATGATCCAGTGCCGCGACAGCAGCCTGGCGGGCAAGGAGCCGTTATTGCGCACGGTAATGCTGTAGGCGAAGGCGAAGCGGTCATGCTCGGGTTGCGACTGTTCTGCCAGAAAACGTGTGGTGACGCTGACGTCGACCTGGTAACGAGGATCGGACATGCAAAAAGGCCTTAAAAGCGAAGCGGGACGCGGGCGCGACTCAGACGATCAGTCTAGGCCAAGTATCGGGTAGTAGGCCAGACTGGCGTACTGCCCGATAGCGATCGTCGTCCGCTCAGTTGGCGTCGACTTGCGGGGCGACCTGTTCGCTGAGCTTGTCGGCCAGGCGCACGAAAGCTGCCAGGTCCAGTTGCTCGGGGCGCAGGCTGCCATCGACGCCGGCGGCTTCGATTTCAGCGCTGCTGAGCAACAGTTTCAAGGTGTTGCGCAAGGTTTTGCGTCGTTGGTTGAACGCTTCGCGCACCACCCGCTCCAGCAGGCGATGATCCTTGGCCGGGTGCGGCAGCACGGCATGAGGCACCAGGCGGACGATGGCCGAGTCGACCTTCGGCGGCGGGTTGAATGCGCCCGGGCCGACGTTGAACAGATGTTCGACCCGGCAATGGTACTGGACCATGATCGACAGCCGACCCCAATCGCCACCACCCGGGCCGGCGGCGAGGCGCTCGACCACTTCTTTCTGCAGCATGAAGTGCATGTCGCGGATCAGGCTGGCGTTGCTCAGCAGGTGGAAAATCAGCGGCGTGGAGATGTTGTACGGCAGGTTTCCCACCACCCGCAGGCTGCTCGGCGCGGCGTCCAGGCTATTGAAGTCGAACTTCAGTGCGTCGCCCTGGTGCAGGTTGAAATTGCTCCTGCCGGCGAACTGCTGGTTGAGGATCGGGACCAGGTCCTTGTCCAGTTCCACCACGTCCAGTTGTGCGCCGCTGTCGAGCAGGCCTTCGGTCAGGGCGCCCTGGCCCGGTCCGATTTCCAGCAGGCGATCGTCGGGCTTGGCCCGGATGGAACGCAAGATGCGATCGATCACGCCGGCGTCATGCAGGAAGTTCTGGCCGAAGCGCTTGCGCGCGCGGTGTTGGTATTGCTCGGTCATAAATGGGTCTCGGCCATCTGGTAGGCGGTTTCCAGCGCGACTTGCAGGCTGCCGGTATCGATCTTGCCGCTGCCGGCCAGGTCCAGGGCGGTGCCGTGGTCCACGGAGGTGCGGATGATCGGCAGGCCCAGCGTTACGTTGACCGCTGCGCCGAAGCCTTTGTACTTCAGCACGGGCAGGCCCTGGTCGTGGTACATCGCCAGCACCGCGTCGCAGTGCTCCAGATATTTTGGGGTAAACAGAGTGTCGGCAGGCAGCGGGCCACGCAGGTCCATGCCCTCGCTGCGCAAGCGCTCCAAGGTGGGTTCGATGATGTCGATTTCTTCACGGCCCAGGTGTCCGCCTTCACCGGCATGGGGATTGAGTCCACAGACCAGGATGCGTGGCCGGGCGATGCCGAATTTTTCCTGGAGGTCGGCGTGCAGGATGCGCGTGACCCGCTCAAGGCGTTCCGGGGTGATGGCGTCGGCGATGTCCCGCAAGGGCAGGTGAGTGGTCACCAAGGCCACACGCAGGCCGCGGGTCGCGAGCATCATCACCACTTGCGCGGTGTGGGTCAGGTCGGCCAGGAATTCGGTGTGGCCGGAAAAGGCAATCCCGGATTCGTTGATCACGCCTTTGTGCACCGGAGCGGTGATCATGCCTGCGAAAGTCCCGTCCAGGCAGCCTTCGCCTGCGCGGGTCAGAGTTTGCAGGACGAACGCGGCGTTGGCCTTGTCCAGCTGCCCGGTGACGACCGGCGCGCCCAGGGACGTATCCCAGACGTACAGGCTGTTGGCGGGCGCCGGGACATTCGGCCAGGCTTGCGGTGTTACCGGCAGCAGGTCGACGACCACCCCCAGCTGCGCGGCCCGCTCAAGGAGCAGGTCGCGACTGGTAATGGCAATCAGGGGATACGGCTGGGGTTGCGAGGCGAGCAGCAGGCACAGGTCGGGACCGATGCCGGCTGGTTCGCCGGGTGTCAGCGCGAAACGCTTGGGTTTCACTGCGCTGCCTGGTCTGCACCAGGGAGTTTGATTTCAACGTAGGCTTCGTCGCGAATCTGACGCAGCCAGGTTTGCAACTCTTCGTCGTATTTGCGGTTGCGCAACACGGTCATCGCCTGTTGTTCGCGAGCCTGGGTGGTGCTGTCGGTGGCGCGGCGGCCAAGGACTTCCAGCACGTGCCAGCCATAAGGGCTCTTGAACGGTTTGGACAGCTGGCCTTGCGGGGTGTCGGCCATGACTTGGCGGAACTCCGGAACCAGTGCATTCGGGTCGACCCAGTTCAGGTCGCCGCCGTTGAGGGCCGATCCCGGGTCTTCCGAGAAACTCTTCGCCAGTTCGGCGAAGTCTTCGCCCGCTTCGATGCGGTCGTAGAGTTTCTCCGCCAGACGCTTGGTCTCGGCTTCGCTGCGGATTTCACTTGGCTTGATCAGGATGTGGCGAACATGCACTTCGTCACGGACCTGGGTTCCGCCACCGCGTTTTTCCAGCACTTTCAGGATGATGAAACCGCCGGGCGTACGAGCTGGCTGGGTGATGTCGCCCACGGCCATGGCGCTCAGTTCACGGTCGAACGGAGGCGGCAGTTGAGCAGGCTTGCGCCAACCCATGTCGCCGCCTTCCAGGGCATTGTCGCTGCCCGACTTGGCAATGGCCATCTGGCCGAAGTCAGCGCCTTGCTTGAGCTGCTGGTAGACATCCATCGCCTGGCGATAAGCACTCTGGATCGCTTCGGAGTTAGCGCTTTCCGGGGTAGGAATCAGGATGTTCGCCAGGTGCAGTTCTTCGGAAAGCTGCATTTTGCCCAGGTCGGACGCGAGGAAATTCTTCACTTCCTGCTCGGACACCTGGATGCGTTCGGCGACACGGCGCTGGCGCACACGGCTGATGACCATCTCGCGGCGGATCTGATCGCGGGCGTCCTCGTAGGAGAGGCCGTCGCGAGCCAGGGCGGCGCGGAACTGGTCGATGCTCATGTTATTGCGCTGGGCAATGGTGCCGACGGCCTGGTTCAGTTCTTCATCGGTGATACGAATGCCGGAGCGTTCGCCGATCTGCAGTTGCAGGTTTTCGACGATCAGGCGTTCGAGCACTTGCTGGTCCAGTACACCCGCTGGCGGCAAGCCACCGCCGCGCTTGGCGATGGTTTGCTGCACTTCATGGACGCGCTGGTCCAACTGGCTCTGCATGACCACGTCGTTGTCGACGATGGCCACCACTTTATCGATGGACTGCACCGCGGCGTTGGCCGCGGTACCCAGGAACAGCGCGCCCAGCATCAGCGGGCGCAGACAATCAGAAAGCTTGGTCTTCACGTTCACGATAACCTTGGATGCCTTTGTCGAGGAAACTCTCTACCTTGGTGCCGGTAAGACCGCCGAGTCCCTTCAGAACAATTTGGAGGAAGATGCCGTGGTCGCCTTTTTCGTTTTCCGGGGCGGCTTGACTGAACTCTTCATAGTCGACCCAGTAACGGTTGATCAGGCGCAGTTTCCAGCAGCAGTTGTCGTATTCGAAACCACCGAAGGCTTCCAGGGTACGGTTGCGGTTGTAGTCATACTGCCAGCGGCTGATGGCGTTCCACTGCGGCACGATCGGCCAGATGACCGAGAAGTCGTGCTGCTGAATCTTGTAGTAGTCCTTCACGTAGCCCGGGGTGCCCGGGGTGCCATAGTCGCCGCCGCCCACGGACCATTGGCCAGTGGTCTGGTCGTAACGGACCTGGTCGTTGCGATAGCGATAACCGGCGTTGATGACCTTGTTCGGGTTGTCTTCCGGCTGATAGTGGAACATCGCACTGCCCGAGCGCGGGCTGCGAGTGTCCGGATCCCAGTTATAGGTAGCCGTGGTGCGCCAGTCGCGGTTCCAGCGGAACTCGTATTCCAGTGCGTATGGCGATACATCTGACTTGGCATCTTCACGCGTGTTGAAGTCGATGCCCGGCAACTGGACTTCGCGGTCCTTGAAGTACAAGGCCTGGCCGACGCTGATACGCTGGCGTTCGAAACCATTTTCCTGGATCCAGCGGCTGGTTATGCCCAGCGACAGTTTGTTCTCGTCGCCGACACGGTCGGAGCCCGAGAAACGATTGTCACGGAACAGCGAGGAGTAGCTGAAGGTGTACTCACCGGTGTCGAACACAGGGATATCGCTCTGGTCTTTCTCAGGTACGTAGAGATAGAACAGGCGTGGTTCCAGCGTCTGGCGATAGTTGGTGCCGAACCACTGGGTATCACGGTCGAAATACAGGCCGCTATCGATGCTGGCGATTGGGACGCCGCGGCTCTGGCTGCCGCTGTAAGTGCCGCGCAGACGATCAGTTTCGGCGGATTGCGCGGCGATCTGGGATTTGCCAATGCCGTCCAGATCCAGGTCGTATTGGGTGTATTGGTATTTGAGCGACGGCGTGATGAAGCCGTAGGTGGCTTCCATCGGCAGGCTCATTACCGGCGCCAGATTCAGGCGAGTGCCATTAGCCCGGGCCAATCCGCGAACGTTGGAGTCCAGCCTCGGCTCGGAGTTGCCGTCTTCGTCGGTGTAGGTGCCGGTCCGCAGGTCACGATCAAACCGCACCAGTTCTGTCTTGTAAGCGAGGTCCAGGCCATATGGGTGTTGCGGCAGTTCACCGATGAAGGTGATCTGAGGCAAGCGGTTGTAAGGCGTGATCTTCGAAATTGTCGCCATTTGGTAGGCTTGGGCATTCACCCGCGCCGTGTAGCTGTCGCCGCGATAGCTGACTGCGCCTTGTTGATTGACGTAATCATTGGATTCGATGCCAATCTGATCGCTTTCAAGATCCTGGAAATAGTATGGATCGCTGATCTTGGTGTAGTCGACTTCCGTCAGCACGCGCGAATCGAGGCCGCCCTTGTGCTGCCAGTTGTACATATAGCGGGTCTTGTCGTAGTCGCTCTGCCCGCTGCGCTCATCGTCTTCGTCGTTGAGGTACGCCGCGCCGAACTGGCCTTCGCTGGATTTGGTCAGGTAGCGGAACTCGCCTTCCATCAACAGGCCGCGCTTGGCCATATAGCGCGGATACAACGTGGCATCGTAGTTCGGCGCCAGGTTGAAGTAGTACGGGGTGACCAGCAGGAAGCCGGTGTCGCTGCTGCTGCCGATAGTCGGCGGCAGGAAGCCGGACTGGCGACGGTCGTCGATCGGGAAATAAATATAAGGCGTGTACAGGACTGGAATGTCCTTGACCCGCAACGTCACGTTGGTCGCGGTACCGAAGCCGGTGGCCGGGTTCAGGGTGATGTTGTTGCCCTTGAGCGTCCAGGCGTTGCTATTCGGTTCGCACGTGGTGTACGTACCATCCTTGAGACGGATGATCGCGTTCTCGGCGCGCTTGGCGTACAGCGCGTTACCGCGGATGCGCGACTTGTGCATCACGTATTCGGCGTTGTCGACCTTGGCTTCGCCGGTGTCCAGCTGCACATCGGCGTGGTCGCCGACGATCAGCGCGCCGTTGTCGCGAACGCGCACGTTCCCGCTCAGCTCACCACGGTTCTCGGCCTGGTACAGGCTCGCCTCGTCGGCTTCGACCTGCATGCTGCCCTGGCGCATGACCACGTCACCGGCCAGGGTCGCCACCTGTTCTTCCTGCTGATAGCGTGACGCCTTGGCGCCAAGGAAGGTGGGGGCGTCGCTCTTGGCCGTCTTGTCGTTCATGCCAGGACGAGTCGGTTCGATGTAGGCGCCCGAGCAGTAAGGGCCGGTCTCAGCCAATTGCGCAGGCGTGAGGTTCTCGCGCGGAACCCAGTCGAGGTGACTGTAGTCTGCACTGCGCGACTTCAGGCCGCGGCCCTTGGCTTCGGTAACGAGCATCGGCTTTTCGCCGACTTCCTCGCCCGAGCTGCTGTCGGCTGGAGCCGCGCCGCTGTCGGAAACCGCACTGCCGTCATGCACGGGACGCGGCGGCAACGCGGCGGCCGGTGTCTTGGGCGCACAGTCCCAGGCACCCGAAGCGGAGACGGAGCAGTCATACTGCTGCGCCGCGACGACGAATGAAGAGGCCAGGGGTTGCAGAGCCAGCAGACTGCCGGTGACCAGCAACGGAAATTTTTTACGAAACGCGGGGGATTTCAATGCCATCTTATTAGTCCGGGCTTCCTGCGTGCCATCTGCCCGCGGTGTGGGCCGCACGCCTCTCGATGGTCTGAAAAAGATGCTGGATAATAAAGCATGACCCGCTTGACGGCTAGCGCCGTCGGAGACCCTTGCAATGCCCGACCAAGATGTACGCTTGCAACACCTGAAAGTTTGGCTCGATGAACAACTGCCGATCCTTTTCACTCAACAGGGCTGGGGCACCGTACCCCCGGCCACGTTGACCGCCGCCAGCAGTGACGCGAGTTTCCGGCGTTATTTCCGCTGGGAAGGCGAGGGCCGTAGCTTGATCGTAATGGATGCGCCACCGCCCCAGGAAAACTGCAAACCCTTCGTGGATATTGCTTTTTTGCTGGCTAAATCCGGCATTAACGTGCCGAAAATTTATGCCGAAGACCTCGAGCGCGGCTTTCTTTTGCTCAATGACCTGGGCAATCAGACCTATCTGGACGTGATCAACGGCGAAAATGCCGACGATTTATTCGGCGATGCCCTGCAAGCCTTGCTGGCTTTCCAGCAATTGCCGATGGTCGCGCCGCTGCCGAGCTACGATGTCGCGTTGCTGCGTCGGGAGCTGGAATTGTTCCCCGAGTGGTACGTCAAGCGCGAGCTGGGCATCGAGTTCGACTCGACCCAGCAGCAACTCTGGCAACAGGCCTCCGAGCTTTTGATCGACAGCGCCCTGGCCCAGCCCAAAGTGCTGGTGCACCGCGACTACATGCCGCGCAACCTGATGCTCAGCGCACCGAATCCTGGCGTGCTGGACTTTCAGGATGCGGTCTATGGCCCGGTTACCTACGACGTGACCTGCCTGTTCAAGGATGCTTTCCTCAGTTGGCCCGAGGCCCGCGTGCGGGGCTGGCTGGAGAATTACTGGCAACAGGCCGGCGCCCTCGGCATTCCAGTCCAGCCGGATTTCGAGGATTTCCTGCGGGCCAGCGACTTGATGGGTGTGCAGCGCCACCTCAAGGTCATCGGGATCTTCGCGCGTATTTGCCATCGTGATGGCAAGCCACGTTACCTCGGTGATGTGCCGCGGTTCTTTGCTTATATAGAAGCGGTCATCGCCCGTCGTCCGGAACTGGCTCCGCTCGATGAACTGCTTGGCAGCCTGCGGCAATCGGCTGGAGCGACGGCATGAAGGCGATGATCCTGGCGGCGGGCAAGGGCGAGCGCATGCGCCCCCTGACCCTGACCACGCCAAAGCCGTTGATTCGCGTGGGTGGCATTCCCTTGATCGAATACCACCTGCGCGCCCTCGCCAGGGCCGGCTTCACCGAGATCGTGATCAATCACGCCTGGCTCGGCCAGCAGATCGAAGATCACCTGGGAGACGGTTCACGGTTTGGCGTGAGTATTCGGTTTTCGCCCGAAGGCGAGCCGCTGGAGACCGGTGGTGGAATCTTCCGGGCCTTGCCGCTGTTGGGCGATGAAGCGTTCGTGGTGGTAAACGGCGATATCTGGACCGACTACGATTTCAGCGCGTTGCGCAGGCCGCTAAAAGGGCTGGCGCATCTGGTGTTGGTCGATAATCCGGAGCATCACCCGGACGGCGATTTCATCCTGGCCGACGGAAAGGTTCACGATGGGCAAACGCCTGCCGACAACCTGACCTATAGCGGCATTGCCGTCCTGCACCCGCGTTTGTTCGACGGTTGCACGGGCGGTGCGTTCAAGCTCGCACCGCTGTTGCGCGCGGCCATGGCCGAGGAGCGCGTCAGTGGCGAGCACCTGAAAGGGCATTGGGTCGATGTCGGTACCCACGAACGTTTGGCGCAGGTCGAAACCTTGATAGAAGCGAGCGGTTGATATGTGGTGGCCAGGGACTCTGATTGGAGCCGGGGCGGGCTTTGCCATAGCCAGCATTCCGGGGGCCATGCTTGGGGCGTTGTTGGGACAGGCCCTGGATCGGCGCCTGAACCTGCAGGGCTGGGCGCAGGTACGGGAGCGTCTGGGTGGACGCCCGGCACTGCGCAACGATGAGTTGTTGTTTGTATTGCTGGGGCGCCTGGCCAAATGCGATGGGCGCGTGGTCGACGGTCACATTCAGCAGGCTCGCCAGGAAATGCGAGCCCTGGACTTGAGCGAGTCGGCGCAACGCCGGGCGATCGCGGCGTTCAACCGAGGCAAATCCGGGAACGATCACTTACGCGGTTATCTACGTCGCCTCAGCACTCAGCCGCATGCGGCGGAAGGTGTGCTGCGGGCCTGCTGGCGGATGGTCTGGGCCGATGGGCGGGCGGGGCCAGGTGAGCGTGAATTGATTGCCCGGTGGGGCAAGTGGCTGGGCTGGACGCAGCAACAGGTCCAGGCATTGGCGGGCGAATACGAACCGCAGAAACTGGCGCCGCCCAGCAGTGGCATAACGTATCAGGAGGCGATGCGTTTGCTGGGGGTTTCTGCTACCAGTGAGCCGTCGCAGATCAAGCGGGCCTACCGACGCCTGCTCAGTCGTCACCACCCGGACAAGATTGCTGGCAGCGGGGCGACGCCATTGCAGGTTCGCGAGGCCACCGACAAGACTCGGGAGCTGCATAACGCCTATCGCTTGATTCGCGAACGGCGGGATTTTCGCTAGCCCTGCGGGGGAGCAAATGTGGCGAGGGGATAAATCCCCTCGCCACATTCTGTTTCCGGCCTGATGTCTGCCGTGATTCTCATTCACCCGGTTTCTGCGGATTCAACCAACCCCGAACCCGACGAAACAGCTGCTCCTGCTCTGCCGACGGGTTCGGCAAGGCCTTGAGGGACACCTGGCTGAAAGTCGAACCCTTCAAGCGTTTGCTTGCCTGCAAGCGCTCCAGTGCCGCGTTGCGATCCAGCGCCTTGTCCATGTAGAAAATGTCGGCGGTCGCCAGTTTCAAGGTCGGGGTCAGTTCGGCCAGGGCAGGCTTGGCGGTGACCGGAGTCTGGGCGGCGACCATCACGAAGCGTTCGACTTGCGAGGGCTGTTTTTCGCTCAAGTAGCGCGCAGCCCAATAAGCGCCGGTGCCATGGCCCAGCAGCACGATGCGGCGGGCACTTTGCTGTTCGGCGTAGGCCAGTGCCGCGTCGATGCGGGTGAAAATACGCTCGGCATCGGCCTTGGCGTGTTCTTCATCGGTTTGGGCGACGACCGGATCGGTCGCGTCGGCTTCTCCTCCCGCCACCTGCTCGATCGGTGCTGCGGTGGTGGCGTCCGGTGCTGCGGCTGCGGTGTCGGCCGGTTTGGTCTCCGGTGGCGTTTCCACCACGCGCGGTGCAATGACGTCGCTTTGCAGGTCTGGCAGGGTGATACTCAGGCTGCTCCACTCAACATCGGGCAACTTTTTACGCAAAGGGCCGATAACTTGAGGCCAGTCAGCTGTTTCACCGGCGCCGGGGATTATGATGACTGCGCCCTTGGGGTCGCTGGTATTGGCCGGTTTCCACAGCGCCAGGAAGGCATCGCTGCCGGTCTGTAATTGTTGCTGTTCCTGGGCCGGGACTTTTCGTTCAAGTGCGGTCGCTTCTTCCTGGCTACGCTCGAGCAAAGGCTGGCGCTCGACGGGCTTTTCCTCGGCAGGTTGTTCCGCGGCGGCGGGTGCCGCTTCGCTGGCCTGCACAGAAAAGGCACTTGGCAGGATCAGCGACAGGCACAATGCTGGCAACGCCAGGCGATAAACAGAGGGCATCGGATATTCCATGACCAGAAGTATTTCCGGCAGCCTAATGGGTTGGTCAGTATTTGTCAGTGCATGAGACTTCGATGATGCGTTTTTGCTGCCTGTGGGTTATCGGCTGTTTATGGCTTCCCTTGATGGCGTGGGCCGCGCCTGCACCGTCGGCGCACGGGGTGCAATTGAATGCCGGGCAGCGCCAATGGCTGGTGCAACATCCGCAATGGCGGGTCGGCCTGGTATTGCAGGCGCCCTATGCGCAATACGACCGGCGTTTGCAGCGTTTGTCCGGCACCAACGTCGAGTTGATGCAATGGCTTGGCAAGGCGCTGAACGTCGAGCTGACCTGGCGCAATTTCCAGGACGTGGCGCAACTGGAAGCGGCGGTGCGCGCCGGCGAGGTGGACGTCGCTCCGGGCCTGACCCAGTCCCCGAGTGGGCTCAAGCTCTGGCAGTTTTCCGATCCCTACATGCGCGTGCCGCAATTGATCGTCGGCGGGCAGAAAGGCGCCGAGGGGGTGGAGTTGGAAAAGCTCGACACCCAGGCCCGGGTCGCGGTACGCATGCCCAGCGCCACGGCCGATTACCTGCGCAGCAACTACCCGACGCTGAATCTGCAAGGTGTGCCGATGGAGCGCGAGGCCCTGCAATTGTTGCTGACCCAGCAGGCGCGATATGCGGTGGTCGATGAGGCACAGCTCGGGCGGTTGATGGTCGAGCCCGAATTCGCCGAGCTGGCGGTGGTGGGCGACATCGGCCTGCCGCAGTTGCTACGGGTGGCCACGCGCCGGGACTGGCCGGAACTGGCCGAGATCATCGACAGCGGTTTGCAGGCGATCCCGGCCAAGGAGCTGGAGCAACTGCACAGCCGTTGGCTCAAGCCGAAATACCCGCGTCTGACCGAGACTCCGGGTTTCTGGCAGAACCTGACCCTGCTGATGCTGGCCCTGTTGCTCAGCAGCGTTGCCATCGTGTTCTGGCAGCGCCGCCAGCAACGCGCACTGGAGCGCCGCCTGCGTGCCGCGCGGGAGGACATTGCCCAGCGTACGGCCAGCGAGGAAGCCTTGCGCCTGACGCAGTTTTCCATCGATCAAAGCACGGTCGGTATCCTCTGGGTCAATTGGGACAGCCACGTGCGTTATGCCAACCGAGCGGCGGAGACCATGCTCGGCTATGCGCCGGGTGCCATCATCGATCGGCCCTTGATCGACTTCGAGCCCGGCCTGCACATGGATCGCTGGCTCAATTTGTGGAAGCGCGCCCGGGCCAGTGACGAAGGGCCGCAAAGTTTCGAGACCGAATGCGTGCGTGCCGACGGCAGCATCCTGCCGGCCGACGTTTCCTTGAGTTTTTTGCGCTTTCGCGACGCCGAATACCTGGTGGTTTACCTCAACGACGTGACCGAACGCCGGCGTGCGTTGGCGGCGCTGCGTGAAAGCGAGGCGCGCTTGCAAGGCATCGCTGCCAACGTGCCAGGCCTGGTCTTTCGCCTGGAGCGGGCACCCGTGACCGGCCAGATCGATTTTGCCTACATCAGCGAAGGCAGCGAAAGCCTGGTGGGCTATTCCCCCGCGACCCTGGCCCGCAGCGACACCGGGCTGCGCAGCCTGGTGCATCCGCAGGACAAGGCCGACTATCACCGTACCCAGGACCAGGCGCTGGACACCGACAGCGACTGGTCATGGCAGGGCCGCATCCTGACCCGTGAAGGCCAGGAGCGCTGGGCCGAGATCAAGGCGATCACCCGTCGTCTCGAAGATGGCGCCTACGTCTGGGACGGTATCGTCTGGGACATCACCGCAAGCAAACGTATCGAACTGGAACTGGCCAGCTCCCGGGAGCAGTTGCGCGAGTTGTCGGCGCACCTGGAAAGCGTGCGGGAAGAGGAAAAGGCGCGTATTGCCCGGGAGGTCCACGACGAGCTGGGTCAGATGCTGACGGTGTTGAAGCTTGAAACATCCATGTGTGAATTGGCCTACGCACAACTCGACCCTGGCCTGCATGAGCGGCTTAACAGCATGAAGCGCCTGATTGCCCAGTTGTTCCAACTGGTGCGGGACGTGGCGACGGCGTTGCGCCCGCCGATCCTCGATGCCGGTATCGCCTCGGCCATCGAATGGCAGGCCCGGCGCTTCGAGGCGCGTACGCAGATCCCGTGCCTGGTGCAGGTGCCGGACAACTTGCCAGCCCTGAGCGACGCCAAGGCCATCGGCCTGTTTCGGATTCTCCAGGAGGCGCTGACCAATGTGATGCGCCATGCCCAAGCGCATACTGTGGAGCTGACGCTGGTTCAGGAAGGCGACGAATTGTGTCTGACAGTCAGCGATGACGGTGTAGGCTTCATTGCCAATACAGGTCGGTCAACCTCCTTTGGCCTGGTCGGCATGCGTGAACGGGTGTTGATCATGGGTGGGCGGTTGACCCTGGACAGTGAGCCCGGGGAGGGGACGACCCTGTCGGTGCGGGTGCCGTTGCATGAGTCCTGATCGGTGGGCCGCCTGGGCGGACCCTATCGCTAGCAGGCTCGCTCCCACATTGATTGAGATGTACATATAACCCTGTGGGAGCGAGCCTGCTCGCGATGAGATTCTGAATCTGGAGAACAATGTGATCCGTGTACTGGTAGCCGAAGACCACACCATCGTCCGCGAAGGCATCAAGCAGTTGATCGGCCTGGCCAAGGATCTGGTGGTGGTCGGGGAGGCGAGCAATGGCGAACAGTTGCTCGAGACCTTGCGCCAGGTGCCCTGCGAAGTGGTGCTGCTGGACATTTCCATGCCGGGTGTCAACGGCCTGGAGGCGATCCCACGGATCCGGGCGCTGAATAATCCGCCAGCCATTCTGGTGCTGTCGATGCATGACGAGGCGCAAATGGCCGCCCGTGCGCTGAAGGTCGGTGCAGCTGGCTACGCGACCAAGGACAGCGACCCGGCCCTGCTGCTCATGGCGATTCGCAAGGTCGCGGCCGGCGGGCGTTACATCGACCCGGACCTGGCCGACCGAATGGTCTTCGAGGTCGGCCTGACCGACACCCGCCCGTTGCACTCGCTATTGTCCGAGCGTGAATTCTCGGTCTTCGAGCGCTTGGCCCAGGGCGCCAACGTCAACGACATCGCCCAGCAACTGGCCCTGAGCAGCAAGACCATCAGTACCCACAAGGCGCGGTTGATGCAGAAGCTCAACATCACATCATTGGCGGAGCTGGTGAAATACGCGATGGAGCACAAGCTGCTCTAAACTCGCCGCAATCCCCTGTGGGAGCGAGCCTGCTCGCGATGGCGTCGGACCATTCAGTATCGATGTTGGCTGACACGCCGCTATCGCGAGCAGGTTCGCTCCCACAGGGGGAATGCACTGACATACCTATTTGCGACACGCCCCAACACCGCTTTTCACCCCTGCTTGCAGCTTGCCGCTTAAAACTCGCCACTGCATTTACCCAATCCCGCCATCCTTGTAGGGCGATCCCTACCCCGACTCTTCCATCCGGCTGAGGCGATTCTCTCCTGCGTCCCGATTTGCGCGGGCCCCAGGCTCCACTAGGCTTGATTCACAAGCAGTCATCAATACAAAAGGTGCGGGTATGAGCCAGGTCGATTCAAGCGCGGGGGCCAGTGATGTGCTGGTCAGCTTTCGTGGTGTGCAAAAGAGCTACGATGGCGAGAACCTGATCGTCAAAGACCTCAACCTGGATATTCGCAAAGGCGAATTCCTGACCCTGCTCGGGCCGTCCGGTTCCGGCAAGACCACCAGCCTGATGATGCTCGCCGGGTTTGAAACCCCAACCGCCGGTGAGATCCAACTGGCCGGGCGTTCGATCAACAATGTGCCGCCGCACAAGCGTGACATCGGCATGGTGTTCCAGAACTACGCCTTGTTCCCCCACATGACCGTCGCCGAGAACCTCGCGTTCCCGCTGACCGTGCGCGGCCTGAACAAGAGTGACGTGAGCGATCGGGTCAAGCGTGTCCTGAGCATGGTCCAACTGGACAGCTTCGCCCAGCGCTACCCGGCGCAATTGTCCGGCGGCCAGCAACAACGGGTGGCGCTGGCCCGGGCATTGGTATTCGAGCCGCAATTGGTGCTGATGGATGAACCCCTCGGTGCGTTGGACAAGCAACTGCGCGAACACATGCAGATGGAAATCAAGCACCTGCACCAGCGCCTTGGCGTGACCGTGGTCTACGTGACCCATGACCAGGGCGAAGCCCTGACCATGTCCGACCGCGTGGCGGTATTCCACCAGGGCGAAATCCAGCAGATCGCTCCACCACGCACACTGTATGAAGAGCCGAAAAACACCTTCGTTGCCAACTTCATCGGCGAGAACAACCGCCTCAACGGCCGCCTGCACAGCCACACCGGCGACCGTTGCATGGTTGAGCTGGGGCGCGGCGAGAAGGTCGAGGCGCTGGCGGTGAATGTCGGCAAGCCCGGCGAGCCGGTAACCCTGTCGATCCGCCCGGAGCGGGTGAGCCTCAACGGCGCAAGCGAACAATGTGTCAACCGCTTCTCAGGGAGGGTGGCGGAATTCATCTATCTGGGCGACCACGTCCGCGTTCGCCTGGAAGTCTGCGGCAAGAACGACTTCTTCGTGAAACAACCGATTGCCGAGCTCGATCCCGGGCTCGCCGTCGGGGACGTGGTTCCGCTTGGCTGGCAAGTCGAGCACGTGCGTGCGCTCGATCCCCTTCTAGAGGCGAATTGATCGCCCCCTGCTGTACCAACACCAACCCTGCACGTGGAGAGAACAATAAATGTTGAGATCCCTGAAGTTCACAGCCCTGACCCTGGGCATGATGGGTGCGGCAAGCGCGATGGCGGCGGGCCCGGACCTGACCGTGGTGTCTTTCGGCGGGGCGAACAAGGCGGCTCAGGTCAAAGCCTTCTACGCACCGTGGGAAGCGGCCGGTAATGGCAAGATCGTAGCTGGCGAGTACAACGGTGAAATGGCCAAGGTCAAGGCCATGGTCGACACCAAGAGCGTTTCCTGGGATTTGGTGGAAGTCGAGTCTCCGGAATTGTCCCGTGGTTGTGACGAAGACATGTTCGAACAACTCGATCCGGCCCTGTTCGGCAAGGCCGAAGACTACGTCAAGGGCGCCATCCAGCCTTGCGGCGTAGGTTTCTTCGTGTGGTCGACCGTGTTGGCCTACAACGCCGACAAACTGAAAACCGCACCGACCAGTTGGGCAGACTTCTGGGACACCAAGCAATTCCCAGGCAAGCGCGGCCTGCGCAAAGGCGCCAAGTACACCCTGGAATTCGCCTTGATGGCCGACGGTGTCGCGCCGAAAGACGTCTACAAAGTGCTGGCCGGCAAAGACGGCCAGGACCGTGCGTTCAAGAAGCTCGACGAACTCAAGCCGAACATCCAGTGGTGGGAGGCCGGCGCTCAGCCGCCGCAGTACCTGGCCTCCGGTGACGTGGTCATGAGCTCGGCCTACAACGGCCGGATCGCTGCGGTCCAGAAAGAAAGCAACCTGAAAGTGGTGTGGAACGGCGGCATCTACGACTTCGACGCTTGGGCTATTCCGCGCGGCCTGGACAAGACTCGCGCAGAAGCGGCGAAGAAATTCATCGCCTTCTCCGTAGCACCGCAGCAGCAGAAGACCTACTCGGAAAACATCGCCTACGGCCCGGCCAACACCCAGGCAGTCCCGTTGTTGGCCAAGGATGTCCTGACCAACATGCCGACCACCCCGGAAAACATCGCCAATCAGGTGCAGATCGACGTCAGCTTCTGGGCTGACAACGGTGAGCAACTGGAGCAGCGCTTCAATTCCTGGGCTGCGAAGTAACCACTGACGGTTGTAGAAGAGCTTGTGTGGGAGCGGGCTTGCTCGCGAAGGCGTCATCACTTTCAACATGAATGTTGGCTGACATACCGCTTTCGCGAGCAAGCCCGCTCCCACAGGTTCTTGCCTCAGTTGGATGTTTCAAAAGAACAGAGGCGGCCCGCCGCCCCTGTAACGATCAAAAAGATTTGCGGAGTTCGCCATGGCCATCGCCGTTCCACTGAACGCGGGCACCAGCCCCACCCTGAAGCAGCGGCTCAAGCACGCCGAGCGGGTCAACCGCTGGAAGGCCCAGGCCTTGATCGCGCCGCTGGTGCTGTTTCTGTTGCTGGTGTTCCTGGTGCCGATCGTGGCGCTGCTGTTCAAAAGTGTCAGCAACCCGGAAGTGGTGGGTGCCATGCCGCGTACCGTCGCTGCCGTCGCTACATGGGACGGACGCGGGTTGCCGGGCGAGCCGGTGTACAAGGCTGCCAGTGAAGACCTGGCCGAAGCCCGCAAGAATCAGACCCTGGGCGACTTGTCCAAGCGCCTGAACATGGAACTGGCCGGCTATCGCAGCCTGCTGACCAAGACCGCTCGGGCGTTGCCGTTCGCCACCGAGCCGACCTCTTATAAAGAAGCCTTGGAAAACCTCGATGAGCGTTGGGGCGACCCGGCGTACTGGCAGGTGATCCGTCGTAACACCAGCGACGTCACCCCGTATTACCTGCTGGCGGCCGTCGATCACCGCATCGATGACCTCGGCGAGCTGGCACCGGCCACTCCCGACCAGGCGATTTACCTGGATATCTTCACCCGCACGTTCTGGATGGGCCTGGTGATTACCGCGATCTGCCTGGTGCTGGCTTATCCGTTGGCCTACTTGCTGGCGAATCTGCCATCACGCCAAAGCAACCTGTTGATGATCCTGGTGCTGCTGCCGTTCTGGACCTCGATCCTGGTGCGGGTGGCTGCGTGGATCGTGCTGCTGCAATCGGGCGGCTTGATCAATAGTGCCCTGATGGCCATGGGCGTCATCGATAAGCCCCTGGAGCTGGTGTTCAACCGCACCGGCGTCTACATCTCCATGGTCCACATTCTGCTGCCATTCATGATCCTGCCGATCTACAGCGTGATGAAAGGTATTTCGCCTACTTATATGCGGGCGGCGATTTCCCTGGGTTGTCATCCGTTCGCCAGTTTCTGGCGGGTGTACTTCCCGCAGACCTATGCCGGTGTCGGCGCCGGTTGCCTGTTGGTGTTCATCCTTGCCATCGGCTACTACATCACGCCGGCGTTGCTGGGTAGCCCGAACGATCAGATGGTCAGCTACTTCGTCGCGTTCTACACCAACACCAGCATTAACTGGGGCATGGCCACGGCGCTCGGCGGGCTGCTGTTGCTGGCGACCGTCGTGCTTTACCTGATTTACAACCGGCTGGTGGGCGCCAGTCGCCTGCGCCTGAGCTAAGGGGAGATCGAAATGCTGAGTCCTTACATGTCTCCCGTCGAACGGGTGTGGTTCTACACCTTGCGCACCCTCTGCGGGCTGATCCTGTTGTTCCTGATCCTGCCGGTGCTGGTGATCATTCCGCTGTCGTTCAACTCCGGCAGCTTCCTGGTGTACCCGCTGCAAGGTTTTTCGTTGCAGTGGTATCACGATTTCTTCGCTTCGGCCGAATGGATGCGGGCGCTGAAGAACAGCATCATCGTGGCCCCGGCGGCGACGTTGCTGGCGATGATCTTCGGCACGCTGGCGGCCATCGGCCTGACCCGTGGCGACTTCCCGGGCAAGGCGTTGGTGATGGCCCTGGTGATCTCGCCTATGGTGGTGCCGGTGGTGATCATCGGCGTCGCCAGCTACCTGTTTTTCGCGCCACTGGGGATGGGCAACAGTTTCGTCTCGCTGATCGTGGTCCACGCCGTGCTGGGTGTGCCGTTCGTGATCATCACGGTGTCGGCGACCCTTCAGGGTTTCAACCACAATTTGGTTCGGGCCGCTGCCAGCCTTGGCGCATCGCCGCTGACAGCGTTTCGTCGGGTGACCTTGCCGTTGATCGCCCCCGGTGTGATCTCCGGTGCGTTGTTCGCATTCGCGACGTCGTTCGATGAAGTGGTAGTGACCCTGTTCCTGGCCGGTCCCGAGCAGGCAACCCTGCCACGGCAGATGTTCAGTGGTATCCGCGAAAACCTCAGCCCTACCATTGCCGCCGCCGCGACGCTGCTGATCGCCTTCTCGGTGATTTTGCTGCTGACCCTGGAGTGGTTGCGTGGGCGGAGCGAGAAGCTGCGTACCGCCCAGGTCTGACGGTCAGCGGTGTACCCTGTGGGAGCGAGCCTGCTCGCGATAACGGAGTGTCAGTCGATAAAAATGTCGAATGCTCTACCGCCATCGCGAGCAGGCTCGCTCCCACAGGGAATTTGCGCTGTATTCATGGGCTGAATGGCAGACAACCTTGAATACCGAGCTATCCTTGTGCCAGCCCAACTCGAATAAGAGGCCGCGCACATGAGTCTTTCCTCATTCAAGATCGCCCACAAACTGATCACCGGCGCCGCTGCCATCGAGCAACTGGCCGCCGAGTTGACGCGGCTGGACGTCGACAACCCACTGATCGTGACCGATGCGGCGTTGGTCAAGTCCGGCACCGTGGAGCTGGCCCTGCAACACCTGGGCGGACGGGACTACGAGATTTTCGACCGGGTCATGCCGGACCCGGAAATCGCCATTGTCGAAGACTGCATGCAAGCCTACCGCGACGGCGGCCATGATGGGCTGATCGGCCTGGGTGGCGGCAGTGCCATCGACATCGCCAAGTGCGTCGGGGTCTATGCCGGTTACCACGGCGAGCTGCAGGACATGTTCGGCGTCGATCAGGTGCCGCGCAAAGGCCCGCCCATGATTGCCATCCCCACCACGGCCGGGACCGGTTCGGAAGTCACCAACGTGGCGATCCTTTCCGATAAGGCCGCACAGCTGAAAAAAGGCATCGTCAGCGATTACCTGTTGCCGGACGTGGCGCTGGTCAGCCCGCAGATGACCCTCACCTGTCCGCGCAGCGTAACGGCTGCCAGTGGCGTCGATGCGTTGGTGCACGCCATCGAGGCTTACCTGTCGCTCAATGCCTCGCCAATCACCGATGCCCTGGCCATTGGCGCGATCAAACTGATCACCCGGGCATTGCCCAAGGCCTATGCCAACCCGTCTCATCTGCAAGCCCGTGAGGACATGGCCACCGCCAGCCTGATGGCCGGCATGGCATTCGGTAATGCCGGGGTCGGGGCGGTGCATGCGCTGGCCTATCCGTTGGGCGGGCGCTTCCACGTTTCCCATGGCGTCGCAAACGCCTTGTTGCTGCCGTATGTCATGGCGTGGAACAAAATGGCGTGCGTGGAGCGCATGCGCGACATCGCCGAGGCCATGGGGCTCAAGACCGCACACCTGAGCGATCTTGAAGCTGCCGACGAAGCTGTGGAGGCCATGGTCGCGCTATGCGCCGCGGTGCAAATCCCCAATGGCCTGAGCAGTCTGGGTGTGACCGTGGATGTCATCCCCGCCATGGCGGTGGAAGCCGCTGGGATCGAGCGCTTGATGCGCAACAATCCGCGCCAACTGAGCGCCGCCGATATCGAGGAGATCTACCGCGCGGCGTATTGATCGACTGTCACGGTGGGCGCGCCAAATCTTGAGGTATACAATGCGCGCCATCGTGATTTCGCTCAAAACAGGTGCGTCATGCAGCCCTTCGCTATTGCTCCGTCGATTCTCTCCGCCGACTTCGCCCGTCTGGGCGAGGAAGTGGACAACGTTCTGGCCGCCGGGGCCGACATCGTGCACTTCGATGTGATGGACAACCACTACGTGCCCAACCTGACCATCGGCCCGATGGTCTGCGCGGCGCTGCGCAAGTACGGCGTCACCGCGCCGATCGACGCGCACTTGATGGTCAGCCCGGTGGACCGCATTGTCGGGGACTTCATCGAAGCCGGCGCCACCTACATCACTTTCCACCCTGAAGCCACGCTGCACATCGATCGCTCCCTGCAGTTGATCCGCGAAGGCGGTTGCAAGTCTGGTCTGGTGTTCAACCCCGCGACACCGCTGGACGTGCTCGAGTACGTGATGGACAAGGTCGACATGATCCTGCTGATGAGCGTCAACCCTGGCTTCGGTGGGCAGAAATTCATCCCCGGCACCCTCGATAAACTGCGCAAGGCCCGGGCGCTGATCGATGCCTCGGGCCGGGATATCCGCCTGGAGATCGACGGTGGCGTGAACGTGAACAACATCCGCGAGATCGCTGCGGCGGGTGCTGATACCTTTGTCGCAGGCTCGGCGATCTTCAATGCCCCGGATTACAAAGAGGTCATTGAAAAGATGCGCGCCGAATTGGCACTGGCTCGCCCATGAGCGGCTTCGAGCAGCTGTTCCCCGGCAGCCTGCCGCGTCTGGTGATGTTCGACCTCGATGGCACTCTGGTCGATTCGGTCCCGGACCTTGCGGCGGCCGTGGACCACATGCTGCTTAAGCTCGGCCGCCCGCCGGCCGGTCTCGACGCTGTGCGTCAGTGGGTCGGCAATGGTGCGCCCATGTTGGTGCGCCGGGCCCTGGCCAATCACATCGATGCCCAAGGCGTCGATGAGGTCGAGGCTGAGCGGGCGCTGGAGCTGTTCAATGAAGCCTATGAGGGCAATCACGAATTGACGGTGGTCTACCCCGGTGTGCGCTCCACCCTCAAATGGCTGCAAAAGCAAGGCGTGGAAATGGCGCTGATCACCAACAAGCCGGAGCGCTTCGTCGCGCCGCTGTTGGATCAGATGAAAATCGGCCGTTATTTCCGCTGGATCATCGGCGGCGATACCTTGCCACAGAAAAAGCCCGATCCGGCCGCGCTGTTTTTCGTGATGAAAATGGCCAACATCCCAGCCTCCCAATCGTTGTTCGTCGGCGACTCGCGCAGCGATGTGCTGGCGGCGAAAGCGGCTGGAGTCAAATGCGTGGCGCTGAGTTATGGCTATAACCATGGCCGGCCGATCGCCGAAGAGTTTCCCACGCTGGTGATCGACGATTTACGTCTGTTAATTCCCGGTTGCCTGGACCCTGCCGCTGAGATAACGTTGCCCGACGCTGTTCAATCCTCTTCTGGAAACACCATCGTGGTGGTCACTCGCAAACTCTGGATGAAAGTCATGAAGGCCCTGGCCCGCTGGCGTTGGCGCGCCTGACGTGATCCTGGCCGGTTATCCGGCGCGTTTGCATACCTGACTGTCAGCTCCTCTTGCCACGAGGCACCCCATGAACCGTGAAGAATTCCTGCGTCTAGCCGCTGCTGGCTATAACCGCATCCCGCTTGCCTGCGAAACCCTGGCCGACTTCGACACGCCGCTGTCGATCTACCTCAAGCTGGCCGACCAGCCCAATTCCTACCTGCTCGAATCGGTGCAGGGCGGTGAGAAATGGGGCCGTTACTCCATCATTGGCCTGCCGTGCCGCACGGTGCTGCGGGTCCATGACCATCGCATCAGCGTGACCCACGACGGCGTCGAGATCGAAAGTCTCGAAGTCGAGGACCCGCTGGCCTTCGTCGAAACCTTCAAGGCCCGCTACAACGTGCCGACCATCCCCGGTCTGCCACGCTTCAACGGTGGCCTGGTGGGTTATTTCGGCTACGACTGCGTGCGCTACGTGGAAAAGCGCCTGGGCACCTGTCCGAACCCCGATCCGTTGGGCGTGCCGGATATTTTGCTGATGGTGTCCGACGCGGTCGTGGTCTTCGATAACCTCGCCGGCAAGATGCACGCCATCGTCCTGGCCGATCCGGCCCAGGAAGATGCCTACGAGCAGGGCCAACAAAGCCTGCAGGCACTGCTGGAAAAGCTTCGTCAACCGATCACCCCGCGTCCCGGGCTGGACTTCAGCAAGCAGTCGGCGGCCGACCCGGTGTTCCGTTCCAGTTTCACCCAGGATGATTACGAAAGAGCCGTCGATACCATAAAGGAGTACATCCTCGCCGGTGACTGCATGCAGGTCGTGCCGTCGCAGCGGATGTCCATCGACTTCAAGGCGGCGCCCATTGACCTGTACCGGGCCCTGCGCTGCTTCAACCCGACGCCCTATATGTACTTCTTCAACTTCGGCGACTTCCACGTCGTCGGCAGTTCGCCGGAAGTGCTGGTGCGGGTCGAGGATAACCTCATCACGGTACGGCCGATTGCCGGCACTCGCCCACGTGGCGCTACGGAAGAGGCTGATCGGGCGCTGGAAGAGGACCTGCTGTCGGATGACAAGGAAATCGCCGAGCACCTCATGCTGATTGACCTGGGGCGCAATGATACTGGACGAGTCTCGGAAATCGGTTCGGTGAAACTCACCGAGAAGATGGTCATCGAGCGCTATTCCAACGTGATGCACATCGTTTCCAACGTCACCGGCCAGTTGAAGGACGGACTGACGGCGATGGACGCCTTGCGGGCGATCCTGCCGGCGGGCACCTTGTCCGGCGCGCCGAAAATCCGCGCGATGGAAATCATCGACGAACTGGAGCCGGTCAAGCGGGGCGTGTACGGCGGGGCCGTGGGTTACTTCGCCTGGAACGGCAACATGGACACCGCCATTGCCATTCGCACCGCTGTCATCAAGAACGGCGAACTGCACGTACAGGCCGGCGGTGGCATTGTCGCCGACTCGGTGCCGGCGCTGGAGTGGGAAGAAACCCTGAACAAGCGCCGGGCCATGTTCCGCGCCGTGGCGCTGGCCGAGCAGACCTCAGAAGACTGAAGCCCTTCAACAAACAACTGTGGCAACTCGATCAAAATGTGGGAGCGAGCCTGCTCGCGATAGCGGCCTGTCAGCCGATGCATTTGTCGGACATGACGGCCTCATCGCGAGCAGGCTCGCTCCCACATAGCTCTCTCTCGGTCAGAAATCCAGGCTGACGCCCAGGCTCACCCCCTGCAGGGTGGAGTCATCATCCTTGCGCAATGTATAACCGCCACGCAGCGCCAAGTCGTTGGTCAACTTGTGGCTGACCCCCAGGCTCAGGCGATTCAGGTGGCTCTGTGGCGTGTAGCCTTCCAGCGTGAAGTCATTGGCTGGCAGGCTGTTGAGGGCGATGTTGACCTTTTGCGTGTCGTCCTCGTACTCGCGTTCATGGGCATATTCGCCAAACACCTGGGTCTGGCGGGTGAAGTTGTATTTACCCTGCAAGCCAATGCCCAGGCGTTTCGAGTCGCGGGTCTGGTCATCGAAGGTCAGGGCCGTGGAGCGGCTGCTCTTTTCCGAATAGCCATCGACTTCCACCTTCGCATAGTCAGCGCTGATAAACGGTGAGAGATGCCATTGGCTGCCCGGCTGGGCGATGTCGTAGCCTACACGGGTACTGAATGCCCATAGATGGCCGTCAGTGTCGCCTTTCTCCTGGGCTTCGTTGACGCCCAGGTCGAACTTGCGCTCCAGATTGTCGTAGTCGAGCTTGCCGCCGGTCAGTGCCGCATCGGCCCACCAGCGGTTTTGCTGGAACTGGGCGAAAGCGGTCGCCAGGTAGCTGTTTAGCTTGTACTGCGAATCGTTGTGGTCTGCCTCCATGTCCTGGCGGTAGAGGCCGGCGGCGACACCTACGCGCCAAGCCTCATTGAGGCGATAGCTGCCGCCGATGTTCAGGCTATAGCCGCTGCCGTCGGCGCTGGCGCCGCTGTCCTGGCTGTCCATGTCCAGGTGCTGGCCGCCGCCGGCGACGATGGCTCGCCACTGGCCCACGGCCTGCCAGTTCTCCCAGTCAGATTGCCACTGGCTGCGCAACTCGTCCTGGTGAGCACGTAGGGTCGAGTGGGCCATTTCCGGCAGCAATGTCAGCTCCCATGGCGCCGCGAGCAGGGAATAGGCGTAGTCGGCGATCAGCTTCTGCCCGGTTTCGGTTGGATGAACCGCGTCGTTGTAGATCAGCTTGCTGGGATCAGGCGTGGCACTGTTGATGCCGTAGGTGGCGTTTTCCGTGCAGCCGTTGCCGCTGAAGCAGGTGGCAGTGAGGTTCTCACCGGTGGCGAGGCCGAATCTTGCCGGGTCGGCGAAGCTTTCCTTCAGCAAAAGCGGAATATTCAACGGAATGATTTCAGCGTCGATGCCTTGCAGGCGCGTGATCAGTTGTTGGTTGAACTGATTGCCCAGTTGCGAAAAGGTATCTTGCAAAGGGCCTCCGTTGAGGGCAGGGGTCAAGCCCAGGTCAGGCAACAGCCAGACCATCACATAGCGGGCGCCGGCCGTTTGCAGCACCTGGACGCTGTCGGCGAGGCGGTCCGCGGCGGCGTTTGCTTGCTCGGGGGTCAGCACCCGGCCTTGAAGGAAATCGTTACCACCACCGGAAATGTAATACAGCGCATTCGGATCGGCGCGCAGCCCATTGGACTGCAGGTAGCCGGGACGGCTGCGCTCGCCAGTGTCGGACACGCCGGTAATCGATTCGAGGATCTGGTCAGTACGATAACCGCCTACCGCCCAGTTGTTGCCGTCTGCCAGCCCCTCGCTGGCGCGGACCGCTGAAGTGGAGGCGGCGGTCTCGTCGGCGGAGTAACCCAGGCGCCCACCGAGCAACTGGGTGGAATTGGCGGAGTAGGCTTCACCGCTGCCGTCGGTGTAGATCGGCCCGGTTCGGTTGGTATAGCGCTCGGTCGCGCCGGGCGGACCATTCGGATCGGCAAACTGGCCGGCGTCGTTGAGGCTGTCGCCAAACACGATGAACTTGGAATAAGGGTTGGGAGCGGCGCTCGCCTGGGCGCAGGCCATCGCTAGCAAGCAACTGGCAATCGGTACGAACAACGTCTTTTTGATCATGGGAAAATCCGTTTTTATCTTATTTTTGTTAGAAAACGAAACGACAGTACCAAAAACTTTCGGCGTTTTGCCATCTCTCCAGAACATCGCGATTGTTTCAAGGCCCTTCGGGATCGGTCATATTGCGTGCTCCGCCCAGCTAAGCTACTGTGCCGGGACGTATGAACGAGACTTTTCCTGTGTCGATTGTCAGCAAACTTCTGGATCAAATGATCAAGGCACACGCCCGCTGGCGTTGGCGCGCCTGAATATTCTCCGCCGGCCTCGCCGGACCTGTACCGATTTGCCTTCTTTACCCGCTTGTAGAGCCGCTTCGCAGGGGCATCACTCGCCTCGCCAAGCGCAGCAGTGTGCGGGTCACTCTCCGAAGGCTGTATTTAAAGTCAGTGAATTCAATAGGTTGCTTACGCCATGTTGCTGATGATCGATAACTACGACTCTTTTACCTACAACGTTGTGCAGTACCTCGGCGAGCTGGGCTCCGAGGTCAAGGTCGTGCGCAACGACGAATTGACCATCGCCGAAATCGAAGCCCTCAAGCCTGAGCGCATCGTGGTTTCACCCGGCCCGTGCACGCCGACCGAAGCGGGCATTTCCATCGACGCCATCAAGTATTTCGCCGGCAAGCTGCCGATCCTCGGTGTTTGCCTGGGGCATCAGTCGATTGGCCAGGCGTTCGGCGGCGATGTCGTGCGCGCTCGACAAGTCATGCACGGTAAGACTAGCCCGGTATTCCATGAGGACAAGGGGGTGTTCGAGGGCCTGAATCATCCGCTTACCGTAACTCGCTATCACTCCCTGATCGTCAAGCGCGAAACGCTACCCGACTGCCTGGAGTTGACGGCCTGGACCCAGCTTGAAGACGGCTCTGTCGATGAGATCATGGGGCTGCGCCACAAGACATTGAATATCGAGGGTGTGCAATTTCATCCCGAGTCTATTCTCACCGAACAGGGTCACGAACTGTTCGCCAACTTCCTCAAACAAACCGGCGGCACGCGCTAAGGACTTTCCATGGATATCAAGACAGCCCTGAGCCGTATCGTCGGCCATCTCGACCTGAGCACCGACGAGATGCGCGACGTGATGCGCGAAATCATGACTGGCCAATGCACGGATGCGCAGATCGGCGCGTTCATGATGGCCATGCGCATGAAAAGCGAGAGCATCGATGAAATCGTCGGCGCCGTGTCGGTGATGCGCGAGCTGGCGGACAAGGTCGAGCTCAAGACGCTGGACGGTGTGGTCGATGTGGTCGGCACCGGTGGTGACGGCGCCAATATCTTCAACGTTTCCACCGCGTCAGCGTTCGTGGTCGCGGCGGCCGGTTGCACCGTTGCCAAGCACGGCAACCGCGCAGTCTCAGGCAAGAGCGGCAGTGCCGACCTGCTGGAGGCGGCTGGCATCTACCTGAACCTGACGCCGATCCAGGTCGCGCGCTGTATCGACAATGTCGGCATTGGTTTCATGTTTGCCCAGACCCATCACAGCGCCATGAAACACGCTGCCGCGCCGCGCCGTGACCTGGGATTGCGTACGCTGTTCAACATGCTCGGCCCGCTTACGAATCCGGCCGGCGTGAAGCACCAAGTGGTTGGGGTGTTCAGCCAGGCGTTGTGCCGGCCGTTGGCCGAAGTCCTGCAACGCCTGGGCAGCAAGCACGTGCTGGTGGTCCACTCCAAGGATGGCCTGGATGAATTCAGCCTGGCGGCGCCCACATTCGTGGCCGAACTAAAAAATGATCAGATCAGCGAGTATTGGGTCGAACCTGAAGACCTCGGCATGAAAAGCCAGAGCTTGCACGGCCTGGCGGTCGACGGCCCGGCCCAATCGCTGGAATTGATACGCGATGCCCTGGGGCGGCGCAAGACCGAGAACGGCCAGAAAGCCGCTGAGATGATCGTGCTCAATGCCGGTGCTGCGTTGTACGCCGCCGACCACGCCAGCAGCCTCAAGCAGGGCGTGGAGCTGGCCCATGATGCACTGCACACTGGCCTGGCCCGGGAAAAGCTCGAAGAGTTGGGTGCATTTACCGCCGTATTCAAAGTGGAGAACGAAGGATGAGCGTGCCAACGGTTCTGGAAAAAATTCTGGCTCGCAAGGCTGAGGAAGTGGCTGAGCGCAGCGCTCGCGTCAGTCTGGCCGAGCTGGAAAACCTGGCGCGTTCAGCGGATGCGCCGCGCGGCTTTGCCAAGGCACTGATCGATCAGGCCAAGAAAAAACAGCCGGCGGTGATTGCCGAAATCAAGAAGGCCTCCCCCAGCAAGGGCGTGATTCGCGAACATTTCGTCCCGGCCGACATCGCCCGCAGCTACGAGAAGGGCGGGGCGACCTGCCTCTCGGTGTTGACCGACATCGACTTTTTCCAAGGGGCCGACGACTACCTGAAGCAGGCGCGGGCGGCGTGCAAGTTGCCAGTGATTCGCAAGGACTTCATGATCGACCCATACCAGATCGTCGAGGCGCGGGCGCTGGGCGCCGACTGCGTGTTGTTGATCGTGTCCGCTCTGGACGACGTAAAAATGGCCGAGCTGGCGGCTGTTGCCAAAAGCGTCGGGCTGGATGTCCTGGTGGAAGTCCATGACGGTGACGAGTTGGAGCGAGCCCTGAAAACCCTCGATACCAAACTGGTCGGCGTGAACAATCGCAACCTGCACACTTTTGAAGTGAGCCTGGAAACCACCCTGGACCTGTTGCCGCGCATTCCGCGCGATCGCCTGGTCATCACCGAAAGCGGCATCCTCAACCGGGCCGATGTCGAGCTGATGGAAGTCAGCGATGTGTACTCGTTCCTGGTGGGTGAGGCGTTCATGCGGGCGGAGAGCCCGGGCACGGAATTGCAACGACTGTTCTTTCCTGAACGAGGCCTGCCGGTGAGCGGCTCGACGCTGGACTGATCCATGTCGCCTGTGATTTCCCTCACTGTCGAAGCTGGCCTGCAAGCCGAACAGGATCTGTTGGCCAGCATCTGCGCGGGCGACGCCGAGTTCGGTCTGCTGTTCTGGCAGCCCAATGATCGTGCGCTGGTCATGCCGCGCCGCTTGAGTCGCCTTGCGGGGTTCGAACACGCCAGTGACGTATCGGCTGCCCATGGCTGGCCGGTTCTGTTGCGCGAAACCGGTGGTGAACCGGTGCCGCAGTCGGCCGCTACCGTCAACATCGCCCTGGTCTACGCGCCACCGCGCAGCGAAGGCGATCACGGCCGTATCGAAACCGGGTACCGCCGCTTGTGCGATCCCATCTGCCAGTTGCTGGATGAACTGGGCGGGGTGGCTTCGCTGGGAGAAGTGGAGGGGGCTTTTTGCGACGGGCGCTTCAACGTCAACCTCGACGGTCGGAAAATGGTCGGCACCGCTCAGCGCTGGCGCCAGAGCAAGGGGGGGCAACGTCCGGTGGGGCTGGTTCATGGCGCACTTTTGCTGGAGAACGAGCGCGAGTCCATGGTCGCAGCAGTCAACCGCTTCAATGAGGCCTGTGGCCTGGAGCAGCGAGTGCGTGCCGAGAGCCATATTGCCCTGCATGAAAAATTCCCGGCGCCTCACGCGCTGGAGCGGCTCGAGGCGCTGTACCGGAAACTGCTGATCGAACTATTGGGCGTTTAACGCGTTCCGAACACCACCATGGTCTTGCCTTTGACGCTGACCAGGTTGCGCTCCTCCAGATCCTTGAGTACGCGACCGACCATTTCACGCGAGCACCCGACTATCCGACCAATCTCCTGGCGGGTCACCTTGATCTGCATGCCGTCCGGGTGAGTCATGGCATCGGGCTGCTTGCACAACTCCAGCAGGCAACGTGCGACACGTCCGGTGACGTCGAAGAAGGCGAGATCGCCCACCTTGCGGGTGGTATTACGTAGGCGCTGTGCGATTTGTCCGCTCAGGACGTAAAGAATGTCCGGGTCTTGCAGGGACAGTTCTCGGAATTTGGCGTAGCTGATTTCCGCAACTTCACATTCAATTTTGGTCCGCACCCAGGCACTGCGTTGCTGTTCCTTGCCCGCCTGTTCGAACAACCCCAGCTCGCCGAAAAAATCCCCGGAATTGAGGTAGGCGATGATCATTTCCCGACCGTCATCATCTTCTATCAGGATAGTGACCGAACCCTTGATGATGAAAAACAGCGTGTCGGAACGATCTCCGGCACAAATGATGTTGTGTTTGGCTGGATAGCGGCGGCGCTGACAATGCATCAAGAGTTTGTCGAGATTCTTGATCTTGAACGTGGGAGTAATGGCAACCATGGTTGTATCCCGAAAGACTGCGCAGTGTAGTGGTTTGGTTTTTTTATAGGCGCGAATGGCATCGCTAAAAAGCTGGCCATACGCCAGCGAGTTGGCGCCAGCTTAACAGAGGCGTCCCTAATTAATTGGAGAATTTACCTACGTGCTGGCGGGTCAGGTTTCCTGAGACGCAGAGCAGTCATTCCGCAGCGCTGTGCTAAGCTGGCGACCCTTTTTTAACAGTGGAGTCTTGGCGATGAAGGCACGCATCCAATGGGCTGGCGAAGCCATGTTCCTCGGTGAGTCAGGCAGTGGTCATGTGGTCGTCATGGACGGCCCGCCAGAAGCCGGCGGGCGGAACCTGGGTGTTCGGCCGATGGAAATGCTCCTGCTGGGCGTAGGCGGTTGCAGTAACTTCGACGTGGTCAGCATTCTTAAAAAGTCCCGCCAGGCCGTCGAAAGCTGCGAAGCCTTCCTGGAGGCAGAGCGCGCCACAGAAGATCCCAAAGTGTTTACCAAGATCCACATGCACTTCGTGGTGAAGGGGCGAGCCCTGAAGGAGGCCCAGGTCAAGCGCGCCATTGAGCTGTCCGCCGAGAAATATTGCTCGGCTTCGATCATGCTCGGTGCCGCCGGGGTCGAAATCACCCACGACTATGAAATCATCGAATTGGGTTGAGTCGATCCAATGGTGACGGCCTGCAACATGCCGTACTGAAGTTTTCGGTGAAAAAAAGGCGACTCCCAATGGGCAGTCGCCTTTTTTAATTTCCCTGGGAATGCGGATGAGTCATCCAATCCCCAATCGCCGTCAAATCCGATAAGTGCTCTTGGTCATGACCTTGGCCAGCAGGCTCATGCCGAATTTCACCGGAGCCGGGAAACGGAAGCCTCCGGCCTCAAGGGCACTCTCGGCATGGTGTTCCTCATCCACGCGCATCTGCTCGAGGATCGCCCGGGATTTTTCGTCCTCGGCCGGTAGTTGTTCGAGGTGTTCATTCAAGTGCTTGCACACCTGATGCTCGGTCGCCGCAACGAAGCCGAGACTGACTTTGTCACTGATCAGCCCGGCAACGGCGCCGATCCCGAATGACATCCCATAGAACAGCGGGTTCAGGACGCTGGTATGGCTGCCCAGCTGGCGAATGCGTTGTTCGCACCAGACCAGATGGTCGACTTCTTCCTCGGCGGCATGCTCCATTGCCTCACGCACTTGCGGTAGCTTCGCTGTCAGCGCCTGGCCCTGATACAGCGCCTGGGCACAGACTTCGCCGGTGTGGTTGATACGCATCAGTCCGGCGACGTGGCGGGTTTGCTCGTCACTCAGTTGCGCGTCCGGCTGCACGATAGCCGGTGATGGGCGGTACGGCTGACCACTGAAGGGCAGCAGCGTGCGCATCGCTGTATCGGCTTGCAGCAACAAACGGTCAATCGGCGAGTAGTGACGTTGGGTAGTCATGCTTACCTCCGGGAAAAATCACAGCGGCCAGTTTAACTCAATCGACCGCCGAAGATTTGCGCTGGGTCAGGGGGATCAGCCCGGCGGCCAGTTCATCTGGCGCTGCCCTAGCACATGCATATGAATGTGATAGACCGTTTGCCCACC
Organism: Pseudomonas sp. 43mfcvi1.1; assembly: GCF_900115935.1. NCBI lineage: Bacteria > Pseudomonadati > Pseudomonadota > Gammaproteobacteria > Pseudomonadales > Pseudomonadaceae > Pseudomonas > Pseudomonas sp. 43mfcvi1.1. The sequence goes on along the minus strand of NZ_UETT01000011.1, from coordinate 9,791 downwards.
CAGTTCATTGCAATTCATCACCACGCGAAAACCTTCTTCACAGCCCAATTCAAGCGCCAGGCGCTGGGCCGTGAACAGAATGTGTCCAGCCAGGCCTTTGTCTTCTTCGGTCAGGTCGTTGAGCGTGCGGATCGGTTTTTTCGGGATGACCAGGAAATGCACGGGCGCCTGTGGCGCAATGTCGTGGAAGGCCAGTACCTGGTCATCCTCGTAAATGATCTTCGCCGGGATTTCCCGGTTGATGATCTTGGTAAACAGAGTATCCACAGCTGTTTTCTCCGTTGGGTTCGTCGAGGTCGAGTGTCATGAAGGCACCGGTAGAGGCGCCTGGTTGTTCAATTCTAAGGGGTCAGCGTGGGCAATAAGCCTTGTTGATCATGCCGGTGATGGTTCGCACCAGCCATCGCGATCCCAGCCGCGGCAGTGTGGCCAGCCAGCGGTTACGGCGTCCGGGAATGATGATGGCGCGGTTGCGGTCCAGCGCGCGTACGGCGTACAGGGCGACTTCTTCCGGGCTCATCAGCAGTTTGCTGTCGATGAGTTTCTGTTCGTCCATCTGTGCCCTGGAAAAAAAGCCGGTGTGGGTGGGGCCAGGGCAGAGTACCGAAACCTTGATCGCGCATTTCTTCAGCTCGACCCGCAGGGCTTCGGAGAAGTGCAGTACATAGGCCTTGCTGGCGTAATAGGTGCTCATCCAGGGGCCGGGTTGGAACGCGGCGATCGAGGCGACGTTGAGGATCTGGCCGCCGCCCAGCAGCGCCATGCTGTTACCGATAGCGTGACAAAGACGTGTCAGGGCGAGGATGTTGACTTCGATCAGGTCCTGTTCGGTCATCCAGTCCTGCCCCAGGAACGGCCCGCTGGTACCGATGCCGGCGCAATTGACCAGCAGGTCGATCTGCCGCTCACCTTCCTCCAGTTCCAGGAGAAAGCCTGAAAGCCTCAGCGGTTCGCCCAGGTCACAGGCCCGGAACAACACCTCCACGCCAAACCGCTGAGTCAGTTCGATTGCAATACTTTCCAGCCGATCACGCTGTCGAGCCACCAGTATCAGGTTGCGGCCACGCCGGGCCAGCGCTTCGGCCATGGCCAGGCCAATGCCGCTGGAAGCGCCAGTGATCAGTGCGTAACGGGTCATGCAGTTCTCCATCGCAACAGCCCGCCGCCAGTCGACTGGGCTGTCACCGGCATGAAGCGCGCTTATTGTTCCTCTTCTTCTTCATAGTCTACAGAAGGCGGGGCGGGCTCGGCTGCCTCGACGGCGGGTTCTTCGCTGGTTTCGTTGCTGGACTCGCTGCTTTCATAGCTGCTCAGGCTGCTGCTGTCGTAGTCCTCCTGGAGGGCTCCGAAGATGCCGGCAAAGGTGGCCATGAAAATCAAGACGATCATCACAAGCCAAAGCGACGCCAGCAATTTGACCGCCGTGGTATTGCGCGGTGGTGGCGGGCCGTACTGGTTTGCGCCGGTATTGCCCGGAGCGATGATGAGGATGAACGGGAAGATGCTGCCCACGAATGGAACCAGGTTAATCAGCCACAGCCACCCCGACCAGCCCAGATCGTGCAGGCGCTGGACGTTGAACTGGATACTCACGAAGGCAAAGGCAAGCACGACGGCTGCGCCGAGCAGACCGCCGACGACCAGTGCGGCTATCGAGTCGGAAGCCATCAGCCAGGCCGTGGCAAGCCAGAAGCCCAAGCCGACCAGGGGCAGCATGGCCAGGGTCAACACCATGGTCCAGGCCAGGTAGCGCAAACGCCCGATACGCCCATCGAAGCTGAAGGGCTTGAGCGTGCCGTACTCGGCGAGCGTTTCACCCACTTCGGCCCGGGGAGGCGCGTACGGCGAGACGGGATCGACGATCGACTCTGGGTGGCGTACCTCCGGCTGTCGTGGCGACTCCTGTACTTCGCCAAGGCTCAGCTGGAGGGCGGGTTCGGCTTCGATCCTGGCATCGATGCCGCTCTTGTTGAGTGCTTCCAGGTACTGCTGCGCTTCGCTCTGGGACAAGTTGCTTTTAAGGGCTACCCTGCGACCAGTGAACAGCCGTTCAATGGCGCTGATATCGCTTTTGAACAGCTCGGCGAGGTTGAGTTTGGCTGTGGTGGTATCGACGCCAGGCATCAGGCCTCCGTCGAATACGATGTTGAAACGGGTTTCGCTCATGCCCGGCATCCTTGTCTCTGAAAGTTAATTAACTGTTTTTATGGGGTGGCTTCAGCGGGGCCATTGCCTGCCAAGCTGTGCCGCCCGGGTTTGTGCCTGACGATATTCTTCATCCAGGCGAGCCACCAACTGATCGACGCTGGGCAAATCATCGATTTCACCCACGCCTTGGCCTGCCGACCATACGGTTTTCCAGGCCTTGGCTTCATCGTTCAGCGGCTTGAGTTTCGAGCCGAAATCCACCTCGCCCTTGTTCTGCAGGGCGGCCAGATCGAACCCGGCATTCTCCAGGCTCTGGCGCATGAAACTGGCCGGTACCCCGGACACAGCGGGAGTATGCACGATGTCTGCGGCTCTGGATGTGAGCAACATCTCTTTATAAGCGTCAGGGGCTTGGCTTTCGCTTGTCCCGATAAAGCGCGTACCGAAGTACGCCAGATCCGCACCAAGCAGTTGGGCGGCCAAAATCTGATGGCCGTGATTCAGGCATCCCGCAAGCAGCAAGGTCTTATCGAAAAACTGCCGGATTTCGGCAATCAATGAAAACGGGCTCCAGGTCCCGGCGTGCCCGCCTGCGCCGGCGGCAACGGCGATCAAGCCATCGACACCGGCTTCGGCGGCTTTTTCGGCGTGACGCCGGGTAGTCACGTCGTGGAATACCAGCCCGCCATAGCTGTGGACGGCATCCACCAGTTCCTTCACCGCGCCCAGGCTAGTGATGACAATCGGCACCTTGTGTTCGATGCAGATGGCCAGGTCGGCCTGAAGTCGCGGGTTGCTGTGATGGACGATCAGGTTTACGGCGTAGGGCGCCGGATTTTCCAAGTCTGCCAGACCCGCTTCGATTTCCTCCAGCCAGGCCTTCAAGCCACTGCTTTCACGCTGGTTCAACGCCGGAAAGCTGCCGACGATGCCGTTGCGGCAGCAGGCCAGTACCAGTTGTGGATTGGAAATCAGGAACATCGGTGCCGCCACGACGGGCAGACGCAAGCGTTGTTCAAGCAGAGCGGGCAACGACATTGGAAGTACCCCGGATAATAAATGCTGATTGGAGATTAGAACGGTCGGACGACCACCAGAATTACAATAGCCAGCAATATCAGAACCGGCACTTCATTGAACCAGCGATAAAAGACATGGCTGCGGGTGTTTTCGCCGCGGGCGAAGCGCTTCACCTGGGCGCCGCACATATGGTGGTAACCGATCAGCAGCACGACCAAGGTCAACTTGGCATGCATCCAGGCACCCTGGGTGAAGTAGGCACCGGCGTTGAGACTGAGCAGCCAGATGCCAAATACCAGGGTAGCGATCATTGCCGGGCCCATGATGCCGCGGTACAACTTGCGCTCCATGACGCTGAAGCGTTCTTTGCTGACGCTGTCCTCGCTTTGGGCGTGGTAGACAAACAGGCGAGGCAGGTAGAACAGGCCGGCGAACCAGCAGACCATGCTGACGATGTGAAGTGCTTTGAGCCACAGATAGAGCATTTTTAGTTATTCCAGGAATTCACGGTAGCCCGATAGTAGAGGTTGGAGCGGCCACACGTCACCTTGACGGTTGTCGCCGCGCCTTGCGGCCCCTATCATCGACGGCTTTCCAGTGGGTTCGTTGAGGGCAGGTTTATGGTCAAGGTCGGTATTGTCGGCGGCACGGGTTACACCGGTGTCGAACTGCTGCGTCTGCTGGCACAGCATCCGCAGGCTGAGGTGGTGGTCATCACCTCCCGATCCGAGGCCGGCCTGGCCGTCGCCGACATGTATCCGAACCTGCGGGGCCATTACGACGGCCTGGCGTTCAGCGTCCCGGACATCAAGACCCTCGGCGCCTGCGATGTGGTGTTCTTCGCCACGCCCCATGGTGTTGCTCACGCCCTGGCGGGTGAGCTGCTGGCCGCCGGGACCAAGGTCATCGACCTGTCGGCGGACTTCCGCCTGCAGGACGCCGACGAATGGGCCAAATGGTACGGCCAGCCCCACGGTGCACCGGAACTGCTCGATGAAGCGGTCTACGGCTTGCCGGAAGTCAATCGCGAGAAAATCAAGCAGGCACGGTTGATCGCCGTACCGGGTTGCTATCCGACGGCCACACAGCTGGGGTTCTTGCCTCTGCTTGAAGCGGGCCTTGCCGATGCCTCGCGTCTGATTGCCGACTGCAAATCCGGTGTCAGCGGTGCCGGGCGCGGAGCCAGTGTCGGCTCGCTGTATAGCGAAACCTCGGAAAGCATGAAGGCGTACGCGGTCAAGGGGCATCGGCACCTGCCGGAAATTCGCCAGGGGTTGCGCCGGGCAGCGGGCAAGGATGTCGGCCTGACCTTCGTGCCACACCTGACGCCGATGATTCGTGGTATCCACTCCACCCTGTATGCAACCGTCGTCGATCGTTCGGTAGACCTGCAGGCGTTGTTTGAAAAACGTTATGCCAACGAACCGTTCGTCGACGTAATGCCGGCCGGCAGCCACCCGGAAACCCGCAGTGTGCGCGGTGCGAACGTTTGCCGGATTGCCGTGCATCGTCCGCAGGACGGTGATCTGGTAGTGGTGTTGTCGGTTATCGATAACCTGGTCAAGGGCGCGTCCGGCCAGGCCGTTCAGAACCTGAACATTCTGTTCGGGCTGGATGAGCGCCTGGGGTTGTCCCATGCCGGGATGTTGCCGTAACGGCAGCACAAGCTTCAGGTTGGCAGCTACAGGCTTGAGGCTTGTAGCTCGCCGCTGCTCTTCTAAATAGTTGACCAATTTTCTAGGAGAAGCGGATAATGCCCGCCATCACGCATTATGGCGGCGTAAACGCCGGGAGATATTCAGCATGAGCGTCGAAACCTTCACCCCCACGGCTTTGCAATTCACCCACGGTGCCGCGCACAAGGTGAAGAGCCTGGTCGATGAAGAGGGTAATGATCGTTTGAAGCTGCGCGTATTTGTGACGGGCGGCGGTTGTTCAGGTTTTCAGTACGGCTTCACTTTTGATGAAGAAGTGGCCGAAGATGACACCATCGTCGAGCGCGAAGGGGTCAGCCTGGTGGTCGATCCGATGAGCTTCCAGTACCTGGCAGGTGCCGAGGTGGATTATCAGGAAGGTCTGGAAGGCTCGCGCTTCGTGATCAAGAACCCTAACGCGACCACGACCTGTGGGTGCGGTTCTTCGTTCTCGATCTGAGTGCTTCAATAAAAAACGCCGCAGTGCCTTAGGCCCTGCGGCGTTTTTTTGTCCGTGATTATTGGATTCAGGCCGGATAGATGGCGCCGAGCACGCGCAGGCCACGAGCGCCGGTGACACTTGGGCGGTTGCCCGGGATACCTTCAAGGCAACAATGGGCAAGCCAGGCGAAAGCCATGGCTTCAACCCAATCCGGGTCTACGCCGTACACGGCGGTACTGCTGACTTTGGCATCCGGCAGCAAGTCAGCCAGGCGCGTCATGAGCGTGTGGTTGTGCGCACCGCCGCCACAGACCAGCAACTCCTGAGTAGTGGGCTGGGCATGTCGGAGTGATTCGACGATGGTCAGGGCTGTCAGTTCGAGCAGCGTCGCCTGCACGTCTTCTGGAGCGAAGGCTGGCAACTGCGACAGATGCTGGCTCAGCCAAGGCAGGTTGAATACTTCACGCCCGGTACTCTTCGGGCCCTTGGTGGCGAAGAAAGGGTCGCTCAGCAGCGTCTTGAGCAGAACCGGTTCGACTTTCCCGCTGGCAGCCCATTGGCCGTCGCGATCGAAATGCTCGCCTCGTTGTTGATGTATCCAGGCATCGAGCAATACGTTGCCTGGGCCACAGTCGAAACCGGCTACGGGTTTCGCCGGCTCTATCAGGCTGAGATTGCTGAAACCGCCGACATTCAGCACGGCGCGATTGCCGACTCGTTCTTCGAACAGTGCTTCGTGAAATGCCGGAACCAGCGGGGCGCCTTGTCCTCCGGCGGCAACATCACGGCTGCGGAAATCGCTGACGACGGCGATGCCAGTCAACTCGCTCAACAGGGCCGGATTGCCAATCTGTACGGTAAATCCACGGGCCGGTTCATGGCGGATGGTCTGGCCGTGGCTGCCAATCGCCGTGACGTCTTCAGGCTTGAGGTTCTGTTCGTCGAGCAGGGTATGGATACCCTGTGCGGCCAGCTTTACCCAACTTTGCTGGGCGATGGCGGAGCGGGCGATCTCATCGGGCCCGCTGCTGCACAGTCCAAGCAGCTCGGTGCGCAGGGCGGTGGGCATCGGAATGTAGTGCGTGGCGATCAATTTGATCGCCGGAGTCAGTTCGACCAGTGCGATATCCAAACCATCCAGGCTGGTCCCGGACATCACACCGATATAGAGCGCCATGCTTAGCGCTTGCTCGAGGCCAGCATGGTGGCTTTCTCTTGATCCATGCGAGCCATCAACGGTTGGCTTTGAGCCAGGAAGCGCGCGCGCTCGGCCTTGGCGATCGGATCGGCCATCGGCAATTTCTGGCCTAGCGGATCGACGTGGACACCGTTGACCTGGAATTCATAGTGCAAGTGCGGGCCGGTGGACAGGCCGGTAGTACCGATGTATCCGATCACCTGGCCTTGCTTGACGGTACCACCCGTCTTCACGCCTTTGGCGAAGCCCTGCATGTGGCCGTATAGCGTGCGGTAGGTATTGCCGTGCTGGATGATCACGGTGTTGCCATAACCGCCGCGACGTCCGGCCAGCAATACCTTGCCGTCGCCGGCAGCCTTGATTGGCGTGCCACGGGGAGCTGCGTAGTCGACACCTTTATGGGCGCGGATCTTGTTCAGAATCGGATGCTTGCGGCCGGCGGAGAACTTCGAGCTGATGCGAGCAAAATCAACCGGTGTACGGATGAACGCCTTGCGCATGCTGTTGCCGTCGGCGGTGTAGTAGCTGCTGTTGCCTTGCTTGTTGGTGTAGCGCACCGCGGTGTACGTCTTGCCGCGGTTGGTGAAGCGCGCGGAAAGAATCGGGCCATTGCCGACGCTCTTGCCGTTGACCACTTTCTGCTCATAGATGACGTCGAATTCGTCACCCTGGCGAATGTCCTGGGCGAAGTCGATGTCGTAGCCAAATACGCTGGCCATGTCCATGGTGAGGCTATGGGAAAGGCCGGCGCGTGCAGCTGACTGAGACAATGAACTATTGATCACGCCATGAACATAGGCCGAGCGAACAGTGGGCTTGGCGGTGACGCGGTTGAATACATAACCCTTGTCGTTTTTGGTCAGGGTGATGCTTTCCAGGTCGCTCAGCTTGGTGTGCAGATTGGTCAGCTGTCCGTCTGGATTGAGTTCGAATTCGAGTTTCTGGCCACGTTGTAGTTGCGTGAATTGCTTGGCTTGCTTGTCGCTGGCCAGGATTTCATGGACCGAAGTCGAGGGCAGGCCAACCTTTTCGAAGAGGGTGGAAAGCGTGTCGCCCTTGGCAACGATCACTTCGCGATGGTCTGGTCCTTTCTTTTCTTCTGCAACAGGCGCTTGTGCCTGAGCGGCGGCCTCGGTGTTGTCTTGCGGGCTGTTTTCAATCTGCGCAAAAGGGGAAGCGGCTGGTTCGTTTGTGGCTTGAACGGCTTCGGGGGCGTCTTGTTCTTGTGTCAGTTGTTCAGCAGGACTTTCCAGTTCCAGACTCAGAGTCGTCTTTTTGGCTTCAACATCGCTGGAGGGAAACACCAGGAGCGCCAGGCTAAGGAGGGCTGCGATGCCGCTTGCGGCAAGCAGGTGGGTCTTTGGGTAAAGCGGTGGCGCTTTAGACGGTTCTGTGGTCATAAGTAATTTTGACTTTTGAAAAGATGAATTGGAAAAGATGAATGACATGATGAAGATGAAATAACTGTATAAAATATAACCAAAACCCCTGCGAAGCAAGCCCGCGGACGCTCTGTTCTGTGGATTGGCGTCCGCGCGCCGGGCAAACCTTGTATTTGGTGCGCGATCTTGTATGGTTGGGGCCCTTTGAATCTGAGCCTTACGGGTCTGTTATGAAGTCGGTTGAAGAGCAGCTAGCGCTGATCAAACGTGGTGCGGAAGAACTGTTGGTCGAGTCCGAGCTGATCGAAAAGCTCAAGCGCGGGCAGCCGCTGCGTATCAAGGCCGGTTTCGATCCGACGGCGCCCGATCTGCACTTGGGTCATACCGTGCTTATTAATAAGCTGCGCCAGTTTCAGGAACTGGGGCACCAGGTCATCTTCCTTATAGGTGACTTCACCGGGATGATCGGTGATCCGAGCGGCAAGAGTGCCACGCGCCCACCGCTGACCCGTGAGCAGGTTCTCGATAACGCCGAGACCTACAAGACTCAGGTTTTCAAGATTCTTGATCCGGCCAAGACTGAAGTGGCTTTCAACTCCACGTGGATGGATCAAATGGGGCCGGCGGATTTCATTCGCCTGACGTCCCAATACACCGTGGCTCGCATGCTCGAGCGCGATGACTTCGACAAGCGCTATAAAACCAATCAGCCAATTGCCATTCATGAGTTCCTTTACCCGCTTGTACAGGGTTATGACTCGGTCGCGTTGCGCGCGGATGTTGAGCTCGGCGGCACCGACCAGAAGTTCAATCTGTTGATGGGGCGTGAGTTGCAGCGCGGTTATGGTCAGGAGGCGCAGTGCATTCTCACCATGCCTTTGCTGGAAGGTCTGGATGGCGTGAAAAAGATGTCCAAGTCGTTGGGCAACTACGTAGGTATCCAGGAAGCCCCGGGGGTCATGTACAGCAAGCTGGTTTCCATTCCTGATGTGCTGATGTGGCGTTACTTCGAGCTGTTGAGTTTCCGGTCCATGGAAGAGATCAATGCCTTCCGTGCCGATGTCGAGGCGGGGGCCAATCCGCGGGACATCAAGATCAAGTTGGCCGAAGAGATCGTTGCTCGCTTCCATGGTGAGGAGGCTGCGGCCAATGCCCATCGTGCGGCGGGTAATCGTATGAAGGACGGCGAACTGCCGGATGATCTGCCAGAGATCGAGTTGACTGCTGCCGAGGATATGCCGATTGCGGCAGTCCTTAATAAGGCGGGCCTGGTCAAGAATGCTGCGGTGGCGCGAGATCTCCTGGGTTCGGGTGGCGTGCGTATAGATGGTGAGGTGGTGGATCGCACCTATATATATGCGTTGGGTTCTACCCATGTTTGCCAGGCCGGCAAGAAAGCTTTCGCGCGAATTACGCTGAAATCCGAATAAAGCTGAAAATAGGTGTTGACGGCAAATTCTGGACGTCTATAATTCGCCCCACTTCCGGCGCAGTCGAAACGGAAAACTCCTTGAGATTCAATGAGTTAAGTAGTTTTCGAAGGGGTCGGGCTTCAGTTTATCGAAGCCAGGAAGTAGCTGATAGGGCAGTGTGGGTTTGGTCTTGTCAGCGGTTCGATCTTCTCGGTCGAAAGCGGTGAAAAAGAGGTGTTGACAGCAGCGAGTAACGCTGTAGAATTCGCCTCCCGCTAACGAGAGATCGGAAGCGCAAGTGGTTGAAGTTGAAAAGGAAACTTTGAAAACTTCTGAAAATAACCGCTTGACAGATACGCCGGGCGCTGTAGAATGCGCGCCTCGGTTGAGACGAAAGCTCTTAACCAACCGCTCTTTAACAACTGAATCAAGCAATTCGTGTGGGTGCTTGTGGAGTCAGACTGCTAGTCAACAGATTATCAGCATCACAAGTTA
>NZ_UETT01000004.1:0-522521 GCF_900115935.1 Pseudomonas sp. 43mfcvi1.1 | reverse complement strand
GCTTGCTCGCGATGGCGGCGGATCAGAAACATGGATGCTGGCTGACACTCCGTTATCGCGAGCAGGTTCGCTCCCACAGGGGATGCCTGGTGGCGGGGGCTTGCTTTATTCCTGGAGGAACTTCAGCAGATCCTGGTTGAGACGGTCCTTGTGCGTCTCGGTCAAGCCATGCGGCGCGCCAGGGTAGACGATCAGTCGAGCGCCCTTGATCAGCGCGGCCGAGGCCCGACCCGAAGCATCGATGGGCACGATCTGGTCGTCATCGCCATGAATCACCAGGGTTGGCACGTCGAACTTCTTCAAATCACCGCGAAAGTCGGTAGCCGAGAATGCCGCGATCGAGTCATAGGTATTCTTGCTGCCACCTTGCATACCCTGCACCCAGAACGACTGGATCAGCCCTTGGGATGGCTTGGCACCCTTGCGGTTGTAGCCGTAGAACGGACCTGAGGCGATGTCCAGGTACAGCTGCGAACGGTTCTCCAGGGACGCCTTGCGCAGGCCATCGAACACCTCGATAGGCAAGCCGCCGGGGTTGCTTTGCGTCTTGAGCATCAACGGTGGGACAGAAGAGACCAGGACGGCTTTCTTCACTCGGGCGGTACCGTGCCGGCCGATGTAACGTGCCACTTCACCGCCTCCCGTGGAGAAGCCCACCAGCGTGACGTCCTTCAGGTCCAGGGCTTCAATCACCGCCGCCAGGTCGTCGGCGTAGTGATCCATGTCGTTGCCTTCCCAAGGCTGGCTGGAGCGCCCGTGACCGCGACGGTCATGGGCTACCACGCGATAACCCTTCGAGGCGAGGAACATCATCTGGCCTTCCCAGCTGTCGGAGTCCAGCGGCCAGCCGTGGCTGAAGGTCACGACCTGGCCATCGCGCGGGCCCCAGTCCTTGTAGTACAGCTGGACGCCATCCTTGGTGGTGATGTAGCTGGCGGACTGGACCACGCTGCCGACAGCAGATGCGCTGGCAGGGGCCTGGACAGGCGACGCGGCCTCGGCGCTGAGGGTGGCCAATGCCAGGGTCGCGACAGCGAGGGTGCGGTTGAATGTGTTCATCGTTTCTCTCTCCATAAGGTCGGTTTGATCTGCGGCGATCGTCGTCGATCGCGTTGGTGGGCAGATTAGAGAGAGAGGACGAGGACGAGAACGGCGCGGGTATCGATAGCAACTATCAGAAAATTCGAATAGCTGCGTTTCGCTTCGGTTGCGGTGAACCAGCCGTCAACCCAAAGAAGGCATCGGCCCCAGCGAGTGCAAGACCCACATGACCGCCGCCACCGCTGCCAGCACTGCGACCACAATGCTGATCAGTACCCATTTCAGGATTTTCCGCCCTTTCGACGGCTGGGACCTTGGCGCATGTGCCTCTACCGTGTAGTGAATTTCCCCGGCGCATCGCGGGCAAGCAGCGGTGTCGTAAGGGAGGAGAGAGCCGCATTGATCACAGTTTGTCATGTCGTCACTTCGAGGCTCAAAGGAGGGGTAGCCCTGTATGGGCTTGTAGAAGCGGACCGAAAGTGTGTGGCGTCGGTCGCTTAATATTTGTAGACGATGCCCAGCCTGCCCATGATTTCCAAGGCGTTGACCAGGCCCAGACCGTTCATGGGCAGGCAGGCGAAGGCCTGGTATTCGTCGAAGTGCGTGCCAATGGCCAACAACTTCAAGTCATGGGCCTGCAGTTGGACATTGAAATACTGCAGTAACGCACGCTCCCAATCGTTGGCGCGATTGATGGTGTCGATGGTTTTACGTTCAGGCGCAGGGATTTCAATGCCCAGTTGCCGCAACGGGGCGAGGGCATTGACCGCATCGACTCCGTAGGACGACCACTCCTTCCATTCGAACTCCGCCAGTTGATTGGCCTCGGTGAGCGCTGCCGCGACTTGCGTCCAAGCCCAATCCCATTGCCCGGTAGGCGCGGGGATGGCCTGAATGAGCGCCTGCGCGCGGTCCTCGTCGAACAGGCAATCGAACAGATCGGCCAGGGTATCGGCCAAATCGGGCTGCGGCCCTTGTCCCTGGGTGTCGAGGTCGTGGCTCAAGCGCTGCCACAGACTGCCCAGCTCGTCCCAGTCCTCGTCGTCCATGTCGTCATCGATCACCTGGGCCTTATGGCCGCGCAGGTAGTCGTCCAGCCGCGTCTTGCGCACACGTACGCTGCCCTCGACGAGATCGACGTCATAGCTGCGGTAATCCAGGTAGTTGGTCTGGAAAACGATGCGTTCAGGAAATACCTCATGGGCGAGGCTTTCCTCTGCATCAAAATACGACGCGCCTTCGAAGTCGCCATGGGCGGCGATGATACGTTGGAACGACAGTGGGTCGATTGGATTCATAGGGGCTGGGTCACAGGGAGGAAGGAAAGCGCCGCGCACGCTGGCCGATATCCGGTTCGCGCTGATCGTACACCAACGCTTGGAGGCTGCTAAGGGGAGGAATGTGGACTGCGTCAACTGTCGGGTGTGTGTTTGGGTCTATGCTTACCTTGTCCTTTGAGTCAGGCCCACCTATGTACGAACACCGAACAATCCGCAGGGAGCACAAGTGAGACATTCGACACCGGCTGCAGCGTTGCTCTGTCTATTGCTCGGCACGGTTGATGCCAGGGCCGAGGAGTATCAGGTCGTCACCGAAGAGTGGGCACCGTACAACTACCAGGAAAACAATCAGCTCACCGGCATGACCACCGAGATCGTCCGGGCCATCATGACGCTGACCGGGAGTGATTTCGAGGTGCTGCTGCAGCCCAGCATGCGGGCCACGCAGATACTGAAGCACCGGCCCAAGACCATTATGTACTCCCTGTTCCGAACGCCAGAGCGCGAGCCGCTGTACAAATGGGTCGGACCGATCGTGGAAGAGTCCATCCACCCCTATCAACTGGCCAATACGCCTCCGGTGAACTCCCTGGAACAACTGCTGCACGCCCCGCAGATCACCACCCGCCACGCCGGCCTGGTGCCCCAGATGCTGCAGTCGCTGGGCTTCAATAACCTGGACAAGAGTGCAACCGAGAGCAAGTTGCTCTACCGCATGCTGCTTGCCGGACGCACCGGCATCATCATCGGCGACACCGATGCGGGAGTGGCCTACTACAGCCGCCAATTGAACATCGCGCCGGGCACTTTGCGGCGGATTCCTATCGAGCTGTACCGCTCATCGCTGTACATCGCCTTCAGTCCTGACAGTGAAGATGAAGTGGTGGCGGCGTGGTCACGTGCGTTGGAGCAGTTGCGCCGTTCCGGGGAGTTGGAGCGGATTCAGCGGCGGTATGAGGAGGCGGCTGGGCGGTGAGGAGAGATAGGAAGCTTGCTCCCGTAAGTCGTACCAGGCTTTTTACCGCTCTTGATAGTACTCGGCTCTACGCTTGGCATTTTCCCGCTGCACTTCTTCATGATGCTCGCGTGCTTCCCGCGCTCTCTCTTCATGGCGCTTTTGGTGTTTCCTGTCTTCGGCTCTGTCCATTTCCTGCTGGCGTTCCCAATGGCGCCTGTTTGCCTCTTGATAGTCCTTGTTCCGGTCACTGGCAAATGCACCCGCTGAGGTGAAGCCAATCCAGGTCAGTACAAAAATGGCAGCCATTTTCATGTGATTGTGTCTCTAGCGGGGATGGGGGCGTTTACGGCTTCCGGTAGACCATAAGAATGATCGTAAGTGCATGCTTTCGCGCAAAGGGGGCGTTCCGAGTCATACCCCCTTTTGCCTGGTTTTTTAGAAACTGTACTTGGCGGTCAGCATCATATTGCGTGGGTTTCCGTAGGAGTCACCGCCATAGCTCACGGAGTTGGCGATGGTCGAGTAGTACTGGCGGTCGAAGATGTTGTTGGCGTTGACCTGCAAGTCCAGGTTCTCGCTGACCCTGTAGCCGGCCATCAGGTCCGTGATGGCGTAGCTGCCCTGTTCGAGACGGTATTTACCGCCATCAGCCAACGAGATGTCGTTGTACATGCGGCTCTGCCAGGAGACGTTGCCGCCCACACGAAGTTTTTCCAGCGGGCCCTGAAAGTGGTAACTGGTGGTCAACTTGAACAGATGCTCAGGCGTGTCGGTGTCGAACTGCTTGTTCACGTTCTGTGGGTTGGCGGCATCCTTGATGGTGTGTGTGCGCGCGTAGGTATAGCCACCGCCGACTTGCCAGTTTTCGGTCAACGCGCCTTGCAGTTCGAAGTCGATACCCTGGCTGCGAATCTCGCCGGAGGCTTCATAACAGGTTGCCTGTGGGCAGTTTGCCGTAAACAGTTGTACGGCGCGGTTTTCCTGGTCGACGCGGAACAGCGCCAGGCTCGCATTCAGTGCGCCGTCGAAATATTCGCCCTTGATGCCGATCTCGTAGTTCTTGCCAATGATCGGCGTGACCGGGTTGCCGGAGGTATTCTTTTCCCGCTGCGGCGTGAAGATGTCGCTGTAGCTGACGTAGACCGAGTGATGGTCGTCCAGGTCATAGATCAAGCCAGCGTAACGGGTGACGTTACGGGTGACCTTGTAGTCGCCTTCGCCATCGCGGTTATCGTAGTCGTACCAGTCCAGGCGTCCGCCGAGGATCAACTTCAACGGGTCGGCCAGGCTCAGGCGTGTGGTGAGATAGACGCCGTCCTGAGTGGTCACCTCACGCTGGTTATCTGTGTGGACGAAGTCCGGTTTACCCGCATTGATCGGCCAATTGGTGTCGTACGGGCTGTAGTTGTGGGTGGTCATGTCGTAGATGCGCTTGCTGGCGCCCACCACCAGTTCATGGGTACGCCCGAACGCCTCGAAGGGCCCACTGGCAAAGGCGTCTACGCCGGCCTGGTTTTCATCGAAGTCGGCCTGGTAAACCGTGCGGGCCAGTGTGTTGTTGACCCAGCGCGATTGATAGGAGCCGGAGAACAACGCGTTCTGTTCGGAGTAGTTGGCGTTGACCTGAAGGTTCCAGTCGTTGGCCAGGCGATGACGGACTTCGGCGAACAGCGTGTTGATCTCCTGATCCTTGTTCTCCCAATCCGTACCCGGGTTGTAGGAGCGCGGCAAGTCAAGATGATGGCCGTCCTGGCCGATCATCGAAGAGCCCCAGAAGTAATTGGTCTTGTCCTTCTGATGAGAAAAACCCAGGGTCAGGGTGGTGTCTTCGCTCAGATCCGCTTCGGTGACCGCATAGAACAGCCCGTGATCCTCCTCGACGTTGTCGATGAAGCTGTTGGCATCGCGATAAGAAGTCACGACCCGGCCGCGCAGCGTGCCGCTGTCGTTGAGTGGGCTGGAGGCATCGACCTCGCCGCGATAATCGTCCCAACTGCCGGCGGCACCGGTCAGGGTGACTTTCTGCTCGGCCAATGGCCGCTTGCGTATCAGGTTGATGGCAGCCGATGGGTTGCCTGCCCCCGTCACCAGGCCGGTGGCACCGCGCACCACCTCGACTCGATCAAACATCGCCAAGTTAGGCTGGGAACCGACGTTAACGCCGTCGTAGCCGCTCGGGATGCCGTCATACATCAAGTTGTCGATTTCAAAACCGCGCGCCTTGTAAGTCTGCCGGCCAGGACCGCTGGAAAAGTCCAGGAACAAGCCGGGCGTCGCCTTGACCACGTCGTTGATGCTGGTCATCGTCTGGTCGTCCATGCGCTGACGCGTAATCACGGTGACGGCCTGCGGAGTTTCACGCATCGTCAGCGGGAGTTTGGTCGCGGTCGACATTGCGCCGGTGGTGTAGGACTCGGTGCCTTCCGTGGTACTCCCCAGTTGGCCACTACCGGTGACCTCGGTCGCGCCTAGCTCCAAGACGGCTGGAGGGGCGCCGCTGCTGTCATCGGCAAAGGCCGGAGCCAGGGTGGCCATGCAGATAGCCATGGCCAAAAGATCGCGGGCAGGGTTGAAGTAACGCGGTGGGGTGGCACAAATCGACATGAACCGATCCTGATATGCTAATGATTGTGAGAATGATTAGCATTAAGTATCACAGGATTTGTCTGGGCGATAAAGCATGTTGCGGCTGGACTACGTTTTGGGGGAGGAGGATTGCGTGACGGTATGAGCAGGTCGTCTGGGCAGTGGAGTCACAGAATTGCGAAAGCCGACGGGGTAGCTTTTAACGCTCTGCACAAACCTGGAGTCGAGCAAAGGCTGATTGCTGGAATCGACCGAAATTGCCCCATAGTTGTCAAGCCTACAGATTCGCGCATGACTTGAGGTGCACATCATGTCCTGCCAGTCGCCGCAGTTCGCTCACATCGGCAAACCATTCGTGGGATTGAAGACGATGGAATGCATCATATGTCCCGTATCCCCAGGCGACCGCACCAAAGGCGATACCGGCGGTCGCCGCTGCTTCACCATCCGTAGGTTGGTCGCCGATGTAGATAACTTCTTCTGGCGCCACGCCGAACTTGCGCATGACACGGCGCAGGCGAGACGCCTTGCCGAAAATGGATACTCCGCACTCGAAGGCCTGGATATGTCGACAGCTGAAGCCCAGGATTTGCGTGATGTTTTCTTTGGAATTAGAAGATACCACCGCCAGAATCAGCCCTCTTTCGTCAAGATGGGCGAGGGTATTGGCAATGTTTTCAAACAGTGGGATCGAGCTTCTATGTTTCTTCATCAAGCTCATGAAGGTCCGCGCCACCAGAGGCTGTTTCCAGCGGGGCATGCCGATATGAGCCATGATCTCCCGAGCCCCCTGCTTGCGCAGACAGTCCAATTCGTGCGGGTGAATTCGACTGAATGCGTGTCGGTCAGCGACCTGGTTGAACACTGAAACAAAGAACGGAAAGGAGTCAGCGAGCGTGCCGTCAAAGTCGAAAATGGCAAGCCGGTATGACATGGGAAGGCTCCTTGCTGTAGTGATGGCAGCCGAGTCCAGGCGGCTACTTGTGCTGGGCGAACAATCCACCCGATCGGACTCAAATTGGCCGTCAATCTTAGGTGATTTGATCAGGCACATCCAAGGGCGACTGCTGAGCATGCGCGGAGCTTGACGCTAAAAAGTTAACGCGACTACATTCTCCCGCCTCTGGTTTTTCCAAGAATTCTGGCCGCATCTCATGCTGGAGGTAAGCCAAACACTCGCGGGTAATCACGACTGAATTGCGTAGTGCTTTCATAACCGACCCCGAACGCCGCATGATTGGAGTAGGAATGAGCATTGTCGTTATTACCGATGGCCCTGAAAGAAGGTAGCTGGATCAGGCTCAAACCATTGAGGTCTCGGGTGGATATTTCATTTGGGGCTGCGGCGAGCCCTCTCCGTGTAGCAACCAGCTTAACGCTGATAAGCCAAAAGCCGGCGCTCAGCCAATCGGAATACACCCACCAACGCGCACGCCAGCGACATGTAGAGCAGGGCGGCGATGCCATAGGCCTGGAAGGTCTTGAAGGTGGCGGCGTTAACATCTGCCGCGATTTTAAGGATGTCAGGAACGGTCGCGGTAAAGGCGATGGCCGTGGCGTGCAGGACGAAGATCACTTCGTTGCTGTAGGCCGGAAGTGCCCGGCGCAGCATGCTCGGTATCAACACCAGAATGAACAATTGGCTGCGGGTCATGCCCAGGGCCAGCGCCGCCTCGATCTCACCGCGTGGGGTGGTGCGCAGTACGCCGGCGAGAATCTCGATGGTGTAGGCGCAGGTGTTCAAGGCCAGCGCCAGGATCACGCAATGCATGCCGTCACGAAAAAACCACCACAGGCTCGGCGACTCCCTGATCAGGCTCAGGCTTGCCAGGCCGCTGTAGATGATCAGCAGTTGCACGAACAGCGGCGTGCCGCGAAACACCAGGGTGTAAAGCTGTACAGGCAGCGCCAGCCAACGATTGCCGTAGGTGCGAACCAGCGCCAGGGGGATCGCCGCGGCCAGGCCGATAACGGCGGACGTCACTAACAGCCACAAGGTGACGGACAAACCACTCCAGCGATAACCGTCGGACCAGAGGAAGTTCGGCCCGAACTCTTTGAGTATCTCGATCATGACACGCTCCGCCGCGGTTCGATGCTGTAGCGCCGTTCAAGGTGCTTGAGGGCCAGGCTGGAGAGGATCGCAAAGGCCAGGAAGATCGTTGCAATCACCAGATAGAAGAACATCTGCCTTGAGGTCGCGTTGCCCGCTTGTTTGGCGACCTGAACCATGTCATTGAGGCCCAGCAGCGATATCAGGCCGGCACTTTTCAGGAGCACTTGCCAGATGTTGCCGATGCCAGGCAATGCGAACCGCATCATCTGCGGCAGGCGGATGCGCCGCAGTACCTGCCAATGACTCATGCCATAAGCCCGGGCCGCTTCCAGTTGGCCGAACGGAATCGCCTGGAAGGCGCCACGAAAGGTTTCGGCGCAATAGGCACCGTAAATGAAGCCTAAGGTGCCGATCGCAGTGCCGTAAGGGTTCAACTGCCACGACTCGCGACCGAACGCTTCTGCCACCTGGTTGAGTCCGATCTGCGCGCTGTAATAGATCAGCAGCATCAGGACCAGGTCCGGCACGCTGCGCACCAGCGTGGTGTAGACCGTTGCGACCAGCCGTAGCGGCGCCACTGGCGAGAGTTTCGCCAAGGCCCCGAGCAGGCCAAGCACGATGGCGACGCAGGCGGCCCACGTGGCCACTTGGACGGTCAACCACGCACCCTGGAAAATGAGATAGCCGTACCCTTCGAGAAACATGCTTTCGGGCTCCGCGCGGGTGGTTTATTTCGGCGAAATGTCGAAGTCGAAGTACTTTCTGGCGATGCGCTCATAGGTGCCGTTGCGGTGCAGCCGTTCGAGCGCCTGATTGATTTCTCCGGCCAGCGCGGTATCGTTTTTACGCAAACCGATGCCGGTGCCCGGACCGAAGATCTCCGGTGACTTGACCACCTCGCCGGCATAGCCGAAGCCCTTGCCCATCGGCTTTTTCAGTAGGCCTTCGGAGACGGCGATGGCATCGTCGAACGCCGCATCCAGCCGACCGTTGATCAAGTCCGAATAGGTCAGGTCACTGCTTTGATAAGGCACCACTTCCACACCCTTAAGGCCCCACATCCGCTTGGCATAGGTTTCGAACACGCTGCCTTGTTGCACGCCGATGCGCTTGCCGCGCAAGGATTCGGCCGTGGGTTGCAACTGGCTGCCTTGCGGGGCCACCAGGCGTGCCGGGGTGTCGTACAGGGTGTTGGAGAAGGCGATTTCGGCTTTGCGGGCTTCAGTGATCGAGAGGGCGGAGAGTATCCCGTCGAATTTCCTGCCCTTGAGGGCCGAGATCATGCCATCGAAGGCGTTTTCGACCCAGACGCAACGGCGTTGCAACTCGCTGCACAGGCTTTCGCCCAGCTCGATATCGAAACCTGTCAGCGAGCCGTCCGGTCGCTTGGACTCAAAGGGCGGGTAGGTGGGGTCGACCCCGAAACGCAGCTCTTCGCTGGCGCCCCAGGTCATCAGCGGGCTGGCCACAAGCAACAAACCGATCAGACATTTTTTCATCGACAGGGTATCCACGATAGGTTGGTAGAACCGTCCCGGAAAGGGGGGGCGGGGCAGCACGCATCAGCCTTGATTGTTCAAGGCGTGTTTCAGTTCTTCGGCGCGTTGGGTGTCTACGGTTCGTCCATGGCCAAAGCCACCGTCCCAGCCGCACACCTGGCCGGCATGATCGACGCCCCGTGCAAGGCACCCGGCGAGGCTGTGCCGGGCTTGCCATGCCAACAGGAACGCGGCGATAAAGCCGTCGCCGGCGCCCATGCTGTCGACGAACGCGCAGGGCCTCGCGGCCTGTTCATACACACCCTGTGCATCGACTGCGAGAGCGCCTTGGGCGCCACGGGTGATGACTACCGTCGCCGGGCCCATCGCCCGCATCGAATCCGCCAGTTCACGCGCTTCGCTTGACGACAGATCGGCCGACGAAAAAAAAGCGATGTCCACTTGCTGGATCAGCGCCTGCCAATCGAACTCGACCCAGTTGTCCGAGAAGTCGAATGACAGGCAGCCACTGGCCTGGCGAATCTTCGCCAGTTGGCTTTCAAGACCGCTGTAGAGACTGCTGTGTGCCAGCGGGAATTGCGCGAGATAGGTCAGGTCGTCAGCATCGAGTCGCAGTTGACGACACACGCCCGGATCGCTGCCAAGAAACACCCGTTCGCCCGCGATACTGTCGACACACGCCCAGCCATTGGCCCCCATCAGCGTTCTGCAGCGCGATGCATCGACGCCTTCCTGTTGCAGGCAATCGAGCAGGTACTGGCCGTGCCGGTCATCACCAACGCAGCCCAGGTAGGCACTGCGAGCACCCAGCCGGGCGGCAAATACCGAGACGTTGAGTGCGTTGCCACCGGGGTATTCGATGTTCCGGTCCAGGTACACATCCAGGGTGTTGTCGCCGACCGCGATCAGGCTGGCCATGCTCAGTACTCCGTTTTCCACATGTAGCGGCGCGTTGTCAGCGGCTGCTGGTGCCAGACGGCGAGATGCGCGGCAATGCGCTCCACGGCGATGCCGACGATGTACGGCGCGACAATGGCGCGGATCTCTGGATCGATGCCTTCCATCGGGAAGTCCTTGGCGTCATAGACCATGACCCGTCCGGTGTACCGCTGGCAGAAGCGCACGACGCGCTCCATTTGTGCGCGACTGGGGTCTTCGCCTAGCAGCAGGAGCAGGGGAGTGGTCGCGTCGATGGCTTCGAACGGGCCATGGAAAAACTCGGCAGCTTCCACTGGCAGGCAATGCAGCCACTGGCTTTCCATCACCACGCAGACGCCGAATACGTAGGCGGTGGTGAACATCGGACCCGAGGCGAGGAAGTACATCACGCGATCATCTTTATACAAGCTTGCCTCTTCGATGGCGCGCCGGTCGTTATTGATCGCCGCATCGGCGAGTGCCTGTGGCAGTGCCTTGAGCGAGCGAGTGAGCTTGTCCAGCAACGGCCAGCCTTCGCGCTTGGCCAGGATCCCGCCGACCAATGCCTGGAGGATCATGAAGCAGCCGAAGTACGCCTCATCGGTACGTCCCAGCAGGAAGCAATGTTGAACAGCCTGGGCCAGCGGCAGCTCGGCGGTTTGTGTCACGCCTACGGTGAGGCAGGGTTTGTCTCGCAGGAAATGGGCGGCGGCGATGGTCTCCTGGGTGGTCCCGGACTTGGAGGCGAGGACCACCAAGGTGCGTTCATCCAGGCGCGGCGGGTCGATATCCATGAACTCGGCCGGGAAGTAACGGCGCACTTCCAGTGTATGGCTGTAGCGCTCAAGCCAGTATTGCAAGCCGAGCATGATGCGGTTGGGAGCACCGCAGCTGACGAAGTAGATGCGGTCGATCCGCGTGGCCAGTTCTTGGCCAAACTGCTGGGCGTCGTCGACGATTTGCACGGATTGCTGCAAGGAAGTGATGAATCCTTCCCGATTGAACTGGATCGCCATGTGAGCTCCTGGAGGCTTTGTTGCGGTGGCTCATGTGACTGTTCATGATCACCGTTTAGACCAAAAGCTATACCATGAAAAATACCAATACAAGGCTTTTTCTCCATGGTCTAATGGGCTGCCTGAGCGGTTTTCAAGGTATGCACCGGGCCGTTTTTTTGTTCTCATGATCAAGCTGGCGGGTTTGCGACGGTTTTCCGGTGGTCATTGTTGCAATGCCGCGGCAGAAAAAATAATCCAGGATGTAGACCATGAAAGTTCTTCCTTCCAAGTCCTCCGATGTGGCCCTCCTGGCGCCTGAACGCAAGCAGGTCGCCTGGCAGGCCGTCCAGGCGCTGCTGGAAATGCTGGAGCGTCCGGAGTTCGGACCGACTGAGCGAATTCCGGCGGAACGGGACCTGGCCGAGCACTTGGGCATCAGCCGGATGACACTGCGAAAGGCTCTGCAAACGTTGATCGACCGTGGAGTCCTGGAGCGCCGGGGCAATCGCGGCACCTTTGTGACCGCGCCAGGCGTCGAGCGGCCCCTCAATACCGTGGCCCGCAAAGGTATCGCCGAAGTGGTGGAGCAAGCTGGGGCCAGGCCTGGCAGTAAATTGCTCTACTTCGAACAAACCCAGGCCAGTGCCCGCGTGGCGAAACTGCTGAAGATCCAGGAAGGCGACACGTTGCTGACCATCAGGCGCCTGCGCACTGTGGATCAAAAGCCGTTCTGCATCGAGACCAGCTACATCCCGGCCGCCCGTGCACCGGAACTGGTGGCGGGAGACCTGGTCGAGGGGGCCTCGTTGTATGCGTTGTTGTTATCGCGCTACCAGATAGAAATGGAGAGCGACGAGGGCACGCTGAGCATCGCTACGATGAACGACCAGGAGGCGCGCTTGCTCGAGGTCGAGCCCGGGACGGCGGCGCTGGTCTACCGGGGTGTGATCTTTGATCGTCAAGGGCAGCCGGTGGAATACCTGGTCTCGATCAACCACCCCCAACGTGTGGTATTCAAGCTGGCGGACAGTCGGGTCAATAGTTTCCATACGGATCTTTAGTCCAGGACCGGACGGTCGATCTGTTCGCTTATTTGTGCAGCGAATCGCCGCTGACCCCTGATCAGGCTCGCGGCGAAATGTTTAGTCTTGGCGCTACTTGTAATGTTGTTCGAACACCGCCAACTGCTCAGGCTTGATCAACTGAAAGGGCACCCAGACGTCCGTTTCCACCGGTTCTCCCTTGATCATCTTGAGCGCTGCTTGTACCGCGCTGTTCGCCTGGGCCTTGGGATCCTGGAATACCGAGGCGACCAGCATCCCGCGCTTGATTGCCGCCAGGCCGTCAGGCAAGCCGTCGATGCCGACGATCGCAATCTCGCCCTTGGCTTTGCCGGCCTGCTGCAAGGCCATGGCCGCACCGATGGCCATCTCGTCGTTGTTGGCGACGATGGCGTCGAAACGGCTGCCCGCCAATAGCCAGTTACTGGTCAGGTCCATCCCTTTGTTGCGCTGCCACTCGGCACTCTGCTGCTCGACAATCTTGATCCCGGGATAATCCTTGAGCACCTGTTTGACGCCTTCGGTGCGGTCGTGGGTGGCGTTCTGCGCCAGGTCGCCCATGATGATCGCCAGGTTGCCCTTGCCTCCGAGTTTTTCGGCCAGGTAGCGCATTTGCAGCTGTCCGGCCTCTATGTCATTGGACGCCACCGTGACGACGCCTTTGGGCAGGGTGCGCTCGTCCGGGTGACGGTTGACGTAGACCAGCGGCGTCTTCGCTTCGACCGCCGCGCGGGTGATGTTGGCCGTGGCGGAGGTGTCCACCGGCAGGACAATGACCGCATCCACTTTCTGGTTGATAAAGCCCTGGACCTGGTTGAGTTGGCGCACCACATCGCCCTGGGCGTCCTCGAACTGGATCTGCACGTTTTCCTTTTTCGCGGCCGCGTCCAGGCCGTTACGCACGTAGGTCATGAAGTTGTCGTCGACCCTGGCGATGCTGACGCCGATGCGATAGTCGGCGACGGCCCACTGGCTCAAGAGCAACAGCAGGGTGGCGAAAAGCAGTTTGCAACGACGCATGATGGTTTTCCTTTTGTTGTTATGAGTTGAAACGTCATCAATAGGTAAAAATGTGCATCGCGTTCCGAGTGATATCCGTGCAACGCGCTGACGTCATCCATCAAGCGTGAAGGCCTGCTTGAAACGCTCGAGGGCGACTTCGCCGTCACCGCTGGCCCAGCCTTCGAGGCCGACGACACCGCTGTATCCTATGCCGAACAAAGCCCTGGCAATGGCGCGATAGTGGATTTCACCGGTGCCGGGTTCCATGCGGCCAGGCACGTCGGCGACCTGGATTTCGCCGATGGCGCTGGCGGCGCGCTGGATCAGTTCGATCAGGTTTCCTTCGCCGATCTGTGCGTGATAGAGGTCCAGGTTCATCTTCAGGTGCGGGCTGCCCACGGCCTCGATCAGCGCCAGGGTATCTTCAGCGCGGGCGAACGGCGTACCGGGGTGATCGACTTCGGTGTTGAGGTTTTCCAGCAGGAATACCCGACCCGCGTCTTCGCCCAGGCGAGCGATTTTTTCCAGCGTCTTGCAGGCACTCAGCCACATGCGACCGGTAGTCTGGGCAACGGGCTTGACCGGCAAGCCCTGATCCCCCAGGCCTGTGCCATGCAGGTTCAAGCTTGGGCAACCCAATCGAGCGGCGACGGCCAAGGATTCCTGGGCGCTGCCGAGCAGTTGCTGGATACCCTCGGGATCGGTCAGGTTGCCCGAGATATAGCCGGTCATGGAGGTGAAATCCGCGCCAGTCGCTACGAGGGCCTGGATGTCTTTGGTCGTCCAGTTCCATATCTCGACGCTGAAGCCCAGCGCGTGGATGCGTTTGACCCGCTCGGCAAAGGGCAGGTCGAGAAAGACCATCTCGGCGCTGACCGCCAGTTTGAACGGTATGAAACTCATGAACGGGCTCCTTGCACGCGCACCGGTGTGCCCTGTTGGAAGGACTCGATGCAAGCGCGGGCGATGGCCAGTGCCGCTCGGGCATCTTCGCCGCTGGCCAGGGGTTTTTCGCCGCTGCGCACGCAACTGACAAAATGGTTGAGCTCGGCCACATAAGCATCACGCAGCAAGTCGGTGTCCATGCGCTGGGTGTCGGCCTGGACCCCATTGGCCAGGTAGCGCAGCAGGTCCGAGTCGTTGACGTTGCCCATGGTCAGCATGCCCGCGCTGCCGAACACTTCGCCCCGGACATCGTAGCCATAGACTGCCTGGAAATTGGCCTCGGCCGTGGCGATGGCGCCATTGTCGAAACGGATCGTGACCACCGCCGTGTCGAGAAAACCTTTGTCCTTGTAGGCCGGTGCGATCAGCGCATCGGCCATCACAAAAACTTCAATCGCCTCGGCGCCGGGGTTCAGGTAGCGCAGGGTATCGAAGTCATGGATCAGGGTTTCCAGGAAGATCACCCATTGTGGTGAGGCGGCCGGGTTGTTCAGCGCCGGGTCGCGGGTCAATGAGCGCAGCAGTTGTGGCGTACCGATCCGGCCGGCAACCACGTCCAGATGAGCTGTGCGGAAGCTTTTGGCAAAGCGGCGGTTGAAGCCGACCTGGAGGGTCACCCGTGCATCGGCAGCCGCGGCGATGGCGCGGTCAGCTTCGTCCAGGGTGATCGCCATCGGTTTTTCACAGAACACGCCTTTGCCGGCCCGGGCCGCACTGATCACCAGCTCGGCATGGCTGCGTGCCGGGGCGGCAATCAGCACAGCGTCGATATCCGGATCATCGAGCAATTGCTGTGGATCGGTATAGACCTTCTGCACGTCCAGTTCTGCCGCCAGGCGCGCGGCTTGGCCGGGGGTAGGGTCGGCGATGGCGGCGAGGCATGCGCCAGGGATGTGCCGGGCAGCGCTCAGGCCGTGAAAACTGCCCATGCGGCCGGCGCCGATGAGGCCAAGGCGGATGATCTTGGATGTGCTCATGAACATGACTCCCTTTATTGTTTTTACGACTCGGCGATAAGAACGTCCTCGTCTGGATAGGTGGGGAGCAAGCGCTGTGCCAAAAATTAACCTATTGATATTTAAGGTGCTTTATTCTGCGTGGTTCGAATATGTGTTCATTTTGATTACATGTCTATACTGGCATGTCAAAAATATAAACACGTGGTCGGACAATAATGAATGAGCAACCGGCGGCATTGAGCGAAGAAGACCGCGATTACCTCACCACGCTCGGCCCTGCGTCGTTGAACGAAGGGCCAAGCACCGTGCTGGATGAGGCCTGGCGAGCGTGCTTGCAGGGAGCTATCGATCGCCCTGTCGGAGTCAGGCGGGTGATTTGGCAGTCCTGGTTGCGCAGCGTCCATGCCGGCCTCGATCCGGAAGATGGCGAGTACCGTTTTGTCGCGCCCGCCGACCTGACCGCGACACTGGCCGCCAACCGGGTGCTGATCGCCGCTGCGGCGCAGGTCATGCGCGGTTTGCTCGCCTATAACCCCCGGGGCCATATCAACCTGACCGATGCCGAAGGCACGACTTTGCATTTCTGTGGCCTGGACCTCACCCCCATAGGCAGTCGACTGCTGGAGTCGGTCCAAGGCACCAATTGCACCGGGCTGGCGATCGTCGAAGACCGTTTGGTCTATGTGCTGGCCGAGGAGAACTTCGGGCTTGGCCTGCGCCAGCGCCGCATGCATTGCGCCGCCGCGCCAATCCGGGATGCCCACGGCCGGACGCT
The DNA here is from genome assembly GCF_900115935.1 of Pseudomonas sp. 43mfcvi1.1. Lineage (NCBI taxonomy): Bacteria > Pseudomonadati > Pseudomonadota > Gammaproteobacteria > Pseudomonadales > Pseudomonadaceae > Pseudomonas > Pseudomonas sp. 43mfcvi1.1. The sequence continues at coordinate 506,443 of NZ_UETT01000004.1, read as the reverse complement.
GGGTATGTTGACCCTGACGGCGGAGCCAGGCTGGTTTCATTTCCATACGCTGGGCACTGTCCAGGCCGCGGCCGAGGCGGTCTCGAGGCAGATGGCGCTGCAAGCCTTGCTGCAAGAGCAGCAAACAGTCCTCGAGGTGCTCAACGAGGGCTTGGTGGTATTGGATGAACAGGGCTGCATCAAGGCGCTCAACCATTACGCCCGACAATTGTTCCGCGTGGGCCATGACCTGCTCGGCAAGCCGTTCAAGAGCCTGGGGCAGAGCGAATTGACCGAGGCCGTCCTGCTTGCCAGCGGGGAGGGCGTGCGGGACCTGGATTGCACCTTTGAACTGCACGACCGCAGCCATCTGGCGTGCCTGGTGTCGGTCTGCCCGCTGGAGCAGGGCGGGCGGATTGTTTCGCTGCGCGAGAACCGCCGCATCCGGGAAATCACCCGGCGGATCATTGGCACCCAGGCCAGCTACACCTTTGAAACCATCCAGGGCCGCTCACAGGCGATTCAGGATGCAATGCACCTGGCCCGGATTGCCAGTCGCAGTGATTCGACCACGCTGATCCTCGGCGAGAGCGGCACGGGCAAGGAACTGTTCGCCCAGGCGATCCATAATGCCAGCGACCGTTGTGGTGGTCCTTTTGTGGCAGTCAACTGCGGAGCCATTCCCCGTGACCTGGTGCAGAGCGAACTGTTCGGTCATGTCGAAGGCGCTTTCACCGGATCGGCTCGCGGTGGCTCGGCAGGCAAGTTCGAATTGGCCGATGGCGGGACGATCTTCCTCGACGAAATCGGTGACATGTCCTTTGATGCACAGGTCAGCTTGCTGCGCGTCCTGCAGGAGGGTGAGGTGACGCGAGTAGGGGCGAAAAAATCGCTGCGGGTCAACGTTCGTATCATCGCCGCCACTCACCGCAATCTGAGTCAGGCGGTGGCCGAGGGGGCCTTTCGTGAGGATCTTTACTACCGGCTCAACGTGCTGAACCTGACGGTGCCGCCCCTGCGGATGCGTCGCGAGGACGTGCCGTTGCTGGCGCGGCATTTTCTCGCACGTTGTGCCCGGTCGCTCCGCAAGACCATGCACGACCTTTCCCCGGCGGCGTTGGATATCCTTAGCGCTTATCACTGGCCGGGTAACGTTCGCGAGCTGGAAAACGTCATTGAGCGGGCGACCAACCTGGCGATGAGCGAACTGATCCAACCGAACGATCTTGCGTTGGAGATCAGGCAGCGAGGGCGACCCTCGACGTGGGGAAGTACCCCTGAGCCTCGGATGGCCCCCGACCTCGGCACCCATGAAATGAATGCAATCATCGCCGCCCTCACCGAAACCCGCGGAAACATCCGTCTGGCGGCTCAGCGGTTGAATGTGTCGCGTGGCGGGCTGTACAACAAAATGAATCGGTTTGGACTCAAGGTCGATGCGTTCCGTGTTTAGCAGGCGGCCTCACGGCCTCCAGATTTCGACATCCTGGGCATTTACCGCGTTGGGTAGCAAACCTGCGGCAAAAAAGGCGTTGGCAATTTTCTGCTGTTCGCTCAACTGATCGGCTGTCACCGGCTGTACCTGATAACTGCGATGGGTGTTGGCGGCCTCGACTGTCTCCACGTCGAGGTTGCCCCACAACGGCCCCAGGACCTGGGCTGCGTCTCGAGGATGGTTCTTGACCCAGGTCCCGGCTTCCTGCAGTTGCTCGTAAACGAGTTTGAGCACCTCAGGATGTGCTTTTGCGTAAGCAGTGCCGGTCAGGTAGTAGCGCTTGTAGCTGGCCAGGCCGCTGCCGTCGGCCAGGGTCCGCGTTGGCAGTTGACGCTGCACGCCGCTGAGGAAGGGTTCCCAGGTGACCCAGGCGTCAACTTTCTGGTTTTCGAACGCTGCCCGGCCATCGGCGGGGGACAGGTACGCCGGTTGTATGTCGGAGAACTTCAGGCCGGCCTTGTCCAGTGCCGCGATCAGCAAATAATGGGCGCCGGCCGCCTTGGTGACGGCGACTTTCTTGCCTTTCAAGTCCGCCAACTGTCGCAACGGCGAATCCTGGCGCACGACGATGGCTTGGGCTGAAGGTGAGGGGGCTTCTTGGGCAAAGTAAGTCAGCCTGGCCTGGGCGGCCTGGGCAAAAATCGGCACGGTATCGGCCACATCGGCACTGACATCGACATTGCCGACATTCAACGCTTCCAGCAATGGCAAACCGCTGGGAAACTCGTGCCAGCTCACATCGATATTCGCCTCGGCGAGGGCTTTGTCCAGCTTGCCTTGGGTTTTCAGCAGCGTGATCAGGGTCGATGATTTCTGATAGCCGATACGCAGGGTTTCTCGTGCCTGGGCCGGCAGGGCGAGAGTCGACAAGACCAGCACCGCGACCAGGCTGGCCAGGGCAGGGCGGCGCAGTAGCGCCCCAGAATGCTTGATGAGTTTTGACATGGCATGCTCGATATTGGCTAAGGAATGGGTAACCGCTAGATGAAGCTTATTGTTCTAAAAACCAATTTATAAATACTTTTTGAGTATTAGCTTAGGCGGCTTTGCCGGTATCAAAACGCGTATTGCAGACGGGTGTAGTAGTAACCGCCGGTGAAGCCGAAGGGCGAATAGCTGCCCCAGTTATCGCCGAACGAAGAGTTGCTGACACCGATATGGTCGGGGTACTTGTCGAACAGGTTCTGCGCGCCGACGGCCACGGTCAGTTGTTTGTCGATTGCATAAGCCACGTCGAGGTCGGTGATCCATTTGGCCGAATACTCGCGATCCAGGCTCGGATCGCTCGAGCTGTTGACCTCGGTGTAGGTGCCATAACGGGTCAGGCGCAGGTTGACGTCGAAGTCGTTGATCGCCCAGTCGGCAGAGAAAATCATCTTGCTGCTGGGGGAGGTCTTGGTAATCAGTGCTCGGGACTGGCGGCCGAGCAACTGGAAGTCGCCCAGGGCGCTCAATTGCGAAGGGGTGTCGTTGACGCTGAGGATTTTCGTGTGGTTGTAGTTCAGGGCCGCGGTCCACCTCACTGAGCCATAACGGTCCAGGTTCTGCCGATAATTACCCACCACATCGACCCCGGACGTCCGGGTGTTGGCGCCGTTGGTGAAGTACTGCGCACCGGCGGTGGCTGGCACGCCAATGCTGTCGAGCAGGGCGGCGACGCCCGGTCCCTGAAAACGTTCGCTGAGCACCAGACGGTCGCGCAGGTTGATGACGTAGCCGTCCACGGTCAGGCTCAAGTCTTCGCTGGGCGTCAGGGCGAAACCAAGGCTGAAGTTGGTCGAGCGTTCGGGTTTCAACGACTCAGCTCCGAGCGCCTGGGCGCCGGCCGAATCCACCGGCAGAATCACGTAGTTGTATGACTGATAGACACCATTGATGGTGTCGAATCCGGTCGAGCGCGCGGTGAAGATCTGGTTGGCCAGCGACGGTGCGCGAAAGCCATTACTGAGGGTGCCGCGTACCGAGAACACCGGGTTGAATTCGTAGCGGGTGCTGAGCTTGCCACTGCGGGTGCCGCCAACGCCTTCGTTGTAATGCTCGTAGCGTGCGGCAACGCCGAGGTACCACTGCTCGACGGGGTAAAAGCCCAGGTCGATGTAGCTGGCAACGCTGTTGCGGCTGACTTTCTGCGCGTCTTCGGGGGTAATGCCGTTGGTGACCTGGGCTCCGGGATCGGGGCGTTCGCCGGCCCGTGGATGGCCGACCGGGAACACATAGCCGCCATCGATGTAGGAGGCCTCGGAGCCGGCGCGGGTTTCGTAGCTTTCACGTCGGTGCTCGAAACCGAAGGCCACGTCCAGGGGTTTTGCCAGGCCGATTTCGTAGCTGTTTTTCAGGTCGAGGTTGCTGGTCAACTGATCGGCGATGTAGATGCCGGAAGTGAACTTGTTCGGCGTGTTTTCCCCCAGTGACGGGTTCTGGTTGTTGTAGGTGCGTTGCTTGGCGTAGTTGCGCCCGTACGTGCTGCTCAGGTCCCATGCCCAGCCGCCGAAGTCCTCGCCCTTGGCGCCGAACGCTGACTGGAAGTCGGTTTCGTTGACCAGCCAATAAGGGCTGTAGCCGTCAGGATAGCCGTTGGGGCCGGTGGTAATGGTGTTACGGCCATTGGGCAGGCGGAAATTCTGCCCGTCGTTGTTCTCCCGGGTGGCCAATGTGGAGAACGAGTAGAGCGTGACGGCGTCGTTCAGCGGCAGGTCGAGGTTGTAGCCGACATCGGCCAGTTGGCTGCGCGGCAGCCCGTAGCCTTTGTACGTGTGATGGCTGGCATCGGCCTCACGCGGGTCGGGCGAGCCGTCGGCCTGCGGGTAGTAATGGGAGGTGTAGCCGTTGCTGCCGGCCTTGTTGTCACGCTCTTGATAGCGGGTGTCGAACGAGACATTGAGCACCCCGGCTTCACCGATCTGGAAACCATAATTGAGCGCCTCCTGGGCAGTCCCGCGTTTACCGTCGTAGCCCTGGCCCAGGGTGGTGTCGGAGCTGCCTCCCGTGGTCTGCTTGAGGATGATATTGATCACCCCGGAAATGGCGTCCGAGCCGTACTGCGCCGCCGCGCCGTCGCGCAACACCTCGATGTGATCGATGGACGCCACCGGGATCAGGTCGAGGTCGCTGGGGGCTGCGCCGCTATTGATGCCGTTGATGTTCAACGTGGCGCTGGTGTGCCGGCGCTTGCCGTTGACCAGCACCAGCACATGGGACGCGGTCAGCCCGCGCAGGGTGGCCGAGCGCACCACGCCGCTGGCATCCCAGCCGGCGCGGTCGGGCAGGTTGAAGGACGGGATGAACTTGCTCAGCGCCTCCAGCAGGCTCGGCTTGCCCACGGCGCGCAATTGTTCACCCGTCACCACATCGATGGGCGTCGGGCTGGTGGTTACCGTGCGCTCGGTGGCGCCACGGTTACCGGTGACCACCACGGTGTCGAGGGTTGGCGAGCCGTTTTCGGCGGCCTCAAGGTTGAATGAAGCGAGGCCGCAGGCAATCGACAGCGGCAGCAGTAACGGACGATAGGGCTTGGCACGGCGCGTTTGGCAGTTGAACATAAGCGTGAAGCTCCTGAATGTCGGCTGAGGTCCGTGTCACTTCTTGCGAGCGGCGACGGCTTCGATTTCCACCAGGCCGCCGGGTAGCGGCAAGGCGACCACCTGGACGGCGGTGCGTGCGGGTTTGTTTGGCTGTTCGACGCTGCCGAAGAACGGCGTATAGCCTTCCTGCAGCCCGGCGAAATCGAGCTTGCCGCCCTTGGCTGGGTCGCCCACCAGGAACACCCGCAGTTGCACCACATCCCCCAGGTCCAGGCCCTGGCTTTGCAGTACGCCCTTGAGTTTGTTGAGGATCGAGGTGGTCTGGGTCGCGGTATCGCCGTAGGCGGCAAAAGAGTCTTTCGGCGCTTGCGGGTCGTGCAGGTCAGCGAGCAGGCCGCTGACGAACAGCAAGTCAGTTTGTGCGGGCACCGACACCGCCAGGGAGATTGGAAAATTGGAGTTGGGCAGGGCGATGCGTTTGATCTCGTCGGCGTGGCTGGTGAAGGCGGTGACAGTCATGAGAAGTCCTGTGAGCAAGGTCATGGTTTTCATCGGTCAGTCCTTTATCGAAATGAATCAGGCGGCAACGCCCGGTTGCTGGCGCTCGGCATGGCGGCCGATCAGAGAGACGATGCGCCGCGCTGAATCAGCGGCGGTGTTCTGCCAGATACCGACACCGCCATGGGCGAGGGCGTCGCTGGCCAGGTAGGTGCGGCCTTGGGGTTGGTTGAGGATCTGGTAGGCCTGCTCGCCGACTTCGTCGTTGACGATCCACGGGCCTTTGCTGAACGGCACCTTGGACCAGTTGATGGCCACCGGTTTCTGCAGCTTGGCGCTGTGGCCGGGATGCAGCAGTTCGACGGCTTGCCGGGAAGAGGCGAACTGTTCGGCGAGGGACTTCCTGGCGAAGGACTGGGCGGCTTCGCTGGTGTTGTAGGCCGCGACCAGGATGCCCTGGTCACTGTTCAGGCGATCGCTGGGATACCACAGCCCCTTGACCTCATGATCCAGGTAAGACAGCCCGCCGAAGATGTTGAAGTCGGTCTCCCAGAATCGCGGCGACTGCCAGGCCACTTTGTTCGCCTGGTCGCTTTGCGCGCTGAGGATCGCTTGCTTGAAGGGCGTGCTGAAGTTGCTCGGTAGCCTGGCCAGCAGCGGCAGGGGCACGGTGACGATGGCGTAGTCGGCGCTCAGGGTCTGAGTCTTGCCGGTCTGGCGATCCCGATAGGTGATGCGGCTGCCAAGCTCTGCGGTCTGGATGTCACTGACTTCGGCATGGAACCGAATCGCGTCCTTGAGCTTCTCGTAAAACGCGAAAGGGATCCGATCCATACCGCCGACCGGCTGGAACATGGTCGAGGAAAACTCGGGGATTTCATCGAACACCAATGCCCCCCAGAGCTTGGGATTGAGCAGTGTCTGCAACTCCAGCGGTGTGCGGGTAAGGCCGGTTTGATCGCCTGCACCGGGGATGCGGGTATAGCCCGAGCGCACCGACCCCTTGTATTTGAAGTCGGCGTTGAGGTCGCCATAGACCTTCAGGAAGTTCAGCAGCGCCTGACGGTCGTCGGCACTCAGGTCCTGGTCCAGGGCCTTGCGGCTGACGGTGCGCGCCAGCAGTTCGGACAATTGTCCTCGAGTGTCGTTGACTGCCTGGCGCAGCTGGAACGCCGGCTGTCGGGCGTCCGGCAAGGCCAGCGCATTACGGCTGCTGTTGACCAGCACTTGCAGTTCGACGCCCAGTTCGCGGCAGTAGCCGAGGATCGTCTGGTGATGGCTGGGGATGCGCGCCGGGCCGGCGTTGAAAAACTGCCCGTCATCGAACTCCACGGTCTGGCTGATGCCGTCGTCGAAATCGACCTTGGTGCCACGCCGCAAGGTCCAGTTGCGTCCGCCAACCCGTTCACGGGCTTCGAGAATCGTCACGGTGAAGCCGGCCTTGCGCAGTTCGTAGGCGCTGACCAGGCCGGAAATGCCGGCACCGACCACCACCACGTGTTTGCCCTTGCCACTGTTGCCCAGCTGTAGCGGGGTGAAACTCGCCGCCACCGCCTGAGGTGTCAGGCCTAGCGCACCGAGGGCGCCGAGGGCGGCGGAATAACCACCGACGGCGGCAATGCGGGAAATCATTTGCCTGCGAGTGAAAGCCATGAAGTGCTCCTTGGCATGGTTGCCGATCAGGGGGTCAGAGGTCGTAGCGCACAGTCAGCAAGAGGGTTCGCGGATCGTTGATCGAGTAGTAGCGGGCGCCACTGGAGGGCACGTAGCCGACTGCCTGCGGGTATGCGCGGTCGAGCAGGTTTTTCACTGACAGCGTGGTGGTCCAGTGGCCGTCGCCGGAGATGTAGCGGGTGTTGGCGTTCCAGAAGGTCTGCTGGGGAATTTCCTGGACGTCGTCGTTCAACGCGTTGGCGTAGGATTTGGTCTGGAACTGCGCATCGGTGCCGGCCAGCCAGGTGCCGGGCAATCCGGCCGGGATGGTGTAGTTGAGACCGACACTGGTGTTCCAGCGCGGCGAGTACACCAGTTGCTTGCCATTGGCATCGACCCCGGCGCCGCTGGCGTTTTCGAAATCGTCGTACTGGCTTTGCAGGTAGCCGAGATTGAAGGTCAGTTGCAGGTCGTTGGTCAGCGCGCTGAGGGTTTCCAGTTCGACGCCGTAGGTGTGCGCCTGGCCGACGTTGGTCCGCAGGCTGACCCCCAGCGCCGGGTCGTAGGCGTTGGTCTGCAGGTCCTTGTAGTCGTTGTAGAACAGCGCAAGGTTGGCGCGCAGGCGGCGGTTGAAGAAGTCGCCTTTGAAGCCGGTTTCCCAAGTGGTCACGTCTTCAGGGGAGAACGCCTGCTCGGCGGCAGCCTGGGTTGGCGCGCGGTTGTCGTAGCCGCCGGCCTTGAAGCCTTTGGCGACATAGGCGTACTGGTTGAGGTGAGGTGTCCAGGCGTATTCGAAGCCGAGTTTCGGGCTGGTGGACTGCCAGGATTTGCTCGAGTCGGCGGTGAAGTTGGTGCCGGTGATCTGGCGGTCGGTGGTGACGGCGTAGTTGGTGTAGTCGAAGTTCTTGTGTTCGCGAGTGAAGCGTAGCCCCGCGATCAGCGACAGTTGCTGCGTGACTTTGTAACTGCCCTGACCATACAACGCATAGCTTTCGGTATTGGTCGTGCTGTATTGACCCTGGCCGATCACCCGGTTGCGCGCGATCGAGTAGGTCAGGCTGTCGCGCTCGGCATCGAACTTTTCCCGATACAGGTACAGGCCGGTGCTGAAACTGAAATCGTCGTAATCGCCGTTGAGCTGGAACTCTTGGGTGGCGTAGTCCTGCTTGTAGGTGATCAGGCTGTTCTGAATCAGGGCGGCCTGGCCCGAGTTGTCATAGTCCACCGGTTGGTTGAACGCGGAATAGGCGGTGACCGATTTGAAGTTCAGATGGTCGTCGATGGCGTAGATCGCCCGCAGCACCGAGCTGCCCTGGTCGAGACGGTTTTTCGGATTGAGGCTGCTGTAGCTCTTGAACTTGTCGAAGTGCCCGTCGGCATCGAATGGGGTGTAGCTGGTCGTATCGCCACGGTCGAAGGTTCCGGCCAGGGTCAGTTGCACGTCCCAGGGCGAATCAATGGGATTGAAGCGCAGCTTGCCGCGGTAGGACTGCAGGTCGACATTGTTCACATCCTTACCGCGGGTGGGATTGGACACGGTGCCGTCGCGGCTCAGGCGAATCGCCGAGAAGCTGCCGAACAAGGTGTTGTCCACCAGTGGGCCACTGATCAGCAGGCGAGCGTTCTGGGCGTTGTAGTTGCCGGCGCCGAGTTCGAAGAACCCCCGGGTTTCCTGGGTCGGGTCACGGGTGATCACGCGGATCGCGCCGGCGCTGCTGTTGCGCCCGTAAAGCGTACCCTGGGGGCCGCGCAGGACCTCGACGCGTTCGACATCGTTGAAGTCGAGCATCGAGGAAATCGCCCGTGGGATGTACAGGTCATCGGCGTAGACCGCCACGGCGGCTTCCTGGATCGGGTCGGTTTCGCCGATACCACGAATCCCGTAGGTCTGCGCGCTGTAGGAGATCGACTGGCGGCTGAGGGTCAGGTTGGGCACTTGCCCGGAGAGATCGCGGATGCTCTTGATCTGCTTGTCTTCCAAGGCGTTTTCGTCGAACGCGGAGATCGCCAGCGGGGCTTTTTGCAAGTCCTCGCTGCGGTGTTCTGCTGTAACGGTGACAACGGGGAGGGCACCATCCTTGGTGTTTTCTTCGGCGTGCGCTGACAACCCGAGCAAGGTCAGCGATACGGCCAGCGTCAGACGGTTTTTGGTGATGTCGTGCATGGTGAGCCCCAGGTGCGTAGGTGTGGCGTTGGTGTTTCATTTTTTTTTGGGCAAAGCGTTGCCGCAGTCATGGCTTGAAAGTCATGGCGGAGGTGGCTTGGGCCGGTTCAGGTTTTGGGTATGGCAATTGACCGTGGAGTGGTGTCGGCCGGAAAAACGTGCAGTTCCGAAAGCCTCCACCTGGTCAGGGGTCGGTGATGGTTGTAACAGTATTTGTATAATAAGGCGCTGTAAAAGTCCGATTTGTTATAAGTTAATTATAAAAAATTGACATCAATATTGTTATTAAGATGCGTAATTCTGATGTTGTGCCGATGCGAATGTACCCAAATCCTGTGGGAGCGAGCCTGCTCGCGATGGCGTTGGCACATTCAGCATTGATACAAACTGAACGACCGCTATCGCGAGCAGGCTCGCTCCCACATGGGATGTACGTCTCCCGCCAGGATTGCCCGGGGTCAGTACCCGCGCTGTACATTCGCCAGGTTCTCTGGCGCCAGTCCGGCCAGGAAACGCTCGAGGTTGGCCAGGAAGCTGTCAGCGATTTCGTAGCGAATGTTGCTGGAGATCGCTGAAGTGTGGGGTGACAGACGTACCCCAGGATGGGTGTAGAGCGGGTGGCCGTCGGGCAGTGGTTCGGGCTCGGTGACATCCAGAGAAGCCAGGCCAATGAGTCCGCTGTCCAGGGCTGCAAGCAACGCCTCCTGGTCAAGCAAACCGCCACGGGCGATGTTGATCAGGTGCAGGCCCGGCTTGGCGCTGGCGAGCACCGTGCTGTTGACGATATGTCGTGTTGCCTCGGTCAGTGGCGCGGCCAGCACGAGGTGATCGGCTCGGGAAAACAGCTCATGGATATCCCGCGCGGCCTCGACTCCCTCGATTTCGAAGGGAGTCTGGCTCTGACGCAGCGCCAGCACGTTGATGCCCAGGGCGTGGGCCTTGGTCGCCAGGCTACGGCCAATCGCACCAAAACCCAGGATCCCCAACGTACTGCCCTTGAGAGGCGTCAGGGCGGTGAAATTCCATTGCGCATCGTGCACCCAGATGTCCGGCAGTCGCTTGGCTGCCGCGAAGATCGCCGCCAGGGCGAATTCGGCGATGTTTTCGGCGGCACTGCCCCTGGACGTACTCACCACAGGGCCGTCGAACAGCCACCTGGGGTAGAAGTCGATCCCCGAAGACACCACCTGGACCCATTTCAAACCGTAAGGCCAACCCGGAGGCGGCGTGTCCGGCGCCAGGTAGCCGCGCACATTGATGGGTCGTGCCAGCAACACGCTGGCGGTGGCCGGGAGGTCACTGGGGACGCCGGCCGGTACCTCGAGGACCTCGGTGCCAGGATGTGTGAGCGCGAGGCGCTGGCGAATCACCTGGTTGAAGTCTTCATCCAATTGGCTGGCGATCACGAGGGTGCTCATGGGAGGTCCTTTTTCTGACGTTGAGCGAACACCGCTTTGCCGACGCCCTGCAGCACGGCATCGTTTTGCGGGGTGTGGATGCGACTGCACAGTACGTCGCGGTAATGCCGTTGCAGCGGATTGTGCCGCGACAGACCCGGGTTGCCGGAGGCTTCGATGGCGAGCTCGACCGCACGGATCGCGTTGCCTGTCACCAGGTACTTCAATTGCGCGGCATGGTGGGCGGGGGTGCGCCCTTCGGCGGCAGCATCGAGCAGGCTGCGGTTGGCGAACAGCAAGGTGTCGATGTGCCCGACGGTTTCCTGGAAGCGCGGCAGGGTCGACAGCGTGGCACCGAGGTTGGACGGCTTGCGCTGTTCCAGCCAGCTCACGAACCAGTCACGGGCGGCTTGCGCGACGCCGTCGTAGACCGCCGCGAGCAACACCGCCATCCACAGGAAGCCGTCGCTATCGAGTTCGGGCTGCGGCGCGCTCCAGGGGCTGACGCTGACCGCGTGATCCAGCGGCACCAGCACGTTGTCGAACAGCACTTCGTGACTGCAGGTGGCGCGCATACCCAAGTGGTCCCAGTCCTCGATGATGCTGATGCCTGGGGTATCCCGGTGGACCAGCCAGGCGCCCACCAGTGGATCTTCATCGGTGCTGCGGGCCCAGACGTTGAACCATGTCAGGCCATGGCTGCCGGTGGAGTAGATCTTGCGGCCGCTGATTCGCCAGCCTTCCGAGGTGCGCCTGGCGACAGTCGCTGGCAGCCCGCCACGGGCCGGCGTGCCCAGGTCAGGTTCGACGCGCAAGGCGTTGATCAACGCACCGTCGCGCACGGCATCCTGGGCGACGCGCAAGCGCAATGCTTCGGGCCAGGTCCGGCTGTCCTGCAGGCGCGAGTGCTGGAGGTATTGCATCACCAGGATCAAGGCCGTGGAGGGTTCGCCCTTGGCGACCGCAGCGATGACCTTGCGCGCCTGCACCAGGCTGGCGCCGCCACCGCCGAGCGCCTTCGGTACCGTCAGGGCCAGCAGGCCGTGCTCGTGCAGCAGCTTGAAGTTGTCCTGGGGGAAGTCGCCGCTCTCGTCATAGACGTGGGCGGTCGCGGCCAATTGTTGACTGAGGCGTTCGAGCACTGTGTCGAAGTCGGTGACATTAACCGATTGCAACAAGGGTGGACGTAGGGAAGAAAGACTCATGGCGGGTTCACTCGATCAAAAAGGTAAGAGCCAGCTGTAACTCCCGTGGCGAGAGGGCTCACAGTGGCAGCAGGCGGAAGTTGCGGTCCCACAGCGGACTCACGTCGAGCCGTTCGTTCAACACGCCGGCAGCGAAGAACAGATCGGCGACTTCCTGTTGCGAGGCGATGGCCTGGTCGTTCACTTCAATGATTTTCGTGGGCTGGCTACGGTTGTTGTACATGTCGAGGAACACTGCTTTGTCGACGCCCAGCAATTGCGCCGACTTGGTCGCCCAAGGCTCGGGATTATTGTTGATCCACTCCCAGGTGCGTGCCTGGCGCTGGATGTAGTCCTGGATCGCCTGCTTGCGTAGCGGGTCTTCCAGGGCTGCGGGTCGTGCGGCGATCAGGTAGTTGCCGGACAGGTAGCCCAAGGCTGTCTTGAGTACCCGGGCGCCACTGCGGAACTTCGCCAGTTGGATGAACACGCCATAGATCACCCAGGCATCCAGCTGGCCACTCTGGAATGCGCTGAAACCGTCCTGGGGCGTGAGCGCCACCGCGGTGATGTCGTTCATGGTCAGGCCTTGTTCCTTCAGGGCCTTGATCAGGAAATAGTGGGAGGTGGTCGAGCGCACATAGCCGACCCGCTTGCCGCGCAACTGTCCGATCGATTCGATAGGCGAATCCTTGGGGATGAGGAATACCTGGTTGTTCACGTCACTTTGCAAGACGGCGATCAGGCGGGGTTGGCGATGGCTCTGGATGGAAAAGATGGGCGGGATTTCGCTCATGCCACCGACATCCAGACTACCGGAGGCCAGCGCTTCGACGATCAGGTTGCCGCCGGCGAACTCGGAATATGCGACTTTGTAGGGTGTGTTGCCGGTGCCGGCGTCTTCGACGAAGTAAGAGTCCTGTCCACGGTAGGTGGCGACCTCCAGGGTCAGGTCCGCAAGGCTCTTGCCTTGCGCGAAAACTCGCGGGGCGAGGCTCAGCGAGGACAGCCCCAGCGCGCCCAGGGCGAAGGAACTGGCAGTGAGGAAGTCGCGACGATTGATCTGTTTCATGCCACGGCCTCGCGGGTTGCATCATTCGCTCGGGCCGTCGGTGCATAGCGATTGGTGGGCACCGGTAAGCCCAGGTTGTCCCGCAGGGTATTGCCGCTGTATTCGCTGCGAAACAAACCACGTTGTTGCAGGATCGGCACGACCAGTTCAGTGAAATATTGCAGGCCGTCCGGCAGCAGGGAATTGATGATGAAGCCGTCGGCTGCGCCCTTCTCGAACCAGGCTTGAATGGCGTCGGCCACCTGTTCGGGGGTGCCGACAAAATCGCGCCGTGGCTGGGAGAAGCGCAGGGCGACTTCGCGCAAGGTCAGGCCTTCGTCGCGGGCCAGCTGTTTGATCCGCTCCGAGCCGCCTTTCTGGCTGTTGGCACCCAGGTCGCCCAGGTCGGGAAACGGGGCGTCCAACGGGTATTGGCTGAAATCATGGTCATTGAAGGGGCGGCCGAGGGCGACGATTGCGTCTTCGATGCTCACCAGTGACACCGCTTGCTGGTAGCGGTCTTCGACTTCGGCTTCATCGCGACCCACGATCGGACGGATTCCGGGCAGGATCGACAGTTGTGCCGCATCGCGACCAAAGCCGTTGGCGCGGCGTTTGAGGTCCTGGTAATAGGCGCGCGCTTCTTCGAAATTTTCGGCTCCGACGAAAATCGCATCGGAATTCTCGGCGGCGAAGTTACGCCCGTCCTCGGAAGTACCAGCCTGGAAAATCACCGGTTGGCCTTGCCGGGAGCGGGCGATGTTGAGCGGGCCCTTCACCGAGAAAAATTCGCCCTTGTGCTCCAGCGCGTGCAGCTTGCCGGGGGCGAAGAACTCGCCGGTTTTTTTGTCGTAGGTGAAAGCGTCGTCTTCCCAGGAATCCCACAGCCCCTTGACCACCGCCACGTGTTCCTTGGCGATCCGGTAGCGCACGGCATGGGGCGGGTGCTCGCTCTTGCCGAAATTATCAGCGGTACCGCTGAGCCACGACGTCACCACGTTCCAGCCGGCGCGCCCGCCGCTGATATGGTCCAGCGAGGCGAACTGGCGCGCCACCTGGTAGGGCTCCGTGTAGCTGACGGTGACGGTGGCCACCAGGCCGATGTTGGATGTCAGCGCCGCCAGGGCCGAGAGGATGGTCAGCGGCTCGAAGCGGTTGAGGTAGTGCGGACTGGATTTTTCATGGATGTGCAGGCTGTCGGCGATGAACACGAAATCGAACTTGGCGCCTTCGGCCAGGAGTGTCTGTTGCTTGTAGAAACCGAAGTCGGTACTGGCGTTGGGTTGTGCCTGCGGATGGCGCCATTCGCCCCAGCCGTGGCCGACGCCGTGGACCATTGCTCCGAGTTTGAGTGGGCGTTGTTTGCTCATGGTTCTGCTCCTTTAGCGCGAAGCCTGGGTGAGGGGGGCACGCAGGGTGTTGAAGCTCTTGTCGAAGCCCTGGGAGACATCGATGTGTCGAGTCAGCAGGCCTTCCTCCTGATAAATGTCAGCGGTTGTCTGCAGGCCACTGACTACCGCGTCGTCAATGACCACCGGCTGCATGTGGGTCGCGTTGGCTACCGTCAGGTGCACCTCCAGGGGCAAGCCAGTGATTTTGGCCTGCGCAGCGGCATACTCGTTGGGGTGGTCGTTGCTCCAGCGATAGGCCCGGTCGACCCGGGCGACAAAGTCGTCCAATTGCTGGCGTTTATCGGCGATGGCCTGGCTGGTGGCGGCGAGATAGAGATGATTGCTCAGCAGGTTGCTGCCGCTGACCAGGACCTTGGCCTGGCTTTGCGCGGTGACGACGGTGGTGAAGGGGTCCCAGGTCGACCAGGCGTCCGCGGTGCCGTTATCCAGCACCAGCCGGGATTCGCTGGGCAGCAGGAAAACGAACTCCACGTCTGCGGTACTCAGGCCTGCGCTGCGCAGGGCCTTGATAGCCAAGTAGTGCCCGATGGAGCCTCGTGTGGTGACGATGCGCTTGCCCTTGAGATCGGCGACAGCCTTGATAGGGGAGTCCTTGGGAACAAGAATGGCAGTCGTGTTGCGTCCTTCGGCGTGGATGATGCTGACGACCTTGAGCGACGCTCCGGCGCCCAGGGCGAACACGTAGGGAGCATCGCCCAGGGCGCCGATATCCACGGCACCGGCATTCAGCGCCTCGCCCAGTGGCGCGGCGGCGGGGAACTCGGAAAACTGGATATCGTAAGGCACGTCCTTGAGCTCGCCGGACACTTCCAGCAGGGCCTTGATGGTGGACTTCTGATTGGCAACTCGCAGCGGTTGCAAGTCGGTGGCGTGGACCGAGCCAAAGGCAAGGGTGATTAACAGCAGGGGCAGGGTCAGGCGCATCGCGGGGCTCCAGGCTAAAAGTGTTGCGTTCAGTCGCCTCCGCCTGGAGAAGGGGTCGGCTGGTGTAGAAGGGGGCGATCATTGCGCCCCCCCCTGTGCATTCAGATGACGTAAAAACCATGAGTGCCGTCGCGGGCCAGTTGGTCGACGAGGCCATACTCCCAATCCAGGTACGCCTGCATGGCTTCCCGTGGGCTGTCGGTGCCCTCGTAAGGCCGGCGGTAACGGTCGATGCGCGGCGAGGCGAGGCGGGTTTCGCCATGTTCCAGCGGCAATTGCGCAGCAATCCAGGCAGCGGTGCCGTCGCGCAGCAGGAAAACGGCTTTGCCGGTAATGGCCTCGACCTCGGCGACCGCCAGTCGTGCCAACTGGCTGCTGCCGCAGGTCAGGACGTAGCGTTGAGCGGGCGAAACCTTGCTCAAGGCTTCGCTCAGTTGCGCGCGCAATACCCACCAGGCACCCGGGATGTGGCGCTTGACGTAGTTGGCGCTGCTGGTGAAATCCAGCACCACCGTGTCACCCTCGGCCAGCCACTGGGCAAGGGTGTCAGGGCTGATCTCCTCGGCCTGTGGCGGCACAGGAACGGGAGCTTTCCACGAGCCCTGTTCACTGAAGTGCGCGGGTTGCAAATCATCCAGTACGTACACGTCCCAACCCAATTGCGCGAGCCAGGAGCCGGTCATATTGGCCCGTACGCCGTCGTCATCGACCAGTACCAGGCGCGCGCCGCGAACACTGGCGAAGTGATCGGTTTCCTGCACCAGTTGCCCGCCGGGGGTGGAGCGGGAAGCGGGCAGGTGACCGGCCTCGAATTCCTCCGGGGTGCGTACGTCGAACAGGTAGGTGCTGCGTGTCGGCTCCTGTTGCCAGCGGTGCAAGTCGGCAAGGCTGGCACGACCCACCAGCGCCTTGTCGGCAACGCGGCGAGCATCGCCGGCGGCAATGTCTCGATGTTCCTCGCCACTGTCGGCGAATCGACGTGACTGGCCGTGCTCCAGCGTTTGGCCGGCCAGGGTCCAGCCGATGGTGCCGTTGCGCAGGGCGGACACCGGGTTGGCGATGCCCGCATTGATCAGTGACTGGGTGCCGATGATGCTGCGGGTGCGCCCGGCGCAGTTGACGATGATTCGGGTTGACGGATCCGGAGCCAGCGCCCGGGCACGCAACACCAGTTCCGCCCCCGGTACACTGATGCCGCCGGGAATGCTCATGGTCTGGTATTCGTCGAAGCGCCGGGCATCGAGCACCACCACGTCGGCCTCGTTGTCGAGCAGCGCCTTGACCTCTTCCGCCGCCAGCGACGGTGTATGGCGCTGGTTTTCCACCAGTTCACCAAAGGCCTTGCTCGGCACATTGACGTCGATGAACAGCTCGCCGCCGGCCTTGCGCCAGCCTTCCAGGCCGCCTTCGAGCACGCTCACATTGACGTAACCCAGGCCTTGCAAGCGTTGGCGCGCAATGTCGGCCAGGCCTTCACCATTGTCATAGACCGTCACCGGGGTATCGCGCCTCGGGATGCGCGAGTAGACCTCGAGTTCCAGCTTCGACAGGGTAATGTTGGCTGCGAACAATGGATGGCCCTGGGCGAAGGGGGCCTCTTCGCGCACATCGATGAGGGCCAGCTCTTCACGGTTCAGCAACGCCTGGCGAATCTGCGAGTAGGAGCGGGTACGTACGGTGCTCATAGGGCTTGGCTCTCTTTGGACAGGTCCCAGATATTGGGGAGGAAGGCGTTGGAATAACCGGAGATGAACAGTTTCTCGCTGCCGTCGGGCTGGTACACCGCGCGGTGTACGGCGCCGATGTTGGCACCATAGACATGGATGCTGATGGAAACCTGGTCGTCGAAGGCGTTGCTGACCTGATGGATGTCGCCGATCCGGGGAGAGACGGCTTCGACCTGGCCGGGCAGCAGATGAATCGGCGAACCCTCGGGTGCCAGGCTGCCATCGGGATGGCGAGCAAAGCCTTGTGAATGCTCTGCACCGCGCAACATGCCGATCAGGCCCCAGACCCGATGGTCATGGATCGGCGTGCGTTGCCCTGGCCCCCAGACAAAACTGACGACACTGAAACGCTGCCGCGAATCGGCGTGCAGCAGGTATTGCTGATAGCGCTCTGGGTCTGGCTTGGCGAACGCTTCGGGCAGCCAGTCGTCATGGCTGACCAGTTGTGCAAGCAACTTGCCGCCGCGATGCAGCAGATCACCCTCGCGGGGATTGCCGTCGATCAGCTCTGCCAGGGCGCCTATGAATGCTCTGAGTCTCTCCGGGTGTCGGGCCTGGGTCATGGCGGATTCCATCGTCGTGGTGAAAATTCGATATCAGGATTTAAGCATAATGATTTTTCTTAATATGCTATTTTTTTATGATTAGGTTATAGCTGAAAAGAATTTAGAATCCGTTTGACTAGTGTTAGATGTTATCGATAGGTCGGCCGGGCTATCCAGATTGGCGCAATGGCACTATGCTTTTTCGCAGGGCTTTATGCTTTTCAAACATCTTATTGACTGTTCTCTATGTGCGGGCCAAATGAAAATTGACGATATTGACGCCTTTGTCGAAGTGATTCGTTGCCAGTCCATCAGCCATGCCGCCGAGACGTTGCAACTGACGCAACCGGCGATCACGCGGCGCGTGCAGAACTTCGAGCAGGCCTTGGGGGTGGAGTTGTTCGACCGCAATACCAAGCCGCTCAAGCCGACCTTGATCGGTACGCGGGTCTATGAGCAATGTCGTTTGATCCTGCGGGAGATGGATGCGCTGCGCGAACTGGTCGCCACCGACGCGCCGCCTACCGGGTTGTTGCGCCTGGGCGTTCCGCAAACGATCGGTGATGTGGTGTTGCTCGATGCCCTCAAGCATTTGCGCGTCGAGTATCCCGAACTGCGCGCCCAGGTGGCCACGGGCTGGGGCAGTCAGTTGGTCGGCAAGATCGAGCGCGGCGAGTTGGATGCGGCGGCTGCATTATTTCCCGCTGGCAAGATTTTTCCCGACAACATTGTTGGCGAGTCGATCGGCAAGATGGAGTTGGTCGTGGTCTGTGCCAAGGCGCAACTGCCCAAGCGCCCCTGCAAGTTGGCTGATGTCTATCAGAATGGCTGGGTACTCAATCCCGACGGCTGCGGTTTTCGCGCCGGGCTGCAGCGGACCTTGTCGGACCAGGGCTTGGCCCTGCGGGTCAACCTGGAGACCTTCGGCACTGAATTGCAATTGGGCCTGGTCGCCGATGGCCTGGGCCTTGGCCTGGTGCCGCGTCCGTTGCTGGAGCGCAGCGCCCACCGTGATCAGCTGGCCGCGATGCCCCTCAAGGACTTCAAGCCAGTGATGGACCTGTGGTTGATCTATCCGCACTTCCTCGGCAACCTGCAAGGGCCAGTGGATGCCTTCGGCAAGCTGGTGGCCGGATCATTGCAGAAGATCAAGAGTGCTGCGTAAGGAATACGGACGATGATCTATAATAAAAAAAAATAATAATTAGCTTAGATTAAAATGTGCTTTTTATTATTTTTTACCTTCCCCTAGGCTTGCTGGAGATCCCTAGTCCATCCAGGAAGTCTTGTCATGAGCAGCGTCAGCCCGCTATCCAGCGCCTCGAAAAATGTCCGCCAACGCGTCACTCCCGAAGAGTGGGAAGTGCGCGTGAAGCTGGCCGCAGCCTACCGGCTGGCGGCCTTGTTCAAGTGGACCGATCACATCTACACGCATTTTTCCGCGCGAGTGCCCGGGCCTGAAGAGCATTTCCTGATCAACGCGTTCGGGTTGTTGTTCGATGAAATTACCGCTTCCAACCTGGTCAAGGTCGACGTCGACGGTACCCTCGTCGACGACCCGACAGGACTTGGCATCAACCACGCCGGCTATGTGATCCATAGCGCGATCCATGGTGCACGGCCTGATCTGCAAGCCGTTCTGCACACCCACACCCGCGATGGCATCGCGGTGTCCGCCCAGCGGGACGGTTTACTGCCGATCTCCCAGCATTCCATCGCCTTTTCCGGGCGGGTGGCCTACCACGGATATGAAGGCATTGCGCTGGACCTCGACGAGCGTGAGCGACTGGTGGCGGACCTGGGGGACAAGAGCGTGCTGATCCTGCGTAACCATGGGCTACTGACCGCGGGCGTCAGCGTCGAACATGCGTTCCAGCAACTGCAAGGCCTGGAGCGCGCCTGCAACATCCAGATCGCGGCGCAGGCCGCTGGCAACGCCGAGCTGGTCTTCCCGCCGGCCGACGTCGTAGCCAAGGTCGAAACCCAGGCCGAGGCGCTCAAGAGAGGCGATGGACCGGGGGTTGCGCGGCATTGGAATGCGCTGATCCGGCAGTTGGAAAGGACCGATCTGGACTACAAGAACTGAGCCTATGGGCGAATGTGCTGGAAGTTGCAACCGGCACATTCCTATTGTGGGGAGCTTTTTGTGGGAGCGAGCCTGCTCGCGATGGCTGCGGACCAGTCAACATCAATACCGACTGATCCGACGCCATCGCGAGCAGGCTCGCTCCCACAGAATATCGATGTGTGAATGTTGATCCGGCGGCAGCCGGAAACATTGTGGGAGCAAGCTCGCTCCCCGCAATGCCTGTATGGCGCTTTCAGGCCACCTTTTCCGCCGCCTGGCGCTCGCGTTCGGCAACCAATTGCCGGGTCAGGGGGATCAGGCGCTTGCCGTAATCGATGGCGTCCTCCAGTGGGTCGAAGCCGCGGATCAGGAAGGTGGTGATGCCCAGGTCGTAGTAGTCGAGCAGCGCTTCTGCCACTTGTTCCGGAGTGCCCACCAGGGATGTCGAGTTACCCTGTGCGCCGAGCAGGCCAGCAATGCCGGTCCACAGCCGCTTGTCCAGGCGCGAGCCTTGGGCTGCCGCTGCCAGCAGGCGTCGCGAGCCTTCGTTCGGTGGTTCCCGGCGCACGAATCCATTCTGTCTGGCCAGTGCGCTTGCCTGTTGCAGGATGCGCTCGGCGCGCTCCCAGGCTTGCTCTTCGGTGTCTGCCAGAATCGGTCGCAACGACAGGCTGAAGCGGATGCTACGACCATGCCTGGCGGCTTCGGCACGCACCTGATGTACCACCTCGCGCACTTGCTCGTAGGTTTCTCCCCACAATGCATAGACGTCCGCATGCTTGCCCGCCACCGCGATGGCGGCCGCTGACGACCCGCCGAAGTACAGCGGGATATGCGGTTGCTGCGGCGATTTCACGTCCGAGTGTGCGCCTTCGAATTGGTAATACTTGCCTTGATAGTCGAAAGGCTTTTCGCGGGTCCATTCCTGGCGCAGCACGTCGAGGTATTCATCCGTGCGGGCATAGCGCTCGTCCTTGCCGATGTAGCTACCGTCGGCACGCAGCTCGCGATCATCGCCACCGGTGATGATGTGGACGGCGGTGCGCCCGCCATTGAATACGTCCAGCGTATTGAACTGGCGAGCGGCCAGGGTCGGTGCAACGAACCCCGGTCGATGGGCGATGAGGAACTTCAGGTTTTTCGTCACGCTGGCGGCGTGTGAGGCGATCAGTGTGCTGTCCGGGCTATTGGAATGAAACGCGACCAACGCCCGGTCGAAACCGGCCTCCTCGTGGGCCCGGGCCACTTTCTCCACGTACTCGGGTTGCAGGACTGGGCCACTGCGTGGATGGATCTCCGAGGCGTGGTGGCCGCCGATGAAACCGATAAATTCAACACTCATGGTGGATTCCTTTTCATTTTCACTGAATTGGCGTGATTGAGCCTCCACCGGGCGAGGGGTCGGTCCGTGACAGCAAAGTAGGCGTAGAGGGGCAGGCCTGTGAAATGCCGATTTGTTCTATGGTAATTATCAAATATTTTAATCAATTATTTATCTTGTTATCAGATATTTGCATTTTATAGCGAATGGTCCGTGTGCCCTCCATCGACGCTGCCCGTAGCGAATTATTATGCAAATAATTCATTTGGAGTTTGCTACATCTGATTTTTAAACATATTAGGTTATTCCTAAAAAGAATTTCACTGGGTTTTTTTATGCGAATAGCATGAGTCCGAAGCTGATGCATGGCGCCTCTGGCCATGTTCTATATGAGGAAGGAAGCCTGATGAGCGACAAGATTTTCGAGACACGGGGCACCAGCAGCTCTTTTTTCGTCGAGAAGACCGTGCGTCTCAACGCAGCGCGGCAAGGTGCGTCGAGACTGGCTCCCGACTGGTTGCGTCATTGGCGCACGCCAGAGGCGTTGTTGCGCTTGATCAGTCCGCTTGTGCTCCTGCTGCTGTGGGAGCTGGCGTCGCGCTGGGGCCTGATCCCGCCGCGGGTCATTGCCGCGCCGTCGCAGATCGGCGGAACGCTATGGGCCATGATCGTCTCGGGTGAGCTTGGCAGGCATCTGCTGGTTTCGCTGCAACGGGCGCTCGTGGGGCTGAGCATCGGCGTAACGATCGGTGTGATCGCGGCGCTGATCAGCGGCCTGTCGAAACGCGGCGAGGTGGTCCTCGATTCGCCGATGCAGATGCTGCGCACCATCCCTTCGCTGGCCCTCGTGCCGCTGTTCATCCTCTGGTTCGGCATTGGCGAGTTCACCAAGATCGCGCTGATCGTCATCGGCACCACTTTCCCGGTGTACCTGAATCTGTTTGCCGGCATTCGCAATATCGACCCCAAGCTGATCGAGGCCGCCAACACCTTGGGCCTGAGCCGTCGAGAGCTGATCTGGCACGTGATCCTGCCCGGTTCCTTGCCCTCGTTTTTCGTCGGCCTGCGCTACTCCCTGGGAATTTCCTGGCTGGCCCTGGTTTTCGTCGAGCAAATCAACACCACCGCCGGCATCGGCTACCTGGCCAGTGATGCGCGAGATTTCATGCGCACCGACGTGATCGTGATTTGCCTGCTGATCTACAGCGTCCTCGGCCTGTTGATCGACGGATTGATCCGCACGCTGGAGCGATTTGCCCTGGCCTGGCGCCCAACTTTTGTGAGGAACTGATATGTCGAGCATTGATCTCGTGGAGGCATCCAAAACCACGGATGCTGTAGCGCCTGTGCAACTGCGCAATGTGGTGCGTCAATTTGGCCAGCAACGGGTCATCGATGGCCTGGACCTGGACATCGCCCCGGGGGAGTTCGTCGCGCTGCTCGGCGCCAGCGGTTCGGGCAAGACCACCTTGCTGCGCAGCCTGGCAGGACTCGACAGCATCGACAGCGGTCAACTGCGCGTGCCCAGGGCGCGGGCGGCAGTGTTCCAGGAACCCCGGCTGATGCCCTGGAAACGGGCCTGGAAGAACGTGATTCTTGGTCTGCGCGTTCCCGATGCCAAGACTCGTGCGGTAGAAGCCCTGACCGAGGTGGGCCTGGCCCATCGGCTGGAGGCCTACCCGGCGACGCTGTCTGGTGGCGAAGCCCAGCGGGTGGCGCTGGCTCGCGGGCTGGTGCGCGAGCCAAAGTTGTTGCTGCTTGACGAGCCGTTCGCCGCGCTCGATGCGCTGACCCGGATCCGCATGCATCGGCTGATCATCGACTTATGGCGCAAACACACACCTGCTGTGTTGCTGGTGACCCACGATGTGGACGAAGCGATCCTGCTGGCCGATCGGGTCATCGTGCTGGCCAACGGCAAGATCGCTGAACAATTGACGATCGATCTGCCCAGGGCACGGGACACCGGCCAGGAAGGCTTCCAGAATATCCGTGCGCGCTTGCTGAAACTGTTGGGTGTTGAAACGCTGGAACCCGCGGCCCAGGCAAATGGCGCTGCACGTCAGGCTACGGCCAGCAGCGTCCGGCGTTTTGCCCATGGATGATCTGTCGATGAAGGCGTTCGCCATGCCCAGGCGCACCTGGAAGACCACGGCCGTGCTATTGGTCGGTGCCGCATTCGTGCTTGCAGGGTGCAAAGATAACAGCGACAGCCAATCACCTACGGCCAAGGCTCCCGACTTGTCCAGCGTGACGCTGGTGCTGGGCGATCAGGCCAAGGGTTTGCGTACGGTGGTGGAAGCGTCGAACGCATTGGAAGGGATCGAGTACAAGGTGCAGTGGGCGAACTTCCAGGGCGCCGCGCCGTTGTTCGAAGCCCTGCGGGCCGGCGCTGTCGACCTGGCGCCGGCGGGTGACACGCCGGTGCTTGCGGCGGCAACGGGAGGCACGCCGTTACGGATTGTCGCGGTGCGGCGCGGCCAGTCACGAGGCATCGCGATTCTGGTCCCGCCGGATTCAACGATCCGCAGCGTCGCCGATCTGAAAGGCCGCAACGTCGTGGTTTCGTCGGCCCGAGGCAGCATTTCCCAGTACCTGCTGATCCGTGCACTGGCCAACGCCGGGGTCGATGAGAAAGACGTCAACGTGGGGTTTGTCCTGCCGACCGATGCGTTGCCAGCGTTCAACGCCGGAAAAATCGAAGCCTGGGCGACGTTTGGTGTGTACCAGGCTTTCGCTGAGCAGAAGGGCGCCCGGGTATTGCTCAGCGGCGAGGGCATCAACTCGGGGCTGACGTTTATCACGGCCTCAGATGAAGTCCTGAATGACCCGCTCAAGCGCAAGGCGTTGAGTGATGTCCTCGGACGTTTTGCCAAGGCTTTCGAATGGGCGCAGGACAATCGCGACGAGTACGCCCGGGTCTTTGCCAAGGTTAACGACATTCCCCTTGAAGTCTCGCAGACCTTGCGCAGTTGGGGCGACGAGTCGCTGGTTCCGGTCGAGGCGCAAGACGTCCAGGCCCTGCAACAGGTTGACGATTTGTTCGTGGCAAAGAAGATTTTTCCCCATCGAGTCGACGTTAAGGCGCTGACGGATCAGCAGGTGTTTTCCCCGACGCCTTTGACGCTGACGCAATCGGAATCGGCGCGTTAGCCCAGGAACTGGTGCGTGTTCAATTTGGACATTTATAGGAGTCAAGCAATGGGCAATGTTCAGAGCGCCACCCGTGCCCTGGAGGTATTCCGACGCCCGCTGCCGAGTGGCGAGCTGTTGGATCTTGGCCGGGTGTTCCGCGAACCTTTGGCGCTGTCGCGGTTGCACACCACGCCCAAACGCGTATCGAGTCGTCGCGAAGGGCTCTTGCTGGGGGTATTCGTCCTGGTGCTGCATGGCGCGGTGATTGTCTGGGTCAACCAGGCGCCTGCGCCGGTATTGCCCGTGGTACCGCCGGAGATTCCGCCGATGACCATCGAGTTTTCCCAGCCCGCGCCGCCGGTGGTGGAGCCTCCACCACCCGCACCGATTCCGCAACCTGTGGTCGAGCCACCGCCGCCGGTTGAGGATGAATTGGCCATCAAGCCACCGCCGCCTAAACCGATTCCCAAACCCAAACCGGTGGTCAAGCCGGTGCCAAAACCCGTAGCCAAGCCGGTGGAGCAGCCACCGGTAGCTCCGGCACCGCCGCAACCGGTCGTGGCCCCGGCGCCGCCCGCGCCGAAACCGGTGACGCCACCTTCGGCCAGCGCCGGTTACCTGAAAAATCCGGCGCCGGAATATCCGTCGCTGGCAATGCGTCGCGGCTGGGAAGGCACGGTGCTGTTGCGGGTGCATGTCCTGGCCAGCGGCAAACCCGGTGAGGTCCAGCTCCAGAAAAGCAGCGGCCGCGATCAACTCGACGACGCTGCGCTGGCGGCGGTCAAGCGCTGGAGTTTTGTTCCGGCCAAGCAGGGGGACGTCGCCGTGGACGGGTGGGTCAGCGTGCCCATTGACTTCAAGATCAAGTAACTCAACGCAACCGACAGACCGCGGGCCACCTGACAAAAGGCGCATCGCTACAACCGATACCGCTACAACTGACTTAGCGCCTTGTTGGAGAGCCTGACCATGAACCTGATTGCATCGCCTTTTGAATCCATCGAACACGCCGTCATCTGGCTGTTGATCCTTTTTTCCGTCACGACCTGGGGCCTTGCCTTGCTCAAGGGCGTGCAATTCACTCGTCTCAAGACCCAGGACCGCAAATTCCATAAGCGCTTCTGGGCCGCCTCCAGTCTCGATTCCGCCGCCGAGTTGGCCCAAAGCCAACCGGGTGCGGCAGCCCGAGTGGCACTGGCCGGCTATGCTGCGATCCAGGTGCCGGAAGGCCTGCAAGCCACCGACCTGAGCCAGTCGATCAATCACCAGGACCGGCTCGAGCGCGCCTTGCGCCAGCAGATCGTGCGGGAACGCCGGTCATTGGAAAGTGGCTTGGCAATCCTGGCGAGCATTGGCAGCACGTCGCCCTTTATCGGTTTGTTCGGCACCGTCTGGGGCATCATGTCGGCTCTCAAAGGTATCAGTGCCGCGGGCTCGGCCAGCCTTGAAACCGTTGCCGGCCCGATCGGTGCCGCGCTGGTCGCCACCGGCGTCGGTATCGCCGTCGCGGTGCCGGCGGTGCTGGTCTACAACTACTTCCTGCGCCGCCTGAAGCTGACCGCCGCCGACCTCGACGACTTTGCCCATGACTTCTACAGCCTGGCCCAGAAGAATGCGTTCCGCGTGTTGCTGCACCCGGTATTGAACAAGCCTGGTGCGACCGTCGCCGGACAGAAAGTGAAGGAGGCGTCCTGACATGGCCTTCTCCACACAAGACAGCGACGAAGTGCTCAGTGAGATCAACGTCACGCCACTGGTGGATGTCATGTTGGTGCTGCTCGTGGTGTTTATCGTCACCGCGCCGCTGCTGACCAACGCCATTCCCATCAACCTGCCAAAGACCGAGTCAGTGGCGCCAGTGGAACAGAAAGACCCGCTGGTGGTGAGCATCGACGACAAGGGCAAGGTGTTCATCAACAAGGATGAGATCCAGGCGGATCTGCTGGAGTCGAACCTGCAAGCCGCCAAGGCGAAGAACCCTGATGTACGGGTGCAACTGCAGGCGGACAACGGCGTGAATTATGGCGAGGTGGCCCGGGCCATGGCGTCCATCGAGCGGGCGGGGATCAGCAAGCTGTCGGTGATTACCGCGAAGTAGAGGTGTGGTGCGAGCATTTCCGGGGCTGTGTTTTGTAGCGATCACTACACCAGCATCAAGGCAGCCATCAGGATGCCGATTCCTGTCCAGGCAGGCGAGGGGCATGCGGTCCTCTCACCTGGTATTGGCTAGGTGATGTGGAGGGAGTCCAACGTTCTTTGACATCATCTCGACGTGGAGAACGGAAAAATATGCGCCCCAATCACCTCCATCTGGCCTGGTGACCGGGGCAAGTCGCGACTGGGCCCTCGGTGAATCCGGACTGTAGATTCAAAATAAAGCCCTGAGCCCACTCATCGCGTTTGGATTGGCTGGCCCCTTCGTTACGAAAGTCTCGATTGTAGTAGAAGTTGCGTAATTCCAGGCTTGTCTGTGTGTCACCGACAAAGTCTGCAAAGGCGTTTGGCGCCGCAGAGGAAAACAGCAGGATCGTCACCGACGTCGTACGTTTTATTGCCATCTCGAATGCACCTTTTGTTGTTGTTTTTGGTGTTTGCGGCGTGCACGCCCCCTCAGAGGGAGGCGCTTGCGCGCTCCGCATGCCGACAGTCTTGAGGTCTAGTAAAAAGGGTGAGGCGTCAGCCCGTTGAGGCCAGCCGTACGATTGCCTCTTGGCTTCCGACTTGTTGGCGCAGGATGAACTTCTGGATTTTCCCCGTGGCGGTTTTCGGCAGCTCCATGAATATCACGCGGCTCGGGCACTTGTAGCGGGCTAGGCGCGCCTGGCAATACGCGATCAGTTCAGCTTCGGTGGGTGGCTGAACCTGGCTTCTGAGCTCGATGAAGGCGCAGGGCACTTCACCCCATTTGTTGTCTGGCTGTGCCACCACGGCGGCATGCAACACCGATGCGTGGCCATGAAGAATGTCTTCGATCTCTACGGATGAAATGTTTTCACCGCCAGAGATGATGACGTCTTTGGTGCGGTCGGTGATTTGCACGTAACCGTTGGGATGAACCACCGCGACATCACCGGTATGGAACCAGCCGCCTTCAAATGCTTTTTGCGTCGCGGACTGGTTTTTCAGATACCCCATCATGACGGTATTGCCGCGCAACAACAGTTCACCTGTAGTCTGGCCATCATGCGGGACGGGTTCGAGTGTTTGTGCATCGGCAACCAGCAAACCTTCGAAAGCTGCCGCCCGCGCGCCCTGTCTTACGCGCATCCTGGCTTTTTCGGAGGGGCTGAATTCATCCCAAGTGTCCTGCCAGACGCAACTGACCGGAGTACCCGCGACTTCGGTAATGCCGTACACGTGGTCTACCTGAAAGCCCATTGAAACCACCGCGTCCAAGACTGTGGCCGGGGGAGGGGAACCGGCCGTCAATACACGCACCGGGTGCGGGAGCTTGAGGGGGGTTGGGGTATTGGCAAGCATGGCCATCACCGTCGGTGCTGCACAGAAGTGATTGGCTTTATGTTCGCCAATGGCGCCGAAGACAGCGTCCGCTGTCACTTTGCGTAGGCAAATATGGGTGCCTGCCGCAGCAGTGATCGCCCATGTGAAGCACCAACCGTTGGCATGGAACATGGGCAGCGTCCATAAATACCGTGGCGCCTGGGCAAGCGGCCAATTGGTCATCTGCAGCAAACTCATCAGGTAGGTGCCCCTATGGCTGACCACGACGCCTTTGGGATCGCCGGTGGTGCCGGAGGTGTAGTTGAGGGCTATCGGCTGCCATTCCGTGCCGGGCCATACTCCCTGGAAATTCGGGTCTCCTTCGGCAAGCAGGGCTTCATAGTCGATAACATCAATTTCGCCAACTGCCAGGGCCAAGTGATCTCGGATTATCACGATTGCCGGGGGACGTTCGAGCTTCTGCAGCGCGGCACAGGCTACGGCCATGAACTCGCAATCCACCAGCAGTAAGCTGCACTCACTGTGCCGCAGGATAAATGCAATGCCTTCGGCATCCAGGCGATGGTTGATGGTATTGAGGATGGCGCCGGATAAAGGAATGCCGAAGTGGGCTTCGATCATTGCCGGGGTGTTCGGGGAGATAATCGAAACCGTCTCCCCTGGTTGCACGCCCCGGCCCACCAGCGCTGAGGCGAGGCTATAACAGCGCTCACGTGTTTGTACCCAAGTACGCTGCAGTTCTCCGTGAATAATCGCGACACGCTCAGGATGAACCAACGCGGCGCGGTCCAGAAATCCCAAGGGCGTTAACGGAACATGGTTGGCTGGGGTTTGATCAAGTCCACTTGCGTACGCTGCACTGATCATGGGCAGGTCTCCTTATTATTATGATGAAAAATGGCGAAAGCGCTGACCGGTTCCCGAGCTGTCACTAGAGTGTTTTCAATGGCCTTGGGGTCGGCATAGCCAAGGCTCATGCCACACACCAGCATCTGGTCGGCGGGAATGCTCAACATCTCTGAAATGACGTTGTGGTATTTGAGAAATGCGGCCTGCGGGCAGGTGTGCAAACCCCGCCCGCGTGCCGCGAGCATGATGCTTTGCAAAAACATGCCGTAGTCCAGCAGGCTGCCCTGTTCCAAGACGTTGTCCACGGTGAACAGCAGGCCCACCGGTGCATCGAAGAAACGATAATTGCGCCCATGCTGCGCGTGCATTTGCTGCTTTTCACCTTTGGCGATGCCGAGCAATCCATAGAGGTCCCAACCCACCTTGCGCCGGCGATCGATGTAAGGCGTGACCCATTCGTTCGGGTAGTAGGTGTAGGGATCCTGCATGTCGCTGCTGAGCCGTGGGTCGTTGTCGATGGCGCTGATGGCCATCGACAGACGCTCTTTCGCTTCACCGGTTACAACGTGCACTTGCCAGGGCTGCATGTTCACGCCCGAGGCACTGAAGCGTGCGACATCCAGAATCGCTTCGACTTCCTCATGGGGCACGGCTGTCGGCAAAAAGGCCCTGACGCTGCGCCGTGACATGATTGCCCAGTCGACAGTGCGCTGGGTTTCTTGCGCAGACAGCGGCGGTGGTGACAAGCGATTCAAGATACGCATCCTTTTAGCGGGCTCCGTTCAGGGTGAGTCGTCAGCGGGACAGGGCCGGTAATTTGCTGACCTGATGGGAATCTGCCCGAGACTGATTGACAAATGTGACCGCCAGCGCCCCGATCAGGCCCGCCAATGCGATCACCATGAAGTTTTGTTCGAGAGGCAAAGCCAATGAAACGAGCCAGCCGATCAGCACCGGTGCGATGATTGCGCCGATCCGACCAACGCCTGACGCGAACCCCACACCGGTGGAGCGAATGGGCGTGGGATAGAAATCCCCGGCATAGGCATAGGCGATCAACTGAGTACCCAGGGTCGACGCGCCGACGATGAACACCACGACAAACAGTAGCTCGGTCGAGCGGGTGTAGGCCATCGCTGTGAGCGCCAATGCACCGACGATGTAGAACGCAATCAGCACATGTTTGATATTGAGCTTATCGCTCAACCATCCCCCACCGATCGCACCCACAATCGCGCCCACGTTGAACACGATGACAAAGTTCAGGGCCGATCCGAGGCTATGACCCGACATCGCCATCAATTTGGTCAGCCAGGAATTGAGCGCATAGACCATGAAAAGCCCTGTCACAAAAGCCGCCCAAATCATCACCGTGCTGAACCCCCGACCTTCGCTGAAGAGACCTTTGATCGGGCTGTCGAGTGCGGCTTTGGTTTCGGTTGGGTTGCCCGCAAATACCGTGTCATCGGCCAGTTCGAGATTGGGGCTGATCCTCTGAACGATGGTGCGCAATTCATCCTGACGGCCTTGTTTGAGCAGATACGCCATGGACTCCGGCATGGTTTTCAATATCAGGGGGATCAGCAGCACAGGCAGCCCTGCGACAAAGAACACCGACTGCCAGCCATGGCTCTCGATCAGTTGCTTTCCCGTCAGTGCAACGAGAATGCCGCCCACGGAGTAGCCCGCAAATACCAGGGTGACCAACCGCGTGCGCAGCTTGGCCGGTGAGAACTCACCCATTTGTGCAGTGACTATTGGCAAGACGCCGCCGATTCCAAGGCCGGCGATAAAACGCGAAAGGCTGAAGCTGATGGGATCACTGGTAAGCCCGGCAGCGGCAGTAAACAGGCTGAACAGCGCAACACAGATCGCGATCATTTTCGGGCGGCCGATGCGGTCGGCCAGTGTGCCGAGGAAAATGGCGCCGAGCATTGTTCCCAGCAGGGCCGACCCAGCCATCACGCCAGCACTTGTTGCATCGATGCCCATGTCTTGCATGATGGCGGGCAGGGCCGCGCCGACCACGGCAAGGTCATAACCGTCGATGATAAGGATAAGCACGCACCAGAACAGAATCAGCCGGTGAAACCGGTTGAATGTTGATTCGCCTGCGAGCGTATAGACGTTCACTGATTGCATGGCGTGTCTCCTTCAGTCTTATTGTTGTTGGTGAAGTGCACTTCGCGACATTCTAGGAAGGCGATCAGGCGCCGCCCATGTCGGGTGGAACCAATTTGTGTGAGCTGTTTGGGCATGCGTGCAACGCAGTGCACTGAACGGAGTTGGGGGGGGGGGCGTAGGGGGGGGGGGAGGCTTATTCTTCCAGGTGCCCGCGTCGATAGGCACCGGGGCTGACGCCGGTCCATTTTTTGAAGGCCCGATGAAACGCACTGGTCTCCTGGAAACCGGTGGCGGCGGCCACTTGCGTCACGGTCATCTCGCCGCGCGACAGCAGGTCAATCGCCATGTCGCGGCGAAGGTCGTCCCTGAGGCTTTGATAATGCGTGCCCTCTGCTTGCAAGCGGCGTTGCAACGTCGAGTTGGACATGTGCAGTGCCACAGCCAGGTCATCACGTTCGGGCCATTGTTCCGGGCTTGATCCTCGCAAGTAACGTCTTATCTGCGCGCTAAGGCTGTCGTCATTGCGGTATTTCACCAGCAGGCTGCCGGGGGATTCCTTGAGAAAGGCACCCACCGTGGCCGGCGACTGCGCGATTTTCATGTCGAGGAATTTTTTGTCGAAACTGATCTCGGTCGTGGGCGCGTCGTACTCGATGTCCTCACAGAAGCGCATGCGGTAGTCGCTCTGATCCTCAGGCCTGGACGCTCGAAAACTGAGCTTGTGCAAGGGGATACGCTGATTGACCAGCCAGCATGACAGCCCGTGTACGAGGATAAACCAGGTGCCATAGGCAAACAGGCGACGCAAGACACCTCGGTCCTGGACCACGATAAAGGCCTGATCGTCCTTGATCTGCAACTCGCCATGAATGTCATCCAGTACAAGCCGCAGGAATGACAGCATTCGCTGCAACGCCTGGCCCAAGGTGCTGCAATCCAGGAGCGCATGACACATCAGTTTGAAGCTGCCGCGACGCATGGGATGGCTGTCGATGCCAAAAAATTCGTCGTCCAGCAGGTCGGCTATCTCCACCCAAAGTCGGGCAAAGGAGGTCGCTGAGACCCTGGCTTTTGGGGCATCGAGCAGTTGAGGGTCGATGTCGGCATGGGCTAACGCACTCGTCAGGTCCAGGCTCCGCTGTCTGGCGCTATACAATGCCTCATGCACCAAGGAAATTGACGTGGTGCCTTTGTCCTGGAGGGGCGTCATGGTTGTTCCGCGCAGGTGTGGTTGGCCCTAATGTAGGGCTAACGCACATCCACCGCCAGCGCGACGAGCTGCTTCTCGGACGACGCTTTATTTTTAAGTCGGAGGGCTGAGCGAAGGAAGTTTTCTTGCGCCTGCTGCAGAGTTTAACCAGAGCAGAATGGCAGCGAGAGCGGCGGCTACTATCAGCGTGAGCCACATGATGACCAACACGTTGAATGTGACGCTATTGTTTAACTCACGAAAAAGGCCGAAGGCAAAAGCGGTGTACCAAGACACACCCGAAACTGCACCGGATGCGAGAAATAAGGCGGCTCTCCTGCGGGAGACTCCAAAGAGCAGCGGACGACTCAAGTCGCGTAGGGCTGCTGGCAACACAAACGCGTGGATGATTATTCCATTGATGGTCAGGACGATCACCACGATTACCTTGGCCCAGAGTTTAGGATTTTCCAACTTTTCCGGCGACTCCATCGCGTAAAGGGTCAGGAAACCAAGGCCTGAAAGCCACAGGAGGCATAGTCCGGCAGTGACCGCGTCGCTGATGAAGTGAAAGGTGCGGCCGATTTCAACGGGGAGGCTGCCTCTGCGCATCCACCGCAAAATCCAGAGGTCCAGCATCGTCGCCCCGCCGAGACCGAAGCACATACCGAGCAGGTGTATACCTACCAGGAGTGTCAGAACGTTCAACTGTGGGAGTGGATCAGGCAATGGAACGCTAAGCGCAGGTGTGTCCGCGAGTAAATGACCACTGCTGGAGAGCGCAAGCAGGCCGCCGAAAAACGTAAGAGACGTTCGCATCTTCATTTATTACGACCTTAGGCTAGTGTTCTTATTCAGCAGGTAGCACGGGCGTGGCCCCTCCTCAGGAAGGAACCGGTGCTTGCGCATCGATCAAGCTCTGGCTCTTGAGCTCCTCCCAGAAGGCTGCCGGAATACCGACCTTCATCGCTTGTACATTGGAAACTACCTGCCCCGGCGAACGCGCCCCCGGGATGATCGCGGACACTTGCGGATGTGCCGCCGCGAACTGCAGGGCGGCAGTATGAATATCGATGCCATGTCGGCTGGCAACCGCCATGATTCGCCCGCGCTTTTCTACCGCTCCGGCAGGTAGATCCAGGCTGAAGTTATATCGACTGCGGCCTCCCAGAAATCCATCATTCAGGGGTGTTCCAACCACGACACTGGTGCCCTTGCTGCTCAATGCCGGAAAGGTATTGCGCAACGCATCGCTGTGGTCGAGGAGGGAATACTGGCAGGCAAGCAACACGATGTCGGGCGTCGGGTCATTACTGGTCAGGGCCTGAACCACGGCGTTCGGTGTATTGACGCCGAAGCCCCATGCCTTGATGAGCCCTTCATTACGCATCTTTTCAAGCTCAACCATCGCCCCTGTGCGGGCAATTCGATACGCCGCTTCCCATCCACCTTCCAGCTCGGTGTTATCTGGCGAGAGGTCATGGATAAAAACGATATCGATACGGGGCAACCCCAGGCGCTGCAGACTGTCTTCCACGGAGCGACGGGTGCCTGCTGCGGTGTAGTCATATCGATAGTTGAAGGGCGCCGGCGACTTCCAGATGGCATGG
Source organism: Pseudomonas sp. 43mfcvi1.1 (assembly GCF_900115935.1). Classification (NCBI taxonomy): domain Bacteria; kingdom Pseudomonadati; phylum Pseudomonadota; class Gammaproteobacteria; order Pseudomonadales; family Pseudomonadaceae; genus Pseudomonas; species Pseudomonas sp. 43mfcvi1.1. The sequence continues at coordinate 473,135 of NZ_UETT01000004.1, read as the reverse complement.
TCCGCACGTAGGCCGCCAGCGGCCGTCAATACGCGGCCGACCTTGGTAGAGACCACATAATCGTCTGGATTTTTGTCGTGCAGGAAGCGGCCCAGACGATATTCACTCAAGCCAAACCCGTAGAACGGCGACGTGTCGTAAAGCCTTACACCGGCACCCCAAGCAGCTTGCAGAACCAAAGCCGCCTGCTCGTCGCTGATTGGCGCAAAGATATTGCCAATCTGCGTCCCGCCCATACCAAAGCGTTGAGGCGTCACGTATCTCATGGCAAGCGAGGGCAAATTGAGGGGCAGGTCTGTGCGCACGAGCCGCCCTTGCGTAGGCATCACGCTTCCGCGTTCTGTCAGCGAAGAGGGCGCTGGGGCTGTAGCCAGCGAACTTGCGACACTCGATGCTGGCAGCAAAGCGGCTGCAACAGCACCCGCCGCCGAATAGGTAAGAAAATCTCGTCTGTCCATCCAAAACTTTCCTTTCGCGACTGAGGTTTTACGGGCTCATCGAAGCCGATATTCGTACTGGAAGTTAGAGCAACGAGGGTTGGTCGGGTGACCCTAATACGCCATATCTTTTGCACAATCCTGCCGATGCACTTGTGCTGGTCACGAACTCTCAGCAAACTCGAGCATTCCGTATATAGGGGCGCATGTGATGACGAGCGGTTCCTTCTCGCAGTTCCGTTTCAGCCATGTGCATTCCCCGAGCGTGCACGAACCCGCTCAGCCCAACGAACGCCTCCAGGCACTCAGGCGGCTTATCGAAAAAGTCACTCTGCAGATTGGGTTGAACGAGGTTTGCACAACGTCGATTCCAGGCTTGGCCTTTTATCGAGTGGCCGAACTAGGTACGCCCAAGTACTGCATTTATGAGCCTTGCGTGGCCATCATTCTGCAGGGCGCGAAGGAGATCGCGTTCGGCGAGCAAGCCTGTGAGTTCGAGCAAGGGGCGTTTTTTGTCACTTCGGTCGATATACCCACACTGGCTCGCGTTACCGCGGCTACCGAGCAAATCCCTTATTTATCAATTGTGTTGAAGCTCGATTTTGCCATGCTCAACGAGGTGATCCTGACCCTGGAAACGCCAAAGCAGGAAATGGCTACTGAGGCGCGGGGCTTCGTATCCGGTGTGGCGACGAGTGAGATGCTCGATGCGTTCGCTCGACTCTCCACGCTGATCGACCGGCCGCTTGAAGCAGGCTTGATGTCCGGCCTTATCAAGCGGGAAATATACGGTAGGTTGCTGCTCAGTGAAGCGGGGAATTTGTTGCGCAGCGTCACTCGCGAGGGTTACCGAGACAAGGGCATCGTGAGAGCCATTGAATGGCTGAAATATCACTACGACAAGCCGCTGCACGTAGCCGACCTCGCCGAACGATCAGGAATGGCCAGCTCTACTCTGCATCACCGGTTTCGCAAGCTGACAGGCACCAGCCCCATCCAGTATCAAAAATCGTTACGGCTGCAAGCCGCGCGCAGCCTGATGTTGACCGATAGGGTCGATGTGAACACCGCCGCGTTGCGGGTCGGCTATGAAAGCGTCGCTCAATTCAGTCGCGAATATGCCCGGCGTTTCGGAGCCCCACCCTCGAGAGACATCAAGCACGCACGGGAGAATGGTGGACGGCTCGACTGATTAAGCGACCCAATCCCCTCAATCCAGACGGAGACCGGTGCAAGTCGCAATTGTTAGCTGTCCAGGTGTCGGATTCAGCTCGGCGGCTCGGATCATTCAGGCGTCGGCGCAAGTGTCAGAAGCGTACCTCCTTGCCGAGCTGAAACGTAGGCCGCGTCCATGACCTGCATGATGGCCTCGGCGTCGCGTAATGATGCAATGGGCTTGGCCCCGTTACGGCATTCAGCAAGCACTTGTTTGACGAACAGTGGGTAATAGACGTCAGTGTCCAGTTGCAGTCGGCGGCTTCGAGTGCCGGCCGCAAGGTTCTGCCGATCCCTTATTTCGATGCGGTCGGGACCGGATTTGGCATACATGCGATCGGATGAAAGGGTGAAGGAGAACTCGCGCTGCTCATCAAAGGTACTGGGGAAACTGTATCCCGTTTCCACAACCCCGATCACGCCATCTTCGGTCTGCAGGGTCAATAACGAATAGTCTTCGACGTTACCCCGATGCGTGAGTGAATTCATGACGGCTGAGACTCGCGAGACTTCCTTGCCGGTCAGCAGTCTGAAGAGATCTATGAAATGCGTCGCCACGTTGATCGTCGATCCGCCTCCTGAAAAAGCAGGATCGATGACCCAGCCTGAGCCTGCCGTTTCATAACGAGAGGGCGGACCTACGATGAAACGGAAAGACATGTAGTTGAAGTCCGTGGCCAAGTGTCCCTCGGCATCTTGCAGGGCACTGAGCAGTTCACTCATGCGGAAGATCAGCGGTACAGCACAGTAGAGATTGGCTTGCTCGGCCAGCTCACGTAGCCGTGTGACTTGTGCCATGTTGATGCCGCAGGGCTTTTCCAGGGCAAAGGGGATGTTTCGTGCGATCACGGCCTCTGCCAGCGACGGCATTTGCGAGTGCCTGCCGAACACGAAAGCAAAATCGACCTCCTCGCGCTCAAGCAATTCGAAGGATGAGCTATACAAAGCGCATTTGAATCGCTCGGCAATCGCCTCACCCTTCACGTGCTCCGAATCCGACACGGCCACCACTTGGATCCCATGGGTCTCAAGCGCATTCAGATACAGCGGGACATGCCAATGGCTGACTTCCAGTAACGCAACTTTCATGTGTACTCACTCCTGGCGCGGTGCTGTTACGTTATCGGGGTGGTAATCGAACCCAAGGAAGCGCAGTGCAAGCAACGCCTGACCTTTGTGCATGGGGCCACCGTCCTGGGTAGGACAACCTCGTTTACGTGCAGCACTGCAAAGCGGTGTCGGGTCCGGCGAGTTGATGATATCCACGACGAGGGTGCCGGGCTCGAGCCGGTCGGGGTCCACAGGCATAGGATCATTCTTGCTCATGCCAAGCGGCGTTGCATTGATCACGATTTCATGGCCCTGTGGGTCGGGAGGGCCGGGATGCGTGATGCAACCTGTTTCGGCAGCAACGGCTTTCGCCAGCTCCTCGGCTCGCTGTTCGTCGACATCGGAAATAGTCAGCGATCGAGCGCCCGCCGACGCGACGGCAAATGCGATCGCTCTGCCTGCGCCTCCAGCGCCGACCAAAAGAACGTTTTTGTCCGCGGGATAGTAGCCTTCCCATTGCATGCCAAGGACACAGCCGAGGCCATCGAATACGGCGCCGACCCAGCGTCCGTCGGTCTCGCAACGAATGACATTGATTGCGCCGACTTGCCGCGCAGTCGGATGAAGTTCGTCGACAACCGCCAGCATCCTTTGTTTGTGAGGCATGGTGACCAGGATGCCGGCGAGATTGTTCAGCGCTCTGGCACCCGCCACGAACGAGGACAGGTCATCGGCCTTGACCTCCAAAGGAATACAAACCGCGTCTGCCTGCTGTTCTATAAAGAGTCTATTGAATAATTGTGGAGACTTGGCGGCCGCCAGCGGATGGCCGACCAATCCATAAAGCCGAGTTGTTCCTGTGATATGTGAGGCCATGGTTGCCTGATATTCGATGTTGACGGGAAGAGGCGCCCTGATTGCCTTTGGGGGCATGAACAGCGTGGATGGCTCTGCATAGGCAAATGCCAACCGCATGATGCTGCTCTGCCCGTCGGGCCTGTGTGGGGCGCGAAAACCTGAGGGTCGCACCAGTGTAATTCGAAGGTGGTTACGAGCGCAGTTGGCTAGCCAGGTCGTTTGGGACGGCTGTCCGGGCTGTGCCCTGCATCGCTTCGGCCCGCAGACGATCGTATTCTCCTTTGGCGATAGGCACCGCGTTGCGCTTGCCGAGATCTTCAAGGCGAATCCGGTACGTTTCACGCGTAGTGAACGCCGCGATCGCAGCGACCACACAGATACCTAATGTAAGGGAACCGATTTTCAGAGGGATATTCTCGGAGCCGGGCGGCGCGACAGTGACGAAGATTGCCGGTAGAAACGCAGTCATCGCGGTCCCGATATTCTGTCCGATGGCCATGCCGGTCACACGCACCCGCGTGCGGAACAGTTCGGGAAAGAGGCTTGGGAAGACGCCGTTGAAACCCTGGTAGGCGACGCCCCACATGAGTACAGAGAGAATCAGCGAAAGCCACAGATTGTGGATGCTGATCGCGTACAGGTACGCGTACGAAAGCAGTCCCGCGCAGAGCACGCCAACAATGACTGGGGGCCTGCGGCCGATCTTGTCTGAGAGGTTGCCGACGAAGGGGATCAGGATCACCGCGCACATGTTACCCAGCAAAGGAATCCACAAATAGACGCCAGCAGGGAAACCGATTCCATAGGCCGGTTGGACCGCATAGGTGGCGCCGAATACCGAGGCGACAATGGCGATCACAGCGGCAAGTGCCATGCAGATCACGCGCAAGAGATCACCCCAGCTCTGGCGGATGACTTCGACGACTGGCAGAACAGTAGCTTCTTCGCCGTGCTTTTTTTGCTCGGCAAATGCGGGTGTCTCATCGACCTGGCGGCGAATGATATAGCCCATGATGACGACAACGACGCTGAGCAGGAACGGAATCCGCCAGCCCCAGGAAGCGAACTGATCCGCAGGCATGAAGTGAGCCAGAGGCAGGAAAACGGCTGCCGCGAGGAGCTGTCCGGCCTGGACCCCTTGGAGAGTAAAACTCGCGAAGTAACCACGGCGACCGGACGGAGCGTGTTCGAGAATCATGGAACTGGCGCAGGAGATCTCCCCGGCCACCGCAAAACCCTGAATCAGACGCATCGTCACCAGCAGCAGCGGCGCCCAGATCCCGATCTGCTGGTACGTTGGCAGAAGTCCGATGCACATCGTCGAGAAGCCCATCAGGAACATGCAGTAGACCAGAACCGTTTTACGGCCATGACGATCGCCTAAATGCCCCAGGACGACGGCGCCTATCGGCCGGGCGATGTAACCCACACCAAAGCTGGCCAGGGAGGCGATGATGCCGACCGCTGGGTTATCAGATGGGAAAAAGAGCTGTGGGAACAGCAACGCCGCTGCGGTCGCATAGATAAAGAAGTCGTAATACTCCAATGCCGAGCCGATCCAACCGCTGGCGGCGGCTTTCTTTGACTGGCCTTTGGAATGAGCGTCGATCGGTATGCTCTGATTCATGACGTGTCTCCGGTTTTTCAATTGTTTTTATTGTAACGGCGTTCCATTAGTAATTCTGTTACTGGAATCGCCGCATTGTCAAGGAAGTCTTTCCTTGGTGATCAAGGCGTGACGCTGGTATTCGTGAGGTGCTGAATGCATACGCCAGGCACCGTCGCCGAGCCGAGCGCGCACGCTAAAGCCCGCTCATGCAATTGAGCGAATAGGGTGTAAGCGGATGAACAGGCTCCCTAGCGCCAGCTGCCAGCACTGTTGCTTCCTACCGAGGGCAATGACTCCAACGACAGGTTTTAACGTTGTGATGCGTGGCTCTCTGCAAAATTGGACGTGTCAGCGGTGCAGGATGACCCCAAGGCGCACGAGCCCCGTGCGCCTTGGGAGAACACCTGCGCCGCCTTGCACGTTTGCCAACCTACAAGCTATCTCGCGAGGGATAACCGTCGACAAGCCTCGAAATGTTCAACGGATTCGCGTTCTTGAGCGCATCGGGAAGCAATGCATCCGGGTAGTTTTGGAAGCAGACGGGTCTCAGAAAGCGGTCGATGGACAAGGTGCCAACCGAGGTGCCACGACTATCGGAAGTCGCAGGGTAAGGGCCGCCGTGCACCATTGAATCGCAGACCTCGACACCCGTTGGGTAGCCGTTGATGAGGATGCGGCCAACCTTCATCTCCAACAGAGCAGTCAACTCTGCGAATTGCGTCAGGTCTTCTGGCTCGCCAATCAGGGTTGCGGTCAATTGTCCGTGAAGGGCATTGATGGCAGCGTTGAGTTGCGCCTGGTCAGTGACCTCGATGAAGATGGACGTGGGGCCGAAGACTTCTTCTTGAAGAACCTTGTCGCCGTTAAGCAGTAACTCTACGTCGGCCTTGAACAACTGTGGCTGGGCCTGGTGACCCTGTTGATTGCTGCCGGCCAGGTGCACGATGCCGGGGTGCGCGTGCAGGTTCTGCAAGCCAGCCGCATAGCTACGCAGCGTGCCTGCGTTGAGCATTGTCTGTGCCGGTTGGTCGCTTATCAACGCTGCCACTCTATTCTGAAAAGCACTGAAAGCATCCGAGCGAATGCCAACCACCAGCCCGGGATTGGTGCAAAACTGCCCACAACCTTGAACCACCGAGGCGACAAGATCGTGAGCGATACTGTCGGCTCGACGCGAGAGCGCCTGAGGCAGGATCACGACCGGGTTGATGCTCGACATCTCGGCGAAGACCGGAATGGGCTCGGGGCGAGCGGCGGCCATGTCGCACAATGCTCGACCGCCTTTGAGCGAGCCGGTAAAACCAACACCCTTGATGAGCGGGTGTTTGACCAAGGCTTCACCTACGCCACTGCCATAAATCATGTTGAAGACACCGGCGGGCATGCCGCTGCGCTCGGCCGCCCGGATAATCGCATTGGCGACCTGTTCTGCAGTCGCCATGTGGCCGCTGTGGGCTTTGAATACCACCGGACAACCCGCCGCGAGCGCCGAGGCGGTATCACCGCCGGCCGTGGAGAAGGCCAACGGAAAATTACTGGCGCCAAACACCGCAACCGGACCGATGGCGGTGCGGTACTGGCGAAGGTCAGGGCGCGGCAACGGCTTGCGAAGTGGTAACGCCTGGTCGATGCGCGCGCCATAGAAGTCACCACGGCGCAGTACGTTTGCAAACAGGCGCATCTGACCGCTGGTACGCGCGCGTTCGCCCTGGATGCGAGCTACAGGCAATGCTGTTTCACGGCAAACCAGGGCAATAAACTCATCGTCCAAAGCCTCCAGCTCTTGGGCAATGGCATCGAGAAATTCAGCCCGTTTGCTCGCGCTCAGGCAGCGGTAGCTGGAAAAGGCGTTGTTGGCTGCATGAGCCGCGTCCTCGACTTCTTGCAAGGTCGCCTGGTGGAAGGCATAGGGCAAGGTCTCCCCCGTGCTGGCATCGACACTCTTGACGATGATACTGCCGGCGGCGATGCGCTGACCGCCGATAAAATTCTGGCCGGTGATGAGGGGCATCGTTGTCTCCAGGTTGAATGGGCAAGAGATAGCTGGGCAAGGCATTCCCAGGACTGAAAATCAGGTGACGGCGCCGATCTGCCAAGGCACGAACTCATTTTGTCCGTATCCGTGCTGTTCGCTCATGCTGCGCTCGCCCGAGGCAATGCGCAGCATGGTTTCAAAGATCGCGGCACCGCACTCTTCGATGGTCAGAGTGTCTTCGGCTATTTCGCCGCAGTTGATGTCCATGTCTTCTCGCTGACGAGCCCACAAGGCGCTATTAGTCGCCAGCTTGATTGATGGGGCAGGGGCGCAGCCATAGGCCGATCCGCGACCGGTGGTAAACGCAATCAGGTTGGCGCCACCGGCGACCTGACCGGTTGCCGAGACCGGGTCATAGCCAGGGGTGTCCATGAAAACCAGCCCGTTGGCAGTGACGGCCTGGGCATATTCGTAGACATCCATCAGGTTGCTCGAGCCGGCCTTCGCCACAGCGCCCAGGGACTTTTCCAGAATGGTGGTCAAGCCACCGGCCTTGTTGCCGGCAGAGGGGTTATTGTTCAACTCGGCCCCCATGCGCTCGCAGTAGCGTTCCCACCAGTGAATTCGAGCGATGAGTTTTTCGCCGACTTCACGGCTGACAGCCCGCCGCGTCAGCAAGTGTTCGGCCCCGTAGATTTCTGGGGTTTCGGAAAGAATCGCGGTACCGCCGCAGGCGACCAGGCGATCCACCGCATTGCCCAGTGCGGGGTTGGCGGTAATACCGGAATAGCCATCCGAGCCACCGCACTGAAGCCCGACGGTCAGATGGCGAGCGCTGACCGGTTCACGCTGGATCTGATTGGCCTCGCCAAGCAATTGCTTCACGTGGTCAATGCCACTGGCGATGGCCTTGGACGTACCGCCACTGTCCTGGATGTTGAACGTACGCAGGGTATTACTACGGGTCAGTCCTTGCGTCGTGAGTAATGAGTCGATTTGGTTCGTCTCGCAGCCCAACCCGATGACCAGCACGGCCGCAAAGTTGGCGTGGGTCGCATACCCGGCCAATGTCCGGCGCAACATGCTCAAACCGTCGCCCGCGGGATCAACGGCGCAGCCGGCGGAATGCGTGAGAGCAACAACACCGTCGACGTTTGGATACGCTTGCAGTGCAGCCGGATTGATGTCCCGACGAAAATGGTCTGCGATGGCCCGGGCGACTGTGGCAGAGCAATTCACTGACGTGAGAATGCCGATGTAGTTGCGTGTCGCGACGCGTCCATCCGGGCGCACGATACCCATGAACGACGGGGCTTCACTCGGTTTGGCGTTGGGTTTCGCATCGACGCTGAAGGCATAGTCTCGAGTGAATTCCCCCATGGCCAGATTGTGCACATGGATATGCTCGCCTGCTGCTATGTCGACAACCGCAAAACCAATGATTTGCCCATAGCGCCTCACCGGTTGACCGGCTTCGATACGCCGGGAGGCTACTTTATGACCCGGTACAATCGCTTGCCGGACAGTCACGCCTTCTTGCTCAAGAAATTCGCCAGCAAGCAGCGGTCGGCGTGCGATAAGCACATCGTCCAGCGGGTTCAAGCGCAGCACAGCTGCTGCGCCGGTTTTCATGATCAGTTCCATCGCATCCTCACGGGCTGCTGGGTAGTGCGCGGTCGCTGGTAGCGCCGCACTTTTGTGCCGGCACTATAGGATTCATGGAAATGGCTGCCTAATGAGAGCTTTCGATTGCTCGATAACTTTGCCTCATCGGCTTTGTCTGGGATGGCTGCGGTGTTTCTTCTCTGTCGCTGTCTGCCGCTGTCTGGCGAATTCCAATAAGGTCGCAATAAACGTCCGCGTCGGCTCTGACAGGGGTTCATCCTTGCGAGTGATAACCCCGTAATCCTGAGATTCAACTTTGAAGGGGGTGTCGAGGATTTGCAGTTGGCCATTTTGCAGGTGCGACTGGACCATGGACTCGGGGAGCATGGCGAGCATTGGTCCAGACTGCAGCAACTGCAGGAAGGTTTGCATGGAAATTGTCTCCACCGTGTTGGTGGGCGGAACGATCTTGAACTTCGTGAAAGCACGCTCCATGCGTTGTCGGATCGGCGTATTGAAGGGATACATGACCCATGGCCATTCGCTGAGTGCTTCAGTGGGCACCACTTCAAGTTGGCACAGCGGATGTGCGCTGTTCGCGACGAGACAAAAGGGTTCAGGCCCCAGCGGCGTAAATTCGAAAGGCTGACAATCCTCATCCGTGACGCGGGCGATGATCAAATCGAGTTTTTTTTGTTCGAGCATTTCCAGCAGATGGTTGCTGGTTTGTTCGATCACCTCGATAGAAAGCAGAGGGCGCTCCCGCTTTATGCTGGCGATGGCTTCAGGCAACACCACTGATGTCGCGGCGAAAATGGTGCCGATTTTCAAATGACCATGCCCGCCTCTTCGCAGCTTGTTGACTTGGTCGACGAACGATTCGGTGTCTTCCAGGGTAATACGCGCATAACGAGCCACGAACTCCCCTAGTTCAGTCAGCACCAGGTTGCGCGTCTGGCGCTCGAACAGTGGGAAACCCAAGAGTACTTCCAGATCGCGAAGCAATTTACTGATGGCCGGTTGCGTAACATTCATGTGTTCTGCGGTCGTGTGCATATTGCGGGTCTTGGCCAAGCTATTGACCAGTACCAAATGTTTGATCTTCAGCCATCGGGTGACACTGCCAAAAGTAATTTGATCGTTTTCCATTGGATAAGGCCTTGTCTGTCGATAACGAAACAGCATTGATTAGTGAGATTCTTTCATTGGGATTCGCACGGGCGGTCCATTAGCTTTGCGGCTCTGATGGCTGACTGATCTGGAAGCTCTATGGCGAACTTGAAACTGACGCGCGAAAACACCCTGCCAGTGGATGGCTTGGCCGGAACACTGATCGGCCGTGCCTGGATCCCGGGTGCGATTGCAGGACCCTCGCCGGTAGTGCTGCGCGAGGATGGTGTGTTTGATCTTTCTGAAACCTTTTCGACAATAAGCGAACTGCTGGAACACACCTCGCCGTTGTTGGCGGTTCGTCAGGCGTCTGGCAGGTATATCGGGACTGTCGAGGCGTTGCTTGGAAACACTGGCAGCCATGCCGATCCCGGCAAGGCATCGCTGTTGCCCCCAGCAGATCTGCAAGTCATCAAGGCGGCCGGGGTAACGTTCGCCTCCAGCATGATCGAGCGGGTCATCGAGGAGCAGGCCCGAGGCGATGCCGCCAAAGCGGAAAGTGTTCGCCGCTTGGTGCAAGAGGTAATCGGCGATAACTTGCGGGCAATCAAGCCGGGCTCGCCAGAAGCGATGAGCCTCAAGGCGGTGCTGATCAAGCAAGGCATGTGGTCGCAATACCTGGAGGTCGGTATCGGCCCGGACGCGGAGATCTTCACTAAGGCACCGGTTCTGGCCGCAGTGGGCAGCGGCAGTGAAATCGGCATTCATCACAAGTCTGAATGGAACAACCCGGAACCGGAAATTGTGCTGGCGGTGAACAGTCGAGGCCAAGTGCATGGCGTCACCTTGGGCAATGACGTCAACTTGCGTGATTTCGAAGGCCGCAGTGCACTGCTGTTGAGCAAGGCCAAGGACAACAATGCGTCCTGTGCGATCGGCCCATTTATTCGTCTGTTCGATGAAGCGTTTACGCTCGATGACGTGCGCAATTGCGTCGTGGATCTGCGGGTTCAGGGCGACGACGGCTTCATCCTTAAAGGCAGCAGCTCCATGGCGCTGATCAGCCGTGACCCGTTGGATCTCGTGGCCCAGACGATCGGCGGCGATCACCAATACCCTGATGGCTTCATGCTGTTTCTCGGGACATTGTTTGCGCCTACCCAGGATCGTGAGGCGCCGGGAAGCGGCTTTACGCATAAGCAGGGTGATGAGGTCAGCATCGGGAGCCCGTTGCTGGGTACATTGCGCAACGCAGTCACCTACAGCCATGAGGCTGCGCCCTGGACTTTCGGCTTGCGAGCAATGATGCACAATCTTGCTGCCCGCGGACTGCTGTAGGTAAGGCGGGAGGGGGAGATGCATTGGGTGTTCTTCCGCAAAAGATTGGACATACGCAGGCCCACTTCTATTGATGAAAAGAGCCGAACCCGTTTCATATCGGTCGGGCGTCCCTGCTTCCTGGAGACGCCTGCGGGTCCCACCCTGTCTCGATAAGGCCAGCCAGATACAAGCGGGTTTGACTTATCGGATGGCGCCTGCATACTATTGGAACGTCGTTCCAGTACGAACAATGTTGCTCACATTCACCTCATTGTCAAAGATAAGTCGAGAAAAATATGAGAGTCGTTAAAGGTGCTGTTGACCGCTGCCTGGAGGCTATCGAGCTGCTGGCACGTGAAGCTCGCTGGATGCGGATGTCCGATATCGCCGCTGAGTTGGGCTTGGAAAAGGGGCCCGCTCATCGAGTGCTTGCTCAGTTGGTCGAGCAAGGATGGGCAGAGCAGGATGAAGCCACCTCGCAGTACCGCTTGACGCTGAAGCTAGCGCTGTTGGGGCAGCGCTATTTGCATGGAATTGGTTTGCCTGAGTTGGTCCAGCCGATCCTTGAGCAAGTGGCTGTTCAGTGCCAGGAGTTGGTGCGGCTGACGGTGGTCAACGAGGGCACCTTGTCCTGGCTGTCTTCGGCCCAAGGCGCCGCGCCGGGGCTCATGTATTCGCCGGCCATGGATAAACCGATCAATCTCTACGCCACCGCCAATGGCAAAGCCTGGTTGGCATCAATGCCCGATGAACTGGCCATTGAGCATGCGTTGCGTAGCGGATTGGGGAAAGCTGACGCCGGGATGGGGCAGGGACCGAAAGCGATCAACAGCATCGAAGGCTTGTTGGCCGAACTGGCGCTGACCCGCAAGCGCGGGTATGGCTTGGTCATTGAAGAAGCCGAGGCGGGTGTCTGGGCGATTGCCGTACCGGTCAAGCTGGTTCCGTCTGGCGCTGTGGTCGGTACGATGAGTATCGCCGGCCCGGTCTTGCGCATGCAGCCTGAACGTTATGACGAATTGCATGCTCTGCTGGAAGATGCAGCCAACAAGCTGGGTACGGTTTGGCCGCGCCAGAGCAACGTGCATTCGGAGAGCGTATGAGCCAGCTCGCACCTGCATGGACCGAGGCGGGGGCAGGGCTGGAAGTCGCGGCTGCCGCTTTGGTCCGTGCACGGCTGGAGGGTGTCCGGCTGGCATCCTTGCCAGGCCCGAACCTGCCAGGCAGCCTGGCACAAGGTTTTGCCATTCAGCAGCACGTAGGGCCATTGGCTGGAAAAACCGTCGGGGGATGGAAGTGTGCATTACCCCCGGCTGGCAAGTGGATCGTGGCCCCGATCTACAGCGACAGCATTGTAAAAGGCGAACGCTACTCACTGGCCGCCGACGCCGATAAGGCGCGCATCGAGCCTGAACTGGCGTGCGTCCTGGCCCATGATTTGCCGGCTCGTGCCGAGCCTTATACAGCTGGAGAGATTGCTGCTGCGATCAGTGACGTGCACTTGGCACTGGAAGTGATCGACTGCCGTTACACCGATCCACACTCATTGCCGTTCGAGCAACTGCTCGCCGATGGTCTATTCAATCACGGCCTGGTACTTGGGGCGCCAATCACGCTGTCGAACGCTGCCAGCATGCCCTCTGAACTGGATATCACCCTGAGCGATGCAACGGCAGAGCTTGTGAATATCAAGGGCCGCCATCCGGACGGGGATCCGCTGTTGCCGATCGTATGGCTGGCCAATTTTCTGTCTACACAAGGGATAGGGCTGCAAGCAGGGCAGGTGGTTATCACCGGGTCCTATGCAGGTGTTCTCGATGTGCCCGTCAATCAGCCACTGCATGTTCGGTTCGGCGAAGCAGGCTCATTGTCTGTCCATTTCTCAACGCTGGAGGAGTAACAAATGCGCTTAGTTCGTTTTGGTTTACCGGGGCAGGAACAGCCGGGAGTTTTGGATTCGCAAGGGATCGTTCGAGACCTTTCGGGCATTGTCGATGACATCGATGCGTCGGCCCTGAGCCCCACAGTGCTTGAAAAACTGCGTGCTGTTGACGTTGAAAAGCTGCCGGTGGTGGCGCCTGGCACACGTCTTGGTCCATGCGTAGGCAACGTACCGAACCTGATTTGCATCGGTCTGAACTACTCCGATCACGCAGCTGAAACGGATACGCCTATCCCGAGCCAACCGGTGGTATTCAACAAGCACACCGCATCCATCAGCGGACCCAACGACCCGGTGATTTTACCGACGGGTGCCCAGAAGCTTGATTGGGAAGTCGAGCTGGCCATCGTCATCGGTACGCCCGCCTGGCAGATCGATGAGTCGCGGGCTTTGGAACACATCGCCGGTTATTGCCTGGCCAATGATGTTTCCGAGCGGGCTTATCAGCTTGAGTACGAAGGCCAGTGGACCAAGGGGAAAAGCGGCTTTTCTTTCGCACCTCTGGGACCTTGGTTGGTCACCCGTGACGAAATTGCCGATCCGCAGGCACTTGACCTCTGGCTCGATGTGAATGGCAAACGTCTCCAGACCGGCAATACCCGTACGATGATTTTCAGCGTTGCACATATTGTCGCGTACCTCAGTCGCTTCATGCCGCTAATGCCGGGTGACGTCATCATTACCGGTACGCCACCCGGTGTAGGGCTCGGGCAGAAACCACCGGTATTTCTCAAGGCGGGTGACACCATGCGTGTCGGCGGCCAAGGGCTGGGTGAGCAATTTCAGACCGTGGTTCCTTACGTTGCTGAAATGGGCGCTGCGTGGGTCGCCGGTCGCCATCCCAACGTTGACTGACTATCGCTAGAGGAAAACGCTATGAGCTTTGCAGGAACAGGAGTAGTCGCGATCTGGCACGATCTTTTGCCCGAAGCGCGGGACGAGTTCTATGAGTGGCATAACCGTGAACACATGCCTGAGCGGGCCGGGATTCCGGGTTTTTTGCGGGGGCGTCGATACATCGCTTTGGATGCAGGGCCTACCTACTTCAACCTCTATGAGGCGGATACGGTGCAGGTGCTGGGCGGGCAGGATTATCTATCGCGTCTCAACAGTCCGACGGCGTGGACCCAACAGTCGGTGAAGTCCTATCGCAACGTCGCGCGATCCATTTGCGAGGTCACTTACACCAGCGGTGTGGGGCAGGGCGCGTATTTGTTAACGGTCCGTTTCGATGTTGTCGAAGGGCAACATAAATCGGTATCAGACGCATTGCGCCAACGCGTACTTCCTCCCCTCGCAGATAAACAGGGAATTACCGGCGTGCACTTGTGTGTGGCTGATGAAGCCGTGAGCAAGGTTGAAACCGCAGAGAAAAAGGCCCGCGCCGAGGGGACGCAAATACCGGCCTGGATCGTCATGATCGAAGGTTGTGCGCCCGACTATGTTCGTGTCGCCGGCGAGTCTTTTGTGGCGGAGTTGCAACGGCTGTTGGAAGGGCAATCAGTGGGGCCGGAAACCACGCTTTATCAATTGGAATACACACGTTGCAAAACGCCGGGAAGTGCGGGTTGATCGCCGAGCGCTCGAGTACGTTTTAACTTTCAGTCGTAATTCTCAGGCAGTTTCCCACGAGCGTGTCATTACAGGCATTGAGTTCGGCTCGCGTCTGCGCACGCTCGGATTTTGTTTGAGGTGAATATCAACCCATTATCAAGTTACTCAATAAAGGGCTAGTACAAGACAGATAGTGTTCCCAGCAGTGGCTCGGAAGTAGTTCTTCGAGCGGCCTGTGCATAGGTTGAATGAAGAGCTAAAAATCGCAACAAAAACAATAATAATTCATTGTGAGAAATTATCATGCGCTACCCTGTTATTTCCCGCGGCGTGCCTGCACATCACTCTCTGATCCGTCTAACTCTTGCGGTCTGCGCGGGTTCGTCAGCGGCTGTTCAAGCCGATCAGAATAGCGGTTTTGTCGATGGCGCCAAGGCCACCCTCAATTTGCGCAATGCTTACATCAATCGTAACTTCACCAACCCGAACGCTGCCCAAGGTAAAGCCGAGGAATGGACCCAGAACTTCATTCTCGACGCCAAGTCCGGTTTCACCCAGGGCGTGGTCGGTTTTGGTGTGGATGTGCTGGGCACGTACTCGGTCAAGCTCGACGGCGGCCGCGGCACTGCGGGCACACAATTGCTGCCCGTGCATGATGACGGTCGTCCGGCCGACGATTTCGGTCGCCTCGGCGTCGCCCTCAAGGCCAAGGTGTCGAAGACCGAGCTGAAGGTCGGTGAATGGATGCCGGTGCTGCCAATCCTGCGCTCCGACGATGGCCGCTCCCTGCCGCAAACCTTCCGCGGTGGCCAGGTGACCTCCACCGAGATCAACGGCCTGACGCTGTACGGCGGTCAATTCCACGCCAACAGCCCGCGCAACGACGCGAGCATGGAAGACATGTCGATGAACGGCCGCGGCGCCTTCACGTCCGACCGCTTCAACTTCGGCGGCGGCGAATATGCCTTCAACGACAAGCGCACTCAGGTTGGCGTCTGGTATGCGGAACTGTCCGACATCTACCAGCAGCAGTATTTCAACCTGACCCACAGCCAACCCATCGGCGACTGGACCCTGGGTGCCAACCTCGGCTACTTCACCGGCAAGGAAAACGGCAGCGCGCTGGCCGGCGACCTGGACAACAAGACCGCGTTCGCCATGCTCTCGGCCAAATACGGTGGCAACACGTTCTACGTCGGCCTGCAGAAAGTCGGCGGTGATGACGCCTGGATGCGCGTCAACGGCACCAGTGGCGGCACCCTGGCCAACGACAGTTACAACTCCAGCTATGACAACGCCAAGGAAAAATCCTGGCAACTGCGCCATGACTTCAACTTTGCTGCCGTCGGCGTGCCGGGCCTGACATTAATGAACCGATATATCAGCGGTGATAATGTCCATACAGGTTCGATTACCGATGGCAAAGAATGGGGCCGAGAATCGGAACTGGCCTATGTGGTGCAGTCCGGCGCGCTGAAAAATCTCAGCGTTAGATGGCGAAATTCGAGTATTCGCAGGGATTTCAGTACCAATGAGTTTGATGAGAACCGAATCTTTATTAATTACCCCATCTCGCTGCTATAAAGCGTTTTTCGATCGCACTTCTTGATCAGCAGGCGGCGCTCGGGTACGCCGCCACTGTTCTAAAACTCTCCGGTTTTCATGAGCGCTGGTTCCAATAATCTCTGGGCCAGCGCCAAGGCCTCATCTTCAGTAGCTGTGATGAGCATGGGGTAGCCCCAAAACTTTTCATACACGACTGCGAACGCTTTGCCTGCTAAGCGTTTGGTGAGACTTGATTCGATATGAATCGAGGCTTTGACATACTTCTTGAGCTCACTTTTATGGCGCTTCATCCACAGAGCCATTTGTTTCATTTCGTCTGGTGAGTGTTCCGGTTGCTCCTTATCCAGACCTTCGCTGCTTAGGAGGACGAAGGGTTCATTGCGGGCAATCAGGGCTTCGAACTCAGCAAGTGATTTTTCTTGGCTATCGCCCAGTGTGGTCTTTTGCAGCCAAACGAATGGAAATTGGGTGGCATCTATACGCATTTCTATAGTCCTTCGACGAGTTGCCAAACCTCTGTGATGTCTCGCAGTTTCAGGATACCCTGTAAGCGGGTCGGCGTAATTGCACAGTCTGGCCACAATATTGTTCGAATCAGCCAGATTTTTTTTTCCTTGGCTTAGCGAAAGGCATACACCTGCTATGGCGAACACTGCTAACAAAGACATGTTTACCCAGTGGGACGTCGACAGCATTTCGCGGCCCGTCGTTGCACTCAGCGCTTCGATGGTCAGCAAGGACTGGGAGCAGGCCAGTCATCAACATCGTAAGGCGCAACTGCTTTACTCCGTGCGCGGTGTCCTCAATTGTGAAATAGAAGATGGCGTCTGGATCGTTCCACCGCAATGCGCCGTCTGGATACCCGGTGGTTTGTCACATGCGGCACGTGGCTCCGGAGAAACGGAATGTTATTGCCTGTTTGTTGAACCTGATGCCGCCCCGGATCTCCCGCGAGGTTGCTGCACGATTGGCGTATCGCCGCTGCTGCGTGAGTTGTTGCTGAAGACGGCAAGCTTCTCGGGAAACGCAGTCACTGGCGCGCGCGAAGAACGCTTGATCGCAACGTTGTTGGATGAATTGTCGGCGGCCCCCGTGCAGGACCTTCATTTACCGATGCCTCGCGACACGCGTCTGCGCAGGCTCGCCGAAATGCTCCTGGCCGACCCTGCGGTTAAGGTTTCGGTGCACGATTGGGCCACTCGCATCGGTATGAGTGAGCGCAGCATGAGTCGGCTGTTACTGCAGGAAATAGGGATGAGTTTTGGGCGTTGGCGTCGGCAGTTGCATGTGATTCTGTCACTGCAGCGCATGGCCAAAGGAGAGAGCGTTCAAACGGTTGCATTGGAGCTCGGTTATGAGGGACCCAGCGGCTTTATCACGATGTTCCGCAAAACCGTAGGCAAACCGCCTGTGCAGTATCTTTCCGCCCGCTCAGCCAGTGCTCCCATCGCTGGTGACTCCTCGCACGTGGCGTCGATCCTGTTTCCTTGATGACGTGAATGGCGGCTAATCGGCCCTATCGTTTCTGGTGCTGTATTGCGATCCGCCCCTCCCAAGGCATCGTAGAACGATACCGCAAACATACCTCCCTCATTCCTAATCAAAGTCAAAGTTGACGGCGGTTACGCTCAATTCCGGCCAGAAAACGACCCATCGCGAACATTGGCTGAACTGGAAAATAATCTGGCCATACCTCGATATCTGGCAATGACTGCTTGTTGCTAGATTGCGCGACACGAATGCTAATCAGTTTCATCTGAGATTGATTTATCACTTCCGTTCTCCGGTCTGGTTCCGGGTGAGTTCTCGGCCTTCCCTCAAATTCGTCTCTCGACGGTCGGCCGCTGTCTGTTTTTTATTGATAAGGAATGGCTGATGTGGATTTCGTTGATTTACTGCGGTGGGAGGCGCCACTGCGTGCCTCAGCGTCTGGTGAAAAAACCAGTTGCTGCAGCGCTGCTTGTGTTTTTAGGTAGTTCGAGTTGTGTGATGGCGCAGGACATTATTGAAGCTGACGAGAGCACACCGTCTCAGGGCACGATGATCCTCCCATCGGTGACGATAAGCGCGACAGGAACACCCGATGCCACCACGACGGAAGGGACTGGGCTTTACACCACCGGCCAGACCACGGCCGCAACTCGCTTACCGCTGACGCTGCGGGAGACGCCGCAATCAGTTTCCGTGGTAACGCGTCAGCGCATGGACGATCAAAAACTGGATTCAGTCCAGGGGGTGCTGGAGAACACGACCGGCATCTCGTCTTACCAATCTGATAGCCAGCGCACGAGTTTTTATTCCCGAGGCTTTCTGATCGACAACATCCAGTATGACGGCATACCGGCCGTCATCGGCGACGTCATAAACGGCAGTGGTATCAGTGACCTGGAAACCGCATTTTACGACCGGGTCGAAATTGTGCGCGGAGCGAACGGACTTCTCACTGGCACGGGCAATCCGTCTGCTGCGGTCAACCTGGTGCGCAAAAGACCAACACCAGAGTTTTCGGCCTCAACCTCTATCAGTGCGGGGTCATGGGACAATTTTCGGGAGATGGGGGATATTTCCGTGCCGCTGACAACAGACGGTCGTGTCCGAGCACGTATGGTGGGGGTCAATAACGATGGTCACTCCTACATCGATGGTTATCAAACACAAAAGCAAGCGTTCTACGGGATCATTGAAGCAGAGCTCACCGAAGACACCACCTTGGATATAGGGTACGACTATCAGAACAGTTCCCCTAAACGACCTACTTGGGGCGGTGTTCCTCTATGGTTCAGCAATGGCTCAGAGGCACAATGGTCGCGTTCCAAATCCATGGCTGCGGACTGGAATCGTTGGGACAGTACTCGGCAAACTGTTTTCGCCGAACTTGAACAAAGGTTTGATAACGGTTGGAAGATCCAGGGTGTCGTAAACCAGTATCGTACTAAGTATGACTCCCAGTTAATGGGAGGTTTCGGTACACCCGATCAGGATACTGGATTGGGCACCTTCCCCAATGGCACTTATCCGAGTGCATTGGCTGGCGAAGGGAAAAGCCGTCAAAACACCTTCGATGTAATGGCGAGCGGTCCGTTTGATTTAATGGGGCGCCAACATGACCTGGTAGTGGGCGGCATGAGCTCCCGATATACCTCGAATAGAGACGATGTCAGTCCTTTTATTCTGGGCTTCACCCCCGGCAATATCTACGATTGGAATAGTCATTTCCCCAAACCCGACTTTGATGCAATGACGTCCATGCCGACGAATACCGAGGTTAAACAGCGCGGCTTCTACAGCACTGCAAGATTCTCTCTGGCCGATCCATTGAAGCTGATTGTCGGCGGGCGGTTCAGCCGGTACGAGATTGACGAGACCGCAGGCGGAGCACCGTTCAATTATAAGAAAAGCAATGAGTTTACGCCTTATGCAGGTTTGATATACGACATTAATAGCACGTATTCCGTATACATCAGCTATGCCGGCATATATAACCCGCAAACATCGTTCCGAGATAGCAATGGCAACGTCCTCACGCCTACTGAAGGTAAGACGAAAGAGATTGGCCTCAAGGCTGAATACCTGGAGGGGCGCCTAAATGCGTCTGTCGCATTGTTTGACACCGAATTGGACAATGCTGCACAAGTAGATGGCAATCTTCTTACGCCAGGCGGTGCTCAGGCTTACAAAGGTGTTGATGGCACCAAGTCCCGCGGGATCGAGTTTGACATGCAGGGTGAAGTTTCTTCCAATTGGAACATCTATGCCGGCTTCGCCGCTTTCACAGCCAAAGATGGCAGCGGCGCCAGGCTTAATGCACAGGTTCCACGCACTACCGCTCAGATGTTCACTACGTATAAATTACCTGGAGTGTTGGATAAGCTAACGCTGGGCGCAGGCGTCAAATGGCAAAGCCGCTTCTTAAGCAGCAGTACCAGCACAAGGGTGGCGGAACAAGATCCCTATGCGTTGACGTCACTGATGGCGAGTTATGAACTGACCAGGAACATGGATGTATCAATCAATGTTAATAATGTGTTCGATAAAAAATATGCAACGCAGAAAGGAGATTTCGACACTGTCAGTTATGGGGCGCCGCGTAATGCACTGATGACATTGAATTATAAGCTGTAGCTCGTGGGTAAGCGCTGTCCCCCCCGTGGAGCTAGATCTCGCCAAGTTATATCTAGTTGCTGCAATTTTTAACTGCAGACGGGCATGACAGCATCGGCGAGTCAACCAAGAGAATCACACCGTCAGGTTTACCTCTGCGGCCTCGTCAAACTTCAACCGGGCCGCTTCAACCTCAGGCAATTTGTCGAGCGTCCATTTATGCAATTCGCGAAATGGCTGCTGCAGAGTTTGACCAAGTGGGGTGATCTCATACTGCACTGCCACAGGCGAGAATGAGATGACCTTGCGCGAGACGAGGCCATTTCGCTCCAGCCGCCGCAGGCACTGTGTCAGTGCCTTCTGAGTGACGCCCTCCAGGCGGCGTTTGATGGCATTAAAGCGGTGCGGGCCATCATCAAGCACCGCCAATACCATCATTGACCACTTATCTGCGATCTGGTCGAACAGCGCCCGGCTTGGGCATTCCGACGAGAAACATTGCGGCTTTAATTCCAGCATCGAAGTTTCCTCATATATACCTAGGCGACTCTAGGTGCCTAATTGACATTTGGTTTACAAAATATACTTATATGGCTTCCAAAAGCAAACGGAGTCCATCCCATGTCAAACCCTGATACCAGCATACTATTTCGTCCTTTTTCGATCCGGTCGCTTGAACTGAAAAACCGGATTGTCATGTCACCGATGACCAGACAATTTTCGCCGCAGGGCATCCCCGGTGAAGGGAGCGCCGCATACTACCGGCGGCGGGCTGAGGGGCGGGTCGGGTTGATTTTGTCAGAAGGGACCGTCATCGATCGTCCCGCTTCACGTAACGGTTCAGGCATTCCTTTTTTCCACGGTGAAGCAGCGTTAGCTGGATGGAAGAACGTGATCGATTCTGTTCACAATGCTGGGGGCCGTATGGGGCCGCAACTCTGGCACACCGGCGCAGTGCGTGATGTCAGCGGCTGGGAGCCTGATGCGCCGGTTGAAAGCCCATCTGGCCTCGATTCGCCAAACGAGCCGCGCGGCGTGGCGATGAGCGAAGAGGATATTGCAGACACAGTCGCTGCTTTTGCCAGGGCAGCGGCGGATGCCAAGCGGCTGGGTTTCGATACGGTCGAGATCCATGGGGCTCATGGTTATTTGATCGATCAGTTCTTCTGGGCCGGCACCAATCGGCGTACTGATCGTTATGGCGGACCAACGATCAAAGAGCGCTCCCGCTTCGCCGCCGAGATCGTGTCTGCAGTTCGTCATGCGGTCGGGCCCGAATTCCCTATCATCATGCGCGTCAGTCAATGGAAGCAGCAGGACTTTGGTGTGCGTCTCGCCCAGACCCCAGCACTGATGGAAGACTGGCTGCTGCCATTGGTTGAGGCGGGTGTCGATGTTCTGCATTGCTCGCAGCGACGCTTCTGGGATCCTGAGTTTCCCGAAATTGATGGTGAGAACGGGCTGAACTGCGCGGGCTGGGCGAAAAAAGTCACTGGAGCCACAACCATTAGCGTCGGTTCGGTTGGGCTGGATAACGATGTCACTAACGCCTTCGCCGGCAAGGGCTCAGCCCCTGCCAGCTTGGACCGCCTCGTCGAGCGTATGGAGCGCGAAGAGTTTGATCTGATCGCTGTAGGGCGTGTCCTGTTGAGTGACAAGGATTGGGTCGCCAAAGTGGAAAGTGGCGATTACGCAGATCTGAAAGGCTTCAATCCGGCATCTTTAGCCGAATTGGCTTGAGCCTCATAGCGGAGTGGAGAGTGTGAGACCACACAGGTTTTAGTCTTAAGGCGCAAGAGACCTGGCCTCGGAGGTTGCGAGGTCGAGATCGAAACCTGCTGTTGAGTGCGCCACGGCTGTTTCCACGATCGGACATGTCAAGGCCACTCAACATCCGCGCAAACAGGTGGAGTTTGAACCCGCTGGGAGCTTCAGGGGTAGACAAGAAAACCATGTCCTGATCTTTTGCCTAGGACGTCGACGGTGGTGATCACCATCGCCCACAAATGCATTTGATTTTTGGAGAACAGTCTTGCTCGTCAACGCGAACTCGTTAGCGCCTTATTGCCCAGACTCGGGCTGTTGCCGGCGTTCGCGTTCGCAGGTTTCGGTGCCACAGGTCCTTGGCCGACGGGCTACACAGAACGTTTGACCAAACTTCAAGTGGCTAATTAGAGTGGGTAGCCGTACGAGCGGCCTACTGCCATGGAAACCCAAATGAGCGACTTACCCCTGCTGCTAGCCTTCATCGCTGCTGCGTCAGTGCTCACTGTTACCCCCGGCGTGGACACTGCCATGGTTCTTCGCGCTACAGCGACCGGTGGTCGACGCTCGGCGTTGATGGCCTCTATCGGTATTGCGCTCGGGTGCCTGGTGTGGGGAGCGGCGGTGTCACTGGGGCTCGGCGCCCTGTTGCAAGCTTCGGAGTGGGCTTACCTAGTGCTGAAAATTGTCGGCGCAGCTTATCTCGTTTGGTTGGGTATCAAACTGCTGCTGCGACCTAGGACAACTCTGCAAGGGCAGGGGAACGAGAACATGGCTGTCACTGCACGTGACGCCTTTATCCGCGGTTTATTGACTAACCTGCTGAACCCCAAAATAGGTGTCTTCTACGTCACTTTTCTCCCCCAGTTCGTCCCGAGTGGTTCGAGCGTTGCCAGCTACTCCTTCTTCCTCGCGGCGTTACACGTGCTGTTGACACTGGCCTGGTTCGGCATCCTGGTAGCGGCTACGGTGCCGTTGAGCAGTTTCCTGAAGCGGCCGGCGGCCCTGAAGGCACTTGATCGGCTCTCGGTCGGTGTTTTTGTCGCGTTTGGGCTCAAACTCGCTGTTTCCAATCCTGCTTGAGCCGAATGCCGCATTGCCAATAGCCAGTTCACACATGCGGATTCAAAGAGCCGGCAGTTTCTGCGTCAGCGGTTGGGTCTTTGGCGTACCCGTGCGAACCAGCATCGGGCCGAACACCGCCAGCAGGCCCAGCAGAATGAGCGGGAAGTACATCAGCGACTCCAGGCCAAAGCGCCCCACGATAATTGTGATCGCGGCGTGCCCCATGAGCATCCCCGAAAAGCCGATGCCCTTAACGATGCCGATCACGACCCGCATGCCCGCATTCAGGCTGTCGCAAAAGTAGATCGGCTACAGGGTTCGTATTGACGAGCGAATCGCCCGCGCGCATTCGATAACCGCGGGCGCCAGCTTGCGTTCGGCTTCCTCCATGGTCCAGCGACTGCTGGGCACGACTACATGCACTGCCGCCACCGGCAAACCCTGGCTGCCTATGATTGGCGCGGCAATGGACATGTCGCCCAGGAACAGCTCTTCCTTGTTTATGGCGTAACCCCTGCGCCGCGTGATCTCGATCTGCTCGATGATGTCGTCGATCTCGGTCAGTGTGTATTGCTGCCGGGATCAGCTATTACCGGGTGTTGGATGCGCTGTTTTGAGCGCTGCTTGAAATTGGAGTTGAGCTTCGATCGCGTCCTTGTCGATGACCGACCAGACCTCGCGGATCCTGCCGTCCTCGAACGCGTAGAAGACGTTTTCCGCGAAGGAGATCCGTGCCCCATTGACGGCAAGGCCCAGGAACTCCCCCGTCGGCGTGCAATTGAATGCCAGGCGAGCCGCCAATTTTGGTGGCTCGATCAGCACAAACTCGATTTCAAAGCGCAAGTCAGGAATATCCCGGTAGTTCGCTTCCAACATGCTTCGATAGCCGTGCAGGCCTAACCGTCTCGCGTTATGAACCACATCCAGGTGCACGAAATGCCCCAGGTTTTCCCAGTCCTGTGCATTCAGGCAGGCAATGTAGTCGCTATAGAGGGTTGCAAGGTTCGAGGTCATGGGACTGTTCTCCGCTATATGCCTGTTTCCGCCTTCTGCGATCCCAGGCCTTGTTGCCGGGTGTCACGAAGGTAATGTGCTGGTTATCGATGGGGGGTGAGCCCCCGACGATAAAGGTCGAGCCATGCGCCGTTTAACCCTGTAACAGTCATTGATATCCAGCGCCTTCTGGTAGTACTCCGACCGTTTCGCGCGATTCGTTTCACCCAGCAGTCGGTAGATTTCCGCCTGGTAATCACGGCTGCCGCCCCACTGCATGGCGAAGCCAACAGGTTCCTCAGGTCTGCACTCAAGCCTGACAACAGGCTGCGGAAAGTATTTTTCGTACAGTGGCATGCTGGTCTCCAAGGCCAGCAATGTCGTTTCGTACTGAGGCGTGTCAGTGAACGCCAGGCACCAGTATGCAATTTGAAGGGCCGGTGGAGCGAAGCCTTGAGCAAGGCTTCGTTCGAACAAGGGACATGCCTTCTCTGTAATCACTTCGCTCGGAGATAACATCACGTAGATGAGTCCGAGGCGATACTGGGCTATGGGATGATCAAGGGCTGCGGCTTGTTCAAGCAGAGCAAATGCCGGCTTGAGTAGCATTCCTCCTTCTTCCGCCAGGGCCAAGGAGCGCTTCTTTTCCTCTGCGCTTGTCGTCGGTGTCTCAGCAGTGACCGCCTCAAGCTTGCTATCCGCTTGTTGCAGGAATGGAATGGCCTGTTGGTAAAGGCTTTCACCACGAGGATCAATCTGCAGCGTGTTGGCCATACCCGACTGAGACAGCAGGCATGCCAATAGGGTAAAGCTCCAACGGTTCAGGTGCACGGATCAGCGTCCTTGTATCAACTATTCGATTGCGGTGCAGGTTACGGTAATTGGCTTTTTCCCATCACAACCGGCTGTTTTAGTTGCTCGGTTGTGACTCTGGGGCGTTTGATGCTTGCGCCTAGCTTAAACCTCTTTCTTTGCAGGGGGAGCTAGCACACTGATCCAGCCCACCGACTCATTTGCCCCCGGTCACGTCGAGGAATGTCCCGGTGACGAATGATGCCTGCGCGCTGGCCAGCCATAGAATGGCCTGGGCCACTTCCTCCGGCTGGCCACCCCGGCCCATGGGGATTGTGTCCTTGATACGGTCGACCCGCCCCGGTTCGCCGCCGCTGGCATGCATTTCGGTGTAGATGTGACCGGGGCGAATACCGTTGACGCGTATCCCTTCGCGGGCCACCTCTTTGGCCAGACCGATGGTGAACGTCTCCAGGGCTCCCTTGGACGCCGCGTAGTCGATATATTCGTTGGGACTGCCGAGGCGCGCCGACGCCGAAGAGACATTGATCACCACTCCGCCCGGACCGTTGTGCCGGTAGGACATGCGTTTCACCGCCTGTTGGGCACAGAGCATCGGACCGATGGAGTTGACCGCGAAGATGCGCTGCATGCGTTCGAAGCCGAGGTCTTCCAGGCGCGACTGCACGGCCAGTACCCCGGCGTTATTGACCAGTACGTCGATACGGCCAAATGAGCGGTCGATGGCCGCGAACAGATCGGCGACCTGTCCGGGGTCCGCACTGTCGGCCCGCATGACCAGCGCCCGACGGCCCAACGCCTCCACATCCGCCGCCACCGCCAGCGCGGAGGACTCATGGGCAATGTAGCTGATCGCGACGTCATAGCCTTGGGCTGCGGCGAGCCGTGCGGTGGCGGCGCCCACTCCGCGACCGCCACCAGTGATCAGAATCAACGGTGCCTGGGAGACGTTATTCATCGAGGGTACCTCCTGTAACGGTGAGAAAGCGGGTGTATCAGCCAATCAAGAGAGTGCCGCTGACGATCACTGCGCACGCCACGACTCGGCGAGTGGTGAGTGTCTCGCCGAGGAACGCGTAGCCAATCAACGCGGCGAACAGCACGCTGGTTTCGCGCAATGCCGATACCGCGCCCAAGGGGGCTTCGTTCATGGCGTAGATGACGATTCCATAGGCCAGCAAGGAGACCAATCCACCGACCACGGCGGTCAATGTGCCGGGCCGGAAAGAGAATAAGCTGCGGGCGTCGCGCAGGCCGATGTACACCGCTGGCATCAACACGCCCCACAAGGCGCACATCCACACCGTATAGGCCAGTGGCGCGCCGGAGAGTCTGGTGCCAATGCCGTCGGTGACGCTGTAGGCGGCGATGAAGCAGCCGGTTCCCAGGGCATAGGGCAGGCTGGGCACCGACAGGTTGCGTCCCCTGAAGGCCAACGAAATGATTGCGCCTGATACCAGCGCGATACCCAGTAGCGCACCGGGAGCAATGCTTTCCCCGGCAAAGGCCGCGGCACCCAGGGTGATCAAGACGGGTGACGATCCACGCGAAACCGGATAGGTCTGTCCCAGGTCGCCGACCCGGTAGCTGCGCACCAGGAACAGGTTGTAGCCGACATGCAGCAACGCCGAAAGCAACCCATAGCCCCAACTGGCAACTGCCGGTGGCTCCATGAACACCGCGGCGACAATACTGGCGATAGCGATGGCGATGCACATGATCGTCATCGACCACAGTCGATCGGTGCCGCCACGCAGTAGCGCATTCCAACTGGCATGCAGGAGCGCGGCGAAAAGAACCAGCAAGGTGATATGGATAGGCATGCGCCATTTTATGCAGCCCGGCTGCCCGGACTACAGCGAAGTCTCCTCATCGTTTCATGAGTGAATCCTCATGCATTATCCGTAAGCTCGTTGGACTTTCAGCGCCTCGCTGGTCAACCATTGGCGAAAGCTGACGATGTGCGGCTGCGATTCGCTGCCTTTCGGGCAGACGAAGTAGTAGGCAAGGGGGGAGGGGAACGACACATCGAAGAGCCGGACCAGGCGACCGTCGCTGATTTCGGTTTCAACATGCCCGCTGCGCACCAGGGCGACACCCTGGCCGAGCAGGGCAGCCTCGACCGTCATGTTGGTGTCCCCGAACCGGACGCTTTCCTTGAGCGGCAAAAATTCCAGCCCGACTTTTTCAAACCAGGCCTCCCATTTTGGCACCAGCTCGGCGCCATCACGGGTCAGCAGTGGGTAATGCAGCAGTTCGGCAGGGCTGCGCGGTGTCCCGAATCGCTGCAGCAGATCGGGACTTGCCACCGGAAACACCTGCTCGCCGAACAGAAACTCTGAATACAGGCCTGGGTAACTGCCCTTGCCGAGCCGGATCGCGACATCGGCCTGGGCGCTGGAGAAATGGATGATCTTGTCCGTGGTGTCCAGCGAGACCAGTAGCTCGGGATGTTGCCGGGAGAGGCTCGGCAAGCGTGGCAGCAGCCATTTCAGCGCGAAGGAGTACGTGGTGCTGACTTCGAGTCGGACTCTGCCTTTCTGCTCTCGAAGATCGGCCAGGGTCGCCTCCAGGCTCATGAAGAATTCCCGCACGATGGGCGCCAGCGTAGCCCCCGCTGCGGTGAGGCTCAACGACTTGCCACGTTCGAACAACTGCAATCCCCAGAGCTCTTCGAGATGCTTGAGCTGGTGACTGACCGCGCTTTGAGTGACATGCAGCTCATTCGCGGCAGAGGTAAAGGTCGCGTGCCGGGTGGCGACTTCAAAGGCACGCAGTGTGGCGGTTGGCGGCAGATCTCTCATGTACAGGGCGTCTCGGCGAGTCATCAGAAATGCGTAACATGAGCGCTAGCTCATGATAGAGCATCATAGCCGCAATGGCCTTGTCGGTCGTTCAGTTGACTGAAATCCTCCATGGCCGCGCGCGAAGCGGGCACGTTGAGACTATGCTGATGGCCACAGCAGGTAGTGCATTGGTTTCAATCGTCAGCCACCAAGGAAAGGAGTCCGTATGTCTTCATTTCTTTATGCCCGGTTCTACTATCGCAATGGCCGTATGAGCAGACCCGTAACCTGAATATGCCCTTCATTGCTCTGGACAACCTCCAGATGGTCGATGCCTTGACTTGGAAATGGCAAATGGCACGGAATGCGACGCACCAAACGCTCTGCATTGAGCTCGGAAATGAGGCAGGCGCGCAGGCGCCACTGAGAATTTCCCAGCGGATCAAATACGACTCACTGACCGAACTGCCTCATGGCGCCTTGCCCGGCGACCGTTTCACTCCGTCGATTTTCCTGTCCAGTCGCCCCGACGAACAATGGGCGGTGATGTTTCTTGGGCTCGATCGTTTCCACCGTATCAACAATGTCCTTGGCTATCCGATGAGCAAAGACGTCGATGAGCCGAGCGTCAATCCCAAGCGTGATGGAGAACCGCATGAACACTGAACCGATCCGCAAAATCCTGTGGCACGTCGCCGGCTGCGTGACCGGGTTGGCGATGGTTGCCGCCCATCCAGCCCAAGCTGCCGACGGTATCGCCAGCGGCCCTACCGCAAGCTATAGCATTGCCTTCAGCAACTCCTACGCGGGCAGCGATTTTCGCAAGGTGATGGTGCGCAACTGGCAGGAGATTGCGGCCCAGGCGCAAAAGGATGGCTTGATCCGGGAGGCCCCGGTGGTCAGCGCGAATAACTCGGCGTCGGAACAAGCGGCCCATATCCAGGAGATGATCGTCAAGGGCGTGAACGCCATCGTCGTCCTGGCCGCGTCCGACACGGCCCTCAACGGGGTGATCCGCGATGCTTGCAACGCCGGCATCGTGGTGGTCGTCATGGCCAGCCTGGTCACCGAAAGCTGTGTCTATACCGTGGACTACAACTGGTCTGCCATGGGCCGCGTGGAAGTGGACTATATCGCCGAGCGCCTCAAGGGCAAGGGAACGCTGCTGGAAATCCGTGGCATTGCCGGCGATGCCACCGATCAAAACATCAGCGACGGCATTCGCAAGGCCGCCAGCGACTATCCGGGCCTGAAATTCGCCAAGACCGTGTACGGCAACTGGACGGCTTCCGTGGCACGCAAGGAGGTGGCGCTGGCGCTGCCGTCGCTGCCCACCATCGATGCGGTCGCTACTCAAGGGGGCGACGGTTATGGCGCGGCCATGGCGTTCAAGGCGGCGGGACGCCCTTTACCGATCATCGTGATGGGGAACCGTCAGGACGAACTCGCCCTGTGGAAACAGGAGCGCGATGCCAATGGCTACGAGACCGTCTCGGTTTCCGCCTCACCGAGCGTCTCCCAGGTGGGTTTCTGGGTGGCCCAGCAGATCCTGGCGGGCAAGCAAGTGCCGAAGTTCGTCGAGGTGCCGCTGGTACGTATCGATGGGAAAGACCTGGACGCCTGGCTCGCAACGATGCCGGTGGGCGGCGCCGCCAATCCTTTCTACAGCCAGGCTTCCGTGGCGGCGATGATCGACGCGGGCATCAACAATACGGCGCCGCCGATGCCTTTGCCGGAGGTCATGAAGCAGTAGTGGCTGGCGGGGAGCGAGGATGCGAGGCGCCATGTTGAGATTCAAACCCGTCAGGGACAGGCCCATTGCCGTCAAAATTGGTCTGGCGGTCGCCGCGCTGGTGTTCCTGATGCTGGCGGTATCGCTCGTAAACCTCTACGGCCTGCGAGGCATGGTACGTGCGGTGGATTCCGCCAGCCATTCCGCGGAAATTCTGGCCTCGGTCAATGGGGCCACCGGGCGGGTGGAAAACTTCATCGCCACCCGCGACCAGGAAAGCCTGTCCCAGGCCGAAGGCATGGTGGCGACGGCTATCGTCGGCCTCACCGCCATTCCAGTGGCAGAGGCGCAATCGCTCAAGGGCAGTCTGCAGAGGCTCGCCGCGGCGATCGCCGCCTTGCGGGCGGCGACCCTGACCATGGATGGCGAAACGGAGAACATGACAGCCCACTACGGCCGGATGCGAGAGGCGACGATCCTCGTCGAACAGGGCATCGCTGACGGGCTGAAGGAGATTGATTCCCGCGCCGCCGACCACAAGGCGCGAGTAAGCAACATCGAAAGCGCCCACCGCATCCTGGATATCCTGCGCAACAGCGAAAGGATCATCACCGCCAATGTGGCCAAGATGCTGGTGAGCGGTGATGGGGCGGCCGCCACCGCGGCGCGGAACGCCAGCGCGGCACTGCCGCCCGTGGTCGAGCAATTGCGCGAGTTGATGGGGGCGCCGCAGGAGGTGGAGACCCTGGAGCAATTGGCGACGGCGGTCGCTGCTGCCAGCCTGGCGGTCGAGCACCTTGGCGAGGCGCCCAAGCTCCGGGGCGGTGAGGCTTTGCGGCATCTCGCCGCCGTCGGGGATGCGGCCGGGCGCCTCGAGGCGATGTTGGATGAAGTGGGCGAGCACGTTGCCCATGACGCAAACGACATTCAGGCCGCCACCGGTTTGCTGCAAAATGCAGCCGCGCTGTCCAAGCGTTTCGCCGAGCGCGTTGCCACTTTGGAGGCGCAGACCTTGTCGTTTCGCCTGTCACCGTCGGCCGAGGTCGCCAGCTCTGTCGGCACCATCCTGGACGAGCTCTCCCGTCTCTCTCGGGTTCTCCCTTCGTCCGTAGGGCTGCAAACCAAGGCTACGCCCCTGACGGTCTACGATCAGATTGCCGGCTACCGGGCGGCATTCGCCAGGTTCCATCAGGCGAGCAACGCCTTGAGTGGCGCGCGCGATCAGGTTCGCAACGAGGCACGCAGCGCCGGCCTGTTGGTGGCGGGCTTCGCGGGTGAAGCCCGCTCCGAGGCCTTGGTTCACAATGATCGCGGCATGCTTGCGACGGTGATCGCGGGTACCGTCGCCATCCTGCTGGCTGGCGCCATCGCCTGGAGCACGTCGCGGTTTGTCGCGCAGCCCATCGTGGCCCTGGCCTCGGTTATGCGCCGGCTTGCGGCCGGCGACCTGAACGCCGAAGTCGCCAGCGCCGGACGCGGCGACGAGATTGGGATCATGACCCGTGCGGTACGGGTGTTCCAGGAGAATGCCCTGCGCATCCGGGTGCTGGAAGCCGAGGCCGAAGCCGAGCGACAGCAAGTCCAGGCCTCTTTGGAAAGAATGGTCGCCGAACGGACCGACACGCTGCACCATCAGACCGAGGTGCTGGAGGCGCAGGCCGTCGAGCTTATTCAGGCGCGCAACCAGGCCGATACGGCTAACCAGGCAAAGAGCGATTTCGTTGCCACGGTCAGCCACGAACTGCGCACCCCCCTGACCCTCATTCTCGCACCCCTGGAGCAGCTCTCGGCGGCGACCACACCACCGGCAGACTGGCATGTGCAAATCGACCGCGCCCAACGCAACGCACTGCGCTTGATGAACCGGGTGAATGACATCCTCGATTTCTCCAAGGCCGAAGCGGGCAAGTTTGAGTTGTGTCCAACGCCAATGGACTTGAGCAAGGTGGTGGGTGTGCTGGCCGAGGATGCCGCCATGGTGGCCGAGGGCAAAGGCTGCACCTTAACCTGCAGCATCGATCCCGCGCTTGGCACGGTGTTCCTGGACCCCCGACACTTCGAGAAGATTCTCCTCAACCTGGTGAGCAATGCCATCAAGTTCACGCCCGCTGGCGGCACCGTGCACCTGGCCGTCACTGCGCTCGATGGCGAGCGATTTGAACTTGCGGTGCAAGACTCCGGGATTGGCATCGCACCTGACAAACTGCCGCTGTTGTTCCAGCGTTTTTCCCAGATCGATAATTCCGCCACGCGCCACTACAGCGGCACAGGTATCGGTCTCGCCCTGGTCAAGGATCTGGTCAAACTGATGGGGGGCGAAGTCGGCGTCAACAGCGAGCTCGGACGGGGTTCGTGCTTCTTTGTTCGACTTCCGCTGGGAGCTGAGCAAGATACCGTGTCGACCGAAGCCAGCGCTATGCACGAGCGATCGTCAGCGAACGCAACGAGCACGACCGAGCAGCGCCACCTGCGTTTCGATGACGACCGCCATGGCAGTGGCAACGACCGAGCTTCGATGGACAGCGCAGACGGGCAGCCCCCGGAACACGCCGCGCAATCCAGAGTGCTGGTGGTAGACGACAGCCCGGAAATGCTGAGCTACCTGCGCGAACTTTTGCACAACGACTACATCGTCGCCACCGCAGTTGATGGAGAGCAGGCCTGGGCACTCCTGCAGCGTCGCCCCATCGATGTCGTCCTCTCGGATGTGATGATGCCGCGGCTCGACGGCTTTGGCCTGACAGCCAGAATCAAAGCCAGCGCCGGTTTCGCCCATTTACCCGTGATCTTGTTGACCGCCCGAGGCGGCAGCGAGGCCTGTGTTTCCGGGCTGGAGAGTGGCGCCGATGACTATATCGCCAAACCCTTCTCGCCGCTGGAACTCAAGGCCCGCGTTCGCGCGGCGCTACGCATGAGCCAGGTGCAAACCGAGCTGCATGCAAAATCCCGTCAGGCGGGCATGGCCGAAATCGCCACGACTGTGCTGCACAACGTCGGCAACGTTCTCAACAGCGTGAACGTATCGGCAGAACTGGTCAGCAGCCAGATGCGCACCTCCAAAGCCCAGGGGTTGGGCAAGGTGGCTCAACTGATGAACGAACACATCCATGACCTGGCCGATTTTCTCACCACAGACCACAAAGGAAAGATGCTGCCCGGCTATCTGCTCAAGCTGGCGGAGGTGGTGAGCGCAGAGCAACTGAGCATCATCGAAGAACTCGAGCAACTCACCAAGGGCATTGACCACATCAAAACCATTGTCGCTGCCCAGCAGTCCTATGCCGTTGCTGTCAGTATTGTCGAGACAGTGCCGGTCCCGGAGTTAATCGACGATGCCTTGCGCATGAGTGCTGGATTACTGGCGCGCCAGGAGGTGACGGTGGTCAAGGACATTGCCGACTTGCCCCTGTTGTCGCTGGACCGGCATCGGATGCTGCTGATTCTGGTGAACCTGATCAACAACGCCAAGCAGGCGTTGGACGGCGTGATCGATCGCAGCCCCAGCATCACGTTCAGTGCCTCTCTCGTCGACGGGCCAGCATTGCGTATCACAGTGGCCGACAACGGTAATGGGATTGCGCCAGAGCACCTGGCGCGTATCTTTTCCCATGGCTTCACGACGCGCAAAGACGGCCACGGTTTCGGCCTGCACAGCTGCGCGCTGGCCGCGCAGGAAATGGGTGGCAGCTTGACCGTGCGTAGCGACGGGGCCGGGCAGGGCGCGACGTTCATTCTCGATATTCCCATCGATGTTGCGCAGAACCAGAGGTGAGTCTCGTTTCCCGCTCCAAGATTCAAAAAAAGGCCACTCAGATGAGTGGCCTTTTTGTGCATCATCTTTACAGACAGCTTTCGACCCAGGCTGTATGAAAAAACAGTGTCGATTGGGACGGGGCGTCTCCAACGACCTTGGATCAGGTGCGAGCCTCCTCAAACAACCAGTCTCGAAAAGCTTTCAATCTCGGCAGGCTTGCACATTCCGAGCGATAGACCACGTGGTAGGCCAATGGAGAGACAAATTGAATGTCCGCAAACAAGCGGATCAACCTGCCGGCTGCCAGATCATCTCGGGCCATGACGCTGCGCGCGAGTGCGACCCCTTGTCCATCGACTGCCGCTTGAAGCACCGCTGCGCTGTTGTTGATCTTCATCCCTCGCTGTGTCGACACGTCTTTCATGCCAACCGATTCCAACCAGGTTGCCCAAGTTGTAAATCCGGCTTGCCCGTCCATTGAAAGATCATGAATCAGGGTTTCATTCGCCAGTTCGGCCAAGTTCTTCAACCGGTCCGGTGTGTCTATCAACTGAGGCGAGCAAACAGGATAGATGTCCTCGTCCATGAGTTTTTCTGCGATCAGGCCAGGCCAGTGGCCGGCACCATACCTCACGCCGATATCGATTCTTTGGGTCAAGAAATCTACCGCTTTGAGCTGTGTATCAAGTCGTACGTCAGTATCTGGACAAGCGGCGTGGAAGCGCTCGATGCGTGGCAATAACCATTTGGCAGCAAAGGCGGGGCTGACCGTGACTGTCAGAACCCCGCTGGGCGATGTCTCCCTCATCCGTTCCAGCCCCAGCGCAAGGCGCTCGAAACCGGCCTGAATGTCGGGAAGCGCACGCTCCGCCGCTTGCGTGGTGACCAACCGTGTCTTTCCGCTGGAGCCTCGATGAAACAGGGGGGTGCCTAACCACTGCTCAAGAGTGCGGACCAGTTGGCCCACCGCTGCTGGGGTGACGTTCAACTCCTTAGCCGCCGCAGAAAAGCTTTGGTGCCGGGCGCTGGCTTCAAAAGCCTTCAGGGCATTGAGATGAACGGGTGCTGCCATAACAGTAAACTTTTTCTTTATCGTGTTGACACTTTATCTCGTTTGTTCCGCTATTGATAGAGGCCAATAATTCGCTCGTACCTAAGCAGCGCATCGTGCATTACACGGTTAAAAATCGCATTTAAAGGCTGAAAGCCGGTTCTCGGTTTTCTAGCCAGTCTCAATCAATATCTGGAGTATTCAAATGAGCAATCAATTTGCTGGAAAGAAATTATTGGTCGTCGGTGGCACCAGTGGTATGGGCTTGGAAACCGCTCGATTGGTATTACAGCAAGGCGGTAGTGTCGTTATCGTGGGTAGCCGTGCGCAGAAAACCGAGCAGGCTCGTCAGGTGCTGGCAGCATTTGGCCAAGTGAGCGCGCTGACAGCCAATCTGACCGATGTCCAAGACCTGGCGACGCTGCTGCAGGAAATTGATCAGCATCACGCTGACGTCGATCTTCTGGTGAACGCGGCGGGGGTATTTTTCCCCAAGCCTTTTCTGGAGCATCAAGACGCCGACTACGATCAGTACATGCAACTGAACAGGGCCACCTTCTTCATCACGCAAAAAGTCGCCGCCAACCTCGTCGCCAAGGGGAACCCCGGCGCCGTCGTCAATATCGGTTCCATGTGGGGCAAGCAGGCCATAGCCGCAACCCCGTCTTCCGCCTATTCGATGGCGAAAGCTGGCTTGCATTCGCTGACTCAGCACTTGGCGATGGAGCTTGCGTCCAAGCATATCCGCGTCAATGCCGTCTCGCCTGCGGTGGTGCAGACCCCTATCTACGAAGGGTTCATTCCTAAAGCCGAGGTTCATTCCGCGCTGCAGGGCTTCAACAGTTTTCACCCAATCGGACGGGTGGGTACCCCTGAGGAGGTGGCGGAGGTGGTCGCCTTCCTGTTGTCCGAAAAGGCCAGTTGGGTCACAGGTGCAGTCTGGGACGTCGACGGTGGAGTCATGGCCGGGCGTAACTAATTCAAATCCGAGCGTGCCTGCTGAGGCTGTCGAGCCTGGTGCAACCCGTGGTGAGATGGCTCAAGCGCTGCCCGCTGCTCGGCTGACGGGCCACACAGAACGTTTGACCAAACTTCTAGTGGCTAATTTTCGAGCGTTGCCAGCTATTCATTCTTCCTTGCGGCGTTACACGTACTGTTGACGCTGGCCTGGTTCGGCATCCTGGTAGCGGCTACGGTGTCGCTGAGCAATTTCCTG
Organism: Pseudomonas sp. 43mfcvi1.1; assembly: GCF_900115935.1. Classification (NCBI taxonomy): domain Bacteria; kingdom Pseudomonadati; phylum Pseudomonadota; class Gammaproteobacteria; order Pseudomonadales; family Pseudomonadaceae; genus Pseudomonas; species Pseudomonas sp. 43mfcvi1.1. Next base: position 437,619 of record NZ_UETT01000004.1, on the reverse strand, counting down.
AAGCGCCCAGCGGCCCTGAAGGCACTTGATCGGCTCACGGGCGGTGTTTTTGTCGCGTTTGGGCTCAAACTGGCTGTTTCCAGTCCGGCTTGAGCCTAATGCCGCACTGCCAGTAGATGTCGACCTCGCGCATGCTGACAATGAACAGGCTATTGTGCCGAACACTCCTGCACAGCCCCCCTTATCAACCGCTCGACCAAGTGGGTATAAGCCTCATCAGTCAATGGGCGCTCCTCAAGCCAACCCGGCAGGCAATTGAGAAACCGTGTGATGACATGCCCCGCTGCCGTACCTATTTCATGCGCACTGAACGCATCGCTGAACACCGCGTGCAGAAACGCGCGCTCATATCTGACGCGTTTGAGGATGATGCGTTGCTTCTGAGCGGTGTCAAGATAGGCAAAACCCTGTAACGCCAGCCGAAAGTGCAGAGGCCGCTCGCGGTGCAGGCGCAGGTGGTCGACGATCAGCTTCGACAGTGGGCGGGGGGCTGCTGTTCGTCGTCGCTGTACAGGTTGCTGAACCAACAGGTGGAGTTCTTCGTAGAACTCTTCGATCAGGTCGAACAGCAGGGCTTGTTTGCTGGGGAAATGGTTGTATAGCGAGCCGGGGGCGATACCCACGTGACGTGCCAGTTCGCGCATGCTGACCTGTCCAAACCCCTTGCTGACAAAAAGCTCCAGGGCCCGTTCACGGATCGTGTCATACCCGCTGCGAGCTTCAGGTGTAGACATGAAAACCACGTCCTGATTTTTTGCCTAGCAAGCCCGCGGCGACCATCTCTTTGAGCAGCGGGGCAGGTCGGTATTTCGGGTCGCCAAAACCTGTTTGCAGGTTGTCCAGGATTCCCAGCACGGTATCCAGGCCAATCAGATCGGCCAATGCGAGCGGCCCGATCGGTTGGTTGCAGCCCAGGCGCATGCTGGCGTCGATTGCTTGGGCATCGCCATTTTCCTGAAGGACGAAGATCGCTTCATTGATCATTGGAATGAGGATTCGGTTGACGATGAAGCCCGGGCGGTTCTGCGTGTGGATTGCGGTCTTGCCCAACTGTTCGACCAGTGCCTGGGCGGTGGAGCAGGTCGCGTCGCTGGTCTGTAAGCCACGGATCAACTCCACCAGGCCCATGATGGGCACCGGGTTGAAGAAGTGAATCCCCATGAAGCGTTCCGGGTGCTTGATGCTCGCCGCCAGTTCTGTAATCGAAAGCGACGACGTGTTACTGGCGATCAGGCAATCCAGGCGAGCATGGACGTCAATCTGCTGCAGAATCTTGCGTTTGAGTGCCAAGTCTTCTGTTGCCGCTTCGATCACCAGGTCCATTTCATTCAGGCCGGTGTAGTGAATCGAGGTTTGGATACGTTGCAGGGCCTCAGTGGCTTGCTCGTGACTAAGTGTCCCTTTTTCAACTTGCCGATCCAGGTTTTTATGCAAGATTTGCAGGCCTCGATCGAGCGCCTGCTCATTGATATCGATGAGCAATAACGTGTGGCCGGCTACCGCACAGGTTTGGGTAATTCCACTGCCCATCGTGCCGGCACCAATCACTGCAATGTGACGCAGGGTCATGTAGACATCCTAGATTCAGCGTTTGGGAAAAAATGTTGATTAGTCGCGTTTCACACCGACCATCACAAACAGTGCACGGGCGACCTGATCGCTTTTGTTACGCCAGGCGTGACGGGTTCCTTGTTGGATGACGACATCACCAGGCTGGATCCGTTTCTGCTCGCCATTGTCCAGCTCCAACCAGAGCTCGCCCTGAAGCAGGATGCCGTAGTCGATGGTAGGCGTCGTATGCATGCCTGGATGCTCCGGCTCGAAGCAGTCGAATAGGCCGGGTAGGGCGCTGCCGAGTTCTTCTACCATCTGTCCGACATCGGTCGGGTTGTGCATCACGGTATCTGGAGGGAGGTCATAGATCGCCAGGCAGGTTTCCCCTGGGCCAGGTACCAAGGACGGGTGCTCAAGCGTAGGGTCTTGCTGCGCGTTCAGGATTTGGGGCTGCGCTGCGGTGGACCACAAGTGCGCCATGGCGTGGCCGGGAATGGAGTCAAAGGAACAGGACCGCGGCGCAGTATCATCACTGATGAATACGGATTGGCCCATGGTATCGAGGCCGGTGACGACTCTTCTAATTTTCATGGCATTCCCTGAATTCAGTGGCGGGCATCAGCGTGCCCGCCCTTGTGTTGAGCCTATCTGGTTGATGTCAGGGGCAGATGACGTAGTTACTGAAGCCGCCGTGACGATTTTCAATGCCGGTGATTGCGCCGTTGACGTCTTCCAGGCTAAAGGCCGTGTTTTCGAAGAAGGAAAGATCCAGCGCCCCGGACTCCACCATGTCCGCCATGGCTTGTCCTTGTCCTGTGGTGAACCAGGCCGAACCGCTGATCTGGATGTCGTTGTCCATGATCCAGTGCAGATCGATGGGGACCTCGCCTGCAATAGCGCCGATATTGACCAGATGCCCGCCGCGGTGGATGGACTTGAGGGCTTGGGTCAAGGTCTCGTGTGGTGCCCCTGGGCCCAGGGCATCGATAACCACATCGACGCCTTCACCGTGGGTAACTTCATTGACCCATTCATGGGTGGGGATCGTGCCCAACGTGTGAATTTCAATCCGGCCTGGTGCGGCGAGGTCTTTTACCCGCTGGAAGAGTTCCTGGTTTCGAGCCGTGCCGAGGATCTTGCGAACGCCCATCGCTAGCGCCAGCGCTACGGCGCCCAAGCCGAGCGTGCCGCTGATGCCATTGATCAGCAGGGTGGTGCCAGGCCCGACATTGGCCTTGAGCATTGCCTTGTAGGCGGTACCCAGGTAGCCCAGTCGCGCGGCAGTCTCGAAACTGAGGTTCTCGGGCAGTTTCACCAGGCTGTATTGCGGCGCAGGGATGTACTCGCAAAGGCCACCGTAGGGATAGTCTTCGAACATGCGCGGGCTTTTTGGCGTGAAGCCGAAATAGCCATTGAAGGTGTAGGCCGTGCAGGCAATGGTATTGCCCGCACGACAGGCTCGGCAGGAACCACAGTGGCGGCCCGGATTGACGTAGACCCGGTCACCAACCTTGAAGTCGTAGACCTGTTCGCCTACTGCCTCGACGACGCCCGTGGGGTCGAGGCCGAAAGTCGCCGGCAGTTTTGGCAGGGGATTTTGCGGGAACCACTTGACCCAATTTGTCAGGATATTGTGGAGATTGGGGACGATCCCGCATGCCTTGATCTTGACGAGCACTTCAGTTGGACGAATTCCCGGTACGGGCAACTGCTCGATGACCATGGGTTTGCCACCTTCATACAGGCGTGCGGCGCGCATCGTTTTTGCAGTCATTATGTTCTCCGATACTCATATTATTTTTGTCGTAGTGCGTAATCCGTGGAGCGACACTTCAAAACCTCGGCATCAACGTAACCCGTCTTCACCTCTCACGTCGGCGACCGCCAGACCGCCCAGTCGCGAATGGATCCTGCCGCCTGTAGCCATGGCCAGGCCGAAAGCGATTTCGCTGCGACGGGGGCCGTCCCATACCGTCATCTCCGCGACACCAAAATGACTGCGCACATAAGCTGCCTGGATATGCCCCAGCGGAATCATCACCCGGCAACCAGGGCCACCGATAGTCTTGCTCGCTGGAACGATCGCCTTGGGGTTGCCCAGTGCTTCACGCATGGCCCAGCCACCGGCTTCGTGCCAGACCGCGCCGTGTTCCAGTTCGCCGTCTTCACCGACGATCGCGCCCTTGCCATAAGCCTGCACCTGCGCGGCACCGCCCAGTGCATGGATCAATTGCTCCGACAGTTGCGCGCCTAATCCCCTGAGTTCCTGCATGAACGGCAGCAGGTCTTCTTCATACCTGCCGGCGTAGGGGTTGGCGACCACGGCGGTGGCGACCGCAATGCGCAGCGGGGCTGAAGCACGCGGGCCTCCCTCGTGGAATATTTCTTCGACGTCCAGTTTGATCTTACGAACCATCACCAGCGACATGCTTGCCTCCAGAACCAGGAGCCTCACGGGGCTCGTTATTTTTTTTCGCGACCTTTTGCATTATGCATTTAATGATGTATGGTGCAAGAAATTAGTTTTTGTGCATAAAAATAGGAGAGAAACATGAAGCTGATTTCGTACCGCAAAGAAGGGAAGGCCCATTTTGGCGCTGTGTCAGGTGAGGGTGTGGTCGAGCTGACCCATCGTTTTGCGCAGGTTCCGGATCTCGCCTCCTTTCTGGCCAATCGACTGCTGGTACAGGAGGCGCGCAAGATCGTCGAGACCGTTCAACCCGATTACTCGTTTTCCAGTGTTCAACTGGAGGCCGTCATACCCAATCCTGGCAAGGTGATCTGCGTGGGTATCAACTATGTGGCTCATGCTGAGGAGGCCGGCAGGAAAGTCGGGGAGTTTCCGGTGATCTTCCAGCGATTTGCCGAAACGCTATTGCCCCACGGCGAACCACTGGTCAGGCCAAAAGTGTCAGAGCAATTCGACTTCGAAGCTGAACTGGCGGTAGTCATTGGTAAAGGTGGCGCGCACATCGATCCGGCCGATGCCATGGACCATGTGGCGGGCTACACCTGCTTCAACGATGCCAGCGTGCGGGATTGGCAGTTCCATACGCACCAGTACGGCATGGGCAAGACGTTCAGGAAAACGGGTGCACTGGGCCCCTGGATCATTCCAGCATCGGAAATTTCCGATTACCGTACGCTGGTGGTGCGGGGCGTTCTCAACGGTGAGCAACTGCAGGAAGGCAGCCTCTCGGAATTGGCTTTCGACATTCCGCATTTGATCTCCTACGTGTCCAAGGCGCTGCCATGGAACCCGGGCGACATCCTGGCAACCGGCACGCCGAGCGGGATCGGCTTCAAGCGCAAACCGCCGATTTTCCTGAAACCCGGCGATGTGTTCGAAGTGGTCATTACTGAAATCGGGACCCTATCGAACGGCGTCATTGACGAAGCCTGAGCGTTGTCCTCTACACAATCATAAAAACTGGAGGTTCCACATGCCCGCGTTACCCACTATCAATTTCACCCATTCCGGCGTGTTCTGCTCAGACCTGGATCGGATGGTCGACTTTTACTGCCGCGTCCTGGGTTTCATCGTCAGCGATAAAGGCGTGGCCTCGACCGGGCATCGCCTGTTCTTCATGACGCAGAATCCGGAGCTGCATCATCAGGTCGTGCTCTTTGACGGCAAGCCTGTTGACCTGCCATTCAACCCGATCAATCAACTGTCGTTCCTGCTCAATTCGCTGGATGACCTGAAGGCCTACTACCAATTCGCCAAAATAAGCGGCATTGAAGGCATTGGCCAAGTGGATCACGGGAATGCCTGGTCGATTTACTTCAAGGACCCTGAAGGCAACCCCGTCGAAATGTATGTCGATACACCGTTCTATACCGCTCAGCCGTGCAAGGAGCCGCTGGATCTCGAGCTGCCGACCGAGGTCATTCTGGCCCAGACCGAGGCGATGTGTAGGCGCCGTCCAGGGTTCCAGACGCGCGAGCAATGGATGGATTCCATTCGCGCGAGAATTGAGGAGCAGCGGGTCCGAATCGCCTGATCGTTCCGGGAGCAGGTCAGCAATCCGTTCCGCCCGGTACAGATGAAGCCTGGTTGATGAGCAGGAGTACCTATCGGCATCAACCAGCACTCGCAATCGACAACTACAAGAAGCGGAGTAGACGATGGACTACGATGTCATCATTGTTGGAATGGGACCGGTGGGCGCCTTGTGCGCCAATCTCGCCGGTCTGTGGGGGCTCAATGCCCTGGTGGTGGAGAAGTCCGAAACGGTCTATGCCAACCCTCGGGCCATGGGCTTTGACCATGAAGTGATGCGCGTTTTCGGTAATATCGGCCTGGCTGACAACATTGCCGAACATGTCATGCCGTACCGCCCCTCGGAATACCGCACGACCGGTTCACAGTTGATCAAGCGTATTGACGCGGCCCAGCCGCCTTTTCCACTGGGTTGGGCGCCTAACTACGTGTTTTCCCAGCCACCGGTGGAACGCGCACTGCGCGAAAAAATTGCCGGCTTCAAGTCGGTCACCGTTGAGCTGGGTTCCGAGGTGCTGTCGGTCGACTCCGCCGAGTCCCAGGTGGATGTGCGCATCCAGGCGAAGGACGGGACCGAACGCGTGGTCACGGCGGCCCATGTGTTGGCGTGCGATGGTGGCACCAGCCCGATCCGCACCCGCCTGGGGTTGAAGATGGACGACCTGGCATTCGACGAGCCGTGGCTGGTGGTCGACGTGATCCTGAACGAAGGGGCAGGGGAGCATCTGCCGAAGACCAATGTACAGTTCTGCGAATTGGCCAGGCCGTGCACCTTTGTCGTCGGCCCCGGGCGACATCGTCGCTGGGAGTTCATGATCAATCCGGACGAGCAGCCGTCGGAAATCTCTCAGCCTGAAATGATCAAGAAGCTGATTGCCCGCTGGTTGCCCGAGGATGATTACCAGTTGTGGCGAGCCTCGGCGTACCGATTCCACGCGTTGATCCTGGAGCAATGGAAAGCCGACCGGGTGTTCTTCCTCGGGGATGCGGCTCATATGACGCCGCCATTTCTGGCACAAGGTATGTGCCAGGGGATTCGCGATGCCTTGAACCTGGTCTGGAAAATCGCGCTGGTGAAAGAAGGGTTGGCCGCTCCGGATTTCCTGGAGACGTATCAGCTCGAGCGTATCCCTCATGTACGCCAGACCACCCTGGCGGCCAAGGAATTCGGCGGTGTGATCTGCGAGCGCGACAGCGAAAGAGCCGCGAAGCGGGACGCACGGCTGATCGAGCATATGAAGGAGAACCCGGGCGGAACCATCCGGCAATCGCTGATACCCGGTCTGTCCCAGGGGTTTATCGCGCAAGTCTCGCCGGCCGGAGAGCTGTTTCCCCAACCAATGGTGATCAACCATGCAGGCAAGCAGGCTTTGCTCGATGAGTTTACCGGCCAGGCATTTCGTGTGGTCATCGCCCCTGGGTTCGATGCCAGTGCGTTGTTGAGATGCCTGCGCAGCAGTCAGTCGCTTAAAGGCCTGCCTATTCATGTTGTGCGGTTGGTCAACCCTGAGCAATCAGGCGCCCGCGCTGGCGATGAGTATCAGGAAGTCGATGGGCTGTTGGCACAATGGCTGGAACAACGAGGGTGCAATGTGGTGATCGTGCGGCCTGATCACTACGTGTATGGCGCAGCGGTCACGGTGGCTTGGGCGATGGAGTTGCTCGAGGGCATGGAGCTTGCGCTGTGGTGCAAGCCGCCGCAGAAACCCACACCGGCCCAGGGCGGCGTTTGCGATAAGACGATCAGGTTCGCACAGGCTTAAAGCCTGACAGGCAACACGTCCTTCGCTTGGCACGGTCCACGAAAACAGTGCCAGGCGAAGGGCTTTTTATGTGTCGCAAGGCTTATTGGAGCGTGGCTTGTCGGCGCTCTATGGCTTCGACGATCCGGCCCAGGGTTTCCTGAATGTGATTGCGCAATAAAGTCACGGCTTTCTCGCTGTCGCGAGTCAGGGCCGCCTCCATCAACTTCTGATGCTCGTTGCCCTTGTGCCTCTGGGTGACCCGCTGCTGGGCGGAAAAGCGCCGGTAGCGTTCGGCCCGATCAAACAGCGAGTCGATCATCTTCAACAACAACGGTGATGGGCACGCCGCGAACAGGGCGAAGTGAAAGGCCTTGTGCCGGGTCGACCATTCATCATCGAGCACCAGCACACCGCTTCCGAGTTTTTTCTCCACCAGATTCAGGCGGTGAAAGGCCCCCAGCACATTGGCCTCCCAGGCATCGTCGCCATGCTCGATAGCATCGGCCAACGCCTCGCACTCCAGCAGACAGCGCATGCGCGTGATGTCGCGAAAATCAGTGACGGAAATGGGGGCGACCCTGAAGCCCTTGTTATCGCTGGCTTCGACCACGCCATCCTGGGTCAGTCGATTGAGGGCTTCGCGAATCGGCGAGCTGCTGAGTCCGTAGGTCTTAGACAGCTCCGCGACCTTGAGCTTTTCGCCAGGGGCCAGCTCACAACAGACAATCGCTTTTTTCATCTTCGTCAACGCGACATCGATCAGCGGAATGCTGGGGGAGGGAATCATGGTCGGGGTCGTCCTGAAATTTGCACCAAACGGATTTTATGCGCAAAACAGAGTTTAGTGCAAAGGCTGATTATCCGCTTGACTTTGAATTTATGCAGGGATAGGTTTTGTGCACAAAGTTGGTTTAAGTGCAGTAAATATTATTTTGAGCACAAAAATCGTGCCAGTGGTATTCGCGGCCAATGCTGCGAGTGGATGACCTTTTACAAAAACAAAAAAACAGGAACATCTCCATGAAAACAGCCAACCAGCGGTTCTGCCCGTTGCCGGTCTCCAGTCTTGCTTGCGCAGTCAGCGCAACGGTGCTGCTGAGTGTTTCAACCCAGGCGCAAGCCTTCCAGATCGACACCGGCAACCCCGATCTTTCGGCGACGTGGGATAACACCATCAAGTACAGCAACGCCTGGCGCGTGAACAAACTCGATCACAAGGTGGCGGTCGGCCCCGGGACCTCCAACAGCAACCCCAACCTGGACGATGGCGATCGAAATTTCGATCGCGGGCTCATTTCCAATCGCCTGGACATCCTTTCCGAATTCGACATCAAGTACAAAGACGTCGGTGCGCGCCTCAGTGCGGCCTCCTGGTACGACAACGTCTACAGCCAGGACAATGACAACGATTCGCCGGGCACCGCCAACTCGGTGAGTGTCGACCATGACGAATTCACCAGTGACACCCGCCGGATCCACGGTCAACGCACTGAAATCCTCGATGCTTTTGTCTATGGTTCGACGGAAATCGGCACGACCTCGTTGTCCGGGCGGCTCGGGCAGTTCACGCAGATCTACGGCGAAAGCCTGTTCTTCGGTGCCAACGGTATTGCCAACGCCCAGTCCACCGTGGATTTGGTGAAGCTTCAGTCAGTCCCCGGTTCTCAGTTCAAAGAAATCCTGATGCCCACCAAGCAGGTGTCCGGCAACTGGCAACTGAACGACACCGTGAGCGTGGGGGCCTACTACCAATTCGAATGGAACAAGACGCGGTTGCCTGCGGCGGGCAGCTATTTCAGCGGTTCGGATTTTGTCGGTGAGGGAGGCGAGCGGGTTTTCTTTCCCACCGGCGAGTTGCGTCACGGAAAAGACAAGGAAGCGAGGGACTCCGGGCAATTTGGTGCGCAGGTGAAATTTGCCGTCGAGGATTGGGAGTTCGGTCTCTACGCCGCGAAGTACCACGAGAAGACGCCGGTGTTTTACTTCCGCCCGGCCGCGCTGGTGCCGGGTGCCGATGACTCATTCATCAATGTCTATCCCGAGGACGTGAAAGTTTTCGGTGCCAGTTTCAGTACTCAGGTTGGAGAGGCAAACATCGCCGGTGAAACCTCGATCAGGGTCGACACCCCCCTGGCAGGCGTCGGCGGCACCATCATCACCGGAATGGACGCCGACAACGATTCCAACCCCGCGTACCCCATCGGTCGGTCTTGGCATGCCCAGGTATCGATGATCAATGTCTACGGCGGATCCGCGCTGTGGGACGGCGCTTCCCTGCTGGGTGAACTGGCTTTCAACCGACGGTTGAGCGTGACCAAAAACGCCGACCAACTGGACCCCAACACCACGCGCGATGCGTTCGGGATGCGCTTCACGTTTGAACCGCAGTACTTCCAGGTGTTTCCGGGCATCGACGTACAAGCACCGATCACCATTGGCTACAACCCGTCCGGGCGTTCTTCCGTCACGCCCCAGGCGTTTGGTCCGGAACATGGCGGCGACCTGACGTTGGGTCTCAAGGCCGATTACAAGAAGCAGTGGTACGCCTCGCTGAGCTACACCAACTTCTTCGGTGAGGCCGGGCCAGTCATCAATTCAGCCAATTCGTTCACCTACCAGCAAAACATGAAAGACCGGGACTTCGTGGCGTTTTCGATCCAGCGAACCTTTTAAGCAAAGAACAGGCGGGCCCTGATAATGATAAAAATTAAACTGCTGTTGCTGTCCACTCTGTCGATCTCCCTGTCTATCGGTACCGCGCTGGCGGCGGTCAGTCCCGACGAGGCGGCGAAGCTCAAGACCACGCTGACGCCCATGGGGGCCGAAAAAGCCGGCAACGCCGATGGTTCCATCCCGGCCTGGACCGGCGGCTTGACCAAGGATGTCGCCGGGGCCAAGTTCGGCGATGTACCTGCCGATCCGTTCCCTGGCGAAAAACCGCTGTTGCAGATCACCGCCAAGAACGCTGCGCAGTACGCCGACAAGTTGAGTGACGGTACCAAAGCCCTGTTGGCCAAATTCCCCGACACCTTCCACCTCGATGTCTACCCGACTCACCGCAGCGCTGCGGCACCGGACAGCGTCTATCAAAACACCTTCGCCAACGCCACTAACTGCAAGACCACCAGCAATGGCCTGTCGGTAGAGGGCTGCTACGGCGGTATCCCGTTCCCGATCCCGAAAAACGGCAACGAGGTGATCTGGAATTTCCTGCTGCGGGTCGAAGCCGAATCCATACAGATGGGTTATGCCAACGTCATCGGCAACGCCGACGGGACTCGGACGTTGGCCAGCCGGGGCGTGGAGAACTGGCAATACCCGTACTACTACAAGGACGGCGCTGCGAATAAATGGTCCGGGCAGTATGCGTTGCTGCGGTTCCTGACCAGCGAGCCACCGTTCAAGGCCGGGGAATCGCTGGTGACCCATGACAGCATCAGCGCCCAGGAGCCTCGGGAGGCCTGGCAGTACCTGGTCGGCCAACGTCGTGTGCGGCGTGCGCCAACCGTGGGTTATGACACCCCGGACTTCGTCGCTTCAGGCGCCAACTATTTCGATGAGGTGCACGGCTTCATCGGCCATCCGGATCGCTACGACTGGAAACTGGTGGGCAAGAAAGAACTGTACATCCCTTACAACGACAACAAGTTCCACGCCGAGAAACGTGACGATGCCTTTACCGCCAACCACCTCAATGCGGACAAAGTGCGCTGGGAACTGCACCGCGTCTGGGAGTTGGAAGCCACGGTTGCCCCGGGCAAACGCCACGCCGTGCCCAAGCGTAGATTCTTCATCGACGAAGACAGCTGGACCATCTCGCTGGTCGATGGCTACGACGCCGACGGCAAACTGTGGCGTGTCTCCCAGGTGCTGCCATTCGTGGTGCCGTCCATTCCTGCGGTGGTGGTCAAGCCTGTGGTGATCTACAACCTGCAGGCCAAGACCTACAGTGTCGTCCAGAGCCTTAATGGCGAAACCTATAGCGTGATACCGCGCAAACCCGAAAACTTTTTCACCGGCACTTCAGTGGCATCCGGATCGGTTCGCTGAGCCTCGCAACAGCTGATTAATACGTTTGGTTCCTGGCGGCGGTGCACGGCCATCGCTTCCGAGGAGCGGCATCATCGAGGTTCAGACATGCCTACTTTTTATTCAGGCCCCATCAGGGTTTTCATTGCCAGCCTTTGGATGGCGACGACGTGTTATGGCCCAAACGCCGTAGCGCAAACGACTGGGTTGTTGCTGCAACCGGCGATCCATAGTGCGATGGCAACGCAATCGGTCATGCTCAGTGTTGCCCGAGCGGGGCAACGGTTGGTGGCCGTGGGTGAGCGAGGTTTCATCATTGTCTCGGATGACAACGGAGCGACCTGGCAGCAAGTCGGCTCGCCGGTCAGCGTGACGCTGGTAAAGGTGCACTTCATCGATGACAGCCAGGGCTGGGCGGTGGGGCATGCCGGAGTTGTCCTGCACAGCTCGGATGGCGGATTGACCTGGGATAAACAGCTCGACGGTGTTCAGGCCGCCGAAATCGAACTCAAGCAAGCCCAGCGCGACTCCGGAGAACAGGCTCCGGAGCGTCTGTCCCAAGCTCAGCAATTGATGGATGAAGGGCCGGATAAACCTTTGCTCGACCTGCTTTTCCTGGACGCGCAAAACGGTTGGGTGGTGGGGGCCTATGGCTTGGCTTTCGTCACCCATGACGGCGGGCTCAGTTGGCAGTCCATTCGTTCCCATGTCGATAATCCAAACGGATTGCATCTCTACGGCATCGCGCGGATAGGTGCCGATGTCTTCATGGCGGGCGAGCAGGGGACGTTGCTGCGTTCCAGTGACGCAGGCCAGACCTTCGAGGCGCTGGCGTCTCCTTATGAGGGAACGATCTTCGGTCTTGCCGCGACCGACAACCATTCGATCCTGGCGTTCGGCCTGCGTGGCAAGGCTTTCGAGTCCCGGGATCGCGGCGAGACCTGGAAGCGTCTCGACACCTTGCAACCGGTGACGTTGACCAGCGGCCTGCGTCTTGATGATGGCTCGGTCTTGCTGGCGGACGAGTCGGGCCGGGTGCTGCGTTTTGCCGATGGCGACACACAGGCCGCTGTCCTTGCGATCCCTCAATCTCGCTACTTCACAGGCATGACGCAAGCGGCGAACGGTGAGCTGATCATCAGCAGCACGCGCGGCATGCTGTCGTCCGCCATAAAAGTGCAATCGTCGGAGCCGTCACAATGAACAGTTTTACGCACTCTGCCGAACACTCGCCTGCACTTGCATCACCTGCTTTTGATCCTGCTTCCGGAACCCTGGTCGAGCGGCTGTTGTTCAATCATCGCAGCATTGTCTTAGGTATCTGTGTGCTCCTCAGCCTGGTGCTCGGCTATCAGGCGTTGAGTCTGAAGCTCAATGCCGCCTTTGAAAAAATGATCCCCACGGATCACCCCTATGTGCAGAACTATCTGCAAAACCGCAGTCAGTTGGGGGAGGGCGGCAACACATTGCGGATTGCGATCGAAGCCAGGCAGGGCAGCATTTTCAGTGCCGAATACCTGGAGACGGTCAAGAAGATCAACGACGAAGTGTTTTTGCTCCCTGGTGTCGACCGCTCCTACATGAAGTCCCTGTGGACGCCGGCCACGCGCTGGATCGGAGTGACCGAGGAGGGCTTCGATGGCGGGCCGGTCATTCCGGACGATTACAATGGCTCGGCCAATAGCCTGGAACAGGTGCAGCAGAATATCGAACGGTCGGGCGAGGTGGGGCGGCTCGTGGCCTCCAATTTCAAGTCCAGCATCGTGCTCCTGCCGCTTCAGGAAAGTACCTCGGATGACGGCACCCCACTGGATTACAACGCACTGTCAAACCGACTCGAACAGATTCGGACCAAGTACGAAAACCAGAACATCCAGATTCACATCACCGGTTTCGCCAAGGTCGTGGGGGACTTGATGGACGGCATGCGGCAGATGCAGCTGTTCTTCGCTGCGACCCTGGTGATCTGCGGGCTCGTGTTGTTCTGGTACACCCGTTGTGCGCGCAGCACAGTGCTGGTACTGCTGTGTTCGATCATCGCGGTGGTCTGGTTGTTGGGTTTGCTGCCGACCCTGGGGTTTGACCTGGATCCGTATTCCATCCTGGTTCCGTTCCTGGTGTTTGCCATCGGCTTGAGCCATGGCGCCCAGAAGATGAACGGCATCATGCAAGACATCGGGCGCGGTGCCGACAAACTGGTGGCGGCGCGCTTCACCTTTCGCCGGTTGTTTCTGACCGGCTTGATGGCGCTGGTGGCGGACGCCGTGGGCTTTGCGGTGTTGATGATCATCAAGATCCCGGTGATCCAGGACCTGGCCGTTACCGCGACCGTCGGTGTGCTGACGCTGATTTTTACCAACCTGATTTTGCTGCCGATCCTGTTGTCATACACCGGCGTGAGCAAAATGGCGGCGCAACGGGAAGCGGCCAACGACCGGTTTTCCAGGTTGGACGCCCATCATGCACGGCATCCGTTCTGGGCCTTCCTGGATCGCTTCACCGAACGCAAATGGGCCACTGGCGCGATCTTTATTGGTGTGGTGCTGGGGGCGGTGGGTTTTGCCATCAGTCTTCACGTCAAGATCGGCGACTTGAATCCCGGAGCGCCGGAATTGCGTCCCGAATCGCGCTACAACACCGACAACCGCTTCATGGTCAGCAACTTCTCCGCCAGTAGCGACAAGTACGTGGTGATGGTCAAGACCCCGCAGTACTTCTGCGCCAATTACCAGACGTTGGTCACGGTGGACGCACTGGAGGCGCAGTTGCAACAGTTGCCGGGCGTGGTCTCCACCACCTCCCTGGCGGCGTTGAGCAAACAGGCTGCCGCCGGCATGAACGAAGGCAGCATGACCTGGTATGAGATCCCCCGTAACCAAGGGCTATTGAACGCGATCATCACTCGCGCACCGCGAGAGTTGTTCAACCAGAACTGCGATCTGCTGACCGTGTATGTCTACCTGACCGACCACAAGGCCGATACGCTCACCCGCGTGGTGCAGACGGTCGAACAGTTCGCGGCCGACCATGACAGCGATCAGATTCAATTCCTGAACGCGGCGGGTAACGCCGGTATCGAGGCGGCCACCAACATCGTCGTGAAGCGTTCGAACGTGCAGATGTTGTTCATGGTGTACGCGGCGGTCATTGCCCTGTGCTTCATCACGTTCAGGTCCTGGCGTGCGGTGGTCTGTACGGTGTTGCCGTTGATGCTCACCTCCGTGCTGTGCGAAGCCTTGATGGTGGGGCTCAACATTGGCGTAAAAGTGGCGACCCTACCGGTGATCGCCTTGGGGGTGGGCATCGGCGTGGATTACGCGCTCTACATCCTGAGCGTGACGCTTGCCAACCTGCGCAATGGTTCAAGCCTGTCGGATGCCTATTACCTGGCGCTGTTGTCCACCGGCAAGGTGGTGGTGATGACCGGGATTACCTTGGGCGTGGCCGTGACCACCTGGGTGCTGTCGCCGATCAAGTTCCAGGCCGACATGGGCATTTTGCTGGGCTTCATGTTCGTCTGGAACATGGTGGGGGCGTTGATCCTGGTGCCCGCGCTCGCACATTTTCTTCTCAAGCCCAAGCCACAGACCGTGAGTATCTAAATGACCGCAACGATAAACATCCTGGGCTTGTCCGGCAGCCTGCGCCGGCAGTCGGCGCATACGGCGATCCTGCGCACGGTGGCCGAACGACTGCCTGAGCATGTCCGGTTGACGCGCTATGGATTGAACGATATTCCGCCGTATAACGAGGATGACGATGGTGCTCATGCACCCCAGGCCGTGATTGCCTTGCGAGCCGCCGTGGCGGCGGCCGATGGGGTTTTGATCGGCTCGCCGGAGTACAACCACGGTATGTCCGGTGTGTTGAAAAATGCGCTGGACTGGTTGTCCCGTCCTCATGGGAAATCGGCGCTGCAAGGCTGTCCGGTACTGAGTTTCACTGCATCGCCGGCGTTCACGGGCGGAGTGCGTGCGCATCAACAGCTCAATGAAACGCTCTGGGCGATCCAGGCGCTGCAGGTCGCCTATCCGCAGATCGTGATCGGTAATGTGACCAGCAAGATAGAGCACGGGCAGCTACGGGACGAATCAGCTCGGGCTTTTTTATTGGATGGAGTTGTAGCGTTGATCGCGCAGATCGCCAGGGAGCCGGCGAGGCGAAGTTCACGTTGTCCTTGATGTCCGCTAAAAACGTCCATTCCTGCTTCAATAACGGACACCCTTTTGATTTCAATGGACCGAAGCGCTCGGGCATGTCACGCCAGGCGGCGCCTGACCCGCCCTTGGCTGCGGCGCTCCTGTATGCCTGATGCCGCGCTCGCCCACCAAGGTGTCGTAGCCGATGTGACCTTGCCGGTCGCTCCGTTGGTTGAAATCCTCCATGGCCGCGCGCGAAGCGGGCACCTTGAGGCTATGCTCATCGCTACTGCAGGCAATGCGACGGGGTCGGGCAGGGCGCGACGTTCATACTCGATATTCCCATCGATGTTGCGCAGAGCCAGATGTGATGCGGTATTCGGCGCACGTCAATACGCCTTGTTGCCCGGCGTGTTGCTGGAGTGGATCAAAGGCTGATGATGGCTTGAGCCTTCACCATTCGCCTTCTCTTTGGAGAATCCTCTGATGCCTAAAGACAAGACCCCCTCTTCGGTTGTTACACAACAACTCCAGATGACGCTTTCGAAATGGGACACTGAGGACGCAGCAAAAGCGTTCCCCATCCAAGGGACTAATGAGATTCCAGAATTGTCGAATGCCGAGTTGGTTCATCTTCGTGTTCGTGTGATTGCTCTGGAAAACCTGGTTATCGCTTTGCTCGCCCAAGGGACGGACCAGCAGCTTGCGGTTGCGCGTGAAATGGCTGGCTACATTACGCCAAGACCGGGTTTTTACCCAGCACCCTTTGACGATCCATGCGGCATCCCAAATGGTCAACAGCGTCGACCGTGCAGTGAGATTTCGAAAACTGTCCGGAGCATGAGTGTGTCGCTGGCGTCCATGCCATAAACAGCACCTCATGGTCGGCGTGCATGACTCGGGGTCTTGTGGGTTCGCCGTTTCTTATCCGTATCGAACTTCACCGAGTGGGATCCGCCAACGCTGACTGGCAATGAACTCTTTTTCGGTTGCCTGACTGCGCGATTGGCCGATCCGGGGGCGACTCACAAGGAGATTTACCGCAGCAATGCAAATGCCTGTTTCATTTGGTCTTCACTGACAACGAACGCTCGTAGCTGTCCTGCCATGTCCAGACCTCTGGCTACCAGTCCCTGTGAGTCAAGACTAACCTTCGATCTTTCGGTTTCTCAGGCGACAGCGCAGCGGCGAAGGCCAACATCAGCCGCCGCGCTGTATCTGCTCCAGTATCAGGCTGTCGGTGATGTTCAGGTCGTCCAGCAGCAGAAACATCTTGCTCAGCACTTCGGCCATTTTCTTGTCGGTGTCGGCGAACGGCAGGTAGAACTCCGTAGAGCTGCTGCCGACGGGCACGATACACAGGTAGTTGCCGGGTTCGATATGGATGGCTGCGCTGCCCAGATGAATGCGGTAGTTCGCCCGCTGGCCGGTAATGTGCAGAAAATGCCCTTCGCATCTGACGTTTCGTAACCCCAGACCCTGAATCAACTCGCCGACCAGTTCGGCGCGTCGTTGCAGGGTTTCGTGGCTGGTGCTGTAGCCGTCTGCGGCGTGGGCTACGGAGACCAGCAGGTCGGCGTCACGCATGACCTCCGAAAACAGCAGCGGCGGTACGTGCTCAAGGGGTATGGCTTGCTGGTTGCGGTAGAACACGATCGTGTCGAAGGTAAAGTGTTCTGTTTCCGAGAGGTAATGGCCGGTATCCAGAAAGTTGAACATGGCATGGATGCCGTGCTCTTTGCTCTCGTAATAGATGTCCTCGACGCTTGAGGTCGACCAGTTGCGGACCTGCAGCAACCGAGTGGCTACTTTGCCTTTCAGGCGGTGGCCGGCAAATCGGTTGGACCACAAGCCAGTGTCTCGCTCGACAGGTGTCAGCAGGTACAACTCGCGAAAGGCCTGTTTGAACGGCTGCACGCGGCGATGGGTCACCACTTCTTTCTGCCAGGCCGACAGTTGTCCAGCCATGAACAGATGAAAAGGGTGAGCAATACGCAGGTGCTTTTCAGCGATGTGTTGGCGGCCTTCAAGGTCAGTCACCGTCAGCGTCGCGCTATCGAGCCAGCCCAGCGCAGCGTCGTCGGCCTGCATGATCAGCTGTTCGAGCAGCAGGCGAACCGCAGGCATTTTCAACAGCGGCTTCAGCTCGTCCAGAGCCAGGCTTTCGCCGCTGCTCATCATTGCTTCCAGGGTGCGGCAGAAGCGGGCGATCTGTTCCTTGAGCTGGGTTTGCTGCGTTTTGAGGGCGATGAAGTCGGCGTGCTTGCGAATCGCAGGCGGTGCGCTTTTGAGCGTCTTGCCGGCTTTGCAGATGTGCAACGTAGGCGACAAGCCGTCGATGACGAGCGTGATGTCATAACCATCGATGGAAGCGGCCGTCACGGCGGATTCGGCGATTTCCGATTCCATGGCCCATTCCAGGCGAATCATCGAAGGGTAGCCGGCGACACGCGCCAGGTTTTCCAGACCTGCCTGCACCGCTGCGTGGGAGTTGGCCTGTCGCTGAGCGCCGTATTTACGCACCTCTTTGTGCAATTTCTTGAGCGTCAGGTAGCGCTGGCGTACGTCGTCCGGCCCTGTGACGGGTAGCAAGCCATAGATGCGCATGGCCGGCTGTGCGTGGCGGGTCAATTTCTTTTCCAGCGCCGCTCGACCGATGCCCTGGTAGGCGTCGAGCAGTACACGCGTCTCGGGAAACGCCCAGTGCGAGGGTTCGAGTGCCGCGAGGTACTCGCGCAGGTGGTCTGGGTCGGCTTCGGCCAGGGCCTTGTCCAGCAGGTAACGGTCCACCACGCCCACGGTTTCATCCAGCGTATTGGGCAGGTCGGTGCCCCAGCCGGACCGAGGGGCCAGGGCAATGTTCAGGTATTCACGCTGGAAGCCTTGCAGATCACTCCAGCCGAGCGCGTCGAGCACCACTCGGCTGGCTTGGCCGGCGTAGGGCAGGGCGGTGAGCAGTGTATTTCTTGAAAAGCCGGACAACGCCGCGAGCAGTTCTGCCGATTGGTTTGTGGGCAAGTCCTGAAGCAGCAGGAAGCATTGGAGCACCGCGGCCGTATCGCCGAAGCTGTCAAAGTCATCCGGCGTTATGCCCAGTCGTTCGATGACCGCCAGGGCCTGCAACAACCAACGGGTCTGATACACCTCTACCGAGCGGAAGGTGTCAGCCAGCCTCTCGGCGTTATCGGGCAATCCAGCCAGGGCGTCCTCGACATAACGAACGGTGAAGTTCGCCAGTTCAGGGGGCGCGACGGCAGGTTCTTGCGTGGGGATTTCATCAATCTGAGACGACTCATCATCGATGTCTTCCGGGTCCTCGTCGTTTGCATCGTCCTCGTCGAAATCTTCATCGACGTACCCATTCAGGTCCTCATCATCGCTGTCCAGTCCGGCGTCGTCCGAGTAGAACATCATGGCCCGGCCCCAGGTATTGGCTGCCCGGACGAAGCGCGGGTAATCGAGGCGGCCCGCTTCCAGCAGGCCCAGCGCGATGCGCTGGATTTCCTTGTGCACGTAGATATACGCGTCGGCGATCTTCCTTTGTTCGCCACCGGGCGCTGAAGGGGGCTGCTCGCGGTTCCAGCTGCCGTCCAGCAACCATTCGGCGAAGGTCTGCCAGGCCGGGGTGGACGGATAATTGCTCAGGCGATTGATGCAGGCGTGAACGTCGGGGAAGGCCCAGGCCTGGTCCGGGCTTCTTCGGTAATAGGCCGGGTCATCTTCGTCAGTGGGCAAGGGATAGTCACTGTCCTCGAAGGCATATTGCAGCATATGCTGCAGTCGCGCACCGATCTGCTCCAGTGCATAGGCATCCGGGCGAGCCGTGATCCACGCATCGCAGAGTCGATATTGCAGGCCATAGCGCTGTTGATCGCGGCGGTCCTCCAGATCGTCCCAAACGGTCGGGAACACAAAACCATCCGCCAGTGCCTTGGGCCCATCCTTGGGATGCTGCCTTACCCAGTCATCGGCGATGCGCAGGAAGTCGATGCCTTCCCAGAAATCGGGCTCGAATTCGTCGTAGTGGCTGAGCTCGGGATAGTCATCCAACGCTCTATCACAGAATGTTCGCAGCGCAGCGAGGCGTGTGGTTTGTTCGGGCGCAGGACGGCGTGATTGCATGAGGGTATCCGAGCAAAAAAGTGAGCGACGAGGATCAACCGCCAATCAGCGGCACCAGGCGGATAAACGCGAGCGTGGAAGGGGGGCTCAATTCAATGGATTCATCGAGTCTTTGCAGCATGACGCCGTTGTGCAGAACGCGGAACGCACGGGCTTCAAAACCCTTCAAGGCGCGTTCGACCTCAACGCTGACATCCAGGTCCAGAGGCGCGCTGGCCTGAGGCATGACAACCGCGCCTTCACTGGCTTGCCGAAGAACGTCCCGCTCGCTCAGGTATTGGCGATCGAGCACTTCGCGCACCGACACTTGTGCCAGCCAGTGCTGGACCGACAGCGCGGCGATCTGTTCGGCGACGGTCAGGCGAATGAGCTCGGCGACCGTCAAGGTCAGCGAGGTCGGTGTCAGGGTGACAGGCGGCAGCAAAGGCTCCTGGCGTGCGCCTTTCAGGCAATAGCTATGAACCACGAACTCCATGACGCATTCCTTGCAAGCCAGGCCAGCCGGGGGGAGCGCCTTAGCATAGCCCGGTCTGCAACAAACTTCATCGTGCTGCGCGCTCGTGCAGTGCCTGGCTCAGATTACTTTAGTCATCCGACGACCACTCATGAAACACAAGAGGCCCCCCATCGCGGTCAGTGCGCTCAACGCATAGAACATCGTGGGGGCCGGGGTATGCATCAGCAGGTATCCGCAGATCACCGGGCTCAGGGCGCCACCCAGCGCCGCCAGGTTTTGCGCGCCGTAGTAGCTGCCGCGCAGTTCTTCCGGGGCCAGGGTGTCGACGAAAAGGAATTCGGCCGGGTAAATGATCATTTCACCGAGGGTGAAAATGAACATCGCCACGCACCAGCTCACCATGCTGTCCGCCAGGCTGAAGCCGATCAGGCCAAGAATGAACAGGCTGGTGCCTGCGGCGATCCAGTAGCGCAGCTTCTCGCGATCGAGGAACCGACCGATTTGATATTGCAGCAAAATCACACTGATGGCGTTGCAGGCGAGCAGGGCGGCCATGATGTCCAGCGCGCGTTTGGAATCGTGGGTCACCAGCAGGTATTGCGACAAGTAGAGGGTGAAGCGTCCGTGCACCACCGTGCTGAGCAGGCAGCCGCAGGTGAACATGATCAGGGTTCGGTCGTTTTTCAGGGTCTTGAGCGTCTTGAGAAAACTCGGCGGTTGACCAATGACCGGCGTTGACGCGGCATCCCTGGGGATGCCGGTCATCAGGAAAATGCTGGAAAACGCGATGCCAGCGGCGATCAGGAATGGCCCGATCGGATAGACACCGGCAATCACCACGCCGAGCATGGGACCGGTGGCATAGCCAATGTTGGTCAGGGTGTAGCGCAGGGAAAACGCCTTGGCGCGCTGGCCCACGGGCAGGTTTTCGCTGAGGATCGCTTTTGAACCGATAAGGAACAGCGCCGACGCGGTCTCGGTGATCACCACGGTCATGGTGGTCAGGTAAAGGTTTTCGGCAAAGGTCAGCAGTATGAAACCGATGGCGCTGGAGAACATCGCCAGGATCAGCAGTCGGCGCTTTTCCAGGCGGTCGATGACATAGCCGCCATACAGCGCCAACAGGGTGGCGACGAACACCGCGATACCGAGCAGCAAACCGACGTCTTGTTGGTTGAGGCCCAACTTGTTGCTCAGGAATAGCGTGAGCAATGGACTGGTAATGGCACGGCTGACCACGATTGTCAGCGAAACGATCATCAAGCGCCGAATAACGAGCGAGTAAGTGGCCACGGTGGTGTAAATGTCCTTATTCAGATTTTCGGCGTTCGCCGCAATGTCCCGTCGCTGCCATCGCGGACCAGCCAGCGATCCAGCGTGCGTACCGATTGCAGTTCTTCGATGCGCCACAGTTGCCGCAGTAATCCTTCAGCCTGTTCCCGCGGCATCACCCGCATCGTCAAGCTGAAAAACTTTTCCTCCAGGGCCACATCGCTCAGCGGATTGCCTGGCGCGCCCAAGGGCACTTCTACGCACAAACTTGCCTGCCGGCCATCCACGGTGTGCAGCGTCACCACCGGCTCGCCATCCTCGGACAGGCGCGGGTCCACTTCAAGGTGAATACGCGACAGCCATTGGGTCATGCGCGGATCGTTGCGTTGTAAATCGTCATAGGCCTGCAATCGGCAATGCCCTTGCACCAGCCGCGCGGCCAAGGCATACGGCAGGCTCATTTGCGCAGCGGCAAGGGTGCTGACGTCCTGAGCGCCACACATGCCGTGGAGAAACCCGCTCAGCGCAACCTGTACGGATTCGACCTGGTCGCTCCGTACATTCAAGTGTTCCAGCAGCAGGCCCAGGGCGTCGATGGCCGAGTGGGTTCCGCGGCAGGAGGCGTAGGGTTTGATCGAGCAGCGGGCGAGTTTCCAGACCACACCGAGGTCTGCATCCAGCGCTTCTGGCATCGAGGTCGTTGGGGCGAGGGTTTTTAGAAAACCACCCCAGACCTCATCGAACAACTGTGTAGGCCCGCTGATGCCCTGTTGGGCAAACCTCGCCGCCAATAGCCCACCTTCTGCGGCGCGTCCGCTGTGCAGTTTTTTGCTTTGTGAGCCGTCGTGGATGAAGGCCCACAGACCACCGCTGAAGCTGCCGGCAATGCCTAGCGCCGCGAGCGTTTGCCGCGCATCCAGGCCCAGGATGCGCGCACTGGCTGCTGCTGCGCCGAAGACCCCGCAGGTCGCAGTGGAGTGCCAACCTGCGCCGTTGTGGGCTGAGTAGCCACCGCATGCTTCGAGCACCCGACGGCCGACTTCGTAGCCGATCACTACGGCGCTGATAAACTCACGACCACTCACTGGCCGCGCGAGCAGCGAAACTGCCGCCATCACCGCCGGCAGCACAACGGCACCGGAGTGATCGCAGCCGCCGGTGTCGTCCAGCTCCAGAACATGGGCGGCGACACCGTTGAGCAGCGCTGCCTGAGCCGCGCAAACCTGCAAGTCAGTGCCCCAGACCGACACCTCACCCGCTTCACCAGCGAACACCTTGCGCGCCTGTTCGGCGACACCACTGTCGGCTCCGGCCAGCGCTGCGCCGAATGTATCGAGAATGTGCCGCTTGGCTTGCGCCACCAACGCGGGCGGTAAATCTTCAAAGCGCAGATCAACACAGAATTGCGCCAGGCGTTGCAAACGCTCGCTCATAAAACGTAATCCCGATAATGTCGCTCGTAAACTGACGCCGGATGATCCTCAGCGACCGGCGCCGCGGTTTCTGCCCACCACTGCGCGACCTCGGCACCCGTGGCGATCCATACGTCATCGTGCTGTTGAATGCCCTCGATCAACTCGCGCAACACGCCTATCCGTCCCGGCGTGGCGATGATTTCCGGGTGCAGGCGAAGCACATAGCAAAGGCCAAAACGATGAAACCCGGCGAAGTCCATTTGCAGGTTGCCCAAGGTATGGCTATAGGACGCGATCCGCGATTGCGCCGGTGGCACCGCCGGGCTCAAGTTGAAGGCGAAGTAGGGCTCGTCTTCCAGTTCATAATGCAGGGGTAGTTCAATGACGCTGGGGGCGGTCGGGTGCGCGAATGGCAGGTCATCGCCGCGCCACGACGAGGACCAGAGAATGCCCTGGTCGTTCAAGGCCTCGATGAACCCCGGCGCACCATTGCCCGCCGGGATTCGAAAGCCGACCGGGCGCTGGCCGGTCAACCCGGCCAAGGCCTCACAGCCCTTGGCGATGTCATCGCTTTGCGCGGCCAGGTCCAGCTTGTCGTAGTTCTGGTGACGATAACCGGCGCAGGCGATTTCATGGCCGTTGGCCTGGATCGCCTGAATGTGTTCGGGGTTTTCCTGCGCCACGATACCGGGGACAAACCAACTGCTGGAAACCCCGAGTTCCTTGAACAGGCCGAGCAACCGCTCCACGCCGCGTTGGGTGCCATAGCGCCAGACCGACAAGGTCTTGTCACGCCCGGCGACTTCCGGGGCCTGGGTAAGGATGCCGTGGATGTCGTTGTAATCGACGGTCAGTATCACCGTGCAGCGATAGCCTTTCGGCCAGAGAGTGGAATCAGCCATGGTGATGCTCCTTCAGCCACCAGTGGGCGACATCGCGACAAGTGGCGAACCACACGTCGTCGCGTTGGCGCATGTGTTCGAAGAGTTTTTCCAGCAGCAAGATACGCCCCGGCTTACCGGTAATCTTGGGGTGGAACAGGGTGGTCAGGCATAACCCTTCGTCCATCGCGCCGTCGTATTCGCGGCACCAGTTATCCAGGGTCAGCGCGTAGCTGGCGGTGCGGTCCAGCCCGGAGGGGAAGTTCGGCGCGCGGGTGTAGGCGAGGGAGGCGTAGTCGTCCATTTCCCAACGGCCAGGGATTTCCACCAGCGGCGTATCGAACCCCGGCACGTTCACCAGGTACGGTCGGTCATCGCCGCGCATGCTGCTGGAGTAGCTCACGCCAGCTTGCATCAGTATGGCCGGGGTGTCGGTACGCCAGTCACCGGACGGCGTACGAAAGCCTTCGGCGCGGATGTTCAGGTGTTTCCAGAACACCTTGCGGGAGGTGTCCATCACCGCTTTTTGCTGATCCGGTGTCAGGGTGTAAAAGGATTCGTGTTTGTAGCCGTGATACGCCACCTCATGCCCGCGCTCGACAATCGCCTGGCACTGGCTCGGCCAGTTCTCTACGACCCAGGCCGGGACGAAGAAGGTTGTCGGGATACGGAACTCGTCGAGCAGGTCGAGCAAGCGTGGTAGCGCCCGGTAAGGGCCATAGCCACCGAAACCGAAGTACTCGGGCTTGCGCCAGATCGAGCCATCGAGCATGGCGTCACCGGTCGGGCCATCGAGGTCGAAGGCCAGGGCCATGCAAGCCTTGTGCTGATCGGGCCAGGTGGGTTGGGGTGAGGAGGACATCTGCGGTGCTCCAATAAGCTTTCAAGTACACAACCCATCCCTGTGGGAGCGAGCTTGCTCGCGATAAAGCCGGCACATTCAACATCTTCGTTGACTGACACACCGCTTTTGCGAGCAGGCTCGCCCCCGCATTGGATTGAGGGACTGCGCGGTTACTTCCCGGCGTTGATGGTCACAGTCTTGATCGCACCCAGCTCCAGGTCCCACTTCTTCAGGATCGCCTGGTAGCTGCCGTCATCGATCATGCTCTGCAGCGCGACCTTCACCGCTTCACTGAGCTCAGGTTTTTTCTTGCTCACGCCCAACCCGGTGTACTGCTCGGAGATCGGCAGGCCCACGGTCTTGTACATGTCCTTTTCCTGGGTCTTGAGGTAGGGCAGGGTTTCGCTGCCCTGCATGGCCGCATCGATGCGGCTCTGACGCAGTTGCGCACGGGCATCGGCCGAGCCTTCGGTGCCGATCACATTGATCGCAGGCTTGCCGGCGGCTTCACAGTTGGCCTTGCTCCACTCGGCGATTTCCGTCGGGAAATTGGTGCGGCGGCTGGTGCCGACCTTTTTGCCGCACAGGTCGACGATCTCGTTGGTGTCCTTGTTTTTCTGCAGCGTGTAGAACTGCGGACCGCTGGTGAAGTAGTCGATGAAGGTCACGCTGGCCTGACGTTCGACGGTGTCGGTCATGCCCGACAACACCATGTCCACGCGGTCGGTGGTCAGGGCGTTGATCATTTGTTCGAAGCCGGTTTCCTGCCATTTGATCTTCACCCCCAGGCGTTCGGCCAAGGCATTGCCCAGGTCATAGTCCAGGCCGGTGAGGGTGTTGGTGGCCGGATCCTTGAAATCCATCGGCGGGTAGTTCGGCATGATCGCTACGACGATTTCGCCCTTGGCCTTGATGCTGGCCGGGAGTTCGGCAGCGAAGGTGAAGCCGGATGCCATAACGCCTGCGAGTACTGCTGGAATAACGAAGTTCTTCATGGTCGTTCTCTTATGAGTGTTATGAGCGCCAACGGGCGCCTAGGTTCGAACGGCAGAAATGAAGCTTTGGGTGCGAGGATTTTGCGGACTTATTAGTATTTCTTCGGGGCTTCCAGCCTCCATGATCTGCCCGTCGTCCATGAACACCATGCGGTTGGAAACCTCGCGAGCGAAGCCCAGTTCATGGGTGACGACGATCATGGTCATGCCGGTCTGCGCAAGATCGCGCATCACCGACAGCACCTCACCGACCAGTTCCGGGTCGAGTGCCGAAGTGGGTTCATCGAACAGCATCAGCTTGGGGCGCATGGCCAATGCGCGCGCAATGGCGACGCGTTGCTGCTGGCCACCCGAAAGCTCGATCGGATAGCTGTTGCGCTTGTCGGCCAGACCGACGCGGGCAAGCAATTCCAAGGCTTCTTCGTTCGCCTCTTTGGGAGAACGCTTGAGCACCTGGCACGGCCCTTCGATGATGTTCTGCAATACGGTCATGTGCGGAAACAGGTTGAAACGCTGGAACACCATGCCGGTGGACAGGCGTTGGCGGGCGATCTGCGTTTCGTTGAGTTCGTGCAGTTTGTTGCCGACGATCCGGTAACCCACCAGTTCGCCGTCGACCCACAGACCGCCCTTATCGATTTTTTCCAGCTGGTTGACGCAGCGCAGCAAGGTGCTCTTGCCCGAGCCAGACGGGCCGATGATGCACAGCACTTCGCCTTGCTCGACTTCGATGTTGATGTCCTTGAGCGCGTGGTATTGGTCGTAGTACTTGTTCAGGCTCACGGCCTTGACGATGCTTCTCATGGGGGGCTCCTCAAGAACGCTTGCCAGCGCCGCGGGCGAAACGACGCTCCAGACGGCTTTGACCAAAGGACAGGACGGTGACGGTGGCCAGGTACCAGATGCCGGCGACGATCAGCAGCTCCATCACGCGGGCGTTGGCGTAGTAAATGTTCTGGGCGTTGTAGAGCAGTTCCGAGTACTGGATGACGCTCGCCAGCGAGGTCATTTTCACCATGCCGATGAACTCGTTGCCCACCGGTGGAATGATGATGCGCATGGCCTGGGGCAGGATGATTCGACGCAGCGCTTGCAGGCGCGGCATGCCGATCGACTTGGCGGCTTCATACTGGCCGGTGTCCACCGAGAGCAGGCCGGCACGCACCACTTCGGCGGTGTAGGCGCCTTGGTTGATGCTCAAGCCAAGCAGCGCCGCCACGAATGGGGTCATGAGGCTCACGGTGTCTATTTCGAGCAGGCCGGGGATGCCGATGGTGGGGAAGATCAGCGCCAGGTTGAACCACAACAGCAGTTGCAGAATCAGCGGTGTACCGCGAAACAACCAGGTGTAGGTCAGTGCCACGTAGCGCAGGATCGGGTTAGCCGACATGCGCATGATCGCGGTGATCACGCCGAAGACGATGCCCAGCGCCATCGCCAGCACCGCCATGACGATGGTGTTGAGCAAACCCCACATTATCGCTTGGGAGGTCAGGAACTGGCCGATGTACGACCATTCGATCTTGCCTTCGGCGAAGGCGCGCACCAGGCCGATGATCGCGATGACGATCACCGTGGCGAAGAAGATCCTTCCGTAGTACCGCCGGGGCACATGATCGTACTGGGTGATGTCGAACTGGTTTTCCGCCAGCTTGCGCTCCGCCTGGAGTCGTTCTGCCTGTGTCTGGCTCATGTTGGTTCTCCGTCCTCGGTTTCGGCGCTATCGCTGTGGGAGCGAGCTTGCTCGCGATAGCGGTGGGTCAGTCCACATTGATGTTGAAGGTGAAACCGTAATCGCGAGCAAGCTCGCTCCCACAGGTTTGATGTGCTGCGTCAGAGGCGGAAGCCCTGATAGTCCTCGGTCCATTGCTGCTGGGCGGCGAGGGCGGTTTTCAGGCGGCCAATCTGTTCGCGCACCTGTTGTGGCGCGGTTCCGCCCCAGCCGCTGCGGGCGGCGATAGCGGCTTCGAGGGTCAGGCTTTCGCGTACTTGCGGTGTGAGGCGCGGGTCGATTTCCGCCAGCAGTGCGGGCGAGGCTTCCCACAATTCGATGTCGTGTTTCTCGCAAGCCTGGACCAATGCACCGGTGATCTCGTGAGCTTCCTTGAATGGCACGCCGCGCACCGCCAGCCAGTCGGCGACTTCGGTGGCGAGGGTGAAGCCCAGTGGTGCCTGGCGACGCAGTTCTTCGACGTTGACCGTCATGGTCGCAACCATTCCGGCCATGGCCGGCAGCACCAGCAACAGGGTATCGACGCTGTCGAGCACACCGTTCTTGTCTTCGCTCAAGTCGCGGTTATAGGACAGTGGCAAGGATTTGAGGGTGGCCAGCAGGCCAGTCAAGTTGCCGATCAGGCGTCCCGCCTTGCCCCGTGCCAGTTCGGCGATGTCCGGATTCTTTTTCTGCGGCATGATCGAACTGCCGGTGGCGTAGGCATCATCCAGCGCGACCCAGCGGAACTGCCGCGACGACCACAGGCAAAACTCTTCGGCGAGGCGCGAGATGTTGATGCCGAGCATGCTGGCAATGAACAGGAATTCGGCGACGTGATCGCGGCTGGCCACGGCGTCGATGGAGTTTTCGCAGACACCGCTGTAGCCCATTTCTTTTGCCGAATACTGAGGCAGGCGAGCGATAGCCGAGCCAGCCATGGCCGCCGCACCCAGTGGCGACAGCGACGTACGCGTGTCCCAGTCCACCAGGCGCTGCACGTCGCGCAGCATCGACTGGGCGTGGGCCAGCAGGTGATGAGCAAACACGATCGGTTGTGCCTGCTGCAGGTGGGTAAAGCCGGGGCAGATGCTCTCGATGTGTTGCTCTGCCTGCGCCACCAGCGCCTGCTGCAAGCCCAGTACTTCAACGGCCAGGGTGCGGACATGGTCACGCAGGAACAGCCGCAGGTCGTTGGCGGTCTGGTCGTTGCGCGAACGACCGGCACGCAGCTTGCCGCCCAGGGCGCCAAGACGTTCGGTCAACAGGCGCTCGATGAAGGTATGGACGTCTTCGTCATCCAGGGTCGGGGCGATGCTGCCAGTGCGGTAGTCCACGCCGATGCGCTCCAGGGCGTCGAGCATGGTCAGGGTTTCCTGTTCGTTCAGCAGTCCGGCGCGCTGCAACTCCCGGGCATGGGCCTTGGAGCCGGCGAGGTCGTACGGGGTGAGCCGGAAGTAGCGCTCAGGGCAACGGGACAGGGCCGCCAAGGCTTCGGATGGGCCGCTGGTGAAGCGAGCACCCCAGAGACGGTCGGTGGTTTGGAACATTGTTGTTTTCCTCGTCGGTAACGCGAACTGAATAGGGATTGCGGGCCGAAACGTCGCTGGAAAATAAGCGAGCGAAATCAGGCCAGGGCAGTTTTCAAGAGGGCAGTTGCAACGGAGCGAGAGCTGATCGAAGTGTCAGCTTTTAATGTTTCGAGATCAGTGGTTTGGCACTGATATTCGGGATTTATTGGCGGTTGCCAAGCCTGGTTTTCTGTGTTCATTATTATTAGGCCAGCTATATTTTTGTTGTTGGGCACAGGTTGTTGAATAAGGCGCCAGAGGTAAATAAGCATTATGGAAACCCCACTTTCCAATTCCGGAAACCCGCCGCCGAAACCGCTGCAACGGGCACCGTTAGCCCTCAGTGGACTGGACTTCAAACTGCTCAAGGTGTTCAAGGCCGTGGTCGAGGCAGGAGGTTTCAGTGCCGCGCAAAATGAGCTGAATGTGGGGTTGGCAGCCATCAGCAAACAGATTTCCGACCTGGAAATCCGTATCGGCATGCGCCTTTGCACACGGGGGCGAGAGGGTTTTCACCTGACGGAAGAGGGGCGTCTGGTGTATCAGGCGTCAATAGACTTATTTGCCTCGGTCGACAACTTTCGAGATCGTCTTAGTTCGGCACAAAATGAACTTGTCGGTGATCTTGGGGTGGGGGTTATTGATAATACGATCTCCGACTCTAATTCTCCGTTAGTTGCCGCGCTTAGGCGTATAAACGAACAATCTCCGAAGGTCAGGTTTCAACTTCAGGCTACGCAACTCGATGAGGTTGAAAGAGGTGTCGTCGAGGGCCGATTGGTGGCGGGAATCGTGCCGATTTATCAAAAGCGCGAAGAGTTCGATTACTACGCGCTATACGAAGAGCGCTCGGAGGTTTATTGCGCGCTCGGCCATCCGCTGTTCTCCATGGCGGACGCGGACATGGGGGAAAATGTGCTCAAGGATTACGAGTGCATCAACCATCGCTACGCGATTCATCGCGACAAACTGAAATTTGCCCACTACGACAGCTTTTCCGCCTCGGCAACCCAGGTGGAGGCCGTTGCACTGCTGATCAAGACGGGGCGTTTTCTGGGGTTCCTGCCCCAGCACTATGCCGCGCCGATGGTAGCGCGGGGAGAGTTTCGCGCGGTGCGCCCAGACCTGTTCTACATCGTCACGCCGTTCAGTTTGATACTGCGCCATAACATTGTACGCAGCCCCTTGGTCAAGGCATTTGCCCAGGCATTGGGCGTGGACTTGAAAGCCTCGGTTTGATTGTTTGCGGCGATAAGCACTAATGGTCCCCTGGCGGCGAATGAGGACAATTTGACCATGCTTAAAGCCTGGCATTTACAACAATGCGCACGCCTTACTAGTCGGCCTGTTTGTTGCGTCGATTGATTGAGTTCACAGCCGAATGCTGCCAGTCAAAGCGTGGTGAAGCCGGTTGCATCGGATTGATGAACCGGGTCATGGATGGTCTATGTGCGGGCAGCCACGGAAGCCTGAAAAAGAAATCTTCGAGCACTTAAATTAAGTGGTCGGCGAACAGCCTCATCTTGCGAAACCAGGTCGGGTAGTGATCGGGTTGGGCACCGCCCGGCCAGGGAAGAGGTCAGTAAGCGGTTTTCTTGAAGGGACGCGCGGATACACCTCGATAAAACGACAGAATGGCCAGCACCTGTACCACGACCGCGCCTGTCACGACGGCGCCGATGGCGTGATTCTGATCGGTGAAGGCGGAGCGCAGCAGGCCGAAAAAGGCCGGGGCGAAGGCGTAGGTGGCCTGGCTGATCGCGACCATCAGGGCGATCACCCTGGCGGTTTGTTCACGGCTGAACTCGGCCTGGGCAATCAGTGGCGGCAACGATGTGGCATTGCCGATGCCCGAACCGATCAGCGCCACGGCTATCCAGGCCACAGTCGGGTGAAGGTCCAGGCCGAGAAGCATCAGCGTGCCCAGCACCTGGATGGCATAACCGAGGCAGGCCAGTTGTCGGCGGTTCATGCCTTGGATCATCAGGCGTGCGGCGACGTATCGCCCGCCCATCGCACTGGCAGTGGCCAGGCCCATGGCGAATGAAGCGTCATGGGCTCCCATGCGCCCGACCAGGATCGAGTACAGGTGCGCGATCAAGCCGATCTGGGCGAACAGCCCCAGGGACATGCCGGCTGCCAGTGTGCGGAAACGTGCCGACCTGAGCGTCTGCATGGTGCTCCACGGCGTGGCGCTGGCGCTGATCGGCAGGGGTTCGGGCTGGTCTGCATTGTCGGGATGTTGTCCCAGGCTTTGTGGGCTTTTGCTGAAGACCAGGAAGGCGAGGGCGCCTATCAGCAGCACGGCGATGACGCTGATCACCAACGCCGCCATGGCGAAGCCGA
The DNA here is from genome assembly GCF_900115935.1 of Pseudomonas sp. 43mfcvi1.1. Lineage (NCBI taxonomy): Bacteria > Pseudomonadati > Pseudomonadota > Gammaproteobacteria > Pseudomonadales > Pseudomonadaceae > Pseudomonas > Pseudomonas sp. 43mfcvi1.1. The sequence continues at coordinate 406,535 of NZ_UETT01000004.1, read as the reverse complement.
AACGCTCGATCAGCAACACCCACAGCGGCGAAAAGATCACGCCACCCAGGCTGGCGCCGTTGTAGGCCTTGCCCAGGGCCTTGGGTCTGTCCTTGACGTACCACGGAGCGATCAGGGTGTTAACGGCGGCGGCACCCAATGTCACCCAGCCGATACCCGAACAGACGGCGCCGGCATACAGCACCCATAGCTGGTCGGCTTGAGCCCAGATGTTCACGCCGATGCCCAGGACGATGCTGCCCAGTAGGGTAATGGCGGGTATTCCGAAGCGTGCGTAAAGTCGTGGCAGGTTGGCGATGACGATCGTGCCGCTGAGAAAGTGCAAGGTAACGGCAGTCGAAACCTGGGCGATCGGCCAACCCGTGCGCTCCATGACCGCTTGCATATAGATCGGTGGCCCATAGAAGCCGACCCCCCAACCGATAATCGCCAGGATGAACGTGCAGGTCAGTACGGTTTTTCCAAAAAAACGGGTGTGTGTCATCGCCATCTCCTCCAAGTTGGCTCATAGCCTATGGGCTCGACGGGTTCCTCACTTCGAGGTGCGTCGAACAATGGATGTCGAGTGGGTGATCGTCAGTCCAGCAATCTGGCTCGGAGTCTGTAAAAAAATATTCGCATCGGATTGTCGATTTCGGCCAACGCCATTCGATTAGCCCATAGAGCCGCCACACGGACGGCTTGATCCATCCACTCTCAGGAGATCAGAGCATGCGATTTATGGTGATCGTCAAAGCCAGTCCGGAATCGGAAGCCGGACAGATGCCCAGCGAAGAACTGTTGGCCGCCATGGGCGCCTACAACGAAGAATTGGTCAAGGCCGGGGTGATGCTCGCCGGTGAAGGCCTGCATCCCAGTGTCGAGGGCGTGCGTGTGCAGTTTTCCGGCAAGGACCGGACGGTGGTCGATGGGCCCTTCGCTCAAACCAAGGAGCTGATCGCCGGCTTCTGGATCTTCAAGGTCCAGTCATTGCAGGAGGCCATCGATTGGGTCAAGCGCTGCCCGAACCCGATGGTCAGCGACAGTGAAATCGAGATCCGCCAGATCTTCGAGCTCGAGGAGTTCGGCGAGTCCTTTACGCCGGAATTGCGCGAGCAGGAAGAACGCTTGCGGGCGCAGATGTCCGGTCAATCGTGAAGCCGACTACAGGAGAACCCACCATGAGAATCATTCCCTACCTGACCTTCGACGGTCGTTGCAAAGAGGCCTTTGCGTTGTACCAGAAGGTGCTGGGCGGCGAGCTGTTTTCCATGTCCTTTGCCCAGGCGCCTGAGGAAACCGGCATGCCCAAGGATCCCGACCTGATCCTGCACACCTGCCTGACCGTCGATGCTTTCAGCCTGATGGCCTCTGACTGCCCGCCAGGCCAGCCGTACAGCAAACCGCAAGGCGTGTCGGTTTCCCTCAACGTCGACAGCGTGGAGGAGGCCGAGCGGCTGTTTAAGGGCTTGAGTGTCGGTGGCAGCGTGCACATGCCCTTGGCGAGGACCTTCTGGGCGGAACGCTTTGCCATGTTCGAAGACCGTTTCGGGATCGCCTGGATGGTCAATTACGAGGGCGGGCAATAAGTCGAGCGCTGCCTGGGTCGCGATGCGTCGCGGCGCTCGCGACACTCCTCACCTCATGCCCATCAATTGAGGATCCTGGCGAGCACGTTCGCCAGGGTTTCCCTTCGCCATGTGAACCTTGCGCGAATACTGCGTTCACTTATTAAGTTGCCGCTTTATGTGACCCACAGGGGACCTGTCTGGCTCTGGCGGCTGCTTCCCAGTGCCGATAAGGACTTCGCATGCACCCAACCTCGTCCACATTGCCCTTGAACGCCCCTGTCGAACGCGAACTCAGCTTGCGCGCGGTCAGTACGGGCATTGTCCTGGGTGTCCTGCTGACGCCGTCCAATGTCTATGCCGGATTGAAGATTGGTTGGTCGTTCAATATGTCGATCATTGCCTTGCTGGTCGGTTATGGCATCTGGCAAGGCTTGGCGAGTCGATCGGTGGGGCGGCTGCCTTGGACGCTGCACGAAAGCAACATCAACCAGACCGTGGCCTCTGCCGCTGCGTCGATCATTTCCGGTGGGCTGGTCGCGCCAATCCCGGCCTACACTCTGCTGACCGGCCAGCAGCTGGACGCCATTCCCATGGTGGCCTGGGTCTTTTCCGTGAGTTTCCTGGGGATCTGGATTGCCTGGTATCTGCGACCGTCACTGCTCAATGACAAGGCGCTGAAATTTCCCGAGGGTATGGCGACCCTGGAAACGTTGTTGCACATTTACAACCACGGCCACGAAGCGGCGACGCGTTTGAAGGTGTTGCTCAGCGCCGCTCTACTGTCCGGGGTGGCCAAGGGGGTCGACACCTTCATGTGGGCCATCCCGCGCTGGTCTCCAACTGCCCAACTGGAGCGCCTGACCTTTACCGCTGACCCTTCGCTGCTATTGGTCGGTTTCGGCGCGATCATCGGTATTCGCGTGGGTCTGACCCTGCTGCTCGGCGCGTTGCTGGCATGGGGCGGGTTGGCGCCGTGGCTGCTGGCCCAAGGCCTGGTGCAGTTGCCGCAGGGCAGTAGTGGTCCGCAGTTCGCTGCGCTGGTGGAGTGGCTGCTCTGGCCGGGGGTGAGCCTGATGGTCTGTTCGACCCTGGCCTCATTGGCAATTCGCCTGTGGGCATTGCACCGCTCCACCAAGGCTGGCGGCGGGGCGATCTGGACGATACCCAAGGCCGGGCCTGCCACAGGTTCCTTACTGGCGATCGTCCTGGTGGTGAGTCTGCAAGTGCTGTTGTTCGGCATCAACCCGTGGATGGCGCTGTTGACCATTCCCTTGGCGATCTGCCTGGCGGCGGTGGCCGCCCGGGTGGTCGGCGCCACGGGCATCCCGCCGATCGGAGCCATTGGACAACTGTCCCAGTTGAGCTTCGGCATCGTCGCGCCGGGGCAGGTGCCGATCAACTTGATGAGCGCCAACACCGCCGGCGGTTCGGCCGGGCAATGCACCGACTTGATGAACGATTTCAAGGTAGGCCGGGCGATTGGCGCTACGCCGCGCAAGCAACTGATCGCCCAGACCTTGGGGATTTTTGTCGGTAGCATCGTCGGCGTGTTGGCTTACCTGGCCCTGATCCCGGACCCGCAAGCCATGCTGCTCTCCGAAGAGTGGCCGGCTCCGGCGGTCGCCACTTGGAAGGCCGTGGCGCAAACCCTGACCCTGGGCCTGGATTCATTGTCCGCGAGCATTCGCTGGGCGATTTTCATCGGCGGCCTGGTCGGCTTGTTGTTGGGCGTGCTCGACAGCGTGCTGCCGGCGCATCGGGCCCGGTACCTGCCGAGCACGGCGGCCCTGGGCCTGGCCTTCGTGTTGCCGGCCTCGGTGTCCCTGATGATGGCCCTTGGTGCGGTGCTGACCTGGCTGGTGAGCTGTCGCTGGCCGACCCTCACAGAACGCTTCGCCATCACCGCGGCGGCGGGGTTGATTGCCGGGGAGAGCATTACCGGGGTAGGGGCGTCGCTGTGGCAGATGCTTGGCAACTGATCGTAGGCGCGATTTGCCCACTTCGGTGGCTAAGGCTGACCTGCGGTCTTGGTCGAGACAATTTTGCCGTAATTCTCTGCTGGCGGCGTCTCATCGACCACCCACAAACGCTCGCTACGACACTTGAACTTCACGCCTTTGCGCGGAGCCATGCCTCTGGCCGTCTCCATGCATATTGCCTTGGAAGCAAAAGTTGGTCCTTGTTTGCGTTCCTCGACACAGCCTTCGATGCCACTGCAAATCGTCATGACAACAAAATATACAGTCATCATCTCGGTGTTGCTCCATTGAGCGAAGCGATTGATTACATCCTTTCGTTCAGGTCGGCGGCCTGAACGTACTGCGGGGGTTGCCAGCGGATGATGAGCCTCGACTTGAACCCCCAGCAATGGCGCATGGCTACCGTGCGTCGGGAAACCGTCGCTGTATTAATTTATTTTTATCTCGGTGTTTTTTGTGCCAATAAGTTGGCGTCATCCGGATGGAAGTAAATGCTTTATTAGGTGGGGATAGCCGAACCGAAACCTGGGGGAGCGGGCTTGCATTGTGGTGCTGGCCTTTTTTACGCGGCCCTGACAGTGCCCGTTTGAACGAGCTTGCCCTCGAGCCATTCCTTGAGCGCCAGGGTGGCGGAGGAGGCAAATTTTGCCGAGGGCCGGATAAGATAGATCCCTCCTTTTGCTCCCAACTCCCAGTCCGGTAATACTCTGACCAGTTCTTTGTTTGCCAACGCACGGCTGAACAGCCACTCCCCCGCACCGAGGATGCCGGTGCCGGCAATGGTCGCGCTCAACAGCGCTTCACTGTCGTTGGACACGAGGGAGCCTTGGGGGTGCACGCTGAAGTGTTCGTCGGCGCGGATGAGCTTCCATTCTGGGTATGACGCCAGTCCCGTGAATCCCAGGCAGTTGTGATTGACCAGTTCCGCGGGTGACGCTGGCCAGCCATGGCGTTCGATGTAACCGGGAGACGCGCAAAGGATGCGCCGATGATCGCCGAGGCGCTTGGCAATCAGGCGGCTATCGTTGAGTTCACCTAGGCGTATTGCCACATCGAAACCTTCGGCGATCACATCGACGAGACGCTCGCTGTAATCCACGGTGAGCGTCAAATGTGGATGGGCCGCCAGGAACTCCGGCAGTATCGGCGCCAACCAGAGCCTGCCCATGGCTGCCGGTACTGCCAGGCGCAGATTGCCACGCACCTTGGCGGCCCCGGACGTTGCTTCCTGCTCTGCTTCAACCATCAACTCGGTCGCCAGCCGCAGGCGTCGGACCAGGCGGGCCCCGGCGTCTGTCAGGCGGATGTGTCGGGTGCTGCGCTCGAGCAGCCTGACTCCCAGGCGGGCTTCCAGCGCCGCGAGGCGTTTGGAAATGATCGTGGGGTGGCGCTGCAAAAGCCGCGCGGCGGCAACGAACGAACCTTGCGATTCGAGCGCCAGCAAGGCGGCAAATTCGTCCGTGTGGCGGCTATCCAGTGTGATCACGTGTCCACAACCTCTGAGGCATACTCAAGGACATTTCAGGGAATGAGCAGCAGAGTACCTGAAGCGCGGCCGCTTTCCAGATCCGCGTGGGCTTGTGCGACGTCCTCCAGCTTGTAGGTTTTCCAGACGGCGGGTTCGATGATTCCGGCCTGGAGCGCGGCCAATACGTCATTGGCGCGCGCCTGGTACTCCTCGACGCTACTGGTGTGGGCGGCAATCGAGGGGCGGGTGAGGAATAGCGAACCCTTGGCGTTGAGCATGCCCACTTCGATCGCTTGTGGCGCACCTGACGATGCGCCGAAAGACACCATCAGCCCGCGCGGGCGCAGGCAATCGAGCGATGCTGCGAACGAGACTCGCCCAATCGGGTCGTAAACCACATCGGCCTTCTTGCCGTCGGTGATGCGAGCCACCTCCTGCGCCAACGTCTGGGCATCGAAAACCAGGACTTCATCGCAGCCCAGAGCCCGCGCCTTCTCGACGCTTTGCGCACGAGAGACGACTCCGATCACGAAAGCGCCCAGATGCTTGGCCCACTTGGCCATGATTGCGCCGACACCACCGGCGACGCCATACAACACCATGACCGTTCCCGGCCCCACGGGATAAGTGCTCTTGAGCAGGTACTGGGCGGTGATGCCCTTGAACAGTACGGCGGCAGCATCCTGGAAGCTGATCGATGCAGGAAGTGGTACCAGTTTCCCGGCCGGAACCAAGCGGCCACTCGCGTAGGCACCCAGCGGGCCGGTGGCATACGCCACGCGATCACCGACCTTGACGTGAGTGACACCTGGTCCTACCGCAGTGACCAGCCCGGCCCCCTCCAGACCCAACCCCGAAGGCAGGGCGACGGGAACCGCGCCGTTGCGCTGGGTGACGTCGAGGTAGTTGATGCCGATGGCATGCTGTTGGAGCCACACCTCACCGAAGCCGGGCGCAGCATGACCGTCCTGTTTGACCTCTAGAACCTGCGGCCCACCCGTGGAAGAAAAACCAATGACCGTGACCATTCCAGCAACTCCTCAGGATTCGAAAATGTGTGTCGCTGGAGAATGATTGCAGACCTTTGCATGGATAATACCTTGGTCATGCAAGGCATAGCTGCACCCTGTGCAGTAATTCGATGGGTTGAATCATTGATGGGGCTGCCCCGTTTTTTCTTGATCCTTCTGAAATCCATTTTTTATCACTGGCATTGCCCTTTTACCCACAAAGGACCTGATGGCAGCAGAACCGACTATCCTTTGGGAACACTGCATTCTCGGCAAAAAGGGACGTCATGCCAGACTATGATCGCGTTACCGGCCCCAGATCCGGCATCACATGCGGTGACCCCACCTGTTTGATCAGGCCCAGATTACTGAGTCCCTGGCTACTGGGGATGGCTTGCATAACGGTAGCCTGTCTTTTCACGGCAACTTCCGGATACGGCCAGAACCTGTCAACCGCAACGGATGCCGAGAACGACAAGGTCACGGTGACTCAAGCACAGGAAATCGTTTCCAGGGCCTCCCTCGGCGCCGTTCGTTGGAACGGCCCAGAGTCCGGCCCGCAAGCCCAGCGGGGCAAGAGCATCGCGCTCGTCGCAGAAGATTTGCGTAACGGAGGCATCGTCGGTGTCGCGCAGGGCGCTCGGGAGGCTGCCAACGCGTTGGGCTGGACGCTGAAGATATTCGATGGCGCCGGATCATCGGCTGGGCGCGCGAAGGCCTTTGCCGATGCCCTGGCAGCGAAGCCCGACGGCCTCATTCTGTGCGGCTCCGATGCCCTTGAGAACAATGCGGCGCTGCTTCTGTTCGCCAACCAGGAAGTGCCGGTGGTTGGTTGGCACGCCGGAGTACGCCCCGGGCCGATCGACGGCACGCCGGTGGCCATGAACGTCACCACTGACCCGCTTGAAGTGGCCCGCCTCACGGCCATGGCGGCGGTGGCGCAGTCGAGCGGACGCGCCGGCGTGGTCATCCTGACCGACTCCAAGTACAGCATTGCCATGGCGAAAGCCAGGGCCATGGAGGACGTCATCCGGGCCTGCCGAGAATGTACGTTGCTGGAGGTGCGCGATGTCGCGATCTCCGAGAGTGGCGAGAAGATGCCAGCGATCACCAAGGAGTTGCTTCAGCGCTATGGCAAGCGCTGGACCCACACGCTGGCCATCAACGACATCTATTTCGACTACTCGATTGCCTCGTTGACCAACGCCGCCATACCCAGTGACGGCATCAGTCTGTTGTCTGCCGGTGACGGCAGCGCTTCGGCTTTCTTGCGCATACAGGCAAAAACCTACCAGACCGTTACCGTGGCCGAACCGCTCAACCTGCATGGCTGGCAAGTGATGGATGAATTGAACCGCTTGTTCGCAGGCCAGCCGGTGAGCGGCTTCGTGGCGCCGATTCACTTGGTCAATGCCGACAATATGGCCTTCGATGGCGGGAAAAAATTTCACTACGATCCTGACAATGGCTATCGAGACATCTATCGCCACCAATGGAATCCTTGACGTTGGACATGAATTTCCGACTTGGACGCCCGCTATTGCCGCAATCGCTGCGGGCACAGTTCACTCTGGCGTTCCTGACGCTGGCGCTGCTGATCCTGGCAGGGGGCGCCACTGCGGTCTATGCGTTGCGCACCTCAAACAGCGCCACTCGCCAGTTGACGGATGAACGACTGGTCCGCATGCAAGATGGGCAAGACATGGCGCAGCGCACTTTGCTGATCGAACGCCAGACCGACCAGTTTCTGACGAGCCGTTCCCCCGACATCCTGCGTTCAAGCTATGCGGCGACCGTCGAGCAGCTTGAAGCCCTCGATCAACTGGTGCAGCAACTGACTGCCGCCAACAGTGGCGTGGCGATACTCGACATGCATCAGTCGAGTCAGATGTTCCGCAATACCGCCAACATCGTTGCGCAACTGCGAGAAAGCCTGCTGCAAACCGAGGTCACCTTCGAGCAGGCCCTCAAGGATCAAACCGCCCGGCTCACCGCGACCCAGACCCGGGCCAACCTGGAACTGGCGATGATGCTTTTCGATCTGCCGCAAGCGGCTGACAGCGAGGCCGTGCAACGGCTGCGGATCCGATACGAGGGACTGTCACGCACCTCAGGCAAGTTGCCTGATGCTGATGTGGCGATGCCCGATCTCTTCGCCCTGCGCCAGACGCTCATCAATCAGCATAACGTCATGCAGCGCTTCAATGAGCAACTGAAGAACGAAGCGGGGAGGCTGGTCGCGGTGGCCAGGGCGCAATCGAGTGCCTACACCGAAGACTATCGCCAGGCCGTGCAGCGCCTGGTCGAGGCCTCGAATCGCAGCCAGCAATGGGTGCTGATCATGTTGGGCGCCAGCCTGGTATTCGCCTGGTTCGTGACCCGGGTCTTCATGGGTCGCCATGTGCTCGTGCGCCTGAATGAAATAAGCCGGCAATTGCGCCAGGAACACGCTGACAAGACTCATCTGATGATGGCGGACCATGGCAAGGACGAGATCGGCAACATGGCGCGCGCGGTGAATCAATTCCTCGAAGATCGACTTCAATTGGAAAAAAGAACGGCTCAATTGAGTATCGCCACGGAACGGCTCGCCGTGCAAAACGACCGCTTGGAGCAAGAAGCCATTGTCCGTGCCGGACAAGGTCATGTCCTGGAAATGATCGCCAGGAGCACCGAGCTTGCAGAAGTGCTCGACAGTCTGGCTCACCTGGTCGAGTCCCAGTTGGAGGGCATGAAGGTGTCCATCCTGGTGCTGGATGAGGAGGGCAAGCACCTGCTGCACGGGGCGGCGCCCAGCTTGCCAAAATCCTATAGCCAGCTTATCGACGGGGTCGAGATCGGTCCGAACGTCGGTTCATGCGGCACCTCGGCGTATCGACGAGAACCGGTCATCGTCACGGACATCCAGCAGGATCCATTGTGGGAAGCGTACCGCTCACTCGCCGAACCCTATGGGTTTCGCGCCTGCTGGTCGACGCCGATCCTGTCCCATGAGCGAAAGGTCCTGGGTACCTTTGCCTTGTATGCCAACACCGTACGCAGCCCCAGCCCGGCCGAGACGCAATTGATCGACATGGCGACACCGCTTGCCGGCATTGCGATAGAACGCCAACTGACCGAGAAGCGCATTCGCTATATGGGCGACCATGACGCACTGACCGGGCTGCCGAATCGCACCCTGCTCGAAGACCGTCTCAAGCAGGCGATGCTTTATGCCCAGCGCTACAACCGGCTGGTGACGGTGGTATTTCTCGACCTGGATAAGTTCAAACTGGTGAATGACAGCCTTGGACACAGTGCCGGGGACGAACTGTTGAAAACCGTCGCCCAGCGCATGCTGGAGTGTGTACGTCGTACCGATACCGTCGTGCGACTGGGAGGCGACGAGTTTGTGATCATCCTGTTCGACCAGCCCTCGGATCTCGACGGTGTGACGCCAGTCCTGCATAAAATCCAGGAAGCCATCCTGCGGCCGATTCAGCTCGCCGGCCATACACTCCACGTCACCTGCAGCATGGGGCTGGCCACTTACCCGGCCGACGGCAGCGATACCGACACGTTGCTCAGCAATGCAGACGCCGCCATGTACCGGGCCAAGGAACTGGGGCGCAACAGTTTTCAGTTCTATACGAGCGAGATGAATAACAAGGTCCAGGGCAAGCTCGCCATGCAAGACGGGCTTCGAAGCGCACTCAACAATGATGAATTCCTGCTGTTGTACCAGCCCCAGGTGGATTTGCAGTCAGGCCGGATCATCGGCGTAGAGGCGTTGATCCGTTGGCAACACCCCGATCTGGGCATGGTGTCTCCGATCAAATTCATTCCCCAGGCCGAAGATACCGGGTTGATCGTGCCCATCGGCGACTGGGTGATTCGTACCGCTTGCAGACAGAACAAGGCGTGGCAGGACGCCGGCTGGCCGCCGATCACCGTGTCGGTGAACATCTCCGCCCGCCAGTTCATCGAAAGGGACCTGATCGACCGGGTGAAGCATGCCTTGCAAGAAAGTGGACTGGACCCGATGTACCTTGAGCTGGAATTGACCGAAAGCCTGATCATGCAGGACCTTCAGCAAGCCATCAGCAAAATGAAGGCACTGCAAGCAATGGGGATCAGCCTCTCGATCGACGATTTCGGCACCGGTTACTCCAGTCTCGCCGCATTGAAAAGCTTCCCGATCGCCAGACTCAAGATCGACCAGTCTTTCGTGCGCGATCTGCCCGACAACGAGAACGACAAGGCCATTGCCACCGCGGTGATTTCGTTGGGGCACAAACTGAACCTCAAGGTCATTGCCGAAGGTGTCGAAACCCGAGAGCAGCAAGACTTCCTGCGTGAAAATGGCTGCGATGAAATCCAGGGATATTTTTTCAGCAAGGCGGTCAGCGCGCAGGAAATCGGCCTGTTATTGCGTACGTCTGGCGGGCCTCAATCGAACCGCATTGCCAACCCTGACTCGGTAAGGCAACAACGCGAGGTAAAACGCCCAAACAGTCCGATGCCCGGGCATTAACGACTTGGTTCTTAGGTATTCTCGGGAGAGGGTATCGCCAGGCCTCAGGAAGCATCCTGCTCATAGCTGCAACCCACATAGAGGTCGCTGTCCTTGTTTTCCGTGGAGACCACGCGCAGGGTCGCGCCGTTGCCGAGGTCGCGCTGGTAGTCAACATAGCCGTCGGTATCCAACGTCTTTTCCAGTTTCAGGGTGCTGGCGAGCTTCTGCGCATCGGCCTTCGGGTTGCTGCTTTTGGCCTGGAGAAAGAAGCTGAAGCGGTCGGTCATCACCAAGGTGGTCGACGACACGCCGTGCACCGTCAGCGCCGGGGTGGCTTGCCAGGCGCCACCGCCCCACGGGCTGTGGGCTTCATCCTTGGGGAGCGTCAGTTGTTCAGCGTCGACCAGGCCATTGAACTCGCTCACTTGCTGCGCACTGGCCTGGCACTGCGCCAGGGCCTTGAACAGATCGCTGTGGCTCGGACCTGCGGCCGAGACAGAAAAGGTGGACAGGCACCCGGCGAGGGTGACGATACCAAGGGAGATTTTCATGCCGACATCCTTGTTCAGTTGAGTGACAGGTGATGGGTACCCGAGGTGAATGGCAGCCAGCATCGGATATGAACGTGCTGCCCAACTGCACACGGGCCTGTATTGCCGGTCGCAAGCTTGCCATCGCTGAGTTGAATATGCCATCAGGATATTCCTGAGGATGGAGCGTCGCAGCAACCCATCGTGCTCATTCCTGGCTCCCGTCAGCCGGCGAGTCAATGGTTGGAGAAGGGGCGCATGCCCCTTCCTGGTGGGGTCACTTGTGCACGTAACAGCGGATGAAACTGCGGAACAGGTCCAGGCCGTTTTCGGTCAGGATGCTTTCAGGGTGGAACTGCACTCCCTCCACCGGCAGGTGACGATGGCGTACACCCATCACATAGCCGTCGTCCGTGGATCTCGAGGTGATCTGCAGGCAGTCGGGTAATGGCTGGTCGCTGATCATCAGCGAGTGATAACGGGTGGCCTGTATCGGGCGTGCCTGGGTGTGGGCATAGACGCCCTTGCCGTCGTTCTCGATCGTACTCACCTTGCCGTGCATCACGTGCAGGGCCCGGCAAACCTGGGCACCGAAGGCCAGGCCGATGGCCTGGTGACCCAGACACACACCCAGCAGCGGCAGGGTCTCCTGAAAGTGCTCGATCACTTGGATGTAGCCCACGTCGGCCGGATGTCCAGGCCCTGGGCCCAGCACGCAGAAGTCCGGCGAGAATGCTTCGATGCGCTGGATGAGATCCGGCACGTCATGGCGCTCGACGCGGGTTTCCAGCCCCAGTTGTTCCAGGTATTGGCTGATGATAAAGACGAAGCTGTCGTAGGCATCGATCAGGAATACTTTCACAGTGCGATCTCCTGGCCGGTCACTGCCCGGTAGACGGAACCCATCTTGTACAGCGTCTCTTTCCACTCCAGTTCGGGCACCGAATCGGCCACCACGCCGGCGGATGCCCGCAAGTGGTACGTACCCTCGTCGAAGACCGTTGAGCGAATGCACAACGCGGTGTTGACGCTGCCATCGAAACCGACCAGGCCAAGGGCCCCGGCATAAATGCCCCGGCGGTTGCTTTCCATCCCCTCGATCAGTTCCATTGCCCTGACCTTAGGCGCGCCGGACATGGTTCCCGCGGGGAACGAGGCCTTGATCACGTCGTAGGCATCCAGGCCCGGGCGCAGCAGGCCACGAACGTTGGACACCATGTGATAGAGGTGCGAGTACTCTTCCACCAGCATGAATTCATCGACCTCCAGCGAGCCGGCCTGGCACACGCGACCAATGTCGTTGCGACACAGGTCGATGAGCATCAGGTGTTCGGCGCGCTCCTTTTCCGAGCGGGTCAGTTCCAGGACCAGCTGAGCCGGATCGACGCCAGGTTTCTTGCCGACGGTGCCGGCGATCGGGCGCATTTCTATCAAGTCGTCCTTGATCCTGACGAACAGCTCGGGACTGGCGCCGATCAGATCGATGCCACCTAAGTGGGCCAGGTACATGTAGGGGGAGGGGTTGCGAAGGCGCAGGTGCTGGTACACAGCGAACGGCGAAACCTGCGAGCGGATGCGAACCTCATGGCCGAGCTGGATCTGGTAGACGTCACCGGCGCGGATGTGCTCCATCGCCACCTCGACACGCTCGACGAACTGCTCCGGGGTCACTGTGCGCTCTTCCTCGAACGCCTCGGGATACGATGGCGGGTCCAGCGCCTCGCGCACCGGGGTTGTGCTCAGGAAGGGGTAGTCCTCCAACGTGCGGGGCGTCCAGAGGTCGTGGTTGTTGATCAGGGTTTCGACAATGCCATTGCTGTGGAAATAAACCAGCGTCTGATAGACCGACAGGGCAATGAGCGGGTAGTCGTAGGTCTGTTTGGCCAGGTCGGGAAGCCGCTCGATCAGGCGAACGCAGTCGTAAGAGAAATAGCCGAAGAAGGCCAGGCTGGAGGGCGCATTGGGCGCCGGCTGGAACGTTGCCTGGATAGCCCGGAGCAGGTTCCATGCCGCCTCACTGTCGGGTAGATGGATCGTGTATGCCTGGTCAACCTGCACGCCCGCTTGCCGCAGGCTGGCGGACAAGTGTTCGCACAGGGCAACGCCGCCTCGTAGCTGTGCCTGGCCCTCGTTGATGCACACTTCGAAAAGCGGCTCGAGCCCGATGATCGTCGCTCGGCGATCACGGCTTGGACCGGACAGTGATTCAAGAATGAAAACAGATTCGCGACCCAATTGTTCCAGTGCATTTGCATATATGCCAAGTGCATCCGTAGGTCGCCGTTCCTCGTGATGAAGAACATTCACGGCAATTAAATTTCTATTCATGGTTAATGCCATTTTAAAGGTGCAACGGTTCAGGCGCTCCATTAAGAGAGCACCACGGGAATATAAAGCGCGCAGGCACTTTAAATACGTGTTGACGGATATTCTGAATATTCGGGACGGACGCTGTTCATGTCGCGCGCATTACCAGGCTTGCAATGGATTGCTGCCAGGCGATGCGCAGGGCACAAGGCGCGAGCGTCTTCGAGTTCAGTGGGGAAAGATCAGGGCGTTGCTGGCAGGCAGCAGACAGGCTCCGGTCTTCGCTGGATTAGCGACGCCAGATATTGCTTTTGAAGATGGCCAGAATGGCCGGGGAGCAGCTATCGGGATAGCTGTGGGAGGAACTGATAGCAGAAAGGTGATAGTACATTCTTAGACATCCCAGTCTTGGCTAAACACTGCGGGAATAATTGGCAGTGCGGTGAAATTACCAACGCGTCCATTGAGCTGTCAACTGCTGTGGGAGATTTAATCTTTCATTCATTTCTGGAGTGGGACGAAAAACTATCCCGGGTGTATGTAATCGCGCGTGTTTTTTACAAGAAACCTGTGCGAGCGCAACTGCGAGATAGTTCAGTTGGGTATTTGTAAGTTCTGGGGGCGCCGCTGTGGTTGCGGGCTTGGCAAAGCATGGCCGCCAAAGTCCCCTTTCTGACCGCCCATAGCCTCAACAGCCTGATGCTGCTGCCGTAACGTGCAACTTGACTGCGCACGCCGAGGGAGCGTCCTGATGAATCGTAGAACCTTTATGCTCGGCACCGCGGGAGTGGGGGCATTGATGGTCGGGGCGGGGGTGCTGTTGCGGCCGAGTGATCGGGGCAGCCCTTACAACGAGTATTTCCGCGCGCTGAACCAGGAGCTGAAGACCCATGGGCCGATGCGACCGGTGATGCTCATCGACCTCGACCTGCTCGATCACAACATCAATGTGGTCATGCAATCCGTCACACGCGCCGGTAAACACTTGCGCCTGGTGGAAAAATCCCTGCCATCCCCGGGGCTGTTGGCCTACATCGCCAAACGTACCGATACCCGGCGGCTGATGTCGTTTCATCAGCCGTTCCTCAATCACGATGCAGTGACCTTTCCCGAGGCTGATATCTTGCTCGGCAAACCTTTACCGGTGCGCTCGGCGGAGGTGTTTTACCAAACCCACAAGGGAACCTTCGACCCTTCCAGGCAACTGCAATGGCTGCTCGATACGCCCCAGCGACTGATGGATTACCTGGCATTGGCGCAAGGCCTGGGCATCCGGATGCGGGTCAATATCGAGCTGGATGTCGGCCTGCATCGCGGCGGGGTCGCTGACCAAACGGTGCTCGGCGAGATGCTGACACTGATCAGTGCCCATCCGCAGCATCTCGAATTCGCCGGTTTCATGGGGTATGACCCGTTTGTTGGTATGGGTGTGCCCAAGGTCCTCGGTTCGTCCCAGGCGTTGTTCGACAAGGTGATGGTCATCTACAACGCTCATGTGCGCCACCTACGGGAGCGTTTCCCGACGCTTTGGCACGAAGGGCTCACGCTCAATACCGCTGGCAGCCCCAGCTACCGCATGCATGAGCAGGAACGCTTGAGCAGCGAGGTCTCGGTGGGAACGGCGTTTCTCAAACCGACCCATTACGACCTGCCATCGCTGGCCGAGCATGTGCCGGCGGCCTTCATCGCAACGCCAGTGCTAAAGAGTACTGGAGCCGTGAATTTTCCAGCCCTGGATGACAAGTCCCGATTGTTCTCTTGGTGGGACCCTAATCAGCGCGCGACATTCTTTATCTATGGCGGCAACTGGATGGCCGAGTTCGAGTCCCCTTCGGGGCTTCAAAGCAACGAGCTCTATGGTCGCAGTTCCAACCAGGAAATGGTCAACGGCTCACCCGCCGTAGGGCTGGATGTGGAAGACCAGGTGTTTTTGCGGCCGACACAGACGGAATCCGTGCTGCTGCAATTTGGCGATTTGCTGGCCGTGCGCGGTGGGAAAATTGTCGAAACCTGGCCCGTGTATTGATCGGAGCGTGTAACGCTCGGAGTACAACGGCCATCTTCAACGGCTGCCCCGCAAGAGAAACAATACCAGTGCCACCAGGCAGGCCGTCGCCTGGATCCCGCCCAACGTCGTGACCGGCGCGAAGCTCAAGACCGAGGCCAGCCAGGTGGTCAGCGCTGCCGCACCCATGGAGAGAAACCCCAGCAGTGCGGAGGCCATGCCGGCTTCTTTGCCGAAAGGTCCCATGGTGATTGCCGTGCCCAGCGGATTGGCCAGGCCCATGCCCCACAAAAAGGTGATCATCGAGAGGGCATACCACCCAAGACCAGGCGCGGCCGGACCGACGAGAAGCAGGCCTCCGCCGGTCATGGCGCAGGCAATGCCCAGCAGTGTGATGATCCGGGCACCATGACGATGCGCCAGGCGCGGAGCCGCCATGCCGGCTGCGAACACGACGAATACCGTAGAGGCGAAATACAGGCCGGTCTGCACCGACGTCAGGCCGATACCTTTCATCAGGATAGCAGGTGCCGCCGCGAACGATGCGAACAAGCCACTCATCAGCAGGCTCATTGAAAGGGCAGGGAGGATGAAGCGCTTATCCAGCGCCAATCGGCGATAGGCGAGGACCACGCTCTTGGCCGAGTGCGGCGCCCGGCGATCGGCGGGATGGGTTTCTCCCAGGTCACGCACGTAGAAAAAGGCCAGTACAACGGCGGCCAGCCCGACCAGGATGAAGACGGCACGCCAGCCGAGCGTGACGGACAGGACGCTGCCGGCCAGCGGCGAAAAGCCAGGCGCCGCGGCAGTGGCGATCATAGTCAGTGACAGGGCGCGGGCGAGCGTCTCGCCTTCGAACAGATCCCGAGCGATGGCGCGCGACAGCACCGAGGCTGCGCATACGCCCAGCGCCTGCACGACGCGTCCGGCGATCAATACGTCGAGCGTGCTGGCAAGACCGGCGATGACGGTGCCTACAACGAATACCGAGAGGCCGCCCAGCACCAGCTTCTGGCGCCCGTAGCGGTCGGCCAGTGGCCCGACCACCAGTTGGCCCAAGGCGAAGGTGATGAAGAAGCTGGACAGCGTCAGGCCGAGTTCGCGAGCGGTCACGCCCAGATCTTCACCGATGTCCGCAAACGCCGGAAGGATGATGTTGGTGGAGAGCATGCTGATCGCCGCGAGACCGGCAAGCAGTGCCACGACTTTACCGGTCAAGGGTTGGGTGGAGGCGTGGGGTTGTGTATCGGCAATCGCCAATGAAGTCCGGGCTTCCATACGTCATTTCCTGCGCTGGTGGATGGCGTGCCTCAACCTGAGTCTGCGGCCCGCGGCGTTGCTGGGGTGAGCATCACGCTGTAACGTCTCGTCAATAACATGATGGTCATAATATTCTGGCTGAATATGATGGTCGTAATCTGATGCGTCAAGTTAAATCTTTGAGGAATTTCGGTATAGGCGTGAGGAGCTTCTTGTACGAATTGGCTGCACACTGTCTGCCACCAGACAGTTGATCAACAAGGTTGTCCCCATGCAGGCATTTCCACTGCCTGGATGCATGTCTAACTGTTTGTAAATAAAAGAATTATTACTTGGCACGAATCGTGTTGATAGAGCAATGAGAAGCACCGGGAAGTGGTGCTGAATCTATCGAGCAGGAGTTCCCATGCCACGTGAAATTCGTTTGAATGCCTTTGAGATGAACTGTGTCGGTCACCAGTCGCCCGGTCTCTGGAGGCATCCCAAGGATCGCGCCTGGCAGTACAAGGACCTGGATTACTGGACTGACCTGGCCAAGCTGCTGGAGCGCGGCAAGTTCGACGGCATCTTCATCGCCGATGTGATCGGTATCTACGATGTGCTCGGCGGCAACGGCGATGCCGCCATCCGCCAGGCGACCCAGGTGCCGGTCAACGATCCGTTGGCGTTGATCACGCCGATGGCATTGGTGACTGAACACCTGGGCTTTGGCCTCACTGCCTCGCTGACCTTCGAACACCCTTATCCCTTCGCCCGTCGCTTGTCCACGCTGGACCATCTGACCAAGGGCCGCATCGGATGGAACATCGTCACCTCTTACCTCGACAGCGGGGCGCGCAACCTCGGGCAGAAGGCGCTGAGCGATCACGATGCGCGCTATGACTATGCCGACGAATACCTGGAAGTGCTCTACAAGTTGTTCGAAGGCAGTTGGGAGGAGGGTGCGGTGGTGCGCGACCGTGAGCGCGGGATTTTCAGCGACCCGAGCAAGGTCCACGAGATCCGTCACCAGGGCAAGCATTTCCAGGTGCCGGGCATCCACCTTTGCGAGCCGTCACCGCAACGCACACCGGTGCTCTACCAAGCGGGCGCGTCGAGTCGTGGTAAGGACTTCGCCGCCGGCCATGCGGAATGTGTGTTTGTCGCCGCACCGTCCAAGGTGATCCTGAAAAAGACCGTGGCCGACATACGCCGGCGCGCTGCCGAAGCCGGGCGCGATCCGCGCAAGGTGTTGATCTTCAACTTGCAGACGGTGATCGTCGACGAGACCGACGCCAAGGCACAGGCCAAGTGGCGGGAACTGAAATCCTACAGTAGCTACGAGGGCGCGCTCGCGCTGATCTCCGGCTGGACCGGCATCGACTTCGGTCAGTACCGGCCCGACCAGGTGCTCAAGCACATCCATACCAATGCCATCCAGTCGGCGGTGGAAACCTTCTCTACCGCCGACCCGGACAAGCAGTGGACCGTCCAGGAACTGGCCGACTGGGTCGGCATTGGCGGGTTCGGCCCGTTGATCGTCGGCAGTGCGCAAACCGTGGCCGACGAGCTGCAGGCCTGGGTCGAGGACACCGACGTGGACGGCTTCAACCTGGCTTACGCCCTGGCCCATGAAACCTTCCACGATGTGGTTGAACTGCTGGTGCCCGAGTTGCAACGGCGCGGTGCGTACAAGACCGAATACCGCCCAGGCACGCTGCGCGACAAGCTGTTCGGCGACGGTCCGCGACTGCCCGCCAACCACCCTGGTGCTGGCTACCGGGACTTGAAGCGCC
This sequence comes from Pseudomonas sp. 43mfcvi1.1, assembly GCF_900115935.1. Classification (NCBI taxonomy): domain Bacteria; kingdom Pseudomonadati; phylum Pseudomonadota; class Gammaproteobacteria; order Pseudomonadales; family Pseudomonadaceae; genus Pseudomonas; species Pseudomonas sp. 43mfcvi1.1. Next base: position 388,156 of record NZ_UETT01000004.1, on the reverse strand, counting down.
TGGTCCGGCACACCCACCTCGCTGAGCCGGCCTTGGCCGGTGAGGAGTAAGCCCATGAGTGTCTTTGAGCTCAATTCGCCACTGTCCGACGGAGTGACTGACAGCGCCCTGGCGGCCTTGCAACGCTGGGCCAGGGAGCGACCGACGCAGATCGCCCTGCGCCATCGGCGCCTCGGCCTCTGGAAGGCCTGGCGTTGGATCGATGTGCAACGCGAGGTCGAGCGTGTCTGCGATGGCTTGCGCCAGCAAGGCTTTGCCCCTGGCGCGCGGTTGGCGCTCAGTGGTGCCTTCGAACCGAGCCTGCTGATCCTGGCACTGGCGGCGCGTCAATTGGGCGGACACAGCGTGGTGATCGACCGCGACAGTCGTGGTGAGGCGCTACAACGCCAGTTACGCCTGATCCGTCCGACGTTCGCTTTTGTCCAGCGCCGCGAAAGCGTGTCGCACTGGCTGCAGTGCGGCCTGGATGAGGATTGGCCGCTGCGGTTGTATTCGGCCCAGGTTAGTGTGGCGAGTCGCGGCCTGTGGCAGGTGCAGTCGCTGTCGGTGCTGTTCGTCACTGAGGCGCCGACAGCGCAACGCCAGGGCTGGGCCCAGGTCGCCGAGGACGCGGTGGTGTGGGTCGATGAAGGCACCGAATGGCGCGATGGCCTGGCCCACTTGTTCAGTCGCTGGCTGGAGGGCGGCGAAGGCCTGGCGTTTCCGGAAAACCGCGAATCAGCCAGCCGCGATCGCTGCGAGATCGCCCCGACCGCCTTGCTGCTGTCCGCCGCGCGAGTCGAATCGCTGGCCGCGGAAATCGAAGCTCGCCTGCCACTTCCAGGCAGTTGGCGGCGGCGCCTGTGCGAATGGACTTTGAACGATCCACGGCGTGGCCTGCGCCGCTGGCTCAAGGCGCGGGTGCGGCACCTGTTGGGCTTTCAGCGGCTGCGTCGGATCGAGGTGCCGAGCGCACCCGCTGACGTGGTGCTACACGGCCCGGCGCGTCAATCGTGGTTGCAGGAGTACCTGGAGCGAGCGGCATGAGTGCGCTGCTGGAGGTGCGCAATGTGTCGCTGTCGTTCCGCGGCGTGAAAGCGATTTCCGACCTCTCGTTCAGCGTAAAGCTTGGCGAGATCTGTGCGCTGATCGGGCCGAACGGCGCGGGCAAGAGTTCGCTGCTGAACATTCTCAACGGGGTCTACCGGGCCGACGCCGGCCAATTGTTCTTCGCCGCTGAACCGTTGCGCCGCCCGCATCCACTGAAGGCGGCCAGGCTCGGCATCGGCCGGACGTTCCAGAACAATGCGCTGTTCAAGAAAATGAGTGTGGTGGACAACCTGCTCACCGGTCTGTCGCGTTTCCAACGAACGTTTTTTCTCGAACAGGCCCTGGGCCTGCCGCGTGCCCGGCGCGAGGCGCGGGCGTTTGCCGAGCGGGCCGAGCGGGTGCTGGAATTCCTCGAATTGCAGGCCTGGCGCGACGTCGCCGTGGGCAGCCTGGCCTATGGCTTGCAGAAACGCGTGGAGCTGGGCCGGGCGCTGATCGCGCAGCCGACGCTGCTGTTGCTCGACGAGCCGATGGCCGGCATGAACGCCGAGGAGAAACAGGACATGAGCCGCTTCATCGCCGACATCAATCGTGATCTTGGCACCACGGTGATTCTCATCGAGCACGACATCCAGGTGGTCATGGGCCTGTCCAGCCATGTGGTGGTGCTGGACTACGGACGCAAGGTCGGCGATGGCTCGCCGGCCGAAGTCCAGGCCAATCCCGAGGTGATCGCTGCCTACCTGGGAGCGCCTCATTCATGAATTTCTTTCTGGAAACCCTGATCGGCGGGCTGCTGGCCGGCACTCTGTATTCGCTGGTGGCCATCGGTTTCGTGCTGATCTACAAGGCCAGCGGCGTGTTCAATTTCGCCCAGGGCGCCATGCTGCTGTTCGCCGCGCTGACCTTTGTCAGCTTGCGTGAGCAGGGCCTGTCCTTTGCCCTGGCGTTGGTCCTGACGGTATTGGTGATGATTGTCGGCGCGCTGTTGATCGAGCGCCTGGTGTTGCGGCCGTTGGTCAACCGCTCGCAGATTACCTTGTTCATGGCGACCCTCGGCCTGTCGTTCATCATCGAAGGCCTGGCCCAAGGACTGATGGGTGCCCAGGTGCGCGCGTTGGACCTGGGCATTGAGGACGTTCCGCTGTTCGTTGGCGAGATCATGGTCAGCCAGTTCGACCTGATCGCCGCTGGAGTGTCCGCGCTGACGGTGGCGGTGCTGGCCGTGCTGTTCAACAAGACCCGCATCGGTGTCGCCTTGCGCGCCGTGGCCGACGATACTCGCGCGGCACTGTCGCTGGGCATCAACCTCAACCGCATCTGGCAGATCGTCTGGGCCGTGGCCGGGGTGGTCGGACTGGTCGCCGGGCTGCTCTGGGGCGCGCGCCAGGGCGTGCAGTTCTCGCTTTCGCTGGTGGTGCTCAAGGCGCTGCCGGTGCTGATCATCGGCGGTTTCACCTCGATCGGCGGGGCCATTGTCGGCGGGCTGATCGTCGGGGCCGCCGAGAACCTTGCCGAGGCTTACATCGGCCCGCTGATCGGCGGAGGCATCACGCCCTGGTTCGCCTACTTCCTCGCCTTGATCTTCCTCTACATCCGTCCGTCCGGCCTGTTCGGCGACCGGATCATTGAACGGGTATGACGCCATGACCGCTACTGTTCCGCGCCTGACTGCCAGTTTCGACGAAGCACCGCTGACCCTGGTGCGTCGGCGCTGGCGGCCGGGCCTGCTGCTGTTGCTGCTGGTGGCCTTTGTCGGTCTGCCATGGCTGGGCAACGACTATTGGCTCAACGCGATCCTGATCCCTTTCCTGGTGCTGTCGCTGGCCGGCCTGGGTTTGAACCTGCTGACCGGTTACACCGGCCAGACGTCGGTCGGCGCCGCCGGCTTCATGGCGGTGGGGGCGTTCGCCACCTATGGCCTTTTGCTGCGGGTGCCTGGCCTACCGTTACCCCTGGCACTGCTCGGTGGCGGCCTGATCGCCGGGTCGGTCGGGTTGCTGTTCGGCATCCCCAGCTCGCGGATCAAGGGCTTCTACCTGATGGTCACCACGCTCGCCGCGCAGTTCTTCCTGGAGTGGGTGTTCGCCAAGTTCCCCTGGTTCTACAACTACGCCTCGTCCGGCACCATCAGCGCGCCACGCCTGGAGTTGTTCGGCCATGACCTGAGCACCCCGGTCGGTCGCTACCTGTTGACCCTCGGTTGTGTGGTGCTGTTGACCTGGGTGGCGGTCAATCTGGTGCGCAGCCAGGTCGGTCGCAACTGGATGGCCATTCGTGATATGGACACCGCTGCCGCGGTGATCGGGATTGCCGTCGAGCGCGACAAGCGTATGGCCTTTGCCGTCAGTTCGTTCTACCTGGGAATCGCCGGGGCGCTCTGGGCCTTCGCCTACCTGGGCACGGCCAGTGCCGGCAGCTTCGACATCAATCGCTCATTCCAGATTCTGTTCATCATCATTATCGGTGGCATGGGCAGCATCGCCGGCAGCTTCATCGGCGCGGCTTTCATCAGCCTGGTGCCGATCCTGCTCAGCCACGCCGGGCAATGGTTGTTCAACGGCAACGTCGATGCCGGGCAACTGCAGAACCTGCAGAAAGTGCTCTTCGGCGCCTTGATCATCTGGTTCCTGATCAAGGAGCCGGAAGGGCTGGCCCGCCTGCTCGGTGACCTGCGCGAACGTATCAGGGTCTGGCCGCTGCGGTTCTGAGCGCCGACCCACGCCCCAACAGACCTTGACCCGACCCAGGGAAAGGAGGTTTCCAACACTGCACAAGAAGTACAGACCATGCGTAGAACCTTGCCTCGCCTCCTGTTCGCCAGCCTTTTCGTGGCCGGTGTCCAGGCCCTGCTGCCGACCATCACCCAGGCTGCCAGCAACCAGCAATTCATCCCCATGGCCACTTACCGGGTCGGCGCCTACGCCTCCAGCGGCATCCCCTGGTGGGCGGGGGAAATCGACTATTTCCGTTATATCAACGAAGTGGAAGGCGGCATCAACGGCGTCAAGCTGGTCTGGCAGGAGTGCGAGACCGAGTGGAACGTCGACCGTATCGTCGAGTGCTATGAACGCTACAAGGGCGGGCTCGACGGCGCGCCGACAGCGTTCTTCTTCACCCACAGTACGCCGGGCTCCTATGCGCTGATGGAGAAAGGCGCGGCGGACCGGATCCCGCTGATCGACGGCGCTGGCGGGCGTACCGAGTCCACCGACGGCAGCGTGTTTCCCTATGCCTTCCCGCTACTGCTCAATTACTACGGCCAGGCCTCGGTGGGCATCAACTACATCGCCGAGCGCGAGGGCGGTTTCGACAAGCTCAAGGGCAAGAAGATCGTCACCGTCTACCACGACTCCGCCTATGGCCGGGAAACCCAGGCACCGATGACCCTGCTGGCGCAGAAGTACGGTTTCGAGAACATCCAGATTCCGGTGGCCGATCCCGGCAATGAACAATCCGGGCAATGGCGCCAGGTGCGGCAGATCAAGCCGGACTGGGTGTTCCTGCGGACCTGGGGCGTCTCCACCCCGGTGGGGATCAAGACCGCCGCGAGGTTCGGCATCCCGGTAGACCGCATCATTGGCGATGTCTGGGCCGGCTCCGAGGCCGACGTGATCCCGGCGGGCCCTGCCGCCAAGGGCTACCAGGCCCTTGCGCCGTTTCCGGGCGGCGACGGTTTCGAGATCCACAAGCGCTTGCGCCAGTCGATTCTCGATACCGGCAAGAGTGACCTCAAGGACCGCAGCTATTTCGGCAAGGTCTACTACAACATCGGTCTGATCAATGCGGCCATTGCGGTCGAGGCGCTGCGCACGGCCCAGGCCAAGTTCGGCAATCGCCCCCTCAACGGCGAGGAAGCGCGTTGGGGCTTCGAACACCTGGACATCGATGCCGCGCGGCTCAAGGCCAGCGGTTTTGAAGGCCTGCTGCCACCGCTGAAACTGTCCTGCTCCGACCATGAGGGCGGCGGTGCGGCGCGCGTGCAGCAATGGGATGGCGAGAAATGGGTATTGGTGACTGACTGGGTCCAGGCCGACCGCGTCACATTGCGCCCGTTGATCGAAGCCAAGTCTGCCGCCTACGCCAAGGAGAAGGGCATCACCGCGCGTGATTGCGCCCGCGAATAATGAACCGCCGTCGATAACTGTCGTCCGGCTGCCATGGCGCGGTCGGGCACTCAAGCCGAGAAAAAATCATGCATGCAACCCTCAAACGTAGTCTCGCCGTCGTTGGCCTGGCGCTCAGCGCCTGCGCGGTGCTGGTACCGGCCGCCCAGGCGGCCAACGAACAGTTCTTCCCCCTGGCCACCTACCGGGTCGGCGCCTATGCCTCCAGCGGCATTCCAGTCTGGGCCGGAATGATCGACTACCTGCGCTACATCAATGAGGTGGAAGGCGGGATCAATGGCGTCAAGCTGGTCTGGCAGGAGTGCGAGACCGAATGGACGGCGGAGAAGGGCATCGAATGCTACGAACGCTTCAAGAACGGCCTCAATGGCGCGCCGGTGGCGGTCTACCAGCCGAATGGCGCGCCAGCGGCCTATGCCCTCGCGGACAAGGCCGCCGCCGACAGGATTCCCTTGATCACCCTCGGCTATGGCCGCACCGAAGCCACCGACGGCAGGGTGTTTCCCTATAACTTCCCGGCCATGCTGACGTTCTACAGCGAGGCCTCGGCGTTCATCAACTATGTGGCCGAGCGCGAGGGCGGGCTGGACAAGCTCAAGGGCAAGAAGATCGCCACCGTCTACCACGACTCCGCCTACGGCCGGGAAACCCAGGGGCCACTGGCGCTGCTGGCGCAGAAATACGGCTTCGAGAACATCCAGATCGCGGTGGCAGACCCAGGTAATGAGCAGGCCGGGCAGTGGCGCCAGGTGCGCCAGCTCAAGCCGGATTGGGTGTTCCTGCGGACCTGGGGCGTGTCCACGCCGGTGGCGATCAAGACCGCCGCAAGGTTCGGCTACCCGGTGGAGCGCATCGTCGGCGACATCTGGGCCAGTTCCAACGAAGACGTGCTGCCGGCCGGTGAAGCAGGCAAGGGCTACCTGGCACTGACGCCCTATCCGGGCGGCGCCGACTTCGATATTCACCAGCGCCTGCGCCAGTACATTCTCGATACCGGCAAGAGCGACCTCAAGGATCCGAAGAGCTTCGGCAGCGTCTACTACAACTCTGGCCTGGTGAACGCCGCCATTGCCGTCGAGGCGATCCGCACCGGGCAGAAGCATTTCGGCAATCGTCCGCTCAACGGTGAGGAGGGCCGCTGGGGCCTGGAGCACCTCGACCTCAACGATGCACGCCTCAAGGAAATCGGTTTTCTTGGGCTGATGCAGCCGCTGAAGCTGTCATGCAGCGACCACGAGGGCGGTGGCGCGGCGAAGGTGCAGCAATGGGATGGCCAGCAGTGGAAGCTGATCACCGATTGGGTCCAGGCCGACCGCGCGACGTTGCGGCCACTGATCGATGCCAAGGCCGCCGAATATGCGAAAGAGAAGGGTGTGACCGCCCGCGATTGCGCGGCGCTGTAGCCATGCACTCGGTTCGGTAAATCGAAACACAACCGGGCGCGACCGCGCCCAAGGAGTAGGGAATCATGACCAACGCGGCCCTTGCCGGCACCGAAAACAGAGAGTTGCTGGCGGTGCAAGACATCGAAGTGATCTACGACGGCGCGATCCTCGCCGTGGCCGGGGTTTCCCTGCGGGTCGGACAGGGTGACATCGTCGCCCTGCTCGGCGCCAACGGGGCCGGCAAGAGCACCACGCTCAAGGCCATCTCCGGGTTGGTCCAGGCCGATCGGGCGCAAGTCAGCCGTGGACGGATTGTCTTCCAGGGACAGGACACCGCCGGGGTTGCGGCCAATCTGCTGGCGCGCCAGGGCATCGTCCATGTGCTGGAGGGACGACATGTATTCGCCCACTTGACTGTCGAGGACAACCTGCGCAGCGGTGGTTTCCTGCGCAAGCCGACACGACGGGAGCTGGAGCAGGATCTGGAGCGTATCTACGCCTGGTTTCCACGCCTGAAGACCAAGCGCAAGACCCAGGCCGGGCTGACCTCGGGCGGTGAGCAGCAGATGCTTGCCCTTGGCCGGGCCCTGATGACCAAGCCTCGATTGGTGCTGCTCGATGAACCCTCGATGGGGCTGGCGCCGATCCTCGTCGAGGAGATTTTTGCCATCGTCGCGCAGCTCAATGCCCAGGAAGGCATGAGCTTTCTGGTGGCCGAGCAGAACATCAATGTCGCCCTGCGCCATGCCAGCTACGCCTACATCCTGGAGAACGGGCGGGTGGTGGGTGAGGGCGACGCCACGGAGCTGGCAGCGCGGGAAGACATCCAGCATTTCTACCTGGGTGGCAAGGCTCGTTGATGGGGTGTGACGCAACTGTTCGCTGGGCAACAGTCCATCGACAGTTTGCCGCTCCCGAGGCTTTCAAGCGTACTCGGATATTTCTTCAAGGTATTGAATATAAAGCGTTTTAAAGGTTGGTACGGGCTGTGCTTTAGCTCTGGGTGAACCCGTTATGCATGGAGTAGCACATGACCGACTCACCGTCTTTCGATCAGCCTGGGCAGGCGCGTCCGGCGCCACGCAGTCCGGCCCACATCATCCGTAGTGACGCCGAGGCCATCGAGGTGGCACAGCGCCTGGCCGAGGATTTCGCCCGCGAGGCTGCCCTGCGCGATCGCGAGCGGCGCCTGCCCTGGGAAGAACTCGAACGCTTTTCCGCGAGCGGGTTGTGGGCGATCCGCGTGCCGAAGGCCTACGGTGGCGCCGAGGTGTCCTATGCCACCCTCAGTGAAGTGATCGCGATCATTTCCGCTGCCGACCCGTCCCTCGGCCAGTTGCCGCAGAACCACTTCGGCGTGCTCAGCAACCTCAGCCTGACCGGCAGCGAGGAGCAGAAGCGCCGCTACTACGCCAAGGTGCTGCAGGGTTATCGCTTCGGCAACGCCTTTTCCGAGGCGCGCAGCCAGTACGTCACCACCTTCCAGACGCAGATCCGCTTCGATGGCGACACCGCCGTACTCAACGGTGAGAAGGCCTACTGCACCGGTGCGCTGTTCGCCCACATCGTGCCGGTCGCTGGGGTGGACGAGGTGGGGCACGTCCATATCGCCCTCGTTCCACGGGACGCGGCGGGCCTGACAGTGATCGACAGTTGGGACGGTTTCGGCCAGCGCATCACCGCCAGCGGCCAGGTGCGCATCGAAGGCGTGCGGGTGCCGGCGAGCGACGTGGTGCCGGCCTGGAAGGCCTATGACCAGCCCACCTCTGACGGCCCGATCTCACAAATCATCCAGGCTGCGGTGGACACCGGCATTGCCCGTGGCGCCTTCGCCGAGACCTTGCGCGTGGCACGCCAGGCGCGTCCATGGGTGGACAGCGGGTTGCAACACGGCTGGCAGGACCCGCTCGGCCAAGCGTTGATTGGTGAGTTGGCCTGGCGCCTGCAAGCGGCCGAAGCGATCCTGCGGCGCGCGGCGCACGCGGTCGACCGTGCTGTCGCCGAGCCCAGCGAAGAACGGGTTGCCGAGGCCTCGGTAATCGTCGGCCAGGCCAAGGTGCTGTCCACCGAGATTTCCCTGGAGGCTTCCAGCCGCCTGTTGGAGTTGGGCGGCACCCGCAGCGTCTCGGCCAGCCAGGGGCTGGATCGGTTCTGGCGTAATGCGCGGACTCATACCCTGCACGATCCGGTGCGTTGGAAATATCACTTGGTCGGCAATCAGCTTCTCAACGGCGTCAAGCCGCAACGTCATTCCTGGAACTGAGGTATCGCGCATGTCCAACTTACATTCTCAAGGCCGCAGCGACCTGGCCCATGCCCGTCATGTCGAGGCGGCGCTGCTTGACTACCTGCGTGCGCAGAGCGCTCGTCATGAGGCCCTGGTGATCGCCGCGGTCGGTGAACTGCGCATCCGCATCGACGCTGCCGATGCCTTGTTGGCGTACGCCGACGAGTCCCAGTCGGCCGCCATCGCTTTTCGCCTGGCCGCCGCCGAAGCGGCGCGCCTGGCCGGCCATGTCTACTTCGAACTGGCCGGTCGCAGCTTGCCGCGGCCCTTGCCGGAAAACCCCGAGCCGGCATTGCTGACTCAACGTCGACTGCTTGGCGACCATTACCTCAATGGCGCTGCGTTGGCCGACGGACAAGGAAATGGGCTGGGTAGGTGAATGGATCCGGGGAGTGCTGGAGCACTCCCCGGGTTTCCTGCGGCAGGGTTTGAACCGCAGGAAATGCTAAAACGTCGGCTCAGGCCAGCCCTAACACCCTGCGCGCGTTACCGTGGAAGAACTTCTCCAGCACCTCGTCCTTGAGCCCCAGTTGCAGGGCATCTTCGATACTTTGGCGGATTGGGCGGAATGTGTAGGAAGAGCCAAACAACAACTGCTCGGCCAGGTAGCCGTTGGCGGCCTGCACGTAACCCTCGCTGCCCGGCTGGAACAGGTACATGTCCGGCACCAGGTGAATGTTTTCAAAGCGGAACGCAACGCCGAGGGCCTGCTGCACATTGGGCCAGTAGCCGTGGTAAACGACGATCGTCAGGTCCGGGAATGCCCGAGCCACAGCAGCCAGGCGTGCCGGGTCGTTGTAGCTCGGGTCCGGTGTGGTCGGCCCGCTCATCAGGAACAGCGGGATACCGCGCTTTTGCAGATGTTCGTAGATCGGCCAGTACAGTGCGTCGTCGGGGTGTCGGGCCGGCTCGGCGAAACCCGGCTCCAGGTCGATGCCGGCCAGGCCCAGTTGGTCGATCGCCCGGTCGATTTCCGCCAGGGCGCCTTCGATTCCCTGCAGCACCGGTTCTACCGAGCCGATGCCGATCAACTCGTCGTGGCCGTGAACGATTTCGCGGATGCGTTCATTCGGCAGGTGTTGCCCCGGGGTGTGGCGGCCGACCACCACGGCTTTGTCCAGGCCGGCATCCCGTACTTCGGCGAGAAAACCCTGCGGGGTCAGCGAGCGCTCGAAGTGATCGTCCGGCCCGCGGGTGCCGACACGTCGGTTGAGCCAGCGCGCCACGGCGTGTTCGGGCGAGCCCGGCACGCCGCCGAAGAAGGGGTGCAGGTAGGCCGGGCGACAGCGTAGGTCGATGACTTTCATGCGACTTTCTCCTTGCCCGCGCGAACGTCGAAGGCGCCGCCGGTGAAGGCGCCTTCGACGGTGACCTTGCCCTTGCCCGGCAACAATGGGAACACCAGTTCGGCGAAGCGATAGGCTTCTTCCAGGTGCGGGTAGCCCGAGAGTACGAAGCTGTCGACACCCAGCTCGGCGTATTCGAGCAGGCGTGCGGCGACGGTTTGTGGATCGCCCACCAAGGCGGTGCCGGCACCGCCACGGACCAGGCCGACACCGGCCCACAGATTGGGGGCCACTTCCAGCTTGTTGCGGTCGCCGCCATGCAACGCGGCCATGCGCCGCTGGCCTTCGGAATCCATTTTGCCGTAGTTGGCCTGGGCGGCAGCGATGGTGGCGTCGTCGAGGTGACTGATCAACTCGTCAGCGGCGGCCCAGGCGGCTTCGCTGGTTTCTCGCACGATCACATGCAGGCGCACGCCGAAGCGCACGCTGCGCCCATGCCTGGCGGCACGGGCGCGCACGTCGGCGATTTTCTCGGCCACGGCAGCTGGTGGTTCGCCCCAGGTCAGGTAGGCGTCCACATGTTTGGCCGCCAATTCGTGGGCGGCCTCTGATGAACCGCCGAAGTACAGCGGCGGGTGCGGTTGCTGCACGGGGGCGAAGAAGTTCTGGGCGCCACGTACTTTCAAGTGCTTGCCGTCGAAGTCGACGGTCTCGCCTTGGAGCAGACGCCGCCAGATGGTCAGGAATTCGTCGGAGGCGTCATAGCGCTCGTCGTGCGTGAGGAACACACCGTCGGCTTGCAGTTCGGTGGCATCGCCGCCCGGCACGACGTTGAGCAGCAGGCGGCCTCCGCTGGCCTGGTCCAGGCTGGCGGCCTGGCGCGCCGAGGCCGTGGGGTTACCCAGCGACGTGCGCAGCGCCACCAGCAGCTTGATCCGCTGGGTCACCGGAACCAGGCTGGCAGCGGTCACCCAGGGATCCAGGCAACTGGCCCCGGTGGGGATCAGCAGGCCATCGTAGCCGAGCTGATCGGCAGCCACGGCGATCTGGCGCATGTAGGCGTTGGTCGCCGGCCGGCCGCTGCCGGAATGGCCCAGGTAGCGGGTGTCGCCGGAGGTGGGAAGGAACCAGAAAATATCCAGGCTCATGAAGTTTGATCCTTGTGCGGTTGAGAGTATGGAAGGGCGCATGGGGCCCTTGCTGTATCGCAACGCTTGGCGTATCGGGGCTTTGTCGGCCGGGCCGCATTGCCTGTTTTTATCGTGATCAGATTGACAGTTGCAGGGCCTGGCCCGGATGCGTGTTGCTGTCCGGGCGGCGTCGGTTGACCACCAGCTCGCCAATGGCGATCAGACGCGCCCGCGTGACGTTGCGACTCAGGCCCAGCAGGCTGGCGGTGCGCACCTGGTTGCAGTGACAGAAGCGATAGGCTGCGCGAAGCAGACTGTCTTCAACCTTCTCGTGGAGGCCGCCGGCCTGTTCTTCGAATAGCCGGTGAAAGGTGTGCAGCAGTTGTTCGTCGGCGCTCTCGCCGTGGGTGGCCTGGGGTTGTTCCTGGCGCTCGATGCGCAGGGACGACAAGCGTAAGTCGTCTTCCTGTACCAGGCCGTTGCGGCACACCAGCAGGGTGTGGTGGATGACGTTTTCCAGTTCGCGGATGTTGCCCGGCCAGCTGTAGTCCACCAGTTTGCGTTCGGCTTGCGAAGTCAGGCGCACCTCGCCATAGCCCAGGCGATTGCAGTAGGTCTTGATGAAGTGACGGGTCAGCGGCAGGATGTCGCCCGGTCGCTCACGCAATGGATAGAGTTGCAGGCTGACCACGTCGAGGCGGTAATACAGGTCTTCGCGGAAGTGGCCGGCGCCGATGGCCTTATCCAGTTGCACGTTGGTGGCGGCGACCACGCGTACATTGATCGGGATGCTCTTGCGCGAGCCCAGGCGCACCACCTCGCGTTCTTGCAATACTCGCAGCAGCTTGACCTGGATGGCCATCGGCAGGTCGCCGATCTCGTCGAGGAACAACGTGCCGCCGTTGGCTTCCTCGAACCAGCCGGCCTTGGCGGCAAGGGCGCCGGTGAAGGCACCTTTTTCGTGGCCGAACAGCTCAGCTTCCACCAGCGATTCGGAAAAGGCCCCGCAGTTGACGGCAACGAACGGTCCGGCGCGGCGGCCGCTGAGGTTGTGGATGTGACGCGCGACCAGCTCCTTGCCCGTGCCGGTCTCGCCAATGATCAGGACGCTGGCCTCGCTGGGGGCGACCTGTTGCACGTGAGCGAGCAGCGCCTGCGATCTAGGGTCTTCGAAGACCTGTGCGGTCGCCCGGATCGAGGTAGCCAGTGTCGGCGAAGGGGGGAGAGTCAGCAGTTGCATGGGCATCCCTATGAGTAGAAGGAGGGGGTAGGCCGCGTCTGGTTCAGCGCCCAGTCACCCAATTCGTGGAGTTTGTAATCCACCGGGTCGTGCAGGCTCTGGGTGCGCAGGTTGCGCCAATGGCGGTCGAGGCGCAGCGAAGCGTGGGTGGCGCGGGCGCCGGTGACTTCGAACAGGCGGCTACAGATATCCAGGCCGGTGCGTACGGCGGCGACTTTGGCGGTGGCGATGGACAGCGCCAGTTGTGCACGTTCCTCGGCACCCAGCGCGTGCCCCTTGTGCCAGGCTTCATCGAGCTGCTCGGCGGCGCGTTCCACCAATAGGCGCACGCTTTCCAGGCCGACCCAGAACTCGCCGTAGTGGCGTAGCACATAGGGGTCTTCGCTGACGTGCTGGGCCTTGGAACGGAACCACGGCCGACCTTCCTTGAGGGTGTAATGGCGGGCCTCTTCCAGGGCGCCTTCGGCGATGCCGAGGAAGATGTGGGAGAAATGCAATTGGGCGATCAGCGGGCGCAGGCAGGCGAAAGGCGTGCTCAGGGGGCCGGGGTCGAGCAGCAGTTCGTTCTCTTCCACGCGCACCCGTTCGAAGGTGGCGCTGCCGCTGTCAGTCTGGCGCTGGCCCATATTGTCCCAGTCGCCGTGCAGGGTGATGCCGGTGCGGCCACTGGGGATCGCGGCGATCAGCAGTTTACCGCCGGCGCTTTCGTCGATGGCCGAGGCGATCAGCATTTCCGAGTCGCTGGCACCGGAGCAGAAGCTCTTCTTGCCGGAGAATTCGCGCCAGCCGTCGAAGGTCTTGACCACGGTGCGGGTGTCCAGCGGGTTCAACGCGTTGCCCCAGAACCAGTTCTTGCGGGCGGTCTGTTCGAACCAGGGTTGCCATTGATCGGGGCGCGAAAACAGGCGCACGGTGGCCAGCATCAGGTGCTGGAAACCGAAGACATGGGCGATGGAGCTGTCCACCTTGGCGAACTCGCGGACCACGCCGAGGGTTTCGCTCCAACTGGCCCCGAGGCCGCCAAACTGGGTTGGGATGCTCAAGGCCAGCAGGCCGCTCTGGCGAATGGCGTCGCGTTGCTCCTTGGGGGTGCCGCCGGCCTCATCACGCTCGACGGCGGTTTCGGCAAATTCCGCAGCCAGGCGGCGGGCGGTCTGTAGCGGGGTCAACACGGTGGGCTGTTGTTGGATTCTCACGCGATATCCCTCGCAAAAAGGCCTTCCAGGCAAATGCAGTGGTGATTCATGCGGGTTCCTCAGGCGATCTTGCGCAAAGCATGCGCCTGGTCGGCAAACAGGCGAGCGGCGCGTGCGGCTGCCAGCTCGATGCGCGACTGCAAGGCCGCGTTGACGATGCGGTAGTCGGTAAAATCGGTCTCGCTGGCGTACACGCCAATGGGCAGGGTCAGCGACTGGAAGAAACTGAACAGCGGGCGCAGTTGATGATCGAGGACCAGGGCATGGCGCTCGCTGCCACCGGTGGCGGCCAGCAGTACCGGCGTGTTGACCAGGGCGTCCTGGCCGACCAGGTCGAACAAATGCTTGAACAGGCCCGGATAGGTGCCGCGATAGACAGGCGCGGCCACCACCAGCAGGTCGGCAGACTCGATCAGGCGCAGTTCATGCTCGACGGTTTCCGGCAATTCCTTGCGCCACAACGCACCGCCCAACGGACGGGCAATGTTGCCCAGTTCGATCAAGTGGGTGTCGATGACCAAGTGCTGGCCGAGTTCGCCCAGGATGGCTTCGGTCAGTGCCAAAGTGCGCGAGGGGCGGGAGGTACCGCCGGAAACAGCGACGACTTTCAGGGGAGTGCTCATCCTAGGTGTTCCTGTTGGACTGTTGATCGAGGTACACAGGCTTGAGCAAGGGCCGTACCAACGCGAAAAGCCCAGTATTTGCTGGGCTTCGCGGGGCAGGGAGGGGGAGCGACTGTTGGTCTGGCGGATGAATTGTTGAATGGCTGTTGCTCGGGCAACAGTTGATCCATTGTTTCCCAGGCAACAGTGTTCAGTGGTGGGATTGATGCATGGGAAGGTCTGGGGGGCGCTGGTGCAGTCTTGCGCCCCTCATTCCGGTAACACCGCTTGCCCCTATAGGTCGTCCGCCATCGGTGCTACAGTCCGGTCTTTCCAGGGGAGGGAGCGGCATGCGGATCGTAGCAATGGCTTTGACGATGGCGCTGCTGGCCGGCTGCGCGACGGCCAATGAAACCTTTGGCATGGGGCAACTTTGCGGCCGTCAGCCTTATTGCGGTGCGGCGACCGATATCGAGATCATCAAGGGCTCGACGAACGACAACGACGTGTATTCACGTGCGCTGGCACCGTTTGCAATCATTGACCTGCCTTTCAGTATCGTCGCCGATACGTTGATCCTGCCTTATACGATTTTTCATATGAGGCCTGCCGAGGAGTAATCGTGTTGCCTCGACCGGTTGAATCATCGGGGCAGCAATACGGCATGACGACCCCTGCTGTTCAAACCCCGGCGATGGTCTCGCGGACGAAGTCTTCGTAGGTGCGCAGCGGGCGTCCGAGGATGGCCTGTAGCCGCTCCACCGTTCCTTCAACCGCCTGCATACCGAACGTCTGGATGCCAGACATCATCAGGCGCATGTCATAAGCCAGCCAGGCGGGACCGTAGGCGGCCAATTGCGCTTCGAAGGCAGCCACGTCGTCACCGCCGTAGGCGATCTCGCGACCCAGGGCGGTGCTCCAGATCTTCGCCACGTCGGTGCCGGTCAGTGCGTGCGGGCCGACCAATTCCAAGGTGACCCGATCCAGGGCCGAAGGTGCCTTGTCGCGTCGCAGCAACTCGGCAGCGGCGATATCGGCGATGTCCCGGGTATCGATCATCGACACGCCCGCCGAGCCGATCGGCATCGGGTATACCGCGTAGTTCTGAATGGTCTGCTGGACCATGAGTTCGTTTTGCATGAAGTAAGCCGGACGCAGGATGGTGGCGGGGATGTCGAGGCTCTCGATCATGCGCTCGACCGTGTGCTTGCCGGTGAAGTGCGGAACGTGGGTGAACTTGTCGGCATGAATCACCGACAGGTAGACGATGCGCTCGATGCCTGCTTCGCGAGCGAGGTTCAAGGTGATGAGGGCTTGTGTCACCTCGTCGGGCGTCACGGCGTTGAGCAGGAACAGCGTACGCACCGACGCCAGTGCGTTGCGCAGCGAAGGGACGTCGGTGAGGTCGGCAACGACTTCAGTGACGCCCGCCGGGAAGGAGCCCTTGCCAGGTTGGCGCACGAGGGCTTTGACCTCGGTGCCTGCGCTGGCGAGGCGTTGAATGATGAGTGAACCGATGGTGCCTGTGGCGCCGGTAACGAGAATGCTCATTTGAATCTCCTGCAAAAGGGTGGGGGAGTCAGAAAGTCCGCTACGACCTTGTCGGCCCGTTGCGATGGACAAACGATATTGTGTTGCAGGAGTAAAACGAAGACGCCAGGATGTAGACACTCCGTTGCAAAAATGGAACACCATGAACCTGAACGCGCTGATCGATTTCACCCTCGTCGCAACGAACGAGGGGCTGGGAAAGGCAAGCCGTGCGAGCGGAATAGCCAAGGCCACCTTGTCGCGCCGCATTGCCGACCTTGAGGAACAACTGGGCGTAAGGCTGATCGAGCGCAGCGCGCGCGGTCTGAAGCTCACCGAGGCTGGAGAGCTACTGCTGGCCCGGGCCGAAGGGCCGTTGGCCGAGGTGGCGGAAGCCATGGCGGCGGCGAAGGAGGGCGTATCGACGCCTCGCGGACGCTTGCGTGTCGCTGCCCCAGTCCTGTTCTCGCAGCTTGCGATGGGAGGCATCGGCGCAGAGTTTTGTGCGGCTTATCCTGACGTCACGATCGAGGTCATTTCGGAGGATCGCGTGGTCGACCTCGTCGAGGAACAATTTGATGTCGCCATCCGGATCAACCCCAGCCCAGACAGCAGTCTGGTCGGTCGCTGCTTCGCCAAGGACCGGCTGGTGGTAGTGGCCGCGCCTGGACTGCCGATGCCCGCACCCGGCGCCATCCGCTCGGTTCCCGGCATTGTGGTCTCCAGTTTCGAGCCCACCCATTGGACACTCGATGGCGGTCACTTGGTCCTGGAACCGATCCCCAGGCTGAGGTTCTCTTCGTTCCTGATGATCCGCGATGCGGCCATCGCCGGTGGCGGGGCGGCTCTCATCCCGCAATCGATGGCGTGGAGCCAACTGGCCAATGGCGAGTTGGTCCAGTGGGGCACGGTATCGGGGAAAGAAGCCGAACTCTGGGTCTTGCACACCTCCCGACGGCTTGCTGCGCCGAAGGTGCGGGCATTTGTCGATTTCATGTGTGCCAGGTACCCGGACATGTCCCTGGTCTTGCAGGGATAAAAACGTTCACGTCAGGTCGTCGGTCACGAGCCTCACCCTGTGGCAATCGGCCGGCCCGAGTTTCTGACCGCTTGAGGAGCGCACCTCCATCGGCATGAGTGTCTGGCCGGAGGCGTTGTCCAACAGCACGGAGCGCGTTTCTCCCGGCTCGAACAGGAAACGTTCGCCCCACTGCCGCAGGCTGACCACCACCGGAAAGATCTCCCGGCCTTTTTCCGTCAGGACGTACTCCTTGTAGGCACTCCCATCCGAGGCGGGACGAACGTCGAACACACCGACCTCGACCAAGGCTTTGAGTCGCGAAGCCAGAATGTTCTTGGCTACGCCCAGGCTTTTTTGAAATTCGCTGAAGCGGCGAATGTCGTCGAATGCATCGCGAATGATCATCAGCGACCAGCGATCGCCGATCACGTCCAGTGTCCTGGCTACCGGGCATTCGTTGTTTTGCGATGAAGCAGTTTCCATTTGATTGAGCCTCTGGAAAAGCATTGCCAAGTTGGTCGGCATTTTTGTGGTTGCAAATTGAAACCTGATCAAGCAACAATCCAGACAGGTTTTTAATTGAAACCAGTTTAGCGCCAAGGAGACGTCCATGACAGCAGAGGCCGACTGTTTCACCCGACAGCCTTCGGGAAATCAGGGGGGCGAGGGGGCTTGCTCCCGCTTGAGTGCGGAGCGCTCACGGGAGGGGCCGCTTCGCAGCCCAGCGGGAGCAAGCTCCCTCGCCACGGGTTCGTTGAATGAACAGCTGTGCCCAGGGCTTTCGCCATCGCTCACGTTATTGTTTTCCGTGACCTGCGCACTGGCCGTCGCCAATGTCTACTTTGCCCAGCCCTTGCTCGCCTCGATGGCCGAGAGCCTGGGCGTCGCTTCAGGGTTGATCGGGGTTGTGGTGACTGCGACGCAGGTGGGTTACGCGCTGGGGTTGCTGTTCATCGTCCCGCTGGGGGACAGGGTCGACCGTAAACGGCTGGTTTTCGCCCAACTGGTGTTGTCTGCCATCGCGCTGGCGGCCGTCGGCGCAGCCCAGCATTGGTTGGCTTTGCTGGGCGCCATGATCGTGATGGGGCTGCTGGCGGTAGTCGTCCAAGTGCTGGTGGCCTATGCCGCCGCGCTGTCCTCGCCCTCCCAGCGGGGGCAGGCCGTGGGAGCCGTCACCAGTGGCGTTGTCCTGGGGATTCTCCTGGCGCGGTTTACTTCCGGGGTGATCGCCGATCTGGCGGGTTGGCGCGGGGTTTATTTCGTGTCCTCGGGCTTGATGCTGGCCATCGCGGCGGTGTTCTGGGCTGCGGTGCCTGCCACCGTGTCGCCCTGTAACCGGCAGCCCTACCTGGCGCTGATCCGCTCGCTGTTCATGCTGTTCGCGACCGAGCCGATGCTACGGAACAGGGGGCTGCTGGCCTTACTGATCTTTGCCGCTTTTTCGGTGTTATGGACGGCCATGGTGCTGCCGTTGAGCGCCGCGCCGCTGTCGCTTTCGCATACGTCCATCGGCTTGTTTGGCCTGGCTGGCGTCGCCGGGGCCCTGGCGGCCAGAAGGGCCGGTCGTTGGGCCGATCAAGGCTTTGGGCAACGTGTTACCGGCTTGTCGCTGGGGCTCCTGACGCTTTCCTGGTTGCCCATCACGTTTGCCGAAACCTCCTTGATCGCGCTGGTCTGCGGCGTGGTGTTGCTCGACTTCGCGGTGCAGGCCGTGCACGTCACCAACCAGAGTTTGATTTTCGCTGCACGGCCCGACGCCCAAAGTCGAATGGTCGGCGCCTACATGTGTTTCTACTCGGTGGGCAGTGCACTGGGCGCGGTTGCCGCGACCCAGGTCTATGCGCTGTGGGGCTGGATGGCGGTCAGCCTGCTGGGCGCCTTGATCAGCCTCGCCGCGTTGTTGTTATGGATGGCCTCGATGCATTTTTCAACGACCCTGCCTGGAAGATCAGCATGAAAATCGGACACCTGTTACTCGCCATCTCGATAACGGCCATATGGGGCGTGAACTTCTCGGTGATCAAGCTGGGCCTCATCGCCGTTGACCCGCTGATCCTGGCGGGTATTCGTTTCACGCTCTGCGCATTGCCGGCGATTCTTTTCATTCCGAAACCCGATGTGCAGTGGCGCTATATCGTCGGCTATGGCCTGGTCTTCGGTATCGGGCTCTGGGGTGTCGTCAACATGGGCATCAAGGCCGGTCTTTCAGCCGGCATCGCGTCGCTGGTGCTTCAGTTCAGCGCCTTTTTCACCATTGTGCTGGGTTCGTGGATCTTCAAGGAGGCGATTTCCCGTTACCAACTGGCGGGTATCGGTATCGCTTGCTGTGGCTTGTTGAGCATCCTCTCGATTGCTGATGGCACCGTGACGACGACCGGGTTGTGCCTGGCGCTACTGGGGGCAGTGGCCTGGAGTGTGGCCAATGTCATCAGCAAAAAAGCCAAGACCACCCAGGTCTTCGCGTTCCTGGTGTGGTCCAGCGCGTTTTCGCCCATCCCGCTGTTCGCGCTGGATTATGCGGTGAATGGTTCGACGGGTTACAGCGCGTTGGCGAATCAACTCGACTACCGCGCCGTCCTGTCGATCCTGTTCCAGGTCTACCCCAATACACTGTTCGGCTACTGGGTGTGGAACTCGCTGCTGAAACGTTATCCGGTGTCCACCGTCGCGCCTTTGTCGCTCTTGGTGCCGGTATTCGGTCTGCTGGGTTCGGTGCTGATTTTTGATGAGCGCCTGTCACTCAACAAACTCATTGCCGTCGTGCTCATCGTGTCGGGGCTTGGCGTCGGCTTGTACGGGCAGCGTGCCCTCACTGCGCTCAAGCGTTCGGTACGAGTGGGCGACGTTTCGAGGTGATCATCGATCCAGGATTCGGCCTCGCTTCATTGCGGCCACTGTTCAAGCAGGATCGAGACGAATTTCTCCGCGGCAGGGGAGAGCGATGAGCCCCGACGGTAGACCAGGCCCAGCGAGCGGTTTACCACCGGTTCGATCAGCGGCACGCTGACCAGGGTTGGATGATCCCCGGCCGGCATCGCCAGGCTGGGCATCGCCGACACGCCGAGGCCAGCCTCCACCAGCCCCAGCGACGTAGACAAGTGCTGCACTTCGTAAAACCATTGCGGGCGCCAGCTCAGGCCTGACAGCGCGTGGTCCAGCAGCATGCGGTTGCCGCTCAGGCGGCCGACGCCGATCAGCCGGTAATCACTGAGCTCCGACCAGGTGACCGCATTGCGTCCAGCCAACTCATGGTCGCGTCGGCAGGCCAGCACAAAGGGTTCGTTGACCAGGGGCACGAACTCAATGTCCGGGTGCTGGCCGCTCATCATGTTGATGCCGAAATCGGCTTCGCCGCGCAGCACCGCCTCCAGTCCTTCGTTGGCGCTGAGGTCGAGCAGGCGGATGCGGATTTTCGGGTAGCGCTCGTTGTAGAGACGGATCACCGACGGCAGGAAATAGAACGCCGCCGTGGGGATGCATGCCAAGGTCACCCGGCCGATCTGCCGCTCTGCCAGCTCGCGAATGTTGAGAATCGAGTCGTCGAAATCATCCAGCAAGCGCCGCGCCTTGGGCAGGAAATCACGGCCGACACTCGTCAGGCTGACCTTGCGGGTCGTGCGATCGAGCAAAGCGGTTCCCAGGCCTTCCTCGAGTTTTTTCATCCGCCGACTCAATGCCGGTTGGGACAGGTGCAGCGCATCTGCGGCCTCGTGGAAGCTGCCCAGTTCGGCGATTTTCACGAAAGATCGGATGTCCTGAAGCTCATATTCCATATGTTTTCTCAACCTGGCAGGGCGAAGCGCGATGCCAACCATCGTAAAGTAATTCATTTGTGAAACGCAATAATCGCTCCGATCTTTGCATTGGAAACACTTTTCAAACCCTGCCACTCTTGTGTCCAGAGCATCAATTATCCAGATTGATTAACAAGAGTTAGTATTCATGCAGCGAATTCCTTGTGTGCTAATGCGCGGCGGTACGTCCAAAGGCCCGGTGTTTCTCGCCTGGGATCTGCCGGTCGCCATCGCCGAACGTGACGAGCTGCTGCTCAACCTGATGGGCTCCGGCCATGAGCTGGAAATCGATGGCATCGGCGGCGGCAGTCCACAAACCAGCAAAGTGGCGATCGTCAGCCCATCGCTGCACCCTGACGCCGATGTCGACTATTTGTTCGTCCAGGTCATGGTTTCCCAGCGTCGGGTCGATACCGCACCCAACTGCGGCAACATGCTCTGCGCCGTTGGCCCGTTCGCCATCGAGCAGGGATTGGTCAAGGCTTCGGGCGAGCGCACTCGGGTGCGTATCCGCAACCTCAATACCGGGACCTTCGTCAATTCCGAAGTGCAAACCCCAGGTGGCAAGGTCAGCTATGAGGGCGATACCGCCATCGACGGCGTGCCTGGCACCGCCGCTCCGGTGCAACTGACCTTTCTCGACGCCGCGGGCAGCAAGACGGGGAAACTCTTCCCGACCGGGCAAACCCAGGACCTGATCGACGGCATCCCGGTGACCTGCATCGACATGGCGATGCCGATGATGATTGTTCAGGCCAGTCAGCTGGGTAAGCGCGGCGACGAAAGCCCCACCGAACTGGACGCCGATAAAGCCTTCCTGCAGCGTCTGGAGGCCTTGCGCCTGAAAGCCGGCCTGGCCATGGGCCTGGGTGATGTCAGTGACAAAGTCATTCCCAAGCCGGTACTGGTGTCTCCGGCCAAGTCCGGCGGGACGGTCCAGGTGCGTTATTTCATGCCGCACAACTGTCACCGCGCCCTGGCGATCACCGGTTCCATTGGCCTGGCCACCGCATGCGTGACCGAGGGCAGCGTCGTTGCGCAGATGCTCGGCACCGTCAGTGAGCCGCGCTTGCAACAGGTTCGGATTGAGCATCCAAGCGGAGGTATCGATGTCGTACTGTCCTACACCGGTGAAAAGGGTGAGACCATTCAGGCCTCGGTAGTACGCACTGCGCGCCGGCTCTTCTCAGGTTACGTCTACGCCACGACGGCCCAGCGGCTGGCCGGATAGCCCCAGGCCGCCAGGGTCTTTTGCATCAGAACAATTCTAAAAATGGGTGATGCCATGAAAGTTGTAAAATCGCTCTACTTCCAGATCATCTGCGCCGTGCTGCTGGGCGTGATCGTCGGGCACTTCTGGTCGCAACAGGCAATTGCCTTGAAGCCGCTGGGCGATGCCTTCATCAAGCTGATCAAGATGATGATCGCGCCGGTGGTGTTCTGCACCATTGTCACTGGCATCGCCGGCATGAGTGACAAGCGCTCGCTGGGGCGTCTGTTGAGCAAGACCCTGCTGTTGTTCCTGGCGCTGACGGTGATTAGCCTGATCATCGGCCTGGTATCGGTCTACCTGTTCAAGCCTGGCGCGGGGATGAACATCGATCCGACGCAGTTGAGCACCAAAGGACTGTCGCAGTACACCGACTCCGCCGCGAAACTGAGCGTGGTGGACTTCTTCATGCACATCATTCCCGACACCTTCATCGGCGCCTTCAATAAAGGCGAGGTGTTGCCGGTGCTGTTTATCGCGGTGCTCAGCGGGTTTGCCCTGTCGTCCCTGGGCGAGCGCGGCAAGCCTGTGCTGCAGGTGCTGGAGTCAGCTTCGCACATGGTGTTCAAGATTTTCTCCTACCTGATGCGTTTCGCTCCGATCGGCGCTTTCGGGGCCTTGGCCTTCACGGTGGGGCAGTACGGCATCACGTCGCTGGGCTCGCTGGCCAAGCTGATCATGACCTTGTATATCGCCTGTGCCTTCTTCGTCTTCGTGGTGCTGGGCGGTATTTGCCGCGCGCACGGTTTCAGCCTGTGGAAGCTGTTGCGTTATCTGCGTGAGGAGTTCCTGGTGGTATTGGGGACGTCCTCGACCGAACCGGTGATGCCGCGGATGTTGGAAAAACTCCAGGCCCTGGGTTGCAAGAAAGGCGTCGTAGGGCTGGTGCTGCCGACCGGTTACTCGTTCAACCTCGACGGTACGGCGATCTACCTGTCACTGGCGGCGATCTTCATTGCCCAGGCCTGCAACATCGACCTGACGCTGACCCAGGTCATCACCATGCTGGCGATCATGCTGCTGTCGTCAAAGGGGGCCGCGGGTGTGACCGGCAGCGGGTTTGTCGCCCTGGCCTCGACCTTGACGGTCATCCACGACATTCCCCTGGCGGGCCTGGCCCTGTTGATCGGGATCGACCGATTCATGTCTGAAGCGCGGGCGTTGACCAGCCTGGCGAGCAACGCCGTCGCGACCGTGGTGATCTCCCTCTCGGAGAATGCCTGTGACCGCGAAGTCCTGTTGCAGACCCTGGATGGCAAACCTGCCCTGACGCAAGCCCCGGCAACGGACTCGAGCTGGGACGGCGCGAAGGTCGCCAAACACATCTAGCCGTTCACGGCTGATTCGACAGCACCGCGTAAGCTTATTCAATCCCTCTGCGCCAGGCACACCTTCGTGTTGCCTGGCGGGTGGGAGGGCGTGCGCCTGGGTGTCTGCCAAGCTACTCATAACAACAAGAGATCTGACATATGCTCGCTTTACTTGGCTTGGCCATGGTGGTGGTCTTCACCTTCCTGATAATGACCAAACGGCTGTCGCCGATCGTCGCCCTGACGGTGGTGCCAATAGTCTTTGCAGTGCTCGGCGGCTTTGGCGGGACCACCGGCAAGATGATGCTGGATGGCCTGAAAATGGTCGCGCCGTCGGCGGCGCTGCTGTTGTTCGCGATCCTGTTTTTCGGCCTGATGATCGACGCCGGCTTGTTCGACCCGCTGATCCGCAAGATCCTCAAGCGGGTCAACGGCGATCCGATGAAAATCGCCGTGGGCACCGCGCTGTTGTCGCTGTTGGTGGCGCTGGACGGTGACGGCACGACGACCTACATGATCACCTGTGCCGCGATGTTGCCGCTGTATAAGCGCATCGGCATGAATCCGATGATTCTGGCAACCATTTCCATGCTCTCCTTGAGCATCATGAGCGGCATGACCCCTTGGGGCGGCCCGGCGACCCGTGCGATCGCAGCGCTGGGCCTGGATGCCGGCGAGTATTTCGTGCCGTTGCTGCCGACCATGATCGGTGGTGCGGCGTGGGTGGCGTTCACGGGGTTCCTGCTGGGTCGTGCCGAGCGCAAGCGCATCGGTAACGTCCAACTGCAAAGCGGCGGCGGTGACTGCTACATCAACGCGATCATGGAGGACACGCCGCACAAGCGTCCGAAGCTGGCCTACGTCAACCTGCTGCTGGTGGTCGCGGTGATGGTCGCGCTGGTGATGGGGATCATGCACTCGGCGATTCTGTTCCTGATCGGTTTCGTCCTGGCGCTGATGATCAACTATCCGCAGCTAGATATTCAGAAGGAACGCATTCTCGCCCACTCGGGCAATGCCATGACCGTGGTCCTGCTGGTATTTGCCGCGGGCATCTTCGCCGGGATTTTTTCCGGGACGAAAATGGTCGATGCGTTGGCACAAACCCTGGTCGACTGGATTCCGCCTTCCTGGGGCCACCTGTTCCCGCTGGTGGTGGCGATTACCAGCATGCCGTTGACCTTCGTATTGTCCAACGATGCCTACTACTTCGGTGTCGTGCCGATCCTGGCCAATGCCGCGGCGGCCTACGGGATTGATCCGGTGGAAATTGCCCGGGCGTCGATTCTTGGCCAGCCGGTGCACCTGATGAGCCCATTGGTGGCCTCGACCTTGTTGCTGGTGGGCATGGTCGACCGCGACCTGGGCGACTTCCAGAAGGCTACCGTGAAATGGGCGGTACTCACGTCCCTGGTGATTACCGCGCTGGCCCTGCTGACCGGTGCGCTGACGCTGTTTTCCTGATTCACCCGACAACCTTAGCTTCTTGCCTGACACACCCCCGCAAGCGGGGGTGCGCCGGCCTGCACGCCAAATAACAACAACGAGTAACTCGAATGACCACTTTGCTTACCCGCGGGGCTTTGTTTCCAATCCTTGGGCTGTTGCCCCTGGCCACGGCCAGTGCCGAAGGCTTTATCGACGACAGCAAGCTCAAGCTGCAATTGCGCAACGTCTACTTCAACGAAAATTTTCGCGACGAGCACGGGATGAGTGCACGGGCGGCGAGGACCGCCAAGAGTGAGCGCACCGAATGGGCCCAAGGCTTCCTGCTGGATTACCAGTCGGGCTTTACGCCGGGCACCATTGGCTTTGGGGTCGATGCCCTGGGCCTGCTCGGGGTCAAGCTGGACTCCGGGCGTGGCCGCAGCGGTACCGGCCTGCTACCGGTGCATGACGACGGCCGCGCCGCCGACGAGTTTGCCAGCGCGGGCATGACCGCCAAGGCCAGGCTGGCCAAGACCACGCTCAAATACGGCACCTTGCTGCCCAAGACCCCGGTGCTGGTCTACAACGATGCGCGACTGTTGCCCCAGACTTACCAGGGCACCCAGATCACCAGCAGTGACATCGACAACCTCACTGTCACCGGCGGGTATCTGGAGCGTTTCAAGCTGCGGGATTCGAGCGACAGCATGCCTATCGTGCCCGACGGCTATGGTGGCGATAAGTCCGGTGACTTCAGCTATGCCGGCGCCGACTACAAGCTGGGCAAGAACATCCGCCTGAGTTACTTCTATGGCGAGCTGGAGAATTTCTATCGACAGAACTTTGTTGGCATCCAGCATGATCTGCCCCTGGGCGCCGGGGTGTTGACCAGCGACCTGCGTTACTTCAACAGCGTCGATTCGGGGTCGGCCTACGGCGGCAAGATCGACAACGACATGCTCAGCGGATCGCTGTCCTACGCCGTTGTCGGCCACACGTTGAGTGCTGGCTACCAGACCCTCAGTGGCGAGGCAGGTCTGCCTTATATCAGCGGTGCCACGGTGTACTCCTTCAGCAACGTCGGGATCGGCAAGTTCATCGAGGAAGACGAGAAGACCTGGATGCTCGGTTACGGCTATGACTTCGCTCGCCTCGGTGTGCCCGGCCTGACGTTTTCCACCCGCTACCTGAGCGGTAATGACGGCAAGTCCAACACCACGGTCAAAGAGTGGGAGCGTGACGCAGAGATTGCCTACGTGGTGCAGCAGGGTACGTTCAAGGGGCTGGGGGTGAAGTTGCGCAACTACGTCTATCGCTCGGATTATTCACGAGGTCGTGACAGCAACCGGATCTACTTCACCTACGATATCGCGCTTTGGTAGGTGATGTAGTTTACCTAAGAAAAACGATGGACCTGTGGCGAGGGAGCTTGCTCCCGCTCGGCTGCGAAGCAGCCGTGAACCGGTGGGTGCGGTATGTCTGTTTACGCGTTCGGCACGTTTGGGGCCGCTTCGCGACCCAGCGGGAGCGATCCCTGGCCACGGTTTCCTCAGTGGCCTCGGGTTCGTCACGGTGGTTCGGTTAGATTCTTTGCGACATCATGGCGTCAATCAACTTTGGGCAAAACCCTCATCGAGGCCGCTGTGGATCGAAACCTGGACCGACGCAACAACCTTTCCCTGGATGGCCTGAACTTCTTCCTCGCGGATGTGCGTGATGGGTTGGGTCCGTACCTGGCGATCTACCTCCTGGCGGTGCATCGCTGGGACCCGGCCAGCATTGGCGTGGTGATGACCGTGGCGGCGATGGCCGGCCTCGTTGCCCAGGCGCCCGCCGGAGCGCTGATCGACCGGGTGCGCAGCAAGCGCGCCGTGGTGGCCGTGGCGGCCTTGTTGGTGACGCTGGGTTGCCTGGTGCTACCGTTCACTTCTTCCTTCGGCCTGGTGGCGTTGACCCAGGCGCTCGGCGCCGTGGCGGCGTCGGTCTTCGCGCCGGCAATTGCGGCGATTTCCCTGGGCATCACTGGCGCCAGGGCCTTTACGCGGCGTACTGGGCGCAACGAAACATTCAACCACGCGGGCAATGCCTGCGCGGCGCTGCTGGCGGGTGGGTTCGCCTGGTTGTTCGGTCCTATCGCGGTGTTCTACCTGATGGCCGCGATGGCACTGGCCAGCATCGTAGCGGTCAGTTGCGTGTCCGCCGAGGCCATCGACCATGATGTGGCCCGGGGCCTGGAAGTCGGTCAGTCAGTACAGGGGCCGGCACCCTCGGCGCTGCGCGTGTTGCTGGACAACCGCACGCTGCTGTTGTTCGCCATTTGCTGCGGGCTGTTCCATCTGGCGAATGCGGCGATGCTCCCGCTGGTCAGCCAGAAGCTCGCCCAGGCCAATGCACACCTGGCCACGCCGCTGACGTCGGCCTGTATCGTCGCCGCGCAGCTGGTCATGGTGCCCATGGCGTGGCTGGTCGGCGTCAAGGCCGATGCCTGGGGACGCAAGCCGTTGTTGCTGGCCGGCTTCCTGATCCTGCCCATCCGAGGTGTGTTGTACGTGCTCTCGGATGATCCTTATTGGTTGGTGGCGGTGCAGTTGCTCGATGGTATCGGTGCCGGTTTGTTTGGCGCATTGTTTCCCCTGGTGGTGAAGGACCTGACCCAGGGCACCGGACGTTTCAACGTCAGTCTCGGAGTGCTCTCGACGGTGTTCGGGTTCGGCGCGGCGTTGAGTAACAGCTTGGCCGGTTTTGTGGTGCAAGGGGCCGGCTATAGCGCCGCGTTCCTGACCCTGGCGGCGATTGCCGCGCTGGCCTTCGGCCTGTTGCTGGTGATGCCCGAGACCTTCATGCCCAGCCGCGTTTCACAGCCCGGTACGCTTCCCCTGTCCGACGGTGAGGTTGCTTGACCACTGTCAGGCAGACACGTTAGCCAATGCTTGTGTTGTTTGAATCATAAAATGAGCTTTATGTAGATATAAATCAATTTGTGGGCTTTATGATTGACTGATCCGACGACTAGCTGGATGCGGTCGATTGGCAAAGTCCAGGCAGGGGAAAGCGAACATGGCCTGTCAGGCCGCGCTTGGGATGAATGAGGGAGGAGGGAAGCCTATTCGAACAGCGCGGGATCTACTTTTTTACGTCGGGCCTGCTCCAGATGCTTGCGCATTTGGTCTGCTGCCGCCAATCGATCCCCGCGTTCCAGGCAGTCGAGGATAGTGAGATGCTCCTCCGCCTGGCCTTTGCGCGGGGCCCGTGTACTGGCTTGACGGTACTCCACCAGCCGACGTAATTGGTCGATGCGCCGCACAGTTTGTTGAAGGAAACGATTGCCGGAACACGCGGCGAGGGTTTCGTGAAACAGTGAGTTCGCCTCGAACAGCTCTTGAGCAGTCATGGTCAGGTAACCGCCGTTGGCAATGAACTCCTGCTGCTTGCGGCAGCTGGCAAGCGTCTCCCGGTCGATCTGGAAGGTGGGTGAGAGCAGGCCTGCCGGTTCGATGGTGGCGCGGAACGAATAGCTTTCCTCATACGCCTCCACAGAGTCAATCATGGGCAGAAGCCGCCATCCTTGACCCGCACGTTGTTCAATCCATCCTTCCTGCTGGATGCGTGAGAGAACCGCTCTTAGCGCTGCCCGAGACACATCAAACCGACGCATGAACTCAATCTCGGTGAACAGCTCTGGGAGCTGTCGGCTAAGACGTAGTTCGGCAAATTTCAGGTAAAGCGGGTCGTCACTGTTCTCCATGACTTCCGAGACGAGATCGCCTAATTCGTCGCTGGAGCGGGCTAGAAAAAAGCCACGGTTGCGATCGTAGATGAGCATGCCCTTTTCGACCAGATGGGCCATGGCAAACTTGACCGGTGTACGTGAAACATTGAGCGTTGTGGCCAACTGTGACTCGACCAGGTGGTGTCCTATATCGAAGCGCTCACGACGCACGTGAGAAACAATGTCACGCGCAATGCGTGCTTGCAGAGGGCTTAGAGGCATTAGATCGAGAACCGAATAGAGCTGGCCATGGAATCACCATTCTAGCGCGTCGATAAGCTTAACGGCAGAGGTCGGTTTTTTACCTCTGCCGTGACTTCGACAGCTTGAAAGCCTGTTTTAGCGCACTTGATAAAACGGGAACGCACCAAACAGAAGGCCGCCTATCAACAGGCCGAAGCTCGCAAAAATGGCCCATTTAAGAGCGAAGCGTTGATGATCTCCGAGATCTACCTTGGCCAACGCAACGAGCAGGTAGAGTGATGGGACCAGTGGGCTGAGCAGGTGCACAGGCTGACCGACCACCGAAGCACGTGCGATTTCCAGTGGGGTTATCCCGTATTGAACTGCGGTTTGCGCAATCACCGGCAGAATGCCGAAGTAGAACGCGTCGTTCGACATGAAGAATGTAAACGGCATGCTGACGAGGGCGGTGAATACAGCCAGGAACGGGCCGAAGCTTGGTGGAATTACATGCAGCAAGCTCTTGGCCATGGAGTCCACCATGCCGGTTCCGGAAAGGATCCCTGTGAAAATGCCTGCCGCGAAAATGACAGCTGTAACTGCCAGCACGTTCATTGCGTGAGCGGCAATGCGAGCTTTTTGCTGCTCGATGTTTGGATAGTTGAGCATGATGGCGATAGCGAAGCCGACCATGAACAAGATCTGGATTGGCATGGCACCAATGATCAAGCACGCGATCAGGCCTAGCGTCAGAATCAGGTTTGGCCAGAACATCTTCGGACGACGATTTTCATCGCATTCTTCTGCTGAACCGTTACCCAGCGACATGGAACCATGATGGAAGTCATCCAGGTGAAGAATGCCAAGGCGCGTGCGCTCTTTGCGACCAATGACTACAGCGGTCAAGATCAGGCATGCAGCGCCTAGCAGCATGCCTGGAATCATTGGCAGGAAAATCTCCATCGCGTCCACGTGCAGTGCCGCAGCGGCGCGGGCGGTCGGGCCACCCCACGGAGAAATATTCATGATGCCGCTGGCAATGTTCACCAGGCATGTCATGCCCAATACGCTCATTCCCAGTCGCTGGTACAGCGGCAAGAAGGCAGCACAGGCGATCATGTACGTAGTCGAACTATCGCCATCGAGCGATACAAGCATCGTCAGAATGGCTGTTCCCACCGAGACCTTAAGAGGGTCGCCTTTCACCACTTTCAGGATGAAGCGCACAAGGCCGTCAAACAGCCCTGCGTCAATCATGATGCCGAAGTAGAGAATCGAGAAGGTCAGCATCACGCCGGTTGGTGCAAGCGTTTTGACGCCGTCGAGCATCATGGCGCCGAGACCTGCGTAGTGGCCTCCAATCAACGCGAAAATGATCGGTATCAAGATCAATGCGATGAGCGCGGAAAGGCGCTTCGTCATGATCAGGTACATGAAACAGATGACCATTGAAAAGCCAAGGACTGTTAGCACGGTCGAACTCCCATTTTTCTAGACGTATGTGGCTCTCGTCAGCCATGTGGCCGGGATAGCGCCATGGCTTTCAGATCGAGACTGGCTCGATACAAATGGGAGTGAAGGTGTCGCTGGGGCATGTGAGCTTGATCATGGTGGGCCTCGATTTTCTTATGTTTATTTTTTCTACCGTGCCTGACCGGGTGCTACGGCGCAGGAGCGAGTGTGCACAGTAGAAATCGTTGGTTGGGTCTGTCCGGTCACGTGGGTGAGATGAATCGGACGATTCAACATTGACCTATATCATGACAAAGTGCAATATTGCCCTCACAAAAACATTGCCCGTGCAGCCAGTGAGGATTAGCCAATGCCTATGTCAAAGGGTCGAACCGTTACCGCAAGCGGAATCGAGTACCGTGTCAGTGATATCCGTGGAGTTGTCACTGACCTGGGCGGCGATTACGCGAAGCTGCCTTACAGCTTGCGAATCCTTGCCGAAAACGTTTTGCGTGGTGAGGCTGATCCCGAGGCCGCACTGAAAGTGATTTGTGCCCGCTCCAAAAACTTCGATATCCCATTCCGTCCGGCTCGGGTTGTGCTTCAGGATCTGCTCGGTACGCCGGCATTGGTCGACCTCGCTGGTCTGCGTGATGCCGTCGCCGCAAAAGGTGGCAACCCACGTTTGGTAAACCCAGTGACGCCAACTCACCTGGTGGTGGATCACTCGCTTAACGTCGAGCGCTGGGGTGATGCCAGCGCACTCGCTGACAACGAGGCCATCGAGCGTGAACGCAATGCCGAGCGCTTCCAGTTCCTGGACTGGTGCAATAAGGCATTCAGCAACCTTTCGATTATTCCGTCGGGCAAAGGCATCCTTCACCAAATCAACCTTGAGCGTCTCACCACCGTTGTCGGTACTCAGCGCCGGGGCGATGAGCTGTGGGCTTTTCCCGATACCCTGGTAGGCACCGACAGCCACACCACCATGATCAACGCCATCGGCGTGCTGGGTTGGGGTGTCGGCGGTATCGAGGCTGAAGCTGCAATGCTGGGCAAATCGCTCATGCTGCGCTTGCCGGAAATCGTTGGCGTACGGCTGGAGGGCACTTTGCCGCAGGGCTATTTGGCGACAGACATCGCTTTGGCCCTGACTGAGCAACTGCGCAAAGTCGGTGTGATCGGTTCGTTCTTGGAGTTCTTCGGCCCGGGCGTACCGCAGTTGTCGCTGGCGGATCGTGGAACCTTGTCGAACATGGCGCCGGAATTTGGTGCAACAGCGGCAATGTTCGCCATCGATGACCGTACCCTGCAATACATGCGTATGACAGGACGTGGTGGTCAGATTTCGGACCTGACGCAAGCGTATGCACGTGCACAAGGCCTTTGGCATGACAGCCTTGGCAATGCTGAATACAACCGTGTCGTGACACTTGATTTGAGCTCTGTTGCACGCTCTATTGCCGGGCCGAAGCAACCCCACCAACGCATTGTGTTGGGACAGAAATCGCCTGCCGACCATCTTCCTGACTGTCTGGATAATGGCTCAGTGGTGCTTGCCGCTATCACCAGTTGCACAAACACTTCCAACCCTCGCGGCGTTATTGCAGCCGGTCTGGTTGCGCGAAATGCACGCAAGCGTGGATTGAAGAGAGCTGCGTGGGTGAAAACCTCGTTTGCTCCAGGTTCCATGGTGGTCTCTGATTATCTTGAGCGTTCCGGACTGAATGAAGACCTGGACGCCTTGGGTTTCAACCTGGTTGGGTACGGTTGCACCACTTGCAATGGTATGTCCGGCCCGTTGCTGAGCACCGAAATCGAAGACGAAATTCGTGCCCGCAAGCTGGAAACCGTAGCCGTTACTTCCGGCAACCGGAACTTTGAAGGCCGTGTTCACCCGCTGGCACGGGAAGTCTTCATCATGTCGCCGCCGCTGATCGTTGCTTACGCTATTGCGGGTACATACCTGATCGACCCGGAAAAAGATGCATTGGGCCTCGACGACGATGGTGTGCCGGTTTATCTCCACGAGTTGTGGCCAAGCGATGAGGAGTTGGCTCAAATCGAAGCAGATAATCTGACTGCGGATTTGTTCGACAAGGCCTACGAAGATGTTCCGCGTGAAGCCGGCTTGATTGCCAGCGATCTGCGCGCCGGCGTCAGTGATCAATATGCTTGGCAAGCGAGCAGTACCTACATCCGCAAACCGCCGTACTGGAGCGATGCGGTGAGTGCGACAGACACCACCAAAGACCTCAGCAACATGCGTGTGTTGGCCATGCTCTCGGACAACATCACTACCGATCACATCTCGCCGTCCGGCGCGATTCTTCCAGAAAGCGATGCGGGCCAATACCTGCAATCCCATGGCATCGCAGTGCCGGACTTCAACTCCTATGGTACGCGCCGTGGCAACCATGAAGCGGCGCAGCGTGCAACCTTCGCAAGCCCTCGCCTGAAAAATGAACTGCTTGAAGATGGCCGTGAAGGCCCATGGACGTTGCTTCTGCCCGAGAAAGAAGTCACCACGATTTTCCAGGCCGCCGAGATCTACGCACAACGTAAGCAATCGCTGATCGTCGTTGCCGGCAAGGAGTACGGAAGTGGCTCCTCGCGCGACTGGGCCGCAAAAGGCCCTCGTCTGCTGGGTGTTCGTGTGGTCGTAGCCGAAAGCTTCGAACGTATTCACCGCACCAACCTGGCTGGCCTCGGCATTCTTCCGCTGCAGTTTGAGGCAGGTGTTTCTCGCCAGAGTCTGGGCTTGAACGGACGCGAGACATTCAGCGTCGAGGGCATCACAGAAGACTTCCAACCGGGCGCCAGAATCACGCTGGTGATCGAGCGTGAGAACGGTGAGAAAGAGCGCGTCACGGTCGTGAGTCGTCTGGATACCTTCGAAGACGTTCGCTACTTCCGCAGCGGCGGTCTGCTGCCACAGCTTCTGATCGAAAGCATGAAGAGCGCCCCCGTTAACTGATGCAACGCTGATCCGTTGGAGTAAATTTGAAATGACCCAAAGACGTATTCCTGCCGTTTACATGCGTGGCGGTTCAAGCAAGGGCGTGTTCTTTCTTGACGAAAGCCTGCCACCGGCAGGCGCCGAGCGTGATGCGATCCTGCTTCGTGTCATTGGGAGCCCCGATGTCTACGGCAAACAGATAGACGGTATGGGGGGCGCAACCTCCAGCACCAGCAAGGTTGTGGTCATCGGCAAATCCACACGGGAAGACTGCGATGTGGATTACCTGTTCGGTGCTCCGGCTATCGAGACGCCTGTCATTGACTGGTCGGGCAACTGCGGCAACTTGAGCTCGGCGGTCGGCCCATATGCCATCTCCGAGGGGCTGGTGGATGCACCTCGCGATGGCGTGGCAGTTGTTCGCATATGGCAGGCCAATATCCAGAGGCGAATCATCGCCCACGTTCCAATGCGTAATGGCGAGGTTCAGGAAGAAGGGGATTTCGTACTCGATGGCGTCGCTTTTCCTGCTGCCGAAGTTGTCCTGGAGTTCCTCAACCCGGGTGGTTCAGATGGCAGCATTCTTCCAACTGGGAATGCCATCGACGAATTGGACATTCCAGGCCTCGGTCATCTGCCAGTGACCCTGCTCAATGCGGGTAACCCGACCATCTTTATCGATGCAGATAAGGTGGGTCTTAAAGGTACCGAAACTCAAGACCAGGTAAACGGTGATGCTGAACTGCTTGCACGGCTTGAGACCATTCGTGCGCATTGCACGGTAGCCATGGGGCTGGCTGAAACGGCGGAAGAAGCCACGCGATTGCGTCCCCACACGCCGAAGCTTTGCATGATTGCCCAGCCTCAAGCCTACCCAGCAGCGGGTGGCAAACAGGTTAAGCCCGCTGACATTGACGTGATTGCTCGGATTCTCTCGATGGGCAAGCTTCATCACGCGATCACTGGTACCGGTGCCGTGGCTGTCGCTGTTGCGGCGGCGCTCGAAGGCACGCTCGTCAATCGCATTGTCGGTGATATCGGTGATCGCCAGGTGCGCATGGGCCACACCGCAGGCAGTGTCGCCGTGGGTGCCAAAACGGTCTTGGAGGACGGTGTCTGGGTGGTTGAAAAAGCTGTCATGAGCCGTAGCGCTCGTCGATTGATGGAAGGCTGGGTGCGTATCCCCGAAGTCATCTGATTTGCCACTGTGGATGCCGAGTTCTGCTCGGCATCACACATTTGAATTCGATAATAAAAACAAAAGAGATATCTCTCATGAATGCTTCCGAACTCTCAGGTCATCTGATGTATCGCCGTCGATTCGCTCAGTTGTCTGCCATCGCGGCAGGAGGGATCGTGGCAGGCTTGTTCAACATTCCTGCAAGCGCTGCTTCCTCGAGTGATGAAAACAAAATGGCGGGCAATAAAGCCGCTCAGACTCCTCGGTTTGCATACGTTGGATCCAGGACAACCAAGGAGCGAAATGCACGTGGCGTGGGCATAACGGTTTATCGTTACGACCCGGAAAGTGGAGCCTGTGTGTTGGTTCAAACGCTGGATGAGTTGGTGAATCCGTCGTTTCTAGCCTTCGACAACTCTCAGAACCATCTCTACTGCGTTCACGGCGATCAGAGTGAGGTCAGCTCTTTCGCAATCGATTCAAAATCGGGTGTTCTGACCAAGCTCAATACCGTCAGCACACAAGGTAAGAATCCTGTTCATCTCAGTGTTGACCCCACCAATAAATTCCTGGCTGTCGCTAATTACGCGACAGGCAGCTTCGCCTTATTCCCTATCCGAGAGGATGGCAGCCTGGGTGACTTGTCCCACGCCGAATCGCTTTCGGGTGAAGCTGGCCCCCATAAGGTCGAACAGGGCGGCAGCCACCCCCACATGATTCCTTTCGATCCGTCAGGGCGGTATGTGGTCATTCCTGACAAGGGGCTCGATGGGATCTTCGTGTACCGCGTCCGAAACAATAACGCGAAACTTGAGGCGACTCAGGTCAGCTTGATCAAGACGAGAGAGGGCGCAGGACCGCGCCATATTGTCTTCGCTGCTGACGCTCGTCATGCCTATGTCGTTAATGAACTCGACAGCAGTGTCACGGGCTACGCCTACGAGGCAGATCACGGAACGCTCACGCCGAAGGAAATACTTTCCACCTTGCCACGGACGTTTACGGGCAATAGTCGTGCAGCGGCAATTGTCCTGGCACCCTCAGGCAGGCATCTGTACGTATCGAACCGGGGGCACGATAGTGTGGCCACCTTCCTGATCAGTGAAAGTGGTGAGTTTGTGGCCCTAGGGCACACGCCTTCGCAAGGTCGAAAGCCGCGCTTCATGAATCTGACCCCGGATGGCGCTCGCCTGTTTGTTGCCAACGAGGAAACTGACAATATCGTCGCTTTCGACGTCGACATAAATACCGGTGGCCTGACTGCAAATGCCCAGGTGATCAAAACCGGCAGCCCGGTTTGCATGATTTTCAAAACGACCTGACAGCCAGAGCCTTAGAGGTGAATAGTCATGATTTTAGATATTGCGGCTGTACGTGGTGATTTAGCCCCCAGCGGTGAACTGCGGGTAGCCATCAACTTAGGCAATCCTGTCCTGGCTCAACGTGATGAAACCACCGGCAACCTGGGGGGAGTCTCCGTTGCGCTCGCCAATGCATTGGCGAACGAGTTGGGCCTCGTTGCCAGGCTGACGCCATATGATGCTGCCGGAAAAGTATTTGCTGCCTTGGAGGACGGACTCTGGGATTTGGCTTTTTTGGCTATAGAGCCGGTGCGTGCAGAGAAGATCGCCTTCTCAAGTCCTTATGTGAGTATCGATGGAACCTACCTCGTACGCATGGATAGTTCATTCCAAAAAGCCGCGGACCTGGATGGCCAGGGCCACAGGATTTCCGTGGGCCGTGGTGCCGCGTATGACCTGTATCTCTCACGCACCTTGCAGCACTCTGAACTCGTCAGGGCAGACACCTCCGCGAGCGCGGTTGATCTGTTTCTTGAGCAGGAACTGGAGGCGGCGGCAGGGGTTCGACAGCCATTGGAACGCTTCGCCCGTTCCACTCCAGGAGTAAGAGTGCTGGCAGATAACTTCACGGAAATTCGCCAGGCGATGGCTGTTCCGAAGGCACGGAAAATGGCTGCCGAATACATCGAGAATTTTATTTGCCGTCTTGTGAGGGATGGCTTCGTAGCCAGAGCGTTAGCTGAGAGCGGTCAAAGTGACGCGCGTGTCGTACTGCCAGTTTTACCGACTGCTCCCATCTAAGGGGGGCTTCGTGGGAGATCCCCTTGAGCGGGACGAAACCACAGTGGGGCAGTTTTCTATGCACCCTTGCGCTAGGGGGGGTGGAGGCGTTGTTGGTGGAGATCGCCGAAGGCGTAGCGAGGATCAGCGATCGGAACATTCAGATTGCTTCCGCGGCGGAGGAGCAGAGCGCGGTGTCCGAAGACATCAATCGCAACGTGAACGATCAATGACCTGGTGATCCAGGTGAGTGCCGGTGCCGAGCAGACAGCAATCACCAGCCAGGAACTGGCGCGCCTGGCCGAGTACCAGCAACAGTGGGTC
The DNA here is from genome assembly GCF_900115935.1 of Pseudomonas sp. 43mfcvi1.1. Lineage (NCBI taxonomy): Bacteria > Pseudomonadati > Pseudomonadota > Gammaproteobacteria > Pseudomonadales > Pseudomonadaceae > Pseudomonas > Pseudomonas sp. 43mfcvi1.1. Next base: position 351,573 of record NZ_UETT01000004.1, on the reverse strand, counting down.
AGTCGCTTCAAGGTGGCGTAGATCCCAGCGTCCCGGGCCTTTGGTGAAAGGCCCGGGTTTGCTCAAACGATATCGTCGATCGGGCTGTGGTCTGTCTGCGGCTGCATCGTTCGACGCTGCTCGATGGTGAACTGACCAATCCATGCTCATAGAAGTCGATCAGAACTTCTTGGGCACAGACAGGGGCAGGTCAATACAGCCGTGGTCAGGTGTACGTCGCGCAGGCAATGGAACCAGCGAAACCAGCTCCTCTTCGACGATTTGATTGTTCATGGCCAACTCCAGCTCGGGGCAGTCGATGCTGAGCCAGTCACCGTGTTGGAGCGGCACATTCGCAGTGCGATGGCTCAAGCTGTGAAACACGTAGTGAACCAGTCCGGGCTCGAGAAACTGCTCGTGTTTCTCCAGGAACTCTTGGGAGTATCGACGCAAACTTTGCCAACGATGCAAGCTCATCCGATGGTGACTTGCCGTCAAGGGTTGGCCATCGCGTTCTATCTGGACGTTGATGGCCAGATCAGCCTGCAATTCCCCCACGATCAAGGCCGGGGCAATCGCACAGGTACGCAAGTGGGCATGGGTTGAAGAAATGGCGTCACGGCTGTGCAATACATGATCGTGAATATCGTTGCCCAAGGTAAAACCAATGAAGCGCAGTGCGCCAAACTGGTCGACCCAGTAAAGACAGACAATGCACGGCTCGCTACTGATGCTTTGTGAGTGATAAGGAACCTGCAAGGGGTCGCCGTCGGTCTTGAGCAGTCGACCGTTGCCTTTGTAGTACCAGGCCTGTTCTGTCTTGGCGGTACAGAGGGTGATTTCGCTGATCTGGACCAATAGATTGTTATCGGGCTTTAGCGGCGGTCGGTATTTCACCGCCGCTGGCGTAAGCGGGTAGGGCGTGGACGGCAGGCCATTTAGATAGGACTCCCAGTCCATATTCCGCTCAGCACAATGGGCCAGGGCTTCATAAAGATTTCCCTGGGGAGGACGCACTTCCCGACTTTGACCGGATTTGAAGTCAAAGACACCAAGGCCTCCTTGCGGCACTGGAGAGTCCAGCAACATCACATAATGGGTCATTACTTATCCTCCAGGGTCAAGCGTACGGATAGGGGGGCATAGTCCTTGAGCCCGTTGAAGAGCGGGTTGGCCTCTTTGAGCCACAAGGACAGCAAACCACCGGTCAAACTTCCGGCCAGTGCCAGGAACAGGATTGCGGTGAGGCCCCACGTCATGGCGATGTAGCCGGCGACGACAGGCGCGACGCCTCCGCCCAGAATCTCTCCGCAGCCCACCACTAGCCCTGTCGCGGTGGCCAATAAACTGGGCGGTACTGATTCGCTGGTCAGCGGGCCGACCGTTATGCAGATCAGGCTGAAGTTGATGAAGGACAAGAAAAATAATTGAAGAAACAGGAGCCAGGGCAGTGGAGGACTGATGATCAATAAGCCCACTAACAGTGCGCTGATCATGAAGCAGATGGAAACCACGGGCTTGCGACCCAATTGGTCGGACAAGCCGGGAATGACCAGTTGGCCAAAGAAACCACCCAGGCCAATGGCGGAAATGATCATGGCCATGGAGAAATTGCTCAGGTGCAGAATGTCTGTCAGGTAGCTGGGGAGCAGGGCACACAGCACGAACTGGCACGTCAGGATGCAAAGCATCAAGGCAATATTGAGCCGCACATTGCCGCTGGACAGGGCCGTCCTCCACTGGCTTCTGGAGGTGTGTGCAATCGATGCAGTGCTGGGCGCCCGGGTTGGTTGGTAAGTTTTATAGAGATACCAGGCCACTAACAGGCCGGGTAACGAAATGATGGCGAACACGGCACGCCAGGATCCGAACACTTCAAGCAAGACGCCGGCCAGCAGCGGTCCGAGGCACAGGCCGATGATGGGGAACAATGCCTGTTGAATACCCAGATTGAGTCCGCGCCGACAGGGCTGCGAGACTTCATCGGTAACTATGATACTGACTGGGGTGAATGCACCTTCACAGACGCCCATCAAGGCACGCAAGAGCACCAGGCCCACCAGGCTGGTGATCAATGCGGACGCACCGGCCAGGAGGGATAACAGGGTGATCGACAGCACCAGCAACTTCTTGGTGCCCAATACCCTGATGGCGGCACCCATGAACAGGGCCGAGCCTCCCCATGCGAATGCCAGGATGGCCGACAGCATGCTCAAGTCCTGATAGTCCAGGGCCAAGTCACGCATGATCACCGGGAACAGCGGCATGATGATGAACCTGTCCAGCCCTACCAGCCCGAAGCTCAGCGACAAAAGCGTGATCATGCGTCTTTCATAGCCGCCCCAAGGTCGAGCGACCAGATACTTCATCTCCATGTTCTTTCCCCTTCTTTCCCTAGCGCTTTCGAAGCTCTCTTGAACGAGGTGAACGCCTGCGATCAATACGCCTGTAGCCAGGGGCAGGTGCCCCTGGCTGGGTGCTGGTGCGTTATCCGGTCTGTCAGGCGACCCACTTGCCCACGGCCATTTCAGCGGTGAAACCCGGGCCGAAGGCCGCCAACATGCCAGTCGCGCCATCGACAGGCCCGCTGTCGAACTGGCGCTTGAGCACATCGAAGACCACCACGCTGGCGATGTTCCCGGCTTCGCTCAAACTGTCGCGGGATTGCGCGACCCTGCCGGGTTCCAAGTCCAATTGCAGGACCAGTTCATCAAGAATTTTCCGTCCGCCGGTATGGAAGATGAAAAAGTCATTTTGAGCGCAATGTTGATTGAAGGTCTCGTAGTTCAATTCCTCCATCATGGGCGCGACATCTTTAATGGAGTTCATGACCGCCTTGTCCAGGGTAAAGTGAAAGCCACTGTCTTTGACGTCGTATTTAATGTAGTGCTCGCTGTCAGGCAGGAAGTAAGACCCCGTCTTGGCGATCTTGAAACCAGGCGCCTGGTCGTCGGCTCGCATTACGCAGGCCGATACGGCATCGCCGAATAATGCCGCTGAGATGAACGCGTGCAACTTGGTGTCCTGGGGTTGATAGCAGAGCGACGAGAACTCCAGGGAGACGATGAGCACATGGTTGTCCGGCGCGAGACTGGCGAAGTCATTGGCTCGATTGATCGCCGCAGCGCCTGCCACGCATCCCAGTTGAGCGATAGGCAGTTGTACGGTCGACGTTCGCAGGCCCAGGTCGTTGATCAAGTGGGCCGTCAGCGAAGGCATCATGAAACCCGTGCACGATGTCACAGCGACCATTCGAATGTCGTCTGTGGTCAGCCCGGCATTCTCGATGGCTTGGCGCGCCGCGATGGATGACATGCGGCGGGCCTCGCGCTCATAAACGATGCTGCGATGGGTGAAGCCGGTATGCACTGCCAGTTCATCGATGGGCAGGACCAAGTGTCGCTCGTTCACCTGTGTGTTTTGAATCATGCGTTTGGCAAGAGCCATTCTCGGGTGATCATCATGCAACTGCTCTAGATGCTCGATCATTTGTTGCTGGGTGATCTTGTATTGCGGGAACAGCAGACTGGGTTTGCAAAGAGTAGACATGACAAGTCCTCGGCTAAAAGCCAATAAATTTAGAAACATGTTTAAGGCAATGACAGCAAAGCTGGACTCTGAAAAACAGAATCAAAGCAACGGGCTTGGAGGCCAAAAACTTGACTGTTGTTATCGATAACGCGGGTATGGCGGACGTCTAAGTTTGTTATTTCACCAATACAAACTTATAGGCATATTGCCAAGCCAAGTTGCTTTCCCGGACATGTTTTCGAATGACCATGCGTACGGGCGCACCGCTGACAACTTGCCGGGGATCGATGACGTCAACTATTTCCGAGGCAATCACCAGACCGTCATCCAGACGCACCATCGCCATGTAGCGAGGCACGGTTTCGCCATAGCCCATGGCCGCAAGTATGGGGTTCTCGGCATGGGCGCTGACTTGGATAGTGCCGGTGCGTGCGCAGCGATACGGTTCTACGTTCAACGAGTTGCACGCGCCGCAAACTGTGCGCCGAGGGAAGAAGATTTCTTCGCAATCCTGGCACCGGCTGCCTTCGAGGCGGTATTTACCGCCGTGTTCGCGCCATTCGCGCAACATGCTGGCGGTGGTCATGCGGTGAATTTGTTCAGGGTAAAGGGACATGGTCGGCTCCTTAATCGTTGGAAAGCACAATGACGCTGTTGTGCGCGGCGTAACCGCCCAGGTTTTGCGAGACACCAATACGGGCGCCTTTGACTTGGTTGTTGGACTCGCCGCGAAGCTGCCGGAACAATTCAGTAATGTGCAAAATCCCATCGCAACCGGAAGCGTGGCCGCGTCCGATGTTGCCGCCGTCAGTGTTCAGGGGAAGTTGCCCATCAAGGGCTATGCCGCCTTCCAATACAAAGTCGCCTGCCTGGCCTGGACCACATACGCCCATGGACTCCATTTGAATCAACCCGGCGCCCAGCAAGTCGTAGACTTGCGCCACATCGATATCCTTTGCGGTGATACCGGCTTTTTTGTAGGCGATTTCGGCGCAGGCCAGCGAGTTGGCGGAAACCGCCATGCCGACATCTTTTGGCAGCCCCGGAAATTGCAGCGTCGGGTTGTGATAGCGCGTGCCGAAATAGTGCGATACACCGGTGTAGGCACAGCCACGGACAAATACCGGTTGGGTCGTGTAACGGTGCACAAGGTGTTCGGCAACCAGGATGGCGCATCCGCTGGCTTCACCCCAGGCCAGCATGGAGCCGCATGCTTCGCTATTTTTGAGTGTTTCGAGGGACGGGATCGGCACGCCATAACGGGTAGCCGTGGGAGTGTTATGGGCATAAATGCGCATCTGCCGCCCAAAGGTAGCCAATACATCCGCTTCGCGTCCTGCATAGCCGTACTTTTCAAAATATTCGGCGGTCGCCAGGGCGAAGGCGTCTGTGTGAGAGATGCCTAGAAAATAATCGTATTCACATTCAGTGCTGGAGCCGATGTACTCGGCGTAGTTGAAGTGGTCGGTCATTTTTTCAAAGCCGCCACACAGAACGATGTCGTATTCACCTGAGGCGACCATTTGGTGAGCCATCTGGAAAGACACCGAACTGCTGGTGCAGTTGGCCGTACTCATGAACGTGGGGGCAGGGCTGATCCCCAAGGCATCGGAGATGGTGGGGCCCAGGCCTCCGTATTCAGAAATGCCTTCACCGTGGTACCCGTAGGCAACTGCCTGGAGTTCGCGAGGGTGCATCTTGATGGCGTTGAGTGCCTGGTAGGCGGACTCGACGATCATCTCCTTGAAAGTCTGGCGAACTCTGGAACTGCCAGGTTTAGGGGTATAGGCAGCCGAAACGATAGCAACGCGTCGTGCGCACATAAAAAGGTGCTCCTTGCTGGATGATTGGAATCAGAGATAGGCCGTCAGGGCATAGTCGGGCCGCAAGTATTTGAACTCGTACTTGATCGACGTCCCGTAATCCACGTAGTACTTATCCTCCAGCAGCGTGCGCAGCGGAACGTTGGTTTTTTGATAGGCTTCGATGGCATCGGTGACGGTCAGGGCAATGGCATCGCTGCCTGCACCAAATCCATAGGAAACCAACAGGATTCTTTCGCCAGGACGCGCTTGATCGAGTACGTTGACCAGGCCCAACAAAGGACTCGCGGCTCCAGCGTCGCCGACACTCTGGGCATAGATGCCAGGTTCGATTTGGGCCTTGGTGAATCCCAGGTGCTTGCCGAGAGAGTAGGGGGTCGATACCAGGTTTTGTTGGAAGACGACGTAATCGAAATCATCGGCTTGCGCATGGATCTTGGCCATCAATCCCGAGGCGGCGCGGCGAGTCTGGTCCTCGAGGCCGATACTGTTCTTGTCCGAGCCCAATCCCATTCCCGAGCGGATGTAGCGGTCCCCTTGAGGCCTGATGTTGTCAGCGACATCCGCCGCGCAAGAAAAACTTGCGTCAAAATGCGCGATCACATTTTCTGTCCCCAACAGCAAGGCCGCGGCTCCGGCTCCGGCATAGGACTCCGTCAAGTCACCGGGGGCGGTGTTGCGGTTGATCGTATCGGCGCCCACCGCCAAAGCGTTGCCCACCATGCCCGACGCTACCAAGGCGTACGCGATCTGGAGGGCGCTGGTGCCTGATTTGCCGGCAAACTGCACGTCTGCGCAAAAGGCGTCATAGCCGCAGCCGAGCATTTCCAGGATGATTGCGGCCGAGGCCCGGGAGTCGTAAGGATTGGTGCAGGTGCCAAGATAAAGCGCTTCAAGGGAACAAGGTGGTGCCTTGTCCAGCGCGCGTTGGGCGGCGAGGACACCCAAGGTTATGACATCCTCGTCGGGTTGCAGGACGGCCCTTTCAATAACGCCCAATTGGTCCTTTACCAAGCTCAGATCGGTGTTTTTCCACACCTGGATCACGTCGTCCACCTTGAGCCGGCAGACCGGGATACCCGAGCCATAGCTCACTATTCCTACCTTATTCATGTGTACATCCTCCAGATTCCGTTCTTTCACCTGTTGGCCGGGGCCGTGACAAGCGCATGAAATATTTAGAAACTATCTATTGGTACCCGCAAAGCGATACTGGCGGTCATATGCCCGTAAATCGGCAGGTTCACCAGGCAGAACCTACCGGTCAGCATGTGAACAATGGGTTTGTTCTCGTCCAATTATTATGTATGATACGAAACGTGCCGTATCGTTAAGGTCGCGTTAAAAATTTATGAATTTCCTTCTCCGATTTCCTTACATAGAGGCAATAAGCACTCCAGAGGCCCGCTGCTAAGCAGAAGCTGAGATCAAATAAACATACAAAACGAAACGATCCGTTTCATTGCTTTTCGAGAGAATCCTATACCCTGAGTCTCTTTTGTCAAGCGCCATATTGGAGATTTTGAATTATGGCCCGTAAACCATCTCGGAGCTCCATTGGCTCATTGAGGAGCCCTCACACGCACAAAGCGATCATTATTTCCGCCATAGAAACCCTTAAGGAGTGCGGTTATTCGGGGTTGAGCATCGAGGCTGTGGCTCGCCGTGCCGGCGCAAGTAAACCGACCATCTATCGGTGGTGGGGTAACAAGGCAGCCTTGATCGCCGAGGTCTACGAGAGTGAAAGCGAGCAGATTCGCAAAGAGCCTGATAAAGGCTCCTTCAAGGAGAACCTCAATTTCTTGCTGCTCAATCTATGGAAGGTCTGGCGAGAAACGATTTGCGGGGAGGCTTTTCGGTGCGTCATCGCTGAGGCCCAGCTCGATCCCAGTACGCTGCCAAAACTGAAAGATGAATTCATGGAGCGGCGTAGGGAGTTGCCTCGCAAGCTGGTGGAAAATGCCATTCAGCAAGGCGAGTTACCCAAGGATACGTCGCGTGAACTGCTTTTGGACATGATCTTTGGGTTCTGCTGGTACCGGCTGTTGACTGAGCAGTTGGAGGTGGAAGCGGATATCAATGAGTTCACGACACTTCTGCTGAACGGGGTATTGCGCCCGACTTCGGCAGCGGTTCAGGGCGCCGCCGAAGCCTGATTATCGGGTGGGGTTGTCCTTACTTTGCGCCACTGAATTGCGCATGAAGGCTCGGCAGGATGCTGGCCAGGTGGTTGAACTCACACATGTCATGCACTGCAAATTCATAAGCCAGGGTTTCCAACTCCACTTCCCCCAGGCCGCTTTCTTCCAGGAGCTGGGCGGCTCGCTCGGCGCCTGGAAAACGCTGCATGGCAGGGTGGTTGCCGACCCAGTAACGGCTCGTCAGATACAAACCTTCCGGGCATTCCTTGAACAAGTGCGCCATCAACGACACAGGCACTTGTGGTTCGTGGGCCAGGCTCATCAAGGCGCTGACGCTGCCATCTATCTTGGATTCGCGATACAGATCCGGACAGAAGCCCAGCTCGCAGGGATCCCTGAAATGAATGTGCAGGTGCATGAGACGGTCGCCGACGTACTCAGAGGCGCAAAAGGTATTCCCATACAAGCTTTCCTCAAAGCTCAAGGTAGTGTCGCTGAGACGCTCGTGATGAACGCAGGGGTTTTCCACATGGGCATAAGGAAACCACAAGGTGTAGCGTTCAGCCTCCAACGGATGCCACATGAACCACCACTTGAGCATCTCAGCTGTGCAGTTGGGAAAAAACTTGCGGCTTTGCACATAAGCCATCGGCCCTGGCAGCAAGGCGTAGCCTGCCTCTTCGCTAATGAAATCAGCAGCGAGCATGCGGTTGAGGTCTTCAATACTGGGCGTCAAGGTGTCAGCCAGCGGCATGGGGCCTTGCTGTATTTTTTCGACAGCACTGAGCGGCACGCTGATCTTCGAGCGGAAAAATTCGGCGTAGGGTTTTCCTTGAATGGCCTGTTGATTGGCCAGGAACTGCTTCTGCATTGGCAATGAGAAGTAGGTGAAAGGTGTCATTACGCGCGCTTCCATGACGATATTTCCTTGATAGTGCGTGAGAAGCCGCAGCATCGGCTGCGAAGTCCTCACGCGGTGTTGTAAAGGGACAATGACGGGACCAAAATAGGTAGGCTGAAATAAAAAGTCAAATTTGAATTAGAACTATAAAGAGATGAGCTCATGGACAATGCCATTGGCAAGCCTTCCCTGCCTCGTGCTTCGCGGCTCGATGGGCAGGCAACGCGGCTGCAGATTCTGGAAAAGGCCGGTGAACTGTTTGCCGAGCAGGGGTTGGCCAACACCACCAGCAAGCAGATTTGTGAACGTTCGCAAGCCAACAGTGCGGCGGTGAACTATCACTTCGTGAATAAAGAGGGCCTGTATCGCGCAGTGTTGCTCGAAGCCCATGCTCGGTTGGTGCAACTGGAAACGCTGGTTTCGCTTAACGAGCGGCCAGGTTCACCGCAGGACAAGTTGCGTGCGCTCATTACCGTGCTGGTCGAGCGCCTGCACAATCATCCCGATGGCTGGGCGCTGAAAGTGCTCACGCGCGAAGTGCTTTCGCCTTCTCCCGAGTTTGAGGTGGTGCTCAAGGAGCAATCGTTTCCCAAGGCACACATCCTGCGTGGCTTGCTTGGACAAATCATGAACTTGCCGGCGGATCACCCGACAACGTTGCGCAGCGCCATCAGCGTCTTCGCACCCTGTCTTTTCTTGCTTATAGCCCATCAGCCGCTAAAGCAGCATGTACTGCAGGGGTTGAGTCTCGAGCCGCAGGGCTTGATAGACCACATGATGAGCTATGCCCTAGGTGGCCTCCAGGCAGTGGCGGCGACTGCGCACGATGCTGCAAGCTGACACCGGGGCCGCCATCATCGGCGTCTACCGCTGGCGCGAGTCCAATGAATAGGCTCCGCCGCCGCGCGCGACGATGTAGAGGGCGAGAAAGCCCATCAGTACCGGAAACTCAATGCCTCGGTCTATCCAAGGCCATGTCGGTCCCAGCGCATAGCTGATTGCAAGCATTTGAATGGCGATCAGCAGGGCGACGAGTCGCGTACCCAACCCCATCGCCAGCATGATTGCACCGACCGTCTCCAGAAGCATGACCAGAAAGGCAAGCTGTGCAGCGAAAGGCAGCCCCATCACGTTCTGGATAAGGTTGATCGAGGCGGCCATTGGATCTGCCATCGAGCCGTGAGAGCTGCGCAGAGCCTTTGGTAAACCGTGGGTCAACAGGACCACGGCGAAGATAATCCGCAGCAAGGCGTACAAATAGGGTTCGAAGCTGGCGACCCGTGCAGTCACGGTGGCCTGCGCGTGGCGCAGCGACGATAAGTCTTGAGTTGTCATGGGGAATCCCTGGCAGGGTGGCTTGAAGCGCCGGCGCATGAGTTCGATACGACCCCCGGCGCGAGGCGAGGGTCGATACCTCTGCGAATACTCCGAAGGCGCTATTGTCCTTTGGCGGGCAGGCCCATTTTCGCTAGCGTCAGCGTTTCATCGGCGCGTCCCCATCCGCCGTCTGCGACCTCTTCGACAAGGACCATGGTGAAGGGGCGGACCCCTTCGCCGAAGTACTCGACGAACATTTCGGTGGTGCGATGGATGATTTCTTCTTTGCGGGCGTGGTCCAGGATTCCTTCGGGGAATTTGTAGTTGGCGAATGGCATGGATCGACTCCGTGGGTGTAGGAAAGATGCGGTAGGGACAACGACCCCTTGCGCGCATCTTTCCCCTTTAGGTCCATGGAATAAATCCCTCTGGATTGTCATCAGCATTCAACATGCGTGAACAATCGGCAGCCTTGGCTCAGTGCGAATGACGCGGCTCGCCGCTACGGGCGATCACGCGCAGATGCAACGTGGCCGGCTCCAGGCAGCCCCCCGTGGACAGTTGCCCCACCAGTTGCCGGTACAGCTCCTGCCAGGGCGTTTGCGAAGGTGGGATGTTCGGCGTCCACTCGAGTCGGCGTCGGGCCATCTCGGCATCGTCGATCAGCAGGTTCACGGTGCGCGTGTTCAGGTCCACTTTCAGCCGGTCATTGGTTTTCAGCAACGCCAGGCCGCCACCCACGGCCGCTTCAGGGGACATATTGAGGATCGATGGGCTTGCCGATGTGCCGCTCTGGCGGCCGTCGCCCAGGCAAGGCAGGGAGTCGATGCCTTGTTTGATCAGCGATGCCGGAGGGGCCATGTTCACCACTTCGGCGCTGCCGGGGTAACCCACGGTGCCAACGCCGCGGATTACCAGGATGCAGCGCTCGTCGATGTCCAGCGCCGGGTCGTCGATCCGGGCGTGATAATCCTCCGGTCCTTCGAACACGATGGCCCTGGCTTCGAAACTGTTTTCTGCGCCGGGCTCGGACAGGTAGGTCTTGCGAAACGCCTCGCCCACCACCGACATCTTCATGATCGCGCTGTCGAAGAAATTGCCGCTGAGCACAATGAACCCGGCTCGGTGTTTGAGCGGGGTGTCGAAGGGGTAGATTACATCGGCGTTGCTGGTCAGGCTGCTGCGCACGATTTCGCCGATGGTCTTGCCGCTGACCGTGGCGCAGTCTTCATGCAGGCGTCCGGCTTTTTGCAATTCATGCATCACCGCGGGCACGCCGCCGGCCCGATGGAAACCTTCACCCAGGTACTTGCCCGCCGGCATGCAATTGACCAGCAGCGGCACGTCCTCGCCGATCCGTTGCCAGTCACCCAGGCTCAGCTCGACGCCCATGTGCCGGGCGATGGCAATCAGGTGCGGCGGGCAGTTGCTCGAAGCGCCCAGGGCCGAGGCGACGGCGATGGCGTTCTCGAAAGCCTGGCGGGTCATGATCTGTGACGGGCGGACGTCTTGCAGCACCAGTTCGCAGATGCGCTTGCCGGTGGCATAGGCCATCTGCCCGCGTTCGCGATAGGGCGCCGGAATGCTCGCGCAACCAGGCAGCGACATGCCCAGGGCTTCGGCCAGGGCGTTCATCGACAGGGCGGTGCCCATGGTGTTGCAGTGGCCCACCGATGGCGATGCCGCAGTGGTCATTTCCATGAAGCCTTCGTAGTCGATCTCGCCGGCGGCCATCAGGTTGCGCGCATGCCAGAGCACAGTGCCGGAGCCGATCAGCTCGCCCTTGTGGTGGCCGTCGAGCATCGGTCCGCCGGACAGGACAATCGCCGGCAGGTCGGTGGTCGCCGCCGCCATCAGGCAGGCCGGGGTGGTCTTGTCGCAACCGGTGGTGAGCACCACGCCGTCCAATGGATAGCCATGAAGGATCTCCACCAGCCCCAGGTAGGCCAGGTTACGGTCCAGTGCCGCCGTGGGTCGGCGCGATTGTTCGGCGATCGGGTGCACCGGGAACTCCATGGGAATGCCACCGGCGTCGCGGATACCGGCCTTGACCCGTTGGGCCAGTTCCAGGTGATGACGGTTGCAAGGGGTCAGGTCGCTGCCGGTCTGGGCGATGCCGATGATCGGGCGTCCCGATTGCAGCTCCTCGCGGGTCATCCCGTAGTTCATGTAGCGTTCGACATACAGGGCTGTCATATCTGCGTGGGCAGGGTCATTGAACCATTGCTCGCTGCGCAGGCGGCGTTTTGGCGTGTCAGTCATGATTCATTTCTCTCTTGTAATTAGGCGAATCGGCAAACGGTTCAGCGGGCGAGCAGTCCTCGGGCGGCCAGGTTGCGCAGCAAGGCGCCGACGCCAAAGGTCCAGGGTGTGGCGTCGCAGCTGTGGGTCACTTGATTATGCAGGCTGCCGAGCAACGGGCTGCTGATACTGACCCGGTCACCCAGTTTGTGGGTGAAACCGCTGCCGGCATGATCACGGTCTGCGGTGGGGGCGAACAGAGTACCCAGAAACAACAGGAAGCCATCCGGATATTGGTGATTGCCGTTGAGTGTCTGGCCTGCCAGGTCCTGTGGGTCACGGCTGATCTGGCTCATGGAGCTCGAGCCGCGCAGGCGGTAACCGTCCTCGCCTTGAACCTCCAGATCGACCACGCAGGCCCGCACATCATCGAGGCTGAAGCACTCGTCAAACAGGCGAATGAACGGACCGATGGCGCAGGATGCATTGTTGTCCTTGGCCTTGCTCAGCAACAGCGCACTGCGACCTTCGAAATCCCGCAGATTGACGTCGTTACCCAGGCTGGCGCCGTGGATCTGGCCCCGGCTGTTCACCGCCAGCACCACCTCAGGTTCCGGATTGTTCCATTGCGAGCCGGGATGAATGCCGATGCGGTTGCCGCTGCCGACGGCGGAGAGAACCGGGGCCTTGGTGAAGATTTCCGCATCCGGGCCGATGCCGACTTCCAGGTACTGCGACCACATGCCCTGTTCGATGAGCCAGGCTTTCAGGCGCATGGCCTGCTCGGAGCCCGGCACGATCGAGCGCAAGTTGTCGCCGATCACGCTGTGCACGGTGGCGCGCACGGCTTCGGCTTTTGCCGCGTCACCGCTGGCCTGTTCCTCGATCACTCGCTCGATCATGCTGGCGGCGAAGGTCACGCCGGCGGCCTTGATCACTTGCAGATCCAGAGGGGGCAAAAGCGACGGTTTGGATGGGTCGGTATCGGGGCCGGTGTTGGCCAGCAGCGCCTCGACACTGGCGATGAAGGTGCCGGGTGTCTGTCTCACGGCGGCCAAGGGCGATTCTGTTTCCAGCAAATCACTCAATGTCGCAAAACGATCCGACAGATCGAACACACCGTCGCTGCGCAACGCAATTGGCGAAGGCCCGGCGACGTGGCCAGGCACCCAGGCACGACCAATCAGGGTGCCGGCCACGCCATCGGCGGGCAGGGTGTTCTCGGGAGTAAGCATCAGCGACATGGGCAGTCTTCCTGGTTCGTAAAGCTTTCAAGCTAGGGCGCGCTGTTGATGAACTCCAATGAGATATATTCAGTATCTGATAACGTCCGGTTATTGCATCGTCGAGGATTGCCCATGTCCGACCTGTCTTTCTCCAGCTTCTGCGGCTGGCTCAAATTCCGCCATCTGCTGCTGATCGATACCTTGGGGCGCACCTGCAACATGCATTTGGCGGCCGAGCAGATGAACCTCAGCCAGCCGGCCGTGAGCAAGATGCTCAAGGAAATCGAAAGCCTGCTCGGCTTCGCTCTGTTCGAACGTCGCCCCCGAAGCATGCCGCCCACCGCGTTGGGTGAACATGTGCTGCGTTACGCGCAGATCGCCTTGAACGACGCACGTTCGTTCGTCGAACAAATCAGCAGCCTGCGCGAAGGCGGCCATGGTTACCTGAAGGTCGGCGGTATCTTTGCCGCGACGGCGGTGGCCTTGCCCGAGGCGATCTTGCAGATCAAGCAACGCTGGCCCTTGCTGTCTATCGAGGTGGTGGAGCAGACCAGCAACCATCTGATGAAGATGCTTGAGGAGAAAAAGCTCGATCTGGCGGTGGCCCGGTTTACCGAGCAAAGCCAGCAACAGCGCTACGATTTCCAGCCCTTGGCTCCGGAGCCGTTCTGCATCGTGGTCAATGACCGTCATCCGCTGGCGAACGCCGGGCCGACGTCCCTGCAGCAACTGGTGGACCTGCCGTGGATCCTCTACCCGGTCGGCACGCCGATCCGCGCTCGCATGGAACTGGCCTTTGCCGAGGCCGGGGTTGCGATGCCGCGCAACACCATCGATACCATTTCCATGCAGACCTTCCTCCAGGTGCTGCAACGCGGGCCCATGATCGGCATGCTGCCCAACGCCATGGTCGATCCGCTGCTCGAAAGCGGCCAGCTCAAGACCCTCGACACCCCCTTGCACCTGGTACCACAGGACTACGGCATCCTCACGCGAAAGGATGAGCCGCTGGTAGGCGCGGCACTGGAGTTCGCCGAGATCCTCAAGGATAACGCCCGCTTGGCCGCCATGCAGCCTGCTTAAGGACAAGATGAGTCTGTGGGAGCAAGGCTTGCCCGCGATGCAGGCGCCTCGTTTCCCCTCAGACCGCGTCGTCTTCATCGCGGGCAAGCCTTGCTCCCACAGATGACTCGCTACAGGTTCCATGAACTTGAGGGTTAGTTGATAACGCCTCGTTATCGACTAATCCAAAAATGCCATTGGGAAAGAATCGATTCCCGACAGTAGAGTCCTCGTTCAATCGCCGGATGATTCGCTCATTCGACGTGACCCAATAAAAACAATCAGGGGTTACCTCATGCAAACCATCTCCGAGCAGTTGCCCGCCCAGGCGCAAGCTGGCGAGCTCGATTTTGAAGACCGGACCTACCGCAAGGTCATCTGGCGGATCCTGCCCGTGTTGCTGTTGTGCTACATGGCGGCGTACCTCGATCGGGTGAACATCGGGTTCGCCAAGCTCGACATGCTCAACGAGCTGCAATTCAGCAACACCATCTATGCCTTGGGCGCCAGTATGTTCTTCTGGGGCTATTTCCTTTTCGAGGTCCCCAGCAACCTGTTGCTGCATCGCTTCGGCGCACGGTTCTGGATCGCCCGGATCATGCTCAGTTGGGCGGTGATCTCCATGGCCGTGGCCTACACCGTGCCGCTGGCGGCTTTCTTTCACATCGAATCGAGCACGATGTTCTACGTGCTGCGCTTCCTGTTGGGGATCTGCGAAGCGGGCTTTTTCCCCGGCGTGATTCTCTACCTCAACTACTGGTTTCCAACCCATCGGCAGAGCCGGGTGATGTCCGGGTTCCTGTTGGCGTTGCCAGTGAGCCTGACCCTGGGCGGCATCCTCTCCGGTTGGCTGATGAATAGCATGCAAGGGGTGCATGGCCTGTCCGGCTGGCAATGGATGCTGCTCATCGAAGGCATTCCGTCGATCATCATGGCGTTCGTGGTGATCGTCTGCCTGGCCGACAACATCGACAAAGCCAAATGGCTGAGCGTCGCGGAAAAAGCCTTGCTCAAGGCCAATCTGCAAACCGACAACCAGGGCAAGGCCACTCGCTTGAGCGAAGTGTTCTTCAACCCTCGGGTGTGGTTGCTGGTGTTGATCCTGCTGACCTTCAACACCGGCTTTTATGGCCTGGCGTTCTGGATGCCGTCGATCATCAAGAGCACCGGCATTACCAACAGTTTGCACATCGGTTTGTTGACCGCCATTCCTTACTCGGTGGCGATCGTGGCGATGCTGCTCAACGCCCGGCACTCCAACCGCACCGGTGAGCGGCGCCTGCACGCGGCGATTCCGGCCTTCATTGGCGGTGCCGGCCTGATCCTCAGTGCCTTCTTCGCTGACAACCTGGTGTTGTCCGTGCTCTTTCTCAGCGTCTCCGCTTCCGGAATCCTCAGCCTGATGCCGATTTTCTGGACGCTGCCGGGGACCGTGCTGTCGGGCGTCGCCGCCGCAGCCGGGATTGGCATGATCAACGCCATCGGCAACCTGTCGGGCTTCACCGGTTCGATGATCACTGCGGTGGCGGAAACCCTGACGGGCAATATCAACAACGGCACCTATGTACTGGCGCTGTGTCTGTTGGTCAGTGGCGGGCTGATCCTGGCCATTCCCGCCTCGATGCTCGGCAGGACACCCAAGAGCGCCGCCACGGCAGCGCAACTGGAGGCTGCATGAATCTACACAACAAGCGCGTACTGGTGACGGCCGCGGGGCAGGGCATTGGCCTGGCCAGCGCCGTGGCCTTCGCCCGGGCCGGTGCCGAGGTGTTCGCCACTGACATCGATATCCGTGCCCTGACGGGGATCGAAGGGATCACCGCCATGCCCCTGGACGTCACGTCGCCCGCGGCCATCAGCGCCGCCTGCGAACGCATCGGCGGGCTCGATGTGCTGTTCAACTGCGCAGGCTTCGTGCACAGCGGCAATATCCTGGAGTGCGATGAAGTGGCCTGGGCGCGTTCGATGGACCTCAATGTCACGGCCATGTACCGCATGATCCGTGCGTTCCTGCCGGGCATGCTGGCCCGTGGTGGCGGCTCGATCATCAACATGTCGTCGGTGGCTTCCAGCATCAAAGGCGTGCCCAATCGCTTCGCCTATGCGACCAGCAAGGCGGCGGTGGTGGGCCTGACCAAATCCGTCGCCATCGACTTCGTCAGCCAGGGCATCCGTTGCAACGCGATATGCCCGGGCACCGTGGATTCGCCTTCGCTGCGCCAGCGCATCGCCGACCAGGCCGCGCGGCAGGGTGTCGATGAAGCAGAGGTCTACCGGCAATTCCTCGACCGCCAGCCCATGGGGCGCATCGGCAGTACTGAAGAGATCGCGCAGTTGGCGGTGTACCTGGGCAGCGATGCGTCTGCCTACACTACAGGGGCGGTACACGTGATCGATGGCGGCATGAGCCTCTGAATTTTCAATTGAGCAGGAGCACTTCATGAAACTGTTGCGTTACGGCGAAAAAGGTTCGGAAAAACCTGGGTTGTTGGATGATGACAATCAAATCCGCGACCTCTCGGGCCACGTGCCGGACATCGCCGGTCAGGTCCTCGGCCCGGACAGCCTGGCAGCGCTCGCTGCCCTCGACCCGCGCAGCCTGCCGCTCGTTACCGGCCAGCCACGGATCGGTGCCTGCGTCGGTCAGGTCGGCAAATTTATCTGCATCGGCCTGAACTATGCCGACCATGCGGCCGAGTCGAATATGGAGGTGCCGAAAGAACCGATCATCTTCAACAAGTGGACCAGTGCCATCTGCGGGCCGAACGACGACATCCAGATCCCCCGCGGCTCGCTCAAGACCGACTGGGAAGTCGAGCTGGGCGTGGTCATCGGTAAAGGCGGGCGCTACATCGACGAAGCGAACGCCATGGAGCATGTCGCCGGCTACTGCGTCATCAACGATGTGTCTGAACGCGAGTGGCAGCTGGAGCGCGGCGGTACCTGGGACAAGGGCAAGGGCTTCGACACCTTCGGCCCCCTTGGGCCCTGGCTGGTGACCCGGGACGAAATCTTCGACCCGCATACGCTGGATCTGTGGCTGGAGGTTGACGGACACCGCTACCAGAACGGCAATACCCGAACGCTGATCTTCAGCGTGCCGCAATTGATTGCCTACCTGAGCCGGTGCATGAGCCTGCAACCGGGGGATGTGATCTCCACCGGCACACCGCCTGGCGTCGGCTTGGGTATCAAGCCCAACCCAGTGTTCCTGCGTCCGGGCCAGACCATTCGCCTGGGGATCGACGGCTTGGGCGAACAGCGCCAAGTCACGGTGCAGGCGGACTGATCGCTGGGCTCGCTGCCATCTTCGTGAGCCTGCTCGCTCCCACAGGGGCCTGTGGGGCAGATGAATTCTGTGCCTGTCGAAGATCAAACTGTGGGAGCGAGCCTGCTCGCGATGGCGGTGGGGCTGCTTGCATCCACACTGAATGTGCCGCCGCCATCGCGAGCAAGCTTTGCTTCCACAGATCTGACAGGTGTACGACCAGGAGAGCCAGGTCGGCTGCCAGGCCGCCATCGCGAGCCAGCTCCCACAATGGGAACGGAGTACGACCGGGAAAACCAGGCCGGCTATAAGGCCTAGCCTCACTTTGCACCAACACGCCTGACACGCTTCATCACCACCACAAAAAACACCGGCACGAACACCACCGCCAGCGTGGCGCTGATCATCCCGCCGATGACCCCGGTACCGATGGCCTGTTGGCTCGCCGAGCTGGCACCGGTGGCAATCGCCAGCGGTACCACCCCAAGGATGAACGCCAAGGAGGTCATGATGATCGGCCGCAAGCGCAGGCGTGCGGCCTGGAGTGTGGCATCGATCAGGTCGTGGCCTTCGTCGTACAGGCTCTTGGCGAACTCGATGATCAGGATCGCGTTCTTTGCCGACAGGCCGATGATGGTGATCAGCCCGATTTTGAAGAACACATCGTTGGGCATGCCGCGCAACGACACGGCCAATACCGCGCCGAGCACACCCAGCGGCACCACCAGCAACACCGAGGTCGGGATCGACCAGCTCTCGTACAACGCCGCCAGGCACAGGAACACCACCAGCAGCGACAGGCCCAACAGGATGGGCGCCTGGCTACCGGACAAGCGTTCCTGCAAGGATAACCCGGTCCATTCCTGGCCCAGGCCTGTCGGCCCCAGGGCCACCAGTCGTTCGATTTCGGCCATGGCTTGCCCGGTGCTATAACCCGGTGCCGGTTCGCCGGAAATACTCACCGCCGGATAGCCGTTGTAGCGGGTCAATTGTGCCGGCCCCTGTGTCCAGCGGGCTTGGACGAATGCGGACAGAGGGACCATCTTCCCGCTGTTGTTGCGCACATGAATCTTCAGCAAGTCCTCGACCTGGCTGCGCTGGTCGCCCTCGGCCTGGACCACCACCCGCTGCATGCGCCCCTGGTTGGGGAAGTCGTTGATGTAGGCCGAACCCACTGCCGTGGACAACACACTGCCGACGTCGGCGAAGGAAATGCCCAGGGCATTGGCCTGCTTGCGGTCGACCTCCAATTGCACCTGCGGTGCTTCGGCCAGGGCGCTTTCGCGCACATTCATCAGCATCGGGCTTTTTTCGGCGGCGGCAAGCAATTCGCTGCGGGCCTGCATCAACGTCGCATGGCCGAGGCCACCACGGTCCTGCAGACGGAACTCGAAACCGCTGGAGGTGCCCAGGCCGTCTACCGGCGGCGGCAGTACCGAGAACGCCATGGCGTCCTTGATTTGGCTCAGCGCCAGGTTGGCGCGCTCGGCGATGGACGCCGCCGAATCATCGGCGCCGCGTTGCGACCAGTCCTTGAGGGTGGTGAAGGCCAGGGCCGCATTCTGCCCGCTGCCGGAAAAGCTGAAACCGAGAATGATCGTGCTGTCGCCAACCCCCGGTTCGCCGGCGTTGTGGGCTTCGATCTGCTCCACCACCTGCACCGTCCGGTTTTTGCTGGCACCCGGTGGCAGCTGAATGTCGGTGATGGTGTAGCCCTGATCTTCCACGGGCAGGAACGAGGAGGGCAGGCGACTGAACAGCAGGCCCATGCCTACCAGCAACACGCCGTAGATCAGCAGATAACGGCCGCTGCGTTTCAACGCATAGGCCACCCAACCCTGGTAGCGGTCGCCGAATCGTTCGAAGCCACGGTTGAACCAGCCGAAGAAGCCGCCCTGGCTGTGGTGATCGCCCTTGGCGACAGGCTTGAGCAAGGTCGCGCAGAGCGCGGGGGTCAAGGTCAAGGCGAGGAAGGCCGAGAACAGGATCGACGTCGCCATCGACAGCGAGAACTGCCGGTAGATCACCCCCACCGAACCCTGCATGAAGGCCATCGGAATGAATACCGCCACCAGCACCAGGGTGATGCCGATGATCGCGCCGGTGATCTGCCCCATGGCCTTGCGCGTGGCCTCTTTGGGCGACAGCCCTTCCTGAGCCATGATCCGCTCGACGTTCTCCACCACCACGATGGCATCGTCCACCAGGATGCCGATGGCCAGTACCATGCCGAACATGGTCAGCACGTTGATCGAGAACCCCAGCGCGAGCATCGTGGCGAAGGTGCCCATCAGCGCCACCGGCACCACCAGGGTCGGGATCAGGGTGTAGCGGATGTTCTGCAGGAACAGGAACATCACGGCGAACACCAGCAACATTGCCTCGCCAAGGGTGTAGATCACCTTGGTGATCGAGACCTTGACGAACGGCGACGTGTCGTAGGGAATCTTGTATTCCACACCGGCCGGGAAGTAGCGCGACAGCTCATCCATCTTGTTGCGCACCAGGGTCGCGGTGTTCAAGGCATTGGCGCCCGGCGACAGTTGCACCGCCACGGCGGTGGAGGGCTTGCCGTTCAGGCGCGTGGAAAACTGGTATTCCTGGCTGCCGATTTCCACCCGGGCTACGTCGGCGATGCGCACCGTCGAGCCATCGGGGTTGGCCTTGAGCACAATGTCGGCAAACTCTTGCGGCGTGTTGAGCTGGCCTTTGACGACGATGGTCGCGTTGATTTCCTGGGTGCTGCGGCTCGGCAAATCCCCCAGGCTACCGGCCGACACCTGGGCGTTCTGCGCCACGATGGCGGCATTGACGTCAGCCGGGGTCAGGTTGAAGCCCACCAGTTTCTGCGGGTCGATCCAGATCCGCATGGCGCGCTCAGCCCCATACAACTGGGCCTTGCCGACACCGTCCAGGCGCTTGATCTCGTTCATCACGTTGCGCGCCAGGTAGTCGCTGAGGGCCACGTCGTCGAGCTTGCCGTCGCTGGAGGTGAGGGTGATCAGCAGCAGGAAGCCGGCGGAGACTTTGTCCACTTGCAAGCCCTGCTGTGTGACCGCTTGCGGCAGGCGCGACTCCACCGCCTTGAGGCGGTTCTGCACGTCGACCTGGGCCAGTTCCGGGTTGGTGCCTGGTTGGAAGGTCGCGGTGATGGTGGCGCTGCCCAGGCTGCTCTGGGACTCGAAATACAGCAGGTTGTCGGTGCCGTTGAGCTCCTCCTCGATCAGGCTGACCACGCTTTCGTCCACGGTTTGCGCCGAAGCGCCTGGGTAGACGGTGTAGATCTCGATTTGTGGCGGCGCCACGACCGGGTATTGCGCCACCGGCAGTTGTGGAATGGCCAAGATACCGGCCAACAGAATGAACAACGCGACGACCCAGGCGAATACCGGACGGTCGATGAAAAACTGCGGCATGGCTTAGTGTCCTGCCTGTGGCCCGGGAACCTGGGCGAGGGGAAGTGGGGTGTCATCGATCTGGACCTGGTCACCGGGCCGGGCGTGTTGCAGGCCTTCGATGACGATGCGGTCGCCGGGTTTCAAACCGTGGGTGACGACCCAGCGATCGTTTTGCGCGGCACCCAATTGCACCGGTTGCTGGCTGACCTTCTGCTCGGCGTCCAGCAGCAACACCTGGGCGACCCCGGCGCTGTCTCGCAGGATCGCCCGTTGCGGCACGGTGATGCCTTGGCTGTTGACCGCCTGTTCCAG
Source organism: Pseudomonas sp. 43mfcvi1.1 (assembly GCF_900115935.1). NCBI lineage: Bacteria > Pseudomonadati > Pseudomonadota > Gammaproteobacteria > Pseudomonadales > Pseudomonadaceae > Pseudomonas > Pseudomonas sp. 43mfcvi1.1. The sequence goes on along the minus strand of NZ_UETT01000004.1, from coordinate 330,374 downwards.
GCGCACGCGAATGAAGCTGCCGGGCAGCAGGTCCAGGTCGGGGTTGGGGAATTCGCTGCGCAGGGTTATCTGGCCGGTGCTCGGGTCAACGCTGAGGTCGGTGAACAGCAACTTGCCGGGCAGCGGGTAAGGGCTGCCGTCGTCCTGAATCAACGTAGCCTTGGCCTGGCCCTGGCCGACCGCTTGCAAAAGCCCTGCGCGAAAGGCGCGGCGCAGGTCGTTGAGTTCGCGAGTCGACTGCGTGAGGTCGGCGTGGATCGGGTCCAGTTGCTGGATCAGCGCCAACGGCGTGCTTTCGTTCTGCCCCACCAGGGCGCCTTCCGTCACCAGGGCGCGACCGATGCGCCCGGAAATCGGCGCGGTCACCGTGGCGTACCCCAGGTTCAACCGCGCCCGCTCTACGGCGGCCTTGCTGGCAGCGACATCGGCTGCGGTCTGACGCACGCTGGCCCGGGCGTTGTCGTAATCCTGGCCACTGATCGCCTTGTCATCGATCAACTGAGCGTAACGCTGTGCCTGCAAGCGGGCCTGGAACGCATTGGCCTCGGCCTTGCGCAACGCCGCCTCGGCACTGTCCAGGTCGGCCTTGAACGGCGCCGGATCGATGCGAAACAGCACATCGCCTTTCTTCACATCGCTGCCTTCGCGAAACACTCGCTGCAAGACCACGCCGGCCACCCGCGCCCGGACTTCGGCCACTCGCGGCGCGGCGATACGGCCGCTCAGCTCGTTGCTGATCGACAGTGGCCGGGCCTGGACGGTTTCGACACGCACGCTTGCCAGCGGGGCGGAGGCTTCAGGGGTCGAGGTGCTATCACAGCCACTGAGCAGCAGTGTCCCGACCAACAGGCCCAGTGTGACGACAGGAATCTTGGACATGGTGCTTCCCCAATATTGAGCCGCCCATGGTAGGGATCCAGGCCCATGACAGGGGTGAAGCTTTGTAGGCGCTCTGTGAAATTGTGTAATCACACAGGCCGCTAAATCCGAAAATGCCCCACCAACTGCTGTTGACGGTTGGCCATGGTATGCAGCGAGTGACTTGCCTGAGAGGCTTCCTCCATTCGGCCGGTCAAGGTCTCGCTGATCCCGCGAATGTCACTGACGCGATGGCTGATGTCTTCTACCACGGCACTTTGCTCCAGGGCCGCGCTGGCGATCTGTTGGTTCATGTGTTCGATCACTGCCACGGCGTCGCTGATGTGCTGCAGCGCCGCATGGGTTTTTCCGACTTGAGCGACGCTGTCCCTGGCCTGTTCGCGGCTCAGTTGGGTGCTGTGCACGACCTCCTGGCTCAACTGCTGCAGCGCTTCGATCACCGTGCGTATCTGCTCGACCGAGTTCTGGGTGTTGCTGGCCAGATGACGGACTTCGTCAGCCACCACCGCGAAGCCGCGGCCCTGTTCACCCGCCCTGGCTGCTTCGATGGCGGCATTCAAGGCCAGCAGGTTGGTCTGCTGGGCAATGGCGCAGATCACGTCCAGCACCTGGCCGATGTGTTGACTGCTGCCGGCCAACGCCTGCACTTGCCCGAGCGTGGTCTCCAGGCGCCGGTCGAGGTGATCGATGCTGGTGACCGCATCGGCGAACAGTTCACGCCCCGAACGGCTGGCATTTTCGGCGACGGTAGCGGCATCGGCCGCCTGGTGGGAGTGGCGGGCCACTTGCTGGGCGCTGGTGCTCATTTCATGCAGGGCGGTGGCTGCCAGCTCGACTTCCCGGTACTGCGTGTGCATGCCCGCGCTGACTTCCCGGGCCACCTGCGCCGACGTATCGGCGGTGTTGCGGGTGTCCAGGGACGCTTGCTGGATATCGCGAATAATGGGCTGCAATTTGTCGAGAAAGCGGTTGAAGCCATTCGCCAGTTGGCCCAGTTCATCGTGGCGGTCATTGGGCAGGCGCTGGGTGAGATCGCCATCGCCTTCGACAATCGCATCGAGCATATGCGCTACCCTCAGCAGCGGCCGGGTCACGCCATAAGCGGTGAGCCAGATAAGCAATAGTCCCAAACCGGCAGCCAGCAAGCCCAGACCGAGGTTGAACCAGTTGGCCTGGCGATGCTTGTCGTCCAGCTGTGCCTGCATTTGCAGGGCCGGCGCTTGCACCAGCGCTTGCGGCACGCGTATCTGCAACTGCCAGGGGGTATTGGCGGGAACGGTTTGCACGGCTTGTCGAACGTCGACTGAGGTGTCGGTCACACTGCCGCTATGGCCGGCAGTTTGCCCTGAAGGGGAAAGAATGTTGATCTCGCTGTGGCCGGGGTACAGGTCGTCGGCCAGTTGGGCGGCGAGTTCCTGAAGGGTCCCGAGACTGATGTCCATGCCCACCACACCGATGATTTTGCCCTGGTCCGACAGCGGGATGGAAATGCTGCTCATCAGGGTTTTCTGGCCTTCGACTTCAATCGCGTAGGGCTCCGTCACGCAGGTGTGCCCCTGGGTCTGTGGGCAGACGTACCAGGCGTTCGCCGGCTCGCTGCCCGGCGGCGCCGTGTTGGCACTGATCTGGGCTTCGCTGAGCACCTCCTGGACCAGATGCCCGGGTTGGCTCTGCGACCAGTACAGGGCAAAGCGACCGTTTTCGTTGCCGGCCAGGCTGCGCTGGCCCGCGAAACCGGCATCGTCACCGGCCAGCGCGTCGGGCAGCAGCACGACGTAGAAGCCGAGCACTTTCCCGCGATCCATAAGTGCCTGACGGGTCGCGCTGACCAGGTCCTGGCGCAACTGTCCTGGCGTCAGTCGCCCGTTCAGTGCCTGGGCGCGCAGTTGCAAGACCTGCTGGGCGAAACCTTCCCCATAGATCGCTGTTTCGCTGAAGAAGCGTTCCACCCGCTGACCATGAGCCAGGGCCTGAGCCTGCAGGCCTTCCAGGGCCGAGCGCCCCAACAGTTGACCGCTTTGCTGCTTGAGCAGCGTCGCGCCTTGCTGGTTCTGATACAGGGAGGCGCCGGTCAATGCCCCGACGACGGCCAGCAGGCACAGCCCACTCAAGAGTGTGATCCGCCATTGGATAGAGAGACGAGCGAAGAACATGCTGAAGTTTTCCTACGCATGGGGGTTTTTATTGTTTTGGGCCCAGCGCTGTCTGAGCGGTGGGCGAGGTTATCTTGCGGCAGGATGCGCCTTCCCGTTATCCCGAATCGGCAGCCGTTGTGCTCCGGCATTGGGCTAATGCGGTTCACTTAGGGCAACGACATACCTGTGGCGAGGGGATTTATCCCCGATGGGCTGCGAAGCGGCCCCAAATGCAGGCAACCCGGTGTATCAGACAGATTGAGTTGACTGCTTAGGGGCCGCTTCGCGCCCCAGCGGGGATAAATCCCCTCGCCACAAGGGCTGACCTGTTTTGGGGCACGGCTTTGGATGCTGCCGTTTTGGGATAGCGAAGGGTTTTGGCAAGGGCCTAGCATCGAATCCAGCGTGCAAGCAGAACAATAAGCTTTTGGAAGTCGGCGAAGCTGGCCGTCTCCGATCCAGCAACAACTGCCTCATACAATAAGGTCAAGAACAATGAGTGTATCTTTCCCGATCAGCAGCTCGACGGAGTTGAAGCGCGGCGCCCTGGGCGTCGGCTTTATCATCTTCTTTGTGATTTCGGCGGCGAGCCCCTTGAGTGTCATCGCCGGCGGTTTCCCCATTGGCATCATGTTGGGCAACGGCGCCGGCACACCGGCATTGCTGCTCCTGGCGCTGCTGGTGTTGCTGGCCTTCTCGGCGGGCTACACCGCCATGTCCCGGCACATGACCAACGCCGGTGGCTTCTACGCGTTCACCTCCCGTGGCCTCGGTGGCCTGGCCGGTGGGGCGGCGGGGGTGCTGGCGATGTTTGCCTACAACATCCTTCAAGTGGGCCTGTATGGCATGTTCGGTGGCGTGGTCAGTGGCACGATGGCCAGCGTCTTTGGCCTGGACTTGCCGTGGTGGACTTACTCGCTCCTGGCAATGGCGAGCATTGCGATCCTCGGCTATCGCAAGATCGACCTGTCGGCCCGGGTCCTGTCGGTGGTGGTGGTTGCCGAGTACTTGGCGATCCTGACGCTGGATTTCGCCATTCTCAAGACCGGTGGCGACAGCGGCATCAATCTCGATTCGTTCGAGCGCAGCCATGTGTTCAGTGGTACGCCGTCAATCGGCTTGCTGTTCTGTTTCGCCGCCTTCATCGGCTTCGAGGCCACCACCATCTATGGCGAAGAGGCGAGGAACCCGCACCGTACGATTCCTATCGCCACCTACAGTTCGGTGCTGTTGATCGGTGGTTTCTATGCCCTGTCGGTCTGGTCGATGATCGTCGGCGTCGGGGCGGACAAGATCGTGCCGACCCTGCAGGCGCTCCAGGATCCCACCACCTTCATCTACGGCATGTCCGATCATTTTGTCGGCCCGTACCTGACCCAGATCATCCGCGTGCTGTTCATGGTCAGCATCTACGCCGGGTTGCTGGCGTTCCACAATGCCGCGGCTCGTTACTTCTATGCCATCGGCCGTGACGGTTTGCTGCACAGCCGGTTGGGGACCACCCATCGTGTGCACCAGAGTCCGCATATGGGTTCGGTCCTGCAAAGCCTGATCGCGGCGGTGGTGGTGCTGATTTTCGCCGCGCTGGACGCCGATCCGATCCTCCAACTGTTCGCCTGGTTCTCCAACCTGGCCACGCTGTGCGTGATCCTGCTCATGGCCCTGACCTCGGCGGCGGTATTTGTCTATTTCCGCGCGCATCCGGAACTGAAGCTGGGGCTCTGGCGCGGTCGGATTCTTCCGGGTTTTTCGTGCCTGGCATTGCTGGCGGTCCTGGCCCTTGCGGTGATTCATTTCGATGTGCTGACCGGCGCCAGCCAGCTCTTGTCCTACGGCCTTTGTGCCGTGATTCCCGCCGCGCTGATCGTCGGCGTGCTCCTCGCTGTTCGATTGCGCAAGGCTTCGCCCGAGCGGTTCATGGCGCTGGGAAGCCACAAGCTCTAAGGCGTCAAGCGACAACGTCAATCCACCCAGAAAACAAGTCCGCTGTCGTTCCGGACGGTTCGTCAGCGCGTGAAAGGAAGGTGCTATGCACGATTATCAAATGCTCATCAATGGGGCGCGGGTCGACGGTGAAAACGGCCACTTCGATGTGTTCAATCCGGCGACCGGTACCGTGTTCGCCCGCTGCCCGGCCGGTTCCCTCGCCCAACTGGACCTTGCCGTCGAAGCGGCGCAAGCGGCCTTTGTCGAGTGGCGACACAGTACTCATGAAAACCGCCGCCAGCGCCTGCTGAGCATCGCTGCCGATCTTGAACAGGAAGCCGAGTCGTTGGCCCGGCTCATTGTCCTGGAGCAGGGCAAGCCACTGGAACTGGCGTTCTCCGAAGTGATGGGCGCGGTGGCCTGGACGCGTTATGCCGCCGAGCAGCAGATTCCCGTAGAGCTGGTGGAAGAAACCCCGACCCAGCGCATTGAACTGCACCGCAAGCCGTTGGGCGTTGTGGCGTCGATCACGCCCTGGAACTGGCCGTTCATGATCGCCGTCTGGCACATCATGCCGGCGTTGCGGGCCGGTAACTGCGTGATCAGCAAACCGTCCAGCCTGACCCCCTTGAGCACCCTGCGCCTGGTGGACATCATCGCGCGCCATGTGCCTCGTGGCGTGATCAGTAGCGTGACTGGTGAACAAGGTTTCGGCAGCGCGATCACCGCCCATGCCGGTATCCAGAAGATTGTCTTCACCGGCTCGACCGCCACCGGCCAAAGCGTGATGCGCGGCGCTGCCAGCAACCTCAAGCGCCTGACCCTGGAGCTGGGCGGCAACGATGCCGCCATCGTGCTGCCAGGCACGTCGGTCGAGGCGGTCGCCGAAGATATTTTCCAGGCGGCCTTCCTGAACATGGGGCAGACCTGCGCCGCCCTGAAGCGTTTGTACATTCACCAATCCCAGTACGAGGCCTTTGCCGAGGCCCTGACTCTAATCGCCAGGCGTCAGGTGGTGGGTGACGGCCTGGCGCCTGGAGTCACTTTTGGCCCGGTGCAGAACCTCGAACAGTTGGCGCTGGTGGAGGAACTGGTGGCCGATGCCCGTGCCCATGGGGCGCGGGTGTTGTGCGGCGGTGCCCGTCTGGACCGTCCGGGCTTTTTCTATCCGCCGACCCTGGTTGCCGATGTCACCGATGGGCAGCGCCTGGTGGACGAGGAACAGTTCGGTCCGGTGCTGCCCCTGATTGCCTATCAGGATATCGAGGATGTCCTGCGCCGCGCCAACGCCGGCGAAATGGGCTTGGGCGGATCGGTCTGGGGACGCGACAGCGAGCAGGCACAGGCATTGGCCAGTCGCCTGGAATGTGGCATGGCCTGGGTCAACTGCCATGCGCAGATCCAGCCGAATACGCCGTTTGGCGGTAGCAAGATGTCCGGGTTCGGCGTCGAGTTCGGCCTTGAAGGGTTGCTGGAGTTCACCGGCCAGCAACTGCTGTACGTACGCAAGCGTGAAACAGAATGAGGACTGCAACCATGTACGAGCAATACAAGACAGCACAGAAGAAGTTCTGGCACCCGATGAGTTCTTCGGCGCCAGCCAATCGCTCCAAGACGTTGATCATCGCCCGTGGCGACGGTAACTACATCACCGATATCGAGGGCCATCGCATGCTCGATGGTGTCGGCGGTTTGTGGAACGTGAACGTGGGTCATAACCGGGCTTCAGTGAAGGCGGCCATCGCTGCGCAGCTGGACGAGCTGGCCTATTACCAGACCTTTGACGGCATCGCCCATCCGCGGGTGTTCGACCTGGCCGAGCGGCTGACGTCGATGTTCGCCCAGGAAAACATGGCCCGGGTGCTGTTCAGTTCCGGCGGTTCCGATGCGGTCGAGACGGCGCTGAAAATGGCCCGCCAATACTGGATCGCCAGCGGCGAGCCAGGGCGCACGCGCTTTCTGTCGCTGCGCAATGGCTACCATGGCGTGCACGTGGGCGGTACATCGGTGGGCGGCAATGGGGTCTATCACTACAACCACGGGCCGCTATTGGCCGGCTGTCATCTGCTCGATACGCCGTGGCTGTACCGCAACCCCTGGGATTGCCGCGATCCGGAAGAATTGACTGCCCACTGTATTCGTCAGTTGGAAGACCAGATCGCGCTGCTTGGCCCACAGACCATTGCTGCGCTGATCGCCGAACCGGTACAAGGCGCCGGCGGCGTGATCGTGCCGCCCGCGCATTACTGGAAGCGGCTGCGCGAAGTCTGCGACCGCCACGGCATCCTGTTGATCGCCGATGAAGTGGTCACCGGTTTCGGCCGCACCGGCTGCATGCTCGGCAGTCGCGGCTGGGGTGTCGCGCCCGACGTCCTGTGCCTGGCCAAGGGCATCACTGCTGGCTACATCCCCATGGGCGCCACGGTCTTCAACCAGCGCATCGTCGATGCCATCGAGAACGGCCCGGGTTTCAGCAGCGTGATCATGCACGGCTACACCTACAGTGGGCATCCGACCGCTTGTGCGGCGGCCCTGGCGGTGCTGGACATCGTCGAGGCCGAGGATCTGCCGGGTAACGCGGGAACAGTCGGAGCCCAGTTGCTGGAGCAACTGCAACCGCTGACCGAACGTTATGCGGTGGTGGGTGAAGTGCGTGGCAAGGGCTTGATGATCGCCGTGGACCTGGTGGCGGACAAAGTCACGCGCGAACCACTTGACCCGGCCAACGGCCTGGCCTCGCGCATCGCCGAGCAAGCGCGCCTGGCCGGCGTTTTGATGCGCCCGATCGGCAACAAAATCGTGATGTCGCCACCGCTGACCCTCACCAGCGACGAGGCCGCCCTGATGGTCGGCGCGTTGGACAGCGCGCTCGCCGATTGCCGCTAGCCTGATAGCCGGCGCAGTGTCCTGCGCCGGCTCCTGAATATAAAGACAGCCTTCAAAGGTGCACCACAAGGAGCTCCAGCCATGCGGTCTCTATCTCGTATGGATTTTTTCGGCAGTGGCCTTGCCTGTACGCTGGCGCTTTGTGCCACGAGTCAGGTTCAGGCCTATGAGTTGTATGCCGATGAAGACACTCACCTCAACGCCGACCTGCTGGCGGTGTTCGGCCATTTCAACAGTCGTAAGAACTACGACGGCACGCCCGGCGGTTCAACCTGGCGCGAAGGCTTCATCAAGTATGGCGTCAGCGGCGACCAGGGCCTGGCCGGCCACGGCACTGCCTACGGTGCGTTCAACCTGATCAGTTCCGCCACTTGGGGCGATGGCGATCCGGCCGGTAATTCCCTTGGGTCCGAGCGCACCACCAAGATCGAAGACGCTTACCTGGGTTGGCGCTCCGCCGATCTGTTCCCTGTGCTGGGGCAGGACGGTGTCGACATCTCCGGTGGCCGCCAGGTGGTCAAGCTGGGCCGGGGATTCTTGATCAACGATGACGGGCCGAACCTGGGCAAAGGGCCGGCCGATGGTCGCTTGAATCGTGGTGGGGCCTATTACCTGGCGGCCCGGCACGCCTTCGATCAAACCGCCGTGTTGCGCCTGGGCGGGCAGGATGGGTTGCATGGCAGTGTGGTATGGCTCAAGTCCGACAACCGTGCCCAGGCCGAAACCGAATTGGCCGCCGGCACGCTGGATTACACCGCCAGGGCCGGTACGTTGGGCCTGACATGGGTGCATGGCCTCGACGTGAACGAGCGGTGGGCCAGCGACTTCCAGAAGCAACGCAAGGACATGAACGTCTACAGCATTCGTGGGGAAGGCGACGCGGGTATCGACAATGCCAGCCTGGCATTCGAATACGCCTGGCAGGACAAGAACGCCGGCCCACAGAACGCCTGGTACGCCGAGGCCGGCTACACCTTTGCCGATATCGCCTGGGCGCCCAAGCTGACGTACCGCTACACCCGCTATTCCCAGAAGTGGGACTCGCTGTTCACCGGGCAGAGCACGGGTTATGGCACCTGGTTCCAGGGTGAAGTCGCGGGTAACTATGCCGGGCCATTCAACAGCAATACGGGGATCCATCATGTGGGCTTGAAGGCCACGCCATTGGAGAGCCTGACCCTCGGTGCGTTGTACTTCGATTACAACACCGTACGTAAAGACAACGCCTTGAACCTGGATGCCCGTGAGCTGGATGTGTATGCCGAGTGGGCCGTCAACGAGCATTTGATCATCACCCCGCTGATAGGCCTCTACAAGCCGGATCGGGATGCAACGACGGGGGGTAATCAAGTGACGGGCAATGGCACCAACGTGTACAGTCAGGTGACGGTGGCCGTTCCGTTCTGAAGCGGGGGGCTGGTTCCCTGAACCCGTGGCAAGCGAGCTTGCTTCCTCGCCACGGGGTAGTGTCCAGTCAGCCCCGACCATCCGTCTGTAATCTGCTCAAACCTGTCAGCTCCGACAGTAGGCGCCGAACACATTCCGCGTCATAAATCGCTCCATCGTCCATTGCGCGACCGGAGTGCCCGCCATGTCGACCCAACCGGAAAAAACGCCCGTGTCGCCGGCCATGCGCTCGGCTGTATGTGGATTGATGCTGGCCTCTGTTGGGTTGGTATTGGGTGCTGGGTCGGCGGTCGCTGGCATGCAGCCTCCGCCTTCCACCCCGATTACGCCGGGTGAAATCATCGGGGAGAGTCAGCTCGAGAAGGCTCGCTGCGTACAGCAGTCGGATCCGGCAAAGTACCGGCGTGCGCGCGCGGTGGGCAGGATCCATTCCAGACTTGGAGGTGGAACTGTCTGGCGGGTAGGGCCTGGAAACCTCGCGCTGACCAACTGGCATGTTGTTGACCAGGACGCGGGCGACCCGACCCAAATGGTGGTGAGCTTCAATTACGAAGAAACATCTTGCCATTCGGACAGTACGGCGGATGTGGTTCGGGTGCCGGTCGAGCGGATCGTGGCCTATGATCGGGATAAGGATTTTGCGCTGCTTGCCCTCGACGAGGATATCGTCAACAGCGGTGCGCTGGATTCCTTCGGTTATCTGGGCCTGAACACTCAGGTCCCGCATATTGGTGCTGACGTCTACCTCGCCGGACACCCCAGTGCTTTACCGAAGCGGGTTTCTCGCGATCACGACGACGGTCTTCCCTGCCGGGTGATCGATGTGGGTGACAACGGCCGTTACGGTTGGGTGAAATATAATTGCGATACCGAGTCCGGCAGTTCCGGATCACCCGTGATCGACGCGTCAACCAATACGGCAATTGCTCTCCACAGTGGCGGTAGTGCCTCAGCCAACTCGGGCACGCAGATGGCTGAAATCTGGCCGGACATCGCGCGGTATTTTGATGGCAGGTTGCCCGAGGGCAGTATCCCGGTGGAACAGCCGACCGTGCCGGTGGCCAAGCCGGGAGCCGTTAGCGTACAGGTGCCGGTGCGCGTGACACAGGTGGACGGGGAATCTGCGGTGGGAGGGGCGTCCGGTGAGCAGCTGTATTACCACGCCCCCGCACACACCACGATCACCGACGTGTTCTGCCAGAGCGCAACCACCAAGTGGATTGCCGAGGACGGCGACGCCGCGTCATGCACCCTGTCAAGCGCAGCAGACTGGACCACCGCACAGTCGGTGACGCTCCGCGTGGATGACACCGCCCCCGACGGCCAAATCGTCGACGGCCGGGTACGGCTACTGTCTGACACAGGGCAAACCCGCGGAGGAACCAACACCACCCTGAACGTGATGTCGCTGGACCCAGGTGACGTGGCATCGCTACAGGCACAGGCCGGAAATCTTCAGGCGGCCCCGGTGGACAGCAGGTTCGCGGAGCCGTTAACGGCGCGGGCGATAGACCCGCTGGGCGAGATTGTTGTGGGTGCGGATGTCACCTTCGCGGTCTCCGATGAAGGGGCGACAGGGACGCGCTTCGACGGGGGCGATCAGACACCGATCGTGCAGACGAACGCCGATGGTGATGCAACCTCGCCGAGGCTGGTCGCCGGCTCCGGGGTGGGCACGCTGCAGGTGACCGCCACCTCTAACGACAGAATGGCCAGGTTCTACTTGAGGGTGGTGTCGGAGGAGGGGGACCCGACGGATGATGTGGAGTCTCTGATCCTGGCAGGTGGGAATGGACAGATCGCACCAGCGGGTACCGAGTTCACTCTTGCGCTCACGGTTCGAGCCTCGAATCAGGACCGGGATCCGGTGGCGGGGGCCTGGGTCGTCTACACGATCACTGATGATGGTAGGACAGGGACCCGATTCGTCGGGGTCGATCAGACGCCGACGGTGACGACCAGCAGCAGTGGTGACGCAGTGTCATCGAAGCTGATTGCTGGCCACACACCGGGTTTCGTGACGGTGACCGCGACCTCCAATGGCAAGGCGGTGACGTTTCTCTTGGTGGTGAGTCCGAGTTGAGAAGTCGATCGAACAGAACGCTGGATAACGTCGATCTGCGTTAACCGCCGTCACATCCCGTGGGCAGCCGCAGGCGGATTCTGCATGCGTTCGGCAATCCGCCGGGTGGTGTCCATCACCATCTCAATCACGGTTTCCTGGCGCAGCAATTTGAAGTTGTGGGTGCTGCCGACCGCCGAAAGGCTGCCCACCACCTCGTCGAGCCCTGGGTTGACGATCGGCGCCGCGATACCGGTGAGCCCCAGGTTGAGTTCATCGTGGGTCAGGCAATAGCCGTCCTTGCGGATCTTTTTCGCTGCCTTGGAAAAGCTGGCCCAGTCGTAGGTGCTGTCAGGGTCATTGGCCAGGTGTTCCTCGAACAGGCGTTGCAGGCGTCGACCCTTTTGAAAGGCGATCAACACCTTGGACTGCGCACCGCGAAAAAACGGCAGCGGCTGGCCGCGTCCGAATGCGAACTGATAGGTGTCATTGGGTTCGGCGATGTAGGTGTTGATGATGTGTCCGTCATAGAAAACGCTGGCGAACACCGCCAGGCCGGTGGCTTCGGACAGCTCGTGCATCAACTCGCGGCCCGCCACGAGGATCGGGTCGTACTGGCGCATCATCCAATCGAGTTCGATGATGCGCGGCCCCAGGCCATAGCTGCCGGCATCCACCCGCACCAGCAGGCCGGCGTCACACAAATCCTTGACGTAGCGGTACACGGTCGCCCGTGACAGGCCCATGCGCTCGGCGATGGTCTCGGGGTCGATCTTCAGCGTTGCCGGGCCGAAGAGGTCCAGCACACTCAGCATTTTGCTCAGACTGCTCATTTCGCTCCTAAAGGGGGGAATGGCGCGTAGGTGGTCGTTGGGTGAGCACTATAGGTAGCCGCGGCAGTGATGAAAAGCCCGCAGGCTCGCTCAGGAGCGCGTTGTCACGGTAACCCAATGTCTGAGAAATACAAGCTCATTTGCGGCGGTTTTGTCTCAATAAAAATGCATAAATCTCAAAATATGATTTTTATGCAGAAAAATAGCTTGTTTTGTCGGTTCTCCTGTGTGATAAATCTCAGCCACTGCAAACGCTCGATCAAGAGGGCTGGAAATGAATGGTGCGCAACTGATAGTGAAGGCGGCGGTGGCGAGTGGTATCGAATACTGCTTCGCCAATCCCGGAACGACTGAAATCCCCCTGGTGGCAGCCATGGCCAGTGCGCCAGCCCTCAAGCCGGTATTGTCCTTGTTCGAGGGGGTATGCACCGGTGCCGCGGACGGCTACGGCCGGATTGCCGGCAAGCCGGCGATGACCCTGACTCACCTGGGGCCTGGCTTTGCCAATGGCATTGCCAACCTGCACAACGCGCGTCGCGCCAATACCCCGATCGTCAACGTCATCGGCGATCACGCGTCATGGCACGTCAACTACGATCCGCCGCTGGCCAGTGATATCCAGGCCCTGGCCGGGAGCGTTTCCGGATGGGTGCGCACATCGCGCACCGCATCGGGTGTAGGCGAAGATTTCCAAGAGGCCGTGCGTGCCGCCTGGCAAGCCAACGGACAGATCGCCAGCCTGATCCTGCCAATGGATCTGCAAGCCAACACTGTGCAGCATGAGAAAGCCTTCACGGCATTGCGGGCCCCGGTTCGGCGTTTTGCCGGTGACCGGATCGAGGCGGTCGCCCAGGCATTGCGTGATGGCCGGCGCCTGGTGTTTATCGTTGGCGACCAAGGCTTGTCCGTCGCCGGGCTCGAAGCGGCGGGGCGCCTGGCCCAGTTGCCGGGTGTGCGCCTGTTCGCCGAAACCTTTCCACGCCTGAGCTATCGCGGTGGTGGCCTGCCTGACCTGGATCGTCTGCCTTACTTCCCCGAAGTGGCCATTGAGATCCTTGACCAATACGACGCGGTGGTTTGCGCCGGTGTGCCGGACCCGATCAGTTATTTCGGCTACGAAGGCATCGCTTCTCGCCTGGCTGAACGTGAACGCCTGCTCTGCCTGGCGGAAGTCGGGGACGACGTCGCCGGAGCGCTCACTGCGCTTGCCGATGCGCTTGAGGCGCCGGCTTATGTGCCAACGCCAATGGGTATCGAGCTGCCACCAGGCGATGCCACGTTGACGCCCCAGTCCGTGGGTCAGGTGCTGGCCGCATCGCTGCCGGACGATTGCATCGTTTCGGTGGAAGGCGGGACGTGCGGCTATCCATTCTTCACCGCTTCGGCCCATGCCGCGCGGCATCGGGTCTTGACCAACACCGGTGGGGCCATCGGCCAGGGTATTCCAGTGGGCTTTGGCGCCGCCATGGCCGAGCGTGGCAACCAGGTGTTCTGCCTGCAATCGGACGGCAGTGCCCAGTACACCATCCAGACCCTGTGGAGCATCGCCCGCGAGCAACTGCCGGTGGTGATCCTGATCGCGGCCAACCATCGCTACGCCATTTTGCAGAACGAGCTGCGCCGCTTCGGCATGACCGAGCTGGGCCCCGAGGCCTTGAGCCTGACCGTACTGGACCGTCCACGCATCGATTGGAAAGCCCTCGCCAAGGGCTATGGCTTGCCGGCCAGCACCGTGCATACCAATGGTGAGTTGCATCGGGCCCTGGCCAATGCCAAGGCCGACGGCGGCCCTTGCCTGATTGAAATGGCGCTGTGAAGGAGCGGATATGAACCCGATTCAATTGTTACCTGCCGTCGAGAAGTTCCTGTCGCAACCGGGACGCCTGTTTATCGGCGGCACCTGGCAGGACGCCGCCAATGGCCGTCGGTTTGCCGTGGAGAACCCAGCCACTGAGCAGACCCTGACTGAAGTCGCCGAAGGCGGCGAACGCGACGTGGATGCAGCCGTCGCCGCCGCCCGCGCGGCCTTCACCGGGACCTGGGCGCAGCAGTCGCCGGCCCAGCGTGGGTTGTTGCTGTTTCGCCTGGCGGAACTGCTCGACCAGCATCGCGAAGAGTTGGCGCAACTGATCACCCTGGAAAACGGCAAGCCGATTGCCAACGCCCGCGGGGAGGCGGCGAGTGCCGCCAACATCATTCGCTACTTTGCCGGCTGGCCGACCAAGATCGAAGGCAGCACGCTGCCGGTATCGCCTTCCAGTGGCGCGCCGATGCTCAACTACACCTTGCGCGAGCCAGTGGGCGTCTGTGCGTTGATCGTGCCGTGGAACTTCCCGCTGACCATGTGCGTGTGGAAGCTCGGCCCGGTGCTGGCGACCGGTTGTGTTGCGGTGCTCAAGCCCGCCGAGCAGACGCCCCTGGTTGCCATTCGCCTGGTGCAACTGATCGAGGCCGCCGGTTTCCCGGCCGGGGTGGTCAACCTGCTCACCGGTCTTGGTGTGCATACCGGCGCACCGCTGGCCCAGCACCCGGACGTGGACAAGATCGCCTTCACCGGATCGACCCAGGTGGGACGGCTGATCGCCCAGGCCGCCACCGGCAACATGAAGAAGGTTTCGCTGGAGTTGGGTGGCAAGTCTCCCAACATCATCCTGCCGGACGCCGATATCGTCCGGGCCGCCAAAGGCGCCGCCGACGGCATTTTCTACAACCAGGGGCAAGTCTGCACCGCCGGATCGCGTCTGTACGTGCACGCCAGCGTCCTCGACCAGGTGCTTGAAGAACTCCAGCGCCATGCGGCCGCCCATGTGTTGGGGCCTGGCCTGGATCCGGCCAGTAGCATGGGCCCGCTGGTCTCGGCCCGGCAATTGGGTACGGTGCGTGGCTACCTGCAACGGGGCCAGGAAGAGGGCGCCGAACTGATCTGCGGCGGTGACCGGCCGGCCCACCTGGAACAGGGGCACTTCATTCAGCCCAGCGTGTTTCTCGACCGCGCCGAGCGTGCCTGTGTCGCCCGGGAAGAAATTTTCGGCCCGGTGCTGACCGTCATGAGCTGGACCGAAATCGACGAGCTGGTACTACGCGCCAACGACTCGCCTTACGGCCTGGCCGCCGGTCTCTGGACCCGTGACTTGCGTTCCGCCCATCGCGTGGCTGCGCAGTTGAAGGCCGGCTCGGTGTGGATCAACTGCTGGAACGTCGTCGACCCGGCCTCGCCATTTGGCGGCTACAAGCAATCCGGCTGGGGCCGGGAAATGGGCAAGAACGTGATCGATGCCTACACCGAAACCAAAAGTGTCTTCGTCGATCTCGCCTGAGCCGAACAATCACAAGAGGAACTGCTATGGATCTGGAATTGCAAGGCCGCGTGGCGATCGTCACCGGCGGAGGTATGGGTATCGGCAAGGAAGTCGCGCGTTTTCTGTCCCAGGAAGGTTGCAAGGTAGTGATCTGTGCGCGGCGCATGGAGTTTCTCCAGCAGGCCGCCGAGGAAATCACCGCAGAAACCGGCAACGAAGTGCTGCCGCTGTTCTGTGACACCAACCAGATGTCGGCGGTGTCGGACATGGTCGAGGCGGCCCACAAGCACTTTGGCCGCATCGACATCCTGGTCAACGGCGCCGCGGCACCGTCCGGTGTGGTGCGCAACGACATCGAACATGCCGGTGACGATGAATTGCTCTCGGACCTCAACACCAAGGTGATCGGCTATTTCCGTTGCGCCAAGGCAGTGACTCCGCACATGAAGGCCGGCGGCTTCGGTCGCATCATCAACATCGGTGGCCTGACCGGGCGCGGCAGCAAGGTGCTTTCGGGCATGCGCAACCTGGCCATTGCCCACATGACCAAAACCCTCTCCGACCAGTTGGGCCCATCGGGCATCACGGTCAACCTGATCCACCCCGGTGTAGTGGATACCCCGCACATCCAGGAGCTGTACGAGCGCGAAGGAGTCAAGCAGGGCAAGACGCCCGAGCAGGTGGAGCAGGGTTACATCGACGCGACGCCGATCCGACGCACCCTGGCGCCCATCGAAATGGGCTGGTTGATCGGTTTCCTCGCATCCCCCAAGGCGGGCGCCGTGACCGGGGAATCCATTGGCATCGACGGCGGCTTGACCCGTGGCATCTTCATTTGAGGAGCAACAGTGATGAGTAACGGAACCCTTTTGGTCGCCACCGTAGGGCAGGCGGTAATCCGCAGCGCCGACGATGGCCGCACCTGGCATCGCCTGGGCCTGGGCCAGGACCTGGAATTCGATGCGATCACCCGATCCCTGAGTGTCCATCCGGGGACACCGGAGGTGATCTACGCTGGCACCGACGTCGGCTTGTGCATCAGCCGTGACACCGGAGGCTATTGGCAGCGGGTGGATTCACCGTTCAATGGGCAGACCGTCTGGAAGGTGGCCGTGGACCCACAGGATGCACAGCGCATTTTCGTCGGCACCGGTGCGCCTTCGCGAGCGGTGCTGTGGCGCACCCTGGACGGCGGCCAGAGCTGGGATCGTGCCCCGGTGGAGATTCCGGAGTTCTGCGATGGCGTCAGTCGTCCACGCTTGCTGGCCTTCGCCTACGACCCGACGGATCGCAACCAGCTCTGGTTCGGCCTGGAGGAGGGTGGGCTGTTTCACAGTCGTGACGGTGGCGAGAGCTGGACCCGCGTCGATGACCGCTTGCTGTGGGACTTCAACTCGGACGTGCACAACATCCTGGTTTTGCCCAACCATGGGCAAAAGGTCATTGTGGTGGTGTGCGTCAACGCCGTTTACCGCAGTCTCGACGAGGGGCTGACCTGGACCGGCATCGTCGCGCGGGAAGCTTTCGGCCTGTACTACGTGCGCGCCATGAATGCCCCGATGGGCAGCGAAGATATCCTTTACCTGAGCATTTCCGACGGCACACCGGGCACGACCAGCAAGGTGCTGGTCTCCCGGGACGCCGCCCTCAATTGGGAAGTGTTGCCACTGCCGCAGCAACCCAATTCCTGTGTCTGGGCGATTGCCTTGAACCCTGCCGACCCTCGCCAGATCGTCGCCGGTACCAAGTACGGGCATCTGTTCACCTCCGAGAACGGCGGTGACGGCTGGCAGAAGCAGTGGCGTGAATTCAGTGAAATCGCTGATGTGCTCTGGACGCCCGCCGTGGCGCAAATCAAGTCCGGGCATCAATCCATCATCAAGAAGAACTGAGGTATCGCGCGATGAAAGTCGAAGTCGTTCGTACTCACCTGTCGTTGTTCGTGAGCGACCCTGAAGTGTCGGCACGTTGGTACGCCGACGTGCTGGGCATGCATGAAAGCGCCCGGGGTGAAAGCTGGATCATGATGGCGTTTGGTGCCAAGCATCACGACATCGCGTTGCTCCGCGCGGAACCCGGGGCCCACCAGGGCGGCCTGGGGTTGCAGCACTACGGGCTGGAGATCGCGGGCGACATGACCACCCTGCGCAAGCTCTACGGCATGTTGCTGAAAAAGGGCGTCGAGGTGGTGAAGATCACCGACCACGAGATCGGCAACGGCGTGTATTTCAACGACCCCGATGGCAATCGCATGGAATTTTTCCTCGAGTCCGAACACGACGATGCACGCGGCAAGGCCCGCTTCAAGGCGGCCGGGGCGCCCAGCCGCCATTTTGATCTCGACCCACTTTAAGGAGATACGTCTGATGAAAACCGCAAATTTCGCCAGTTACCACATTCGCAAATGGTACAGCTTCGTCGAGGAAACCCTGGCCAACGAAACCGGCCAGTTGGCCGATGGTGAGCCGCTGTTCAAGTACGCCATTGGCGCCGTGATCGCCAACCCTTACGCCGGACGCTTCAGCGAAAGTCTGGCCGAGCTGATCGAGCCTTCACCGTTGTTGGGCCAGGAGTTTGGTCGGCGCATCCAGGCTCTGGCCGGCCAGCGGGAAATCGTGAGTTACGGCAAGGCGTGCCTGGTGGGCAGCCAGGGCGAGTACGAGCATGGCAATGCATTGTTGACCAATCCGGCGGCGGATCCGATCCGCGTCGCATTGGGCGGCGGCAAGTCCTGGGTGCCTTCCACGGGCAAGCGTGGCGGGCCTGGCGTGACCATCGATGTGCCGCTGGCCCACAAGGACGCGCTATATGTCCGCTCGCACTACGACAGCATTTCGCTTTCGTTCGGTGATGGTCCCTCGGCCGACGAGCTGGTCATCATCTGGGCCTTCGCCACGCGCGGGCGCTTGCATGCACGTCTCGGTGGCCTCCAGGCTGCGGACGTGAAGGGTAATGACGGCCTGTATTGAGGTGCGTTGATCGTGGGAAGCAAACGAATGTCTGCAAACAGCCAGTTCTTCACCAATCGATCCGGGATGCGCCTGCACTATCTGTCCTGGGGCAATGCGTCGGGCATTCCCGTCCTGATGCTGCATGGGTTGCGCGCCTATGCCCAGACCTGGACGTCATTGGCCAATGCACTGGGCGAGCAGTACTGTTGCTATGCCCTGGATCAGCGCGGTCGTGGCGACAGTGACTGGGCAGAAGCTTCCAGCTACCGGACCGAGGCCTATGTCAGTGATCTGGAAGATTGGGTCGCGCACCTGGGCCTGGAGCGTTTCGTCCTGGTCGGGCATTCCCTCGGCGGCACCAATGCGCTGGAGTATGCCCGGCTCAATCCCGGACGCCTGCAAGCCCTGGTGATCGAAGACATCGGCCCCGGTTCGTCGGTCAGCGGCGACGGTGCAGAGCGCATCCGTCGCGAGATGAGCCAGACGCCGCTGTCGTTTCCCGACTGGGAAAGCGCCGCGCAATTCTGGCGCCGATCGCGGCCGGGTCTGTCTGCCCAGGGGCTGACGTCCAGATTGACCCACTCGATGAAGCAAACACCGGAAGGCATCGGCTGGCGCCATGACCAGGCCGGGATTGCCGAGGCGCGCTTGAGCATCACCCCGACCGATCTGTGGCCGGCGGTTCGGGCCCTGGATTGCCCGACGCTGTTCATCCGCGGCGCGCGTTCCGACTTCCTGCCCCAGGCGACCCTGGAGGCTATGAAAGAGGCCAACCCGCAGGTGCGCACAGCGCAAATCGCCGATGCCAGCCATTATGTCCATGACGACCAGGAGGACACCTTCAACCGTGTCGTCAGGGACTACTTGCACGACCAATGCCTACAACCACAACAACAAAGCGGTGAATAGCGATGAAGCAGGAGAAAACCCAGGTTGTCATCGTGGGCGGTGGCCCGAACGGGATCACGGCCGCTCATTACATGGGGCTGTACGGAATCGACTGCATCGTCCTTGAATTGGCTGACGGCGTCCTGCCGTATCCGCGCGCGGTGGGCATGGATGACGAGGCGCTACGGGTGTTGCAGGGTATCGGCATCGCCGAGCTGGCCGCGCGCGACATGATCTGCAACGTGCCCTTGCGTTACTACAATGCGCGAGGCGTCTGTTTTGCCGAGGTCAAACCGAGCACGGCGAACTATGGCTGGCCGATGCGCAACATCTTCATGCAACAGTTGCTTGAAACGACATTGCGTGAACAACTGGGCAAACACACCAGCGTCGAGTTGCGCCAGGGCCATGAAATGCTCGACCTGGAGCAGGATGCCGAGGGCGTGACCTTGCAGGTGCGAGATGCCGGGGGCGAGCTCTATCAATTGCAGGCGCAGTACGTGATCGGCGCCGATGGCGGACGTTCCAGCGTGCGCAAGAAGCTCGGTATCGAACTGCTGGGGCTGACCCATCCACGCAAATGGGTGGTGATCGACACGGCCAACGACACCCTGGATGCACCTTATACGGCCCTGCATGCCGACCCTCAGCGTCCCTTCGTCTGCATCTATCTGCCGTATCAGCAACGGCGCTGGGAGTTCATGCTCCTGGAGGGCGAAGACGAGACCAGGATGTGCGAAGAGGCGACGATCCGGGACTTGATCCGTGGACATATCGGCGAGGCGGTCGATCAGCTGGAAATCATCCGGATCCGTGCCTACACCCATAATTCCCGGGTCGCGGCGCGTTTTGTCCAGGGCCGGGTGGCATTGGTGGGGGACGCGGCGCATATTTCCCCGCCCTGGGCCGGGCAGGGGCTCAATTCAGGCTTGCGTGATGTCGCCAACGTTGCCTGGAAGCTCGCCGCGATTCTCCAGGGGCGTGCATCGCCGGCGATTCTGGCGAGTTACGATCAGGAGCGCCGTGGGCATGCGACCGACCTCATCGCGTTGGCCGACAACATGGGTGCCGTCCTGGGGCTGACCAACCCGCTGATGGCCGGTGTCCGGGACTGGTTGTTCCAGGCCGTCAACAGCGTCGACAACCTTCGCTCGCACTTGCTGGAATTCAAGTTCAAACCCAAGGCGACCATCACCAAAGGCCTGGTGTATCACGAGCGCGCCGAGCTGCATGAGGATGATCTGGTCGGGCAGTTGTTCATCCAACCGTCTATCGAAGATGCCCAGGGCCAGCGCCGGCGCCTGGACGAAGTGTTGGGGCATTCCTATGCGGTGCTGGGGTATCGGGTCAATCCGAGCGAACAGCTCAGCGAGCAAACCGCCGCCTGGTGGGCGCGCTGGGACACACGCTTCATCCAGATCAATCGTTCGCGCAGTGGCGTGGGGCGTAACCAGCCCTTGTCTGCCAATGGCGCCATTTGCGTCGAGGACGTCGATAACCGCCTGGGCGAATGGTTTGCCAAGGTGCGTGATTGCATCGTGGTGGTGCGGCCGGATCGGTTTGTCGCGGCGATCACCACACCCGAGCGGCTCGAAGGCGTATTGCGCAAACTGGCGGAGCAACTCTCATGAGGCGCGAAGACGATCTACTGGTCCGGCTTCACGATGCCGCGCAGGCCGTACACCCCTTGCCTTCGTTGGAGCCTCACGCCTTCGACCTGTCGGCGGGCTACACCTTGCAGCGCGAGGCAATGCGCCGACGCCAGGTCGCTGGTGAGCAGTTGACCGGATGGAAGGTGGCCTTCGCTGGCCGCGCCGCCCAGGACCGTTTCGGTATTGATGAGCCGGTATTGGGCGGACTGACCGATGTCATGGCTGTGAAACCCGGCAGTACGCTGGCGCTTGCACGGCTGATCCAGCCCAAGCTGGAAATCGAGTTGGCGTTTGTCCTGGGGCGTACGCTGGTGCCAGGTTTTTACAGCGACGAAGATATTCTGGCCGCTGTGTCCGAGGTCGCGCCGGCGTTCGAAATTGCCGATTGCCGCTGGGAGGGCTGGCGTTTCGGCGTCGGGGCGTTTCTGGCCGACAATGCCGCTGCGGGGCTTTATTGCCTTGGCTCGCGAGTCAGGTTTCATCCTGAGCAATTGACCCACGTGACCTATCGCCTGGAATGCGACGGGGTGCCCTGCGGCGAAGGCAATGCCCAGGCGCGCGAGGACACCCCCCAGGCAAACCTGTGCTGGCTGGTACGGCGCTTGCTGGCCGACGGGCAGTGCGTTGAAGCGGGCCAGGTGGTGCTTTCCGGCTCTTTGTTGGTGCCCTTGGACATCAAGGCCGCCGAATACCGGTTGTACATGCTTGGCATGGAACTGGCTTTGGTTTTCCAGGCGGATGAAGACGGTCGACAGTAAGAACTGTTTACTCAAGTGAAATGATGCACGCGTGGCGAGGGAGCTTGCTCCCGCTTGAGTGCGAAGCGCTCGCCAAAATGGGTCTGCTGCGCAGCCCAGCGGGAGCAAGCTCCCTCGCCACGAGGCTACCGACTTGCTTGCATAACCGTACCAGGCAATAAGCGCAGGGCCACCGAGGAACAATGATCATGTTCGCCGAAGTTCGTACTTTCAATGATCCTCAGCAACACGCCGGTTCGATCCTGGGCTGGCAACAAGTCTACGATCAGCTCGGGCGTGGATGCCTCTCCAGCGAGCTGCGGCAGGTGTGCGCCGATCGTTTCCAGATCTTCCAGGAGGTGCTGGATAAACGGGTGGTGCAGCGTGGTTGCGCGCCAAAAGGGCGCCTGTGCATTGCCATGTCGCTGGGCGGTGCGCCAGTGGTCCAGGGGCACCAGGTGGGCGCCCACAGCGTCGTGCTGCTGCGCGATGGCGAAGACTTCGTCCTGCACGCCCCGGAGGGTACGCACTTCTTCGCGGCCAATGTCGACACGGTACGGTTCGCCAAGCTGGCGGCCTATGAACTGTCGAGTGAACAACTCAAGCGCTTGAAAAGCGTGTCCCAAGTCAGCGTGGATGAGGTGGTACTGCGCAGGGTGCAGCAAAGGATCCACCCACTGTTTGGCCACCTTTTGGAACAGGCGGACGCCGTCAATCCCGCCTCGGAAAAAATCCTCGAGGACGTCCTGCTCAACGCCTTCCTCGACCTGTTCAGTCACGCCTCGGACGAGGTGCGTGGCCGCCGCGGCAATTTTGCCGTCAGCGCCTACCTGGTCAAGCGCTGCCAGGAACTGGTCGACGCCAGCGCAGATGTGCCCTTGAGCATTCTCGATCTGTGCGAGCAATTGCGGGTCAGTCGCAGGACCCTGCAAAACAGTTTCCAGGCGGTCACCGGGATGCGTCCGATGGAATACCTGCGCAACCTGCGGCTCAACGCTGTGCGCCGACGTCTGATCGCAACCCATGCGGCTACATTGAACGTCAGTGAAATTGCCGTGGCGATGGGGTTTTACCACCTGAGTCATTTTGCGGCCCATTACCGGGCGCTGTTCGGCGAGTCGCCGTCAGATACGCCCAGGGCACAGGCATGATGAGCCGCTGTTTGCGGTGTTACCGAAGCACCATCTTGCACCCATAAAAGGCAGCCGCTGAGCTGTTTGGTAGCACACCTGTGCGGTTCAGCCGGTAGTGGCGCTTGAGTCTGGCCGTCGTTTCCCCTGGGAAAATCCCTTCAAATCAATCTCTTGCACGATGACGCGCGAGGTTGGCACGCATCCTGCTTTTTTGAATTCATGGATAATTGGATACAAAAATGCAGAAGGTGCTGCCATGCAGTTCGCTCCGACTTACGCTGAACGCCCGCCCATGACTGCCGAAGAAGAGGCTTACAACTTCTTGCTCAATGCCATTTGTGGCGGTCGGTTACGCAAAGGTGACCGGCTGATTGCCGAGGACATTGCCAACGAGATCGGCATGAGCCGGATGCCGGTGCGCGAGGCCTTTCGCCGTCTGGATGCCCAGGGCCTGGTGACTCTGCGGCCCAATCGTGGAGCGATTGTCAGCGGCCTGGACATCGAAGAGTTGCACGAAGTCTTCGAAATGCGCAGCGCCCTGGAAGGCCTGGCGGTCCGTGTCGCGACAGCCAGAATCGGCGAACGCCAGTTGGCCGCCCTGGAGCGCTTGCTCGACGAGATGGACGATTACCGCGAGGAAAGCGCCGAGTGGGTCAGTCGTCATCGCGCTTTCCATGAATACCTGTGCAGCCTCAGTGGTCGCCCCCGTTTGTTGAAGCAGATCAGCGCGCTCTATTCCCTGATCGAAGCGCCCATGCGTCTGTGGTTGCAGCATGTGGAAAAGCCCCTGAGCGCACGCCAGGAGCACATGCTGATCCTCGACGCGCTGCGTGCTGGCGACGCCGAGAAGGCCGAGGCGGTGGTGCGTGCACACATCGAAGGCACCGTTCCTGAATTGATCGAGTTCCTGCAATCGAAAAAATAACGAGAGCAGGACACTTAGAGCCTGCCCGTGTTTTGACTTTGAGTACTGCCCGTTACTTACTGAACTGGAGTGTCTGGTCATGCATAAGCCTCGCCTGTTGGTTGCCGCTATATCCTTGGGTTTCTGTGCGCAGTGGGCGGTTGCCGCGCCCGTTGTCCCGGAGCGTTTGCTCAAGGTCGACAAACTCGTCTACTGCTCGGGCATGGATTCGCCGCCGCTGGTGTCCTTCGATGAGGCTCAGAAACCCAAGGGATTGACCGTGGACCTGGGGTTTGAAATCGCCAAGCGTCTGGGCGACAAGAAGGTGGAATGGCGGGTCATTCCCTTCTCCGGGTTGCTCCCCGCGTTGCTGGCCCGACAGTGCGACATGATCGTCGACCAGCTGTTTGACAAGCCCGAGCGCCGCGAGGTGATCGACATCGTCAACTACATGTATTCCAGCCAGGCGGTGGTGGTGCCCAAGGGCAATCCCAAGGGCCTCAAGACATTGCCGGATCTCTCCGGGCACAAGGTCGCGGTGCTCAACGGTTCCACCATCAAGACCCTGCTCGACGCCGAGAACGAAACCCTGGCCAAGGCCGGCAGGCCAGCGATGAAGCTGGTGGTCTACAACACCGACACCGATGCTTTCCAGGCCTTGCGCATCAGCCAGGTCGACGCCTACGGCACCACCGTGGAAACCGCCGGTTACTACGCCGCCATGGCGCCCGACCTGTTCGAGGAAGGGGTGCCGGCCTTCAGCCGGATTCTCACCGGCCTGGGCATTCGCAAGGACGATCCGCAACTGACCGCCGCCGTGCAGCAGGTGATCAGTGATATGCGCAGCGATGGCAGCTACAGCCAACTGCTCGGTAAATGGCATGTCGCCAGTGACACACTCGATTGAGGTGAACCATCGATGAATTTCAATTGGGATGTGTTCTGGCAGTACCTGCTGCAGCCCAGTGGGGTGTACCTCACCGGGCTCTGGTTGACCTGCCTGATCAGCGTGCTGGCGATGCTGCTGGGTTGTGTGCTGGGGCTGGCCGCGGCGTTGCTGCGGTTGTCGCGTAACCCGTTGCTGAACCTGCCGGTACGCTTCTATGTATGGTTGATGCGCGGTACGCCGCTGCTGGTGCAGATCGTCTTTCTCTACACCGCGCTGGCCGCCGGCGGGATTTTCCGCTTCGAAGACATCGACCTGTTCGGCCTGGTCATTCCTGGCAATATCCAGGCCGCGATCATTGCCCTGGGCCTCAACGAGGGTGCCTACATGGCCGAGATCATCCGCGCCGGCATTGGCGCGGTGGACAAGGGCCAATACGAGGCCGGGCGTTCCCTGGGCATGACCTTCGCCAAACTGATGCGCCGCATTGTCTTGCCCCAGGCGTTCCGGGTCATCGTTCCGCCGCTGGGCAACGAGTTCAACGTGATGCTCAAGAACACCACGCTGGTCAGTGTGATCGGCGTCCAGGAACTGTTGCTCAGTACCCAGATGGTTACTTCGGCGACGTTCCGGGTGTTCGAGCTGTACCTGGTGGTGGCGATCTATTTCCTGTTGCTGACTACATTGTGGGGCTTTTTCCAGCGCTGGCTGGAGGCCCGTTTCGGCCAGTCGGACCGGCCTTCGTCGCCACCGCCGGCGTCGACGCGGATGTTCGGTCGCAGCACCCTGAACCTGCTGAGGGCTCGTTAACCATGGCGCACAAAAGCGAAGAGCTGATTATCGAGGCGCTGGACGTCCACAAGTCCTTCGGCGAGCTGCAGATTCTCAAGGGCATCTCCCTGCAAGTACGGCGCGGCGAAGTGGTGGTTCTGATCGGTGCCTCCGGCTCGGGCAAGACCACGTTCATTCGTTGCATCAACCTGCTGGAGGACATCCAGGGCGGCCGCATCCGCGTCAATGGCCGGGCCATGGGGTATCGCGAGCGGGCCGACGGCAGCCTGGTGCGTGAGTCGGAGCGCAACATTGCCCGTCAGCGCCGGGACATCGGCATGGTCTTCCAACGTTTCAACCTGTTCCCCCACATGACCGCCCTGGAGAACATCATCGAGGCGCCGATCCAGGTGCTCGGCGTGACTCGCGCCGCCGCGTTGGAGCAGGCCCGCGGGTTGCTGCAGCGGGTCGGCCTGGCGGACAAGGCCGATCATTACCCGTCGATGCTCTCCGGCGGCCAGCAGCAGCGGGTAGCGATCGCCCGGGCCTTGGCCATGAAACCCCAGGCCATGTTGTTCGACGAACCCACCAGCGCCCTCGACCCGGAGACCGTCGGCGAGGTGCTGCAAGTGATGAAGGAGTTGGCCGAGGAGGGGATGACCATGGTCGTGGTGACGCACGAAATGGGTTTTGCCCGGGAAGTGGCCGACCGCGTGGTGGTGCTGGATCAAGGCGAGCTCATCGAGCAAGGGCCGCCGGAGCAGATCTTCTGTCACCCCATTCACCCGCGTACCCGGGCTTTTCTCAGTCGGGTGCTTTGACCTGTGCACGATTGTCCATCCTGGATCCGGTCAATCAATTCTTGTATTGAAGAGCCTTCGCCATGCTGAAATTTTCTGCCCACGAGTATCCTTATCCATCGCAACGCCAGAGCGTTTTCGCCCGTCGGGGAATGGTCGCCGCGTCCCAGCCCCTGGCTGCCCAGGCGGGCATCGAGATCATGCAAAAAGGCGGCAATGCCATCGACGCCGCCATCGCCACGGCGGCGGCGCTGACGGTGGTGGAACCCACCGGTTGCGGCATCGGCGGTGACGCCTTCGCCCTGGTCTGGTGCAAGGGGCAGTTGCACGGCCTCAACGGCAACGGCCATGCACCCGCCGCCTTGAGTATCGAAGCGGTCAGGGCCGCTGGTCATGAACAGATGCCGCTCTATGGCTGGACACCGGTGACCGTCCCGGGTTGCCCATCGGCCTGGGCCGAGTTGTCCCGACGCTTTGGCAAGCTGCCCTTTGCCGAGCTGCTGCAACCGGCGATCAGCCTGGCGCGGGATGGCTTTGCGTTGTCGCCGGTGGTTGCCCATCAATGGCAGATCGCGGTGAACGAGTTCACGCCCCATCGCGATACCGTCCTGGAAACCTGGTTCGATACCTTTCTGATCGAAGGCCGTGCGCCACGGGCCGGGGAGGTTTTTCGCAACCTGGCCCAGGCCCGCACGCTCCAGGAGTTGGCCGACACCCACTGCGAAAGCCTCTATCGCGGTGCATTGGCCGAGCGCCTGGACGCCCATTCCCGAGCCAGTGGCGGTTACCTGCGCGCCTCGGACCTCAGGGATTACCGCGCCCAGTGGGTCGACCCTATCCACGTCAACTACCGAGGCGTGGATGTCTGGGAGATCCCGCCCAGTGGGCAGGGCCTGGTGGCCTTGATGGCGCTGAAGATACTGGAGGGCTTCGACTTCGATCATCGTGACAGCCAGCAGACCTGGCATCGCCAACTGGAGGCGATGAAGTTGGCCTACAGTGACGGCCTGCACTACATCACCGACCCGCTGCACATGCGTGTGGCGGTGGCTGACCTGCTCAGTGATGACTACAGCGCTCGCCGACGCGGGCAAATCGGCGAACAGGCCCAACCGCCCGTGCCCGGCGACCCCCACGCCAGCGGCACGGTGTACCTGGCGACCGCGGATGGGGAGGGCAATATGGTCTCGTTCATCCAGAGCAATTACCACGGGTTCGGTTCCGGCGTGGTGTTGCCCGACAGCGCTATCGCCCTGCAGAACCGTGGGCAGGAGTTCAGCCTCGATCCGAACCACGCCAACTGCCTGGCCCCGGGCAAGAAGACCTTCCATACCATCATTCCCGGATTTCTCACCCGCGATGGCGAGGCCCTCGGCCCCTTCGGCGTGATGGGCGGCTACATGCAGCCCCAGGGGCATGTGCAGATGGTCATGAACCTGGTGGATTTTGGCTTGAACCCGCAAGCGGCCCTGGACGCACCGCGCTGGCAATGGCTGGGGGGCATGAAGGTCGGGATCGAGCACGGGGCGTCACGGGACTTGGCCAACGCCCTGGCGCGACGGGGGCATGAGGTCCAGATCGCCAGCGACCTGACCGACTATGGCCGCGGCCAGATCATCCTGCGTGACCCGGTCAGCGGCGTGCTGTGCGGCGGGACCGAGCCTCGGGCGGATTCGCATATTGCTGTTTGGTGATGAGCGGTTTCACTCATCGGCCATTCCTGAGTGAACCTTGATGACAACCTTGCCCTTGGACCGTCCTTGTTCGACGTAGTCCAGGGCCTCGGCCGTCGCGTCGAAGGGGAAGGATCGGTCGACCACCGGCTTGAGGTTGCCGGACTCGACGAGCGTGGCGATTTCACGCAGTTGCGGACCACTGGCGCGCATGAACACGAAGGCGTAGCTCACGCCCTTTCGGCGGGCCTTGCGGCGTATACCGCTGCTCAACAGGCCCGTGATCAGTCTCAGCGGCCAGGAAAACCCCTGGGCCTGGGCGAACTGCGGGGTGGGTGGCCCCGAAATGGAAATGAGCTGGCCGCCGGGTTTGAGGATCTTCAGCGACTTCTCCAGTTCATCGGCGCCCAGGCTGTTCAACACGACGTCATAGTCCTGCAGAGCGCTTGAGAAATCCTGCTGCTTGTAATCGATGACAACGTCCGCCCCCAGCGCTTTGACCCAGGGCACATTGCCGGTGCTGGTGGAGGTTGCAACGAAGGCACCGAGGTGCTTGGCAAGCTGGATGGCGAGGTTGCCGACGCCACCTGAACCGGCCTGGATGAACACCTTTTGTCCTTTCTTCAATCGGGCTGTTTCAACCAGTACCTGCCAGGCCGTCAGGGCGGCCAAGGGCAGGGCGGCGGCTTCTTCCATGCTGACGTTCATGGGTTTCATGGCCAGGGCATTTTCGTTCACTGCAATCTGCTCGGCGAAGGTGCCGATGTGCCCGTCCGGGGCGCGGGCATAGACTTCATCACCTGGCTTGAATTGCTGGACGCGGGATCCCACACGCACCACGACCCCGGCCAAGTCATGGCCCAGCACCAAGGGAAATGAATAGGGCAGGATCAGTTTGAATTCGCCTTGGCTGATCTTGGAGTCCAGTGGATTGACGCTGGCGGCATGCACGCGGACCAGAACGTCGTGGTCACCCACTTCAGGGGCCGGTAGGTCGCCCATACGGCCACTGTTCCTGCCGTAGCGGTCGATTAAAAATGCCTTCATGGTGCTTTGCTCTCATAAGGGATGCAGCGCAGTGATCACCCGCCAGGCATCCAGGAATACCGGCGCTTTCCTTCGCGCCGGCGTCCGTTAGACGATGATCACGCCGGGTCTTGATAGCGTTCGGCAACATGGGACTGCCTGATTTGCCCGAGCAGCCCTTGGCGCGCTGCCTGCAAGGCATCCCAGCGTGCCTCTTCATGCAAGGGCGGTATGGTCACTGGCTCGCGACGATCAAAACCAACCAGCGCAGCATCGACCAGGTCACCGACTTCCATGATCTCATTCAGGGTATTGATATCGATGCCCGCGCGCTCCCATATCTCGGTACGGGTGGCCGCTGGCAGGACGGCTTGAACATAGACGCCTTTAGGGGATAGTTCCAGGCTGAGTCCCTGGGACAGAAACAACACGAAGGCCTTGGTCGCCCCATAGACCGACATCCCGAACTCCGGTGCCAGGCCAACAACGGAGCCGATATTGATGATCGCACCGTCACCCGCTTTGACCAGGCGTGGGGCGATGGCGCTGGCCAGCCGGACCAGCGCGATGGTGTTGAGCGACACGAGGTGCGTGACGCTGTCGGTCGATTGCTCGATGAAGGATCCGGATTGGGCGGCACCGGCGTTATTGACCAGGATGCCGATGTTGGCGTCATCGCGCAGTCGGGCTTCGACGGCCGTCAGATCGCTGATCCGGGTCAGGTCGGCCTGGAGAATATCGACGGCAACGTTGTGTTCGCTGCGCAGCTTGGCGGCCAGCGCTTCCAGGCGCGCGCTGTCGCGGGCCACCAGGACCAGATCGTGTCCACGTTGCGCAAAGCGCTGGGCATAGACAGCGCCGATGCCGGTGGACGCGCCAGTGATGAGAACGGTTGTGCGAGTGTCCATGGGGCAGTCTCTTCTTCAAGGGGGTTGATGAGCGAGTCGCGCGCGCTGTCGTTCAGGCGTGCGGTCGGGTCTGGCCGGTGTTACCGCACGCTGGACTCAGCGAGCGTTGGGTAGTCGATGTAGCCCGTCGCACCACCTCCGTAGAGGGTAGCGGGATTGAACGCCGACAAAGGCGAGCCGGTTTTCAGCCGCTCCACCAGATCCGGATTGCCGATGAACGGCCGGCCGAAGGCGATCAAATCAGCCTTGTCTTCGACGAGTCGTGAGGTGGCCAGGTCCAGGTCGTAGCCGTTGTTGGCGATGTAGGTGTTTTTGAAGCGCTGGCGCAAAGCACCAAAGTCGAAGGGTGCAACGTCGCGCGGTCCGCCTGTCGCACCTTCGACCACATGCAGATAAACGATATCCAGGGCGTTGAGCTGGTCGACCAGGTAGTCGAACTGAGGCTGTGGCGCGCTGCTGGACACACCGTTGGCCGGCGAGACAGGCGATATGCGCAGGCCGGTGCGTTTGGCGCCGACTTCTTTCACGACGGCCGCGGTCACTTCCAGCAGCAGGCGAGCACGATTTTCAATCGAGCCGCCGTAGGCATCGGTACGCACGTTGGCGCCGTCCTTGATGAACTGGTCCAGCAAATAGCCGTTCGCGCCGTGGATTTCTACACCGTCAAATCCCGCAGCGATGGCGTTCGCCGCTGCCTGGCGAAAATCATTGACGATCCCGGGCAATTCGCTGATGTCCAGCGCGCGCGGCGCCGAGACGTCCTCGAAACGGTTGTTGACGAATACCTTGGTCGCCGGACGCAAAGCGGAGGGTGCCACTGGCGCGGCGCCGTTCTCTTGCAGGTCGACGTGGGAAACGCGGCCGACATGCCACAACTGCAGAAAAATTCGCCCGCCTTTGGCATGCACGGCATCGGTGACCGTACGCCAGCCGTCGATCTGCGCCTGGGTGTAGATCCCGGGTGTGTCCTGATAACCCTGTCCTTGCTGCGAAATCTGCGACGCTTCGGAGATGAGCAGGCCTGCTGACGCTCGCTGGCTGTAGTAAGTGGCAGCGAACTCGCTCGGTACAAAGCCTTGCCCCGCACGGTTACGTGTCAGCGGTGCCAGGACCACTCGGTTGGACAGCGTGAGATCACCCAGCTTATGGGGTGTGAACAGATTCCGGTCGGTCATGGCGTCTTGTTTCCGTAGGTTTGGATAAAGGATCGCGTGCAGTCTGGCGAGGCATCGACTCAGTCGAGCTCGGTCTGTTATTAGGATGATGATCGAAATCTAAGCTGTCAACGAATTTGATTACACCCGACATCTATGTATGATGCGAGCATGATTTTCGAGCAGCACGAGGGAGTGAAAAATGCGAGTGACCAAGGCCCAGGCCCAGGCAAATCGGGAGCACATCGTCAAGACGGCCTCTGTCCTGTTTCGCGAGCGAGGCTTTGACGGCGTAGGGGTGGCGGACCTGATGGCGGCCGCCGGCTTCACCCATGGCGGTTTCTACAAACATTTCGGCTCCAAGGCCGACTTGATGGCAGAAGCGGCCGCCAGCAGCCTTGCGCAATCGCTGACCGACAGCTCGGGCCTCGGCGTGCCTGGGTTCATCAATCTTTACGTGTCCAGGGACCACCGTGACGGCCGGGGCGACGGTTGCACCCTGTCGGCCCTGTGTGGGGACGCTGCGCGTCAATCGCCTGAGCTGAAGGCCAC
The DNA here is from genome assembly GCF_900115935.1 of Pseudomonas sp. 43mfcvi1.1. Taxonomy (NCBI): domain Bacteria; kingdom Pseudomonadati; phylum Pseudomonadota; class Gammaproteobacteria; order Pseudomonadales; family Pseudomonadaceae; genus Pseudomonas; species Pseudomonas sp. 43mfcvi1.1. The sequence goes on along the minus strand of NZ_UETT01000004.1, from coordinate 298,912 downwards.
CTTTGCCAGCGGCGTGGAAAACACGCTGGCCGCACTCGAACGCCACTACGAGGCGGGGCAAGACGCGCCGCAGGAGACGATCAGGGCCAAGATGCTCGACACGTTGGCGCATGCCGTCGGTGCGATCATGTTGTCTCGCGCCTGTCCGGACGATTCCGCGCTGGCCGATGAAATACTCGAGGTTTGCCGCGCCCGGATAATCGCGGCGCTGCCGCCGTCGCCGGCGAAGCAGCCTTGATGCAAGGACACCGGGTACCGATTGACCTTATAGCGACGCCCTGACCACCAGCGGGCAATCCACGGGCTGGGCACCCGATACCTCGAGGTTCTCGATCAGGTGCCGGGCAGCCTGGCGACCGATCTCGTAGTACGGCAGTTGTACCGTTGTCAGGGGTGGGATGAACAACTCAGCGATGCCGATCATGTTGTCATAACCGAGCACAGCGACATCGTCGGGAATCTTCAGGCCACGGCCCAGCAACAGCTGATAGGCACAAAAGGCAATGCGATCGTTGCCGCAGACCAGGATGTCGAATTGCGGACGGCCGTCGACGATATGCCGGTCAAGAATGGCGGCGGTTTCACCATAGGCGTCGTGATCGGAAAGGTCGTATTGCAGGAGTGCCTCGGGCGCGAGCGCGAATGCCTGGCAGGCGCGTTGCAGGCCTTGTTGGCGCAGGCGCCAGGCAACGCTCTTCCTGGGCAAATTGATGCACAGCGGGCGCCGATAGCCTTGGCTCAACGCATGCGCCATGGCTCGATGCTGTCCAGCTTCATCATCCGGCACATAACTGACCAACTGGTTGTCGTCCGCCAGGCAGTTGGCGAGCACCAGCGGTTTGCTCTTGAGTCGCTCGGGAATGCTCACCTGGCGCAATCCCATGGCGCTGAAGATCAATCCGTCAGGGCGATGCGACAGCATCAGGTCGATGTTCTGGTCGGTGGGCGGGTTGCTCAACAGGTTGAGAATGAAGACGTTCCAGCCTGCCTGCTGCGCGGTCTGTTCGATGGACAACAGCAGCTCGACGGCGAATGGCGTGGTTGCAGTGTCCAACGCGAACACACCGATGGTGCGCGCCTGCAAGTTGTCGCCGCGCATCCTGCGCGCCGACAGGCTCGGTACGAATTGCAGTTCATCAATGGCGCGACGTACCCGCTGAAGGGTCTCGGGGCTCAGTTTTTCCGGCGTGTTGAGCGCGCGCGAAACCGTCATTAGGGATACGCCGGCCAGCTGTGCAACGTCTTTCACGGAAGTCATGCGAAGTGCGGCCAGTCAGGTTGACGCAGAATCATGACACAGGGCCCGGGCTTCTCGCGACTCCAATGGCGGTACTCACAACCAGCCCGAGGCCAACGGCCACGCCTTGGGAATGGCGACGCGCCCGCCAGTGCCGTTTGCCAACAGTTTCACCCCGAGGCTGTCGGGCCGCGGATAGAGGCGGCTGCTGAGGCTGAAGCGGCCGTTTTCCTCAAACACTTCGATGGACGAGCGATCGAGAAACACCCGCAGGTGCAGTCGCGTTTGTGCCCGTTCTATCGACACGCTGCGCTGACCGCTCACCTGGGCGCCCGAGTGGCTGCGATCGAGCACCAGGCGTTGCAGTGACGCGTCGTAGTAAAGCAGGGTTTGCTCCTGCTCATCGGCACTGCAGCGCAAGGCGATGCCCAGGTGGCCTTCGGTACAGTCGAGCAGATCCAGGTGCACGTGGATTTCGAGCCTGTCGCCTTTCACCTGCGGTACCCAGCGGCTGCCCGACTCGCCCCACGGCGCGATGCTCGGTAACGGCGCCTGGCGCAGCGCGACCAGTTCCCGCGCCGGAAACACGCCAAGGCGATCGCCCTGCAGTTCAAGTTCGCGGGGCAGGCCAAGCATGCCGCACCAGTGATGGGCCTGGCTCGGCATCGGGCTTTCCCACATGTCGAGCCAGGCCCACACCAGGCGCCGACCATCGGCGGCCTCCAGCGTTTGCGCGGCATAGAAATCGTGGCCGTTATCCAGTTCGATGAACGGCCCGCCGGTGAAGTGCCATTCACTGTCGAGCCGGCCAATGCGGTAGCCGGTCTGGTACTTGTTGAGTCGTTCGTAGCCAACTGGTCGCATGCCCTGGGGGGAGTACAGCAGTACGTCACGCCCGTTCAGGCGAAACAGGTCCGGGCATTCCCACATGTAGCCATCGCCCTCATTGCCGCTGGACACGTAGTCAAGGAACTCCCAGGCGCGCAAGTCGGTGGAGCGGTATAACGGCAGCAGCGGCGTGTCGCCCAGGCGCGCGCCGGCAATCAAGTACCAATAGCCATCCGACTGCCAGACCTTGGGGTCGCGAAAGTGCATGATCGCGGCTTGCGGTGCGTCCTCTATGACGGCGCCATGCTTGACGAACCGGACGCCGTCGACACTGGTGGCCAGGCACTGGACCTGGCGTATCAGACGTTCGTCGCCGACTTCTCCCAACCATGTGTGCCCGGTGTAGATCAGCGCCAGGGTGTCGCCACACACCACCGCACTACCGGAAAAACAGCCGTCGCGGTCGAAGTCATCCCCCGGTGCCAGGGCAATGGGCAGATGCTGCCAATGGACCAGGTCGGCGCTTTTGGCGTGACCCCAGTACATCGGACCCCATTTGGCGTCGAAGGGGTGGTGTTGGTAGAACACGTGGTATTCGCCACGAAAAAACACCACCCCGTTAGGGTCGTTCATCCAGCCCGCGACAGGCGCCAGATGATAGTCAGGGCGATAATCGTCGATGACGCGGGACTGGGCGTCACTCAGCGCCTGCTGCGCACGTTCGAGAGGAGTTGGCATTGGTGCGTTCATGGTATTCACAGACAGGGTCATAGAACGCCTGCTTTTGGCGAGCGCTGGGGGATGTCCTGTGCAAGGACTTCAATGACGGCAGGATGGCGTCTCAGGGCTGTATCGTCGGCATCGAACAGGTGCAGATTGTCGAACGCCAGTTGCAGTTCAACCCGATCGCCCACGTGCCATCCGGCGTTGACCTCGCAGCGACAGATCAAGGGTTCATCCTCGCCTGTCTCCAGGTGCACGTAGGTCTCGCTGCCCAGGTATTCGACCCCGGCCACGACGACTCCGGCGTTTCCCTGCGCGGCTATGAGCGACACGTGTTCCGGGCGAACCCCGAGGGTCAGCGGGCTGTCCGCTGCCAGGTGGGCGCTGTCGAAGGGAAGGGGCGTCATCCCCAATAAGGGACTATCGATCAGGCTGGTTTCGCCGGGAGTATGCAGGCGTGCCGGCAGAAAGTTCATCTTGGGCGAGCCGAGGAAACCGGCGACAAAACGGCTGGCCGGATGCTCGTAGAGTTCCCGTGGCGAGCCGACCTGCTCGATACGGCCGCCATTGAGCACGACAATCTTGTCGGCCAGGGTCATCGCTTCAACCTGATCGTGGGTCACGTAGATCATGGTCGAGCCCAATCGCCCATGCAGTCGGGCGATTTCGTTGCGCATCTGCACGCGCAGGGAGGCGTCCAGGTTGGACAGCGGTTCGTCGAACAACAGGATGTCCGGTTCCCGTGCCATGGCCCGGCCCATGGCGACCCGCTGGCGCTGGCCTCCCGAGAGTTCCCTTGGCTTGCGTTGCAACAGTTTGTCCAATTGCAGGATCCGCGCGGTTTTCAGCACCCGCTCGCGCAGGCTGGTCTTTTCGGTCTTGGCCAGCTTGAGGCCGAAGCTGATGTTGTCGTAGACGCTCATGTGCGGGTACAGCGCATAGGACTGAAATACCATGCCGACGCCGCGCTCGCGCGGTTCCAGGTCGTTGACCCGGCGTCCGTCGATCAGCAGGTCGCCGCCACAGATCGAATCCAGTCCGGCGATCAATCGCAGCAGGGTCGACTTTCCGCAGCCCGAAGGGCCGACGAAGACCACGAATTCACCCGCCGAGATTTCCAGGCTGACGTCGCGAAGAATGCGTGCGCCGCCCAATTGTTTGTTCACGTTGTCCAGCTTCAACTTGATCACGATGCTGTTCCTTTCTTGTCTGTGTTGGGCCTCAACCCTTTAACGCGCCGGCAGTGAGGCCGGAAACGATGCGGCGCTGGAAGATCAGCACCAGAATCACCAATGGGACCGTGACCAGCACCGATGCCGCCATCAACAGGCCCCAAGGCAGCTCATGGGGGCTGCCGCCGGAAATCAATGCGATGGCGACCGGGACCGTGCGTTGCGAGTCGGTCAGGGTGAAGGTCAGGGCAAACAGGAACTCGTTCCAGGCGGCGATGAAGGCCAGGAGGCCAGTGGTGACCAGGGCCGGCCAGAGCAATGGCAACAGCACGCGGGTCAGCGTGACCCAGGGTGATGCACCGTCCATGATGGCGGCCTCTTCCAGTTCATGAGGCAGTTGTCCCATGAAGGTGGTCAGCACCCAGACGGTGAAGGGCAGGGTGAAAATCGTGTAGCTCAGGATCAACGCCCAGGATGTGTTGTACAGGCCCAGGGCACGGATCACCTCGAACAATCCCGACAGCACCGCGACTTGCGGAAACATCGAGACACCGAGGACCATCATCAACACCGTACCGCGTCCGCGAAACTTCACACGGCCCAAGGCATACGCGGCGGTCAGGCTGAGGAACAGCGCCAGCGTGACCACGCACAGCGCCACCACCAGCGAGTTGCCGATGGCCCGCAGGAACGAGGCCTGGTTGAGCACGGCGGCATAGTTGGAGAAATCCGGGTTATCGATCCAGTAGCTGACCTGGAACAAGGCGCTGGACGGCTTCAGCGACGTCACGATGGCGTAGTAGAAAGGGAAGACCGCATACACCAGCAAGATGCCGATCAGGCACCAGAACCCGAGACGCAGCAGGGATTTTTTCAGCAGGCGCGGGCTCATGAGCGGACCTCCAGCTGACGGCGTCCGAGGTACAGGTAAACCATGGCGATCACCGCAACGACCAGGAACAGCAAGGTCGAGGCGGCGCTGCCGTAACCGACGTCCTGGAACTCCACCAGATGCTGGCGGGCATAGACCGACATACTCATGGTGCTCGACGAGTTCGAGGTCAGCACATAGATGACGTCGAATACCCGCAAGGAATCGAGGATGCGAAAGATCGCCGCCACCAGCAACGCTGGCATCAGCAGCGGCAGGGTGACCCGCCAGAACACTTTCACCGGGTGGATGCCGTCGACCCTGGCGGCTTCGTAGCAGTCGCTGGGCAACATCTGCAAGGCCGCCAGCATCAGCAGGGTGACGAAGGGCACGGTCTTCCAGACGTCGACGATGATCACCGCCCACATCGACAGATCCGCATCGGCGGTCCAGGCCAGGGGCGCGTCGATCAGGCCGAGGCCCAGCATCAGGTGATTGATGATGCCGAACTGATCGTTGAGCATCCATGACCAGATCTTCGCCGAGACGATGGTCGGGATCGCCCAGGGGATCAGGATCAACGCCCGCACCAGGGCGCGTCCGCCGAACTGGACGTTGAGCAGCAACGCCACCAGCAGCCCCAGGACGATTTCCAGCCCCACCGACACCACGGTGAAATGCAAGGTGTTGCGCACCGCGTTCCACCACTGTGGATCGACAAGCAGGCCTGACCAACCAGCACTGCTGTGAAACAGATAATTACTCAAGCCGACAAAGGTCGCGTCGCCGGTGTCGGCCAGGCTGGCGTCGGTCAGGCTGAACCAGAAGGTGCGCAGCAGTGGCCAGGCCGCCACCAGCGCCAGGCATAGCAACATTGGGGTCAGAAACAGCCAGGCGGCGCGAACGCGACGGCGTTGTACCGGTGTTTCCCGGGTGAGCAGGTACTCGCCGTCGGGGGCGAGTGTGGTGGAGACAGACATGGTGATTTCCTTCCTTGTGGCTTACCAGTTCCGGCGTTTGATGCGCGTGAGTTCGCTTTCCAGTTCGGCCAGCGCCTGATCCACCGGCCGCTCGCCCGCCAGCACGCCATGCACTTGATCGAAGAACGCATTGGAGACCCGTGGATAGCGGTCGGCGGTGATTGAAGCGGGGCGCATGACCCCATCGTTGAGGATGCTGCGCAGTTGGCTGTAGTAAGGCATGGCCGCGAGCAATTCGGGGTCCTGGTACAGCGATTCGATCACTGGGTTATAGGCGCCAACCAGGGCGCGGTGTTTCTGCTGTTGGGCGCTGCTCAGGTAGCTCACCAGTTCTGCGGCGAGCTTGGGATTGGCGCTGTAGCGCGATACCGCCAGGCCCCAGCCGCCGAGGGTGGATGCGTGGGAACCCATCGCGCCGCCGCGGGGCAGGGGCGCGACGCCGACCTTGTCTTTAACCGCGCTGTCCTGGCTTTGCACCAGGGCCCAGACATAAGGCCAATTACGCATGAATAACGCATTGCCCGACTGGAAGACGCCGCGCCCTTCCTCCTCGGTGTAATTGAGCACGCCACGGGGGGCGATGTCCCCGACCCAGCTCTTGGCCAGGGTCAACGCCGCCCTTGAGGCCGGGCTGTTGACCACGATGTCGCCTCGCGTGTTGACCAGCCCGCCTTGGGGTTGGCTGCTGATCCACTCCAGGGCATTACAGGTCAGGCCTTCGTAGGCGCGTCCCTGGAATACATAACCCCAGGCATTGGCGTTCCCGGCATCGCGCTCGGCCTGCTGGACAGTCCTGGCGGTCGCCGTCATTTCCTCCCAGGTCTGGGGCACGGGCTTGTTGTACTTCTCGAGCAGGTCCTTGCGGTAATACAACAGCCCTGAGTCGGTGAACCACGGCATGGTCACCAGGCGGCCGTTCACCGTGGCGTTGTCCACCTGGGCCTGGAAGTAACCCTGGGTAGCGTTGGCAGGCAGCACCTCGCGCAGGTCCATCAAATGCTTGGCCAACATTCCCGGCCACACCATGTCGATCTGGATGATGTCGATGTCGCTGGACTGCGCGCTGAGGATCTGCTGGTAGAACGACAACCGCTCGGTCGCCGAGTTAGGCGTGGAAACCACCTCGACGCCGTTGCCGGTCTGCTTCGACCACGCCTCGACGGCTTCCTTGCAAAGCTGCAATTCAGCACCCACGGCACCGCAGGAAATCGTCAGGTTGGCGGCTGTGGAGATGGACGGAAACCCGACACAAAGGCCGAGCAATGCCGCTGGAAGGAGCGATTTGAGTTGTTTCATAAAGCCCTCTTTATTTTTGTTTTTAGAAAAGTTAACGTTAACATCGCCAAATGTAGCAGTGTATTTGCGATGAGGCATCCTTTTTTTCCTGAGTTCTGACAATTCAGAACCTGGGTGAAAAAGGCCGCTCGCGGCAACAGAACAATAAAAACAAAACAGGGAAATCCACATGCAGAAAGCATCAAGCTGGCTACTCGCAAGCGTGCTCGGCGCCTCGGCGGCCACCTCTCAGGCCGCGACTCTGGAAGAGCGCATGGCCGCGTTCGAGGCCCGTGCCAGCGCAGCGGAAAAGCGTGCCGCCGCCGCCGAACAACAAACCCAGGCGCTTGCCAGGGAACTGCAGCAAATCAAACTCGCCGCGCCCGCCATGCAACCGGCGGTGTCCGTCGCTGAGACCCCCACGCTGGATGCTCGCCTGGCTAAACTCGAAGCCCGCCAGCAAAGCACGGAAAAGCAGGGCAGTGGCCCACACCTCACTGACGGCTTCAGCTTCAAGGGCTACGCCCGCTCCGGGTTGCTGATCAATGATGGGTTGGGCGGCGGTCGTGGCGGCCCGTATACCACCCCGGCGGGCTCTGTCGGTGGCGCCGTCGGGCGACTTGGCAACGAGGACGACACCTACATGCGCATCGACCTGTCGAAAGAGCTGTACGCGCAGAACGGCACCCGCTCCAAATTCACGGTGTCCATCGCCGATGGCGTGGAGAGTTCCAACGACTGGACCGCCGAGGAAAGCAACCTGAACGTGCGCCAGGTGTTTACCGAACTCGATCACCTGGCGGCATTCAAGGGCAACTCGATGTTCGAAAATTCCACCCTGTGGGCAGGCAAGCGCTTCGACAGGGACAACTTCGACATCCATTGGCTGGACTCCGACGTTGTCTACCTGGCCGGCACCGGCGGCGGTATCTACGACGTGCAGATGAACAAGGACTGGCGCTCGAATTATTCGCTGATCGGTCGTAACTACGGGGATTTCAGCGAGGGCGGCGTCAATGCCGATGTGGAAAGCTACATCCTGACGTCCAACCAGTTTTTCGACGGTGGGCAGTGGCAGTGGATGTTCAACGCCATTGGTTCGAAGAAAAACGACTTCGGCACGCGCACCAATGAAGCGGGGCTGACGCCGGCCGATTCCGGCTTGCACAGCATGGTCGCCAATCACCAGAAAACTTTCTTCGGCCGCGAGGGCTTCTTCAAGACCGCGCTGCTCTATGGGCAGGGTTTGGGGGCTGAGGTCAAGAACATCGGCGCTGATGGCGAACTGATCGACGATGCCCGTGCCCTGCGTGTGGCGCTGTACGGCGAGACGCCCCTGGCGCCCAACTGGCGCATCGGCCCGAGCCTGTTGGCCGAGCAAAGCAAGGACCGCTACGTCAAGGGCGACGACTATCGTTGGATGACCCTGAACGTGCGGTTGGCCAACGAAATCAACAGCAATTTCGAAATGGCCTACGAGATGAGTTGGCAAACCATGCAGCTCGACCCCAAGGGCTACCTGCAACGCAATGCGGTCGACGGTAACTTCTGGAAGTTCACGGTCGCCCCGACCTTCAAGCCAGACCTGGGCGATCTGCTCACGCGTCCCGAGCTACGCCTGTTCGCCAGCGTGATGAACTGGTCGTCGGACCTGGACCGGTACAGCACCACGGATTCCTTCGGCAAGACCGACTTCAACGCCGGCGGCGTCTGGCAGTACGGCATGCAGATGGAAACCTGGTTCTGAGACCCGCCAGTCGAGACCTGTGGGAGCGAGCTTGCTCGCGATAGCGGTGGATCAGCCTGGACAGGTGTTGGATGTGCCGCCGTCATCGCGAGCAAGCCCGCTCCCACAGGTAATGTGGTCCACTTAGGAAAAACGTGGACTCTGTGGCGAGGGAGCTTGCTCCCGCTCGGCTGCGAAGCAGTCGTGAACCGGCGGTTGCGGTGTGTCTGATGCTCCGCATTCGGCAGGTTTTGGGGCCGCTGCGCAGCCCAGCGGGAGCAAGCTCCCTCGCCACGGTTGTCGACGGCTATTACCGTGCATGCCAACCCAGCTGACCTGAGATCTGTTGGGTGGCTTGCATCAGTTGCTTGACGTAGTCCTGCTTCAACTCTTCCCTGAAGCGAAAGCAGGGGAATGAAACGCTCATCCCGCCGATCACGTGGCCAAAGCGGTCGCGGATCGGTGCCGCCAGGCAACGCATGTTGTCTTCGAACTCTTCATGATCCTCGGCGTAGCCTTGTTGGCGAACGGTCTCCAGTTCCTGCAGATACGCCTCGGCACTGGTCAAGGTATTGGCTGTGCGGCGCTCGAAGCTTTCCTGCGCAAGGTGCGCCAGCAGCTCTTCTTCTTCAAGCCAGGCCATCAGCACCTTGCCGATGCCGGTGCAGTACAGCGGTGCCCGCCGACCGATCCGCGAGTACATGCGCAGGTTGTACTTGGAGTCGATCTTGTGCACGTAGACGATGCTGCCTTCGTCGAGAATCCCCAGGTGGACGGTCTCGCCCGTCAGCTCGTTGATCCGCCGCATGCCCGGCTCCGCTTCCCGGACGATGTCGAGGTGGGGCAGGGCCTGGGCGCCCAGTTCGAAGAGCCGCACGCTGAGGCGATAGCGATCCTCGGCATCCTGCACCACATACCCCCGCGCCTTGAGCGACTGCAAAAAGCGATAAACCGTGGCCTTGGACATGTCCAGTTTGGTGGCGATTTCCGAGACGCCGCTTTCTTCCGGATGCTCGGCCAGTGCCTCGAGCACGGCCATGGTCCGGCCCACTGCCGACACCAGCTCGTTGTTTGGAATGACGCTGTTGTCCATGAAGGCTCCAACGTGAAAAGTAAAACTCAAGGATATACGCAAGCAGAACAAAACGCTGTTTCATTTTTGCTTGACGAGACCGGAAATCTGACTAGACTCGGGCCTTGAGATAAAAATGAAACGCCGTTTTAAAAACAAGAAAGGCGCGTTGATTATGGATATAACGCTTAACCATGGCCCGGAGATCCGCTTCGCCCGTCCACTGAAGGTGGCGTTGGTAGGGGAATGCATGATCGAGATGCGTGGTGAACCGGGTGCCGCGATCATGCAGACCTTCGGTGGCGATACGCTCAACACCGCGGTCTACCTGGCCCGATTGAATCCCCGTGGCGCAGTTGCCCTGGACTACATGACGGCCGTAGGCAGCGATGCGTTCAGCGTTGCCATGCGCCGGTCCTGGCTGGATGAAGGGATCGGTGACGTCCATGTCCGCGTGATTGAAGACGCGCTGCCGGGGCTGTATTTCATCCAGACCGATCCGCGTGGCGAGCGGCGTTTCCTCTACTGGCGCGGGGAGGCAGCGGCGCGGCGCATGTTCGACGGCCCCGAGGCCGACACCCTGCTCAATGGACTGGCCGATTACGACTACGTCTACCTGAGCGGCATCAGCCTGGCGATCCTTACGCCAGAAGGGCGCCAACGCCTGATCCAGGCCTTGCACCTGGCGCGCCGAGGGGGCACGCGCATTGTTTTCGACAACAACTACCGTCCCCACCTCTGGCCCGATCCCGAAGCGGCCCGGCAGGTCTACCGCGAACTATTGCGCCTGACCGACCTGGCCCTGATCACCTGGGAAGATGACGCCATCCTGTTCGGCTACCGCGACACCGATGCCTTGTTCAGTGCTTATGCGCAGGAGGGAGTCGGCGAAGTGGCCCTCAAGCGCGGCGCCGACTCCTGCTTGATCCAATGCCCGGCTGGCCGTTTCGAAGTGCCCGCCCAGCATGTTGCCCATGTCATCGATACCACCGCCGCCGGCGATTCGTTCAACGCCGCTTACCTGGCCTGCCGCCTGCGGGGCGGCGACCCGGAGCAGGCCGCCCGCTGGGGCCATCGCCTGGCGGCCCAGGTTGTCCAGTACCGGGGGGCGCTGATTCCCCAGGCGGCGATGCCGAAAATGGGCGCGTCCTCTCTTTCTTCTGTTGCACAGGTCTGACTTTATGAAAATCGTTGAAGCGCGCGTCATCGTCACCTGCCCGGGTCGCAATCTGGTTACGTTGAAGATCGTCACCGATGAAGGTCTCTACGGCATTGGCGATGCAACCTTGAATGGCCGCGAACTGGCGGTCGTCGCCTATCTGGAGGAGCACGTCCTGCCCGCGCTGATCGGCCGCGATGCCCATCGCATCGAAGACATCTGGCAGTACCTCTATCGCGGTGCGTATTGGCGCCGTGGCCCGGTGACCATGACCGCTATCGCCGCCGTCGACGTGGCACTCTGGGACATCAAGGCCAAGGCCGCGAACATGCCGTTGTACCAGTTGCTCGGTGGCAAGAGTCGCGAGCGGGTAATGGTCTACGGGCATGCCACCGGCAAGGACATCGAAGGCTGCCTGGACGAAGTCGCTCGCCATGTCGAGTTGGGCTACAAGGCCGTGCGCGTGCAATGCGGCATACCGGGTATCGCCACCACCTACGGCGTCGCCAAGCGCAGCGGCGAACGCTATGAGCCGGCCGACAGCGACCTGCCCGCCGAACACGTCTGGGACACTGCCAAATACCTCAACCACGTGCCCAAGCTGTTTGCCGCCGTGCGTGAACGCTTTGGCGACGACCTGCATATCCTTCACGACGTGCACCATCGCCTGACGCCCATCGAAGCGGGGCGCCTGGGCAAGGCCGTGGAGCCGTACAACCTGTTCTGGCTCGAAGACTGTACGCCGGCCGAAAACCAGCAGAGCTTTCGCCTGATCCGCCAGCACACCACCACGCCCCTGGCGGTTGGCGAGGTGTTCAACTCCATCCATGACTGTCGCGAGTTGATCCAGGAACAGTTGATCGACTACATCCGCACGACGCTGGTGCATGCCGGCGGCATCACCCATGTGCGGCGCATTGCCGATTTCGCCGCACTGTTCCAGGTGCGTACCGGTTTTCACGGCGCCACCGATCTGTCACCGGTGTGCATGGGGGCGGCCCTGCATTTCGATACCTGGGTGCCCAATTTCGGCATCCAGGAACATATGCCTCATGAAGAGCGCATCGATGAAGTCTTCCCCCATGCTTATCGCTTCGAGGACGGTCATTTCACGCCCGGCGATGCGCCGGGGCATGGCGTCGACATTGATGAAGACCTCGCCCGCCAATACCCCTACAAGCGCGCCAGCCTGCCGGTCAACCGTCTTGAAGACGGCACGCTCTGGCACTGGTGAAGCGTTTCCAACCCATCAAGCGGCGGGGCGGATATCCCCGCCAGGAGTGACCCGATGAAAGCGTTCCAGGTAAGAGCACCCTTCGAGTTCGGGCTGGCCCAGGTCGACCGACCCCAGGTTGCCCATGGCGAGGTCCAGGTCGATGTGGCCTACGCCGGCATCTGCGGCTCGGACATGCACATCATTCATGGGCAGAACGCATTCGTGCGTTTCCCCCGAGTCACCGGCCATGAGTTTTCCGGGGTGATCCGGCAAGTTGGCGAAGGTGTCGAACACCTGCAAGTGGGCGATCGGGTGTGCATCGATCCGGTGATCAGTTGCGGCACCTGTTATCCCTGCCGCATCGGCCGACCGAATGTCTGCACGCGGCTGCAAGTGATCGGCGTGCATCGTGACGGTGGTTTCAGCGAGCAGGTGTGCGTACCGGCCGAGAACGCCCACCGCTTGCCCGATTCGATGTCCCTCAGCCACGGTGCCCTGGTGGAGCCTTATTCCATTGCCCTGAATGTGCTCGATCGCATGCAGCCCCATCCGGGCGACAGCGTGCTGATCTACGGTGCCGGGGTGATCGGCCTGACCCTGGTGCAGATGGCCCGGGCACTGGGGCTGACCGACATCACCGTGACCGATGTCATCGACAGTCGCCTGGAGACGGCGCGGGCACTGGGTGCGAGCCGGACCCTCAACGGCCAGCAAGTCGATGTCGAAGCCACGATGCGTGAACTCACCCAGGGTGAAGGCGTGCCGTTGATTGTCGACGCCGCCTGCATCCCGGCACTGATGCCGCAGATGGTGCGCCTGGCCTCGCCGGCCGGACGCATCGGCCTGCTGGGGTTCAATGCCACGCCCAGCGACCTGGTGCAGTTGGAGATGATCAAGAAGGAACTGACCCTGGTGGGCTCACGGCTCAATAACCGCAAGTTCCCCAAGGTGATCGAACTGATCGCCAGCGGCCAGTTGCAGGTCCAGGACCTGATCAGCCATCGCGTCACGTTCGACGAAATGCCCGGTGCCATCGACCTGATCGAAAAACACCCCGAGCAAACCCGAAAGGTACTGGTGGAACTGACGAACGCCCACCACTGATCTTCCGACCTTATCGTGCCCGAGTGCGGGCACCCTCACCGAATAAACACAACAAGCGGGAGGCTCCACCATGTTTGGTCAAGGACGTAGCTTAATCATCATCATGCTGTTCCTGGCCGGGGTCATCAATTACCTCGACCGCTCGGCATTGTCTGTGGCGGCGCCTTTCATCCAGAAGGACTACGGTCTGAGTACGGGTGAAATGGGCATGATCTTCAGCAGTTTTTTCGTTGGCTATGCCGCCTTCAATTTCATCGGTGGCTGGGCCGCCGACCGTTATGGCGCCAAGACCACGCTGCTGTTGGCCATGGTCTTGTGGTCGTTGTTCAGCGGCCTGACCGTGCTGACGGTGGGCTTCGCTTCGCTGGTGCTCATCCGGATTCTGTTCGGCATGGGCGAAGGACCGCTGAGCGTTACCACCAGCAAAATGGTGAACAACTGGTACACCCCCAAGCGCAGGGCGCGGGCGATAGGCACGTCGATGTCCGGCACGCCATTGGGCGGGGCGATTTCCGGTCCCGTGGTAGGCTTTATCGCCGTCACCTACGGCTGGAAGATGTCGTTCATTATCATCATGCTGATCGGCCTGGTCTGGGCGGCGGTGTGGTTCAAGTTCGTCAAGGAAAGGCCAGAGGGCGAGGGTGCCGAGGAGATTCTTCGGGCCGAGGGGCAAAGCGAGCTGGCGGCACAACCGGTGTTTCCGCTGCGGTACTACCTCAAGCAACCGACGGTGCTGTTCACGTCCCTGGCGTTCTTTTCCTATAACTACACGCTGTTCTTCTTCCTGACCTGGTTCCCCAGCTACCTGACCATGGCCCACGGCCTGAACGTCAAGGACATGAGCATCGCCACGGTCATTCCCTGGGTCCTGGGTTTCCTCGGCCTGGCCTTGGGCGGTTTCATTTCCGACTTCGTGTTCAAGAAAACCGGGCGGATGATGTTCTCGCGTAAAGTGGTGCTGGTGACATGCCTGTTGGCCTGCGCCGTCTGTATCGCTTGTGCCGGGATGGTCAAGACCTTGTATCCGGCGGTCATCCTCGTCGCCTTGGCAGTGTTCTTCCTTTACCTCACCGGCGCTATTTACTGGGCGATCATCCAGGACACCGTCCCGGCGGCGCGGGTGGGTGGGGTCAGTGGCTTCATGCACTTTCTGGCGAACACCTCGGGCATTGTCGGCCCAACCTTGACCGGCTTTCTGGTGCAATTCACCGGCTCGTTCACCAGTGCGTTCCTGCTGGCGGGACTGTTGACCGTGATCGGTGCCGTGTGTGTGGCACGCTATGTGAAACCCCTGGCGCTAGCTAATACCGGCGACTCGGCGGCACAAGGTTCGCAACCGGCTTCGGCCCTGAGCCATCCCTGAACAGAAGGAGCGTATTGATGCCTGTTGTGAAACGAGTGCTTTCCACTGGCGCAGCAGCGCAGATCGGTATCGTGCATCTGGGCTTGGGCGCGTTTCATCGCGCCCACCAGGCGGTCTACCTGCAACGCCATCTCAACCGTCATGGTGAAAGCGACTGGGGGCTGTGCAGCGCCAACCTGCGCTCCAATCGCACCTTGGTCGATCAATTGCGCGAGCAGGACGGTCGCTACCACGTTGCCGAGTACCGCGACCGCGAGCAGGTGACCCTGCGCGAGATCGCGGTCTTGCGCCAGGCCTTGTATGTGGGCGAGGGCGGCCACGACCTGGAGTTGCTATTACAGCGGATGGCTGCGCCGCAAACGCGGATCGTCACGCTCACCGTCACCGAAAAAGGCTACTGCCTGAGCCCATCCTCCGGGCAGTTGCGCAGCGAAGATCCGCTGATTGCCCATGACATCGCTCATCCGCAAGCGCCGCGCTCAGCGCCTGGCATTGTCCTTGAGGCCCTGCGTCGCCGTCGTACCGCCGGCATCCCGCCATTCACCGTGTTGTGCTGCGACAACATGCCCGACAACGGTCAACGCACCCGCCAGGCGGTCAGCGCGTTGGCGACGAGGCAGGATGAGGCGCTGGCGCAGTGGATCGACCAACAGGTGGCGTTTCCCAGCTGCATGGTCGATCGCATTGTGCCCGCGATGGACGGCGAGTCCTTTCGACGGCTGGAACAATTGGACTGTCACGACCCGGCGGCAGTGGTCTGTGAAAGCTTCAGCCAATGGGTGATCGAGGATCACTTCCCCCTGGGCCGTCCGGACTGGGAAGTGGAAGGCGTGCAGATGGTGGAAGACGTGCGCCCGTTTGAAACGATGAAGCTGCGCATGCTCAATGGCAGCCATTCGTTGCTGGCCTACGTGGGGTTGCTGGCCGGCCATGAGTCGGTGTTCGACGCCGTCAGTGACGCGAATCTGGCACGGCTCTTCGAGCGTTACATGGCTGAGGAAGCGGCGCCCACCCTGGACATGCCGGCGGGCATCGATCTTTCGCTGTATGCCCGCGATCTGAAGGCGCGCTTTGCCAATGACAGCCTGCAACATCGCCTGCGCCAGATCGCCATGGACGGTTCGCAGAAGCTGCCGCAACGCTGGTTGCTCGGCGCCCGGCAATTGCTCGACCAGGGGCGAGGTATCGGCTGTACCGCGCTGGGCATCGCGGCATGGATTCATTACTGCACACGACCTTTGCCTGGTCATCCGATGCACGTGATTGATGACCCTTTGAGTGCGACTTTTGCCGATCTGGCGGGTCGCTTCGACGGCGCATCGTTGGTGGAGGCCTTTCTCGATTTGAACGAAGTCTTCCCGGCCGCGTTGTCGGAGCGTCCGGCGTTTCGCGAGGCCGTGCACCGTGCTTATACCGCGCTGACCCGCGACGGCATCGGCAGCCTTTTGCAGACCTTTGCCGCACCCAACTAACAAAAAGGAGAACAACATGGAACAGACATGGCGTTGGTTTGGCCCCAAAGACCCGATCTCCCTGGCGGACGTTCGCCAAACCGGTGCGACCGGCATCGTCACCGCATTGCACGAAATCCCTAATGGCCAGGTGTGGCCGGTGGAGGCTATCGCGGCTCGTAAAGCGATGATCGAAGCGGCCGGTTTGAGCTGGTCAGTGGTGGAAAGCATTCCGGTGCACGAGGACATCAAGCGTGGCTGCGGGCGGCGTGACGAGTACATTGCCAACTACCAGCAAAGCGTGCGCAACCTGGCGAGCTGCGGCATCGATATCGTGTGCTACAACTTCATGCCGGTATTGGACTGGACTCGCACCGACCTGACCTATGAGCTGGCGGATGGTGGCTGGGCGCTGCGTTTCGATCAAACCGCGTTTGCCGCCTTCGACCTGTTCATCCTCCAGCGCCCGGGGGCGCAGGCTGAATACAGCGCCGAGGATATCCAGCAGGCCAAGGTCTACTTCGAACAACTGACGCCAGCCCGACGCGAAACCCTGGTCAACACCCTGATTGCTGGTTTGCCCGGCGCCGAGGAACACTACAGCCTGGACAATTTTCGTGACTTGCTGCGCACCTACGCCAACATCGACGAGGCCAAGTTGCGTGAACACCTGGGGTATTTTCTGCGTGCGGTGATCCCGGTGGCGGAGGAAGTGGGGGTACGCATGGCGATCCATCCGGACGATCCACCTCGGGCGCTGCTGGGGCTGCCACGCATCCTCTCCACCGCTGAAGATGCCCAATGGTTGTTGGATGCCGCCCCGAGTCCGGCCAATGGCCTGACGTTCTGCACCGGTTCCTATGGTGTGCGCGAAGACAACGACCTGGTGGCGATGGCCAAGCAGTTTGCGCCGTTCATCTACTTCACCCACCTGCGCTCAACCCGCCGGGAGGCCGACCCACGCAGCTTTCACGAAGCCCATCACCTGGGTGGCGACGTCGACATGGTCGGGGTCATCAGTGCCTTGGTGGCCGAAGAGCGCAGGCGTGAGCGCGAAGGTGGCCCGCGCTTGCCGCTACGACCGGACCATGGGCATCAACTGCTCGATGACCAGCACCGCAAAAGCAATCCCGGCTACTCGCTGATCGGTCGCCTCAAAGGCCTGGCGGAAATCCGTGGTGTGGAACTGGCCGTGCGGAAACAGTTGGGCTGAGGCTTGAAAATAAACAGGGGAAATCTGTCAGGCCAAAAAGCCTGTGGCGATGCGTCAGTTACCGAGGGCTTTTGTGGCGAGGGGATTTATCCCCGTTGGGTTGCGAAGCAGCCCCAAGGATTGAATGCGATCAGCCTGACACACCGCAGTGACTGGCTTGGGGACTGCTGCGCAGCCCAACGGGGATAAATCCCCTCGCCACAGGTTCGGTGTGCAGTTGAGTGAGTTTGAGTGATCCACATCAACGCCCATCCACCGCCGGTCTAATCGCTCATGTCTTCCGGCCCCAGCGCCTGCAACCAACGGTTCTCCGAGCGGCTCAGATGCTGGCGCATGGAGGTTTGAGCACCGAGCACATCCTTGTTGGCGACGGCGTGCAGGATCGCCTCATGCTCGATGACGGCGGCTTCCCAGGTCAACGCGTTCTCGGAGTGCTTGCTCAGGTGTGCCGAAATAGGGTTATGTCGTTCATCAAACAGCGCGGTGATGATCCGGACCAAAGCAGAGTTACCGCTCATTTTGGCCAGGCGCTGATGAAACCTGCGGTCGTCCTCCAGAGGGGGCTGGCCGTTGGCGATGCTGGCGCGCATGGCGTCGATACATTCCTGCAGATAGCGGTAGTCGCTTTTTTTGCCGTGCAAACAGGCCAGGACCACCGACTCGCCTTCGATCAAGGCGCGCGCCTGCATCAATTCCGACGGGCTCTCGCCCAAGGTTTCGCCCTTGTTTTTCCCGTCCATGGACCGGGTGCGCACGTACACGCCCGAGCCCATCTTGATTTCAATGTCGCCCTCGATTTCCAGGGCGATGAGTGCCTCGCGCAGCGAAGGCCGGGAAACCCCCAGCAGTTGAGTCAAATCGCGTTCGGGAGGAAGCCTGGAGCCTGCCTTGAAGTCCTCCTGGACGATGTAGTTTCGCAGTTGGTCAGCGATTTTCTGGTACGGCTTTCGCTCAGCGGCGTTGATCGGTGAGACCATGGCAACGGTGTCCATCAGATAGTCTGCGAAGGCTACCATAGGCGCTTGATGCTGTTCATTCATGTGGGCGCGGTGGTGCGGCAATCACATCACCGCGCCAATCTGCCAAGGCACAAACTCATTGTCGCCCAAGCCGTTTTCTTCACTGCAGGTGCGGCGTCCGGAAGCGGTATCGAGCATCAATTGGAACAACCGTTCACCGGCCTCGGCCACCGACTCCAGGCCATCGACAATGCCTCCGGCGTTGAAATCCATGTCCAGCTCCATGCGTTGGAACAGGCGGGTGTTGGTGGCGATTTTCAAGGATGGTGTGGGCTTGCACCCGTAGGTCGAACCGCGGCCCGTGGTGAAGCAGATCAGGTTCGCGCCGCCCGCCACCTGGCCGGTCGCAGACACCGGGTCGTAGCCGGGCGTGTCCATGAACACCAGGCCTCGGGCATCCACCGTTTCAGCGTATTGGTAAACGCCCATCAGTCCGCTGGCGCCGGCCTTCGCCACGGCACCCAGGGATTTCTCCAGGATGGTGGTGATGCCTCCGGCCTTGTTGCCAGGCGAGGGATTGTTGTTCATGTCACCGTCGTTGTGGCGTACGTAGGCTTCCCACCAATGGATCCGCGCCATCAATTTTGCCGAGATATCAGCGGAGGCGGCGCGGGCTGTCAGCAGGTGTTCGGCGCCATAGATTTCCGGCGTTTCCGACAGAATGGCGGTGCCGCCATTGCGCACCAGCAGGTCGACAGCGGCGCCGAGTGCCGGATTGGCGGTAATCCCCGAGTAACCATCCGAGCCGCCGCACTGCAGACCGACCTTCAGGTGGCTGGCCGCCACGGCAGTACGTTGGAAGTCGTTGATGATCGGCAGCATCTGCTCGATATGGGCGATGCCACGCTGCACGGCTTCGCGAGTACCGCCAGCGTCCTGAATGATCAGGCTGGCCTTCAGCAGCGCTGAGCGATCGCCGAGTTCATCCATCAAGGGGGTGAGTTGGTTGACCTCGCAACCCAAGCCGATCAACAGCACGCCAGCGAAGTTGGGGTGATCGGCATAGCCGCGCAAGGTACGCTTGAGGATATCGATGCCTTCACCCGTGGCCCCCATGCCACAGCCGCTGCCATGGGTAATTGCCACGACGCCATCGACGTTGGGAAAGTCTTTCAGGCGCTCGGCAGAGAAGGCATTGGCGATGTGTTTGCACACGGTTGCCGAGCAGTTGACGCTGGAAACAACCCCGATGTAGTTGCGGGTACCAACGCGCCCATCATCGCGCACGAAACCCTCGAACGTCGCCGGCTCACCGTTGAGCACGGTGGGTATATAAACGTTCTGCACGCTCTGTTCGGCATTGGTCGTGGGCATGTCCAGGTTGTGCACGTGGACATGATCGCCAGGCTCGATGTCCTGTGTCGCCTGGCCGATGGTCTGGCCATACTTGAGTACTCGTTGGCCTGCCAGCGCCCGGCGCAGGGCGATCTTGTGGCCGGACGGAATCGGCTGCCGGGCGACCAGCGCGACGCCGTCGGCGTTCAGCTGTTGCCCTTCGGCAATATCGCCTCGAGCTACGGCAACATCATCACCGGGGGTTAAAACAAGCAAAGAAGACGGCGGGTTCATGGTGCGTCTTCCTCCTAGCACTCGATGATTGCTTTGACGACACCCTGCTTGGGGTCGAGCAAGGTGCTGAACGAATGGGCGACGTCGCTGAGTGTCAGTCGATGGGTGTTCAGGGCGGCGTCCGGGATCAATCCGTTGCGCAAGCATTCTTCCACGTGCCGGAAGTCTTCCTGGGTGGCGTTGCGACTGCCCATCAGCGTGGCTTCACGCTTGTGAAACTCCGGGTCGGAAAAGGTGATGGAGTCCCGTACCACCGAAATCATCACGTAGGTGCCGCCGTGGGCGATGAACTCGAACCCGCGCTCCATGGCCCGGGCATTGCCCGTGGCATCGAACACCACGTCGAAAAAATCGCCCTCTGTCAGTTCGGCCAGGGCCTGCTTGTCACCTTCGCCGATTTGCACGGCAGCGTGGATATCCAAGTGTTGCTTACAAAACGCAAGACGATCTTCACGGGTATCCAGGACAGTGACTTGCGCCCCGCGCAGGCTGGCGAAGATCGCCGCCGCCATGCCGATCGGCCCGGTGCCGACCACCAGTGCGCGTTTACTCGCCTGGACATTTGAGCGCCGCACAGCATGAGCGCCGATGGACAGGAACTCGATCATCGCCGCCTGATCGAGGGTAACCCCCACGGCCTTGTGTACGAATTGGTGGGGAACACTCAGGTACTCAGTGAAAGCCCCATCGCAATGAACCCCCAACACTTGAATACGGGTGCAGCAGTTGGTCTTGCCCTGGCGGCAGGCGATGCAGGTTCCGCAGGAAAGGTAGGGCATCACGTAGACAACATCACCGATGGCGAGGTCGCTGGCGCTGTCCGGCTCTTCTACAACCCCGGAAAACTCATGACCCATGACACGTGGGTATTCGAGGTAGGGCTGATTGCCGGTGAATATATGCAGGTCGGTGCCACAGACCCCGACGCGCTTGACCCGGATGAGCACCTCTCCTGGATTCCTGGCCGGTTTGTCACGTTCGATGCTGCTTAGCGAGCCGGGTTCGTTACAGATGACGGTCAACATGTCGATGCTCCTTGGCTGGCGCGCAGACAACGGGTGCCTACACGCGCAGGAGGGTTGCGAGCGCCCGGTTGCCGCGACCGGAGCTCTTTTTTGTTGTAGACGGGCCGTGACCCGTTCGGACGAGCTTCGCCCAAAAACTACACGCCGAGGAAAATATTGGCAAGACCAATTTGTTGTTTTTCTAATTGGACAGACCAATATGAAATTTACGAGGGGGGCCCCAGCTTCTCTATTACCATCGCCAGGCTGATGGGGAAAAAGGCAACAGTGGACCGGAAAACGTTTCGGGGCCGAATAGCGGGTGGATTGCTGCGGGGAGTTTTGATGAGCACACAATGGCAGAAAAAAGGTTGCCCGGTTTGCCGGGCGCTATGGGAGTCCGGCCAGCATCCCCCTGAACTTGCCATGAGCATCGTTCTCCATTCCCGTCTGCATCGATGTTCATCGTGCGCAGCCTTCTGGGAGCAGTCGGAGCGTTATGCCGATATTATTTCTGAGCAGCAGGCGCGAGCGTTATATCCAGAGGCCTTCAAGTAGGAGGGCTTTTTATGAACCCAGGCCATTCCTTCATGTCAGTCGTTTGTCAGGATCGACAACATGATGGAGCTGTCTATGCGACCTATGGATTTCACCAGCCTGTCCTTCGCCGCGTTGCTCTGCGCGGCTTGCTCAAGCCAACCGGCCGCGACATGGAGTTATGAAGATGCCCAGGGGCGAGCCAATCTGCCGCCCGACCAGGCCTACCCTGAGCTGTTCGAAGCGGTGCAACGCGGGCAGCTTTTCACTGACCAGAAACACTTCGTGGATGCGCTGCCCAAGCGTGATCCTGCGAAAATCCGCGCCGATTACCTGGCTCGCCGGGGCAGCGATGGCTTTGATCTGAAAACTTTCGTGCAAGACAATTTCATCGAATCCGGCGAGGCGCAAAGCCCGGCATCGAAACCTGGCGCTTCGATCGAAGAACACATCGACAACCTCTGGCCGGTGTTGAGCCGCAGCTACAGCCAGGTGCCGCAATACAGCAGTTTGCTGCCGTTGCCGCAACCCTATGTGGTGCCGGGCGGGCGCTTTCGCGAGATGTACTACTGGGATTCCTACTTCACCATGCTGGGGCTCGAGCAAAGCGGTGAGAGAGCCCGGGTTCGCCAGATGACCGACAATTTCGCCTACATGATCGACACCTACGGCCATATCCCCAATGGCAATCGCACCTACTACCTGAGCCGGTCGCAGCCGCCATTCTTTGCCTATATGGTGGAGTTGCAGGCACGTATCGAAGGCGATCAGGCCTATGGGCGATACCTGCCACAGTTGCAGAAAGAGTATGCCTACTGGATGGAGGGCGCCCAGGCGCTCAAGCCGGGCGCGGCCGCGCAACACGTGGTCAAACTCGCCGATGGCAGTGTGCTCAACCGCTATTGGGATACCAGCGCGACGCCTCGACAGGAGTCCTGGTTGCAAGATGTCAGCACCGCCGAGCGAGCGCCGCACCGGCCCAGGGAAGAGGTCTGGCGTGACCTGCGTGCCGGTGCCGAAAGCGGTTGGGATTTCAGTTCCCGCTGGTTGGACGATAGCCAGGACCTGGCGAGCATACGCACCACGGCCATCGTGCCTGTGGACCTCAATAGCCTGATCTATCATCTCGAAAAAACCATCGCCAAAGCCTGCGAGACGGTGCAGAACAGCCCCTGCGTCCAGGTTTACGGTCGGCGCGCCGAGCTGCGCCAGCGTGCCATCGAGAAGCACTTGTGGAATGCCGACAAGGGCTTCTATGTGGACTACGACTGGCAACGCAACCAACAACGCCAACAGCTCACGGCCGCGACGCTTTTCCCGCTGTACTCGGGGCTGGCGTCCGGCGAGCACG
Source organism: Pseudomonas sp. 43mfcvi1.1 (assembly GCF_900115935.1). Lineage (NCBI taxonomy): Bacteria > Pseudomonadati > Pseudomonadota > Gammaproteobacteria > Pseudomonadales > Pseudomonadaceae > Pseudomonas > Pseudomonas sp. 43mfcvi1.1. Next base: position 276,042 of record NZ_UETT01000004.1, on the reverse strand, counting down.
CCAATCGCACCGCCGATGCGGTACGCGAAGGCCTGCTGCGCCCCGGCGGCATCGCCACCACCCAGGTCAGCAATGGCCAGCAGTGGGATGAGCCCAACGGCTGGGCACCGCTGCAATGGGTGGCGGTGGAGGGGCTCGACCGCTACCAGCAAACGGCACTGGCGCAGCAGATTGGCAGTGGTTTTTTGCAGCAGGTCCAGAACCTCTACCGCAAGGAGAACAAGCTGGTAGAGAAATACGATTTATCCGGGCGTGGCGATGGCGGAGGAGGCGGCGAATATGAGTTGCAGGACGGCTTTGGCTGGACCAACGGGGTGACGCTGAAACTGATGGGCAAGTATGGCGCAACCCCTCTCACCACCAGGCCGTAGACTGAACACCGTGGCGAGGGAGCTTGCTCCCGCCGGGCTGCGCAGCAGCCCTTGAGTTCCCCTCACCACAATGAACCCGCCAAGTCTCAAGTCAGCGCCATCGCACCATTCGGAACATCACCCTCCGGCAACGCCACGTGCGGGCTGCCCGGCGTCAAAATGACCTTCCTGCAATCCTCCTGCTTCTTGTCGAAAAGCTTGTAGCCCTCGGCGGCCTGCTCCAGCGACATCCGGTGGCTGATGATCACCTCAGGGGACAAGCGCCCGGTCTCGATATGGCCAAGCAGTTCGGGCAGATAACGCTGCACGTGGGTCTGGCCCATCTTGAAGGTCAGGCCTTTGTCGAACGCATCGCCAAACAGGAAGCCGTGGATGAAGCCGGCATACACCCCCGGCACGCTCACCACGCCGCCGCGCCTGACTGCAGCAATGCATTGGCGCAGCGCCTTGCCGCTGCTGCCTTCGAGCTTGAGCGTGGCCAGTACCGTTTCGGTGGTGCTGCCCTTGGCCTCGAAGCCCACCGCATCGACCACACCGTCCACGCCGCGCATGCCTCTGGTCTGACGAATGATCGTGTCGGCAGGGTCGTCGTCTTCATCGAAGTTGATCGGAATCACGCCGTAGGTTTGCTGCGCGTAGGCCAGGCGATAGGGATGATGATCGACCATGAAGATCTGGTCGGCGCCCAGCATCCGCGCGCAAGCGGCACTCAACAGACCGACGGGCCCGGCGCCGTAGATCGCGATACTCGAACCCTTGCCGATCCCGGTGTTGGTGACCGCTTGAAACGCAGTCGGCAAGATGTCCGAGAGGAACAGGACCTTTTCGTCCGACAGGGCCCCCGGTACCTTGAACGGCCCGGTGTTGGCCTTTGGAACACGTACGTACTCGGCTTGGCCGCCCGGTATGCCGCCGTACAGATGGCTGAAACCGAAAAGCGCCGCGCCCGGTGCAATGGCCTTCTTGTTCAGGATCGCGCCACGCCCGGTGTTGGTGGTTTCACACGCGGCGAACAGATCCATCTGGCAGAAAAAACAGCTGCCGCAGGCGATCACGAACGGAATCACCACACGGTCGCCGGGTTGCACCGCGGTCACCGCTGAACCCGTTTCCTCGACGATGCCCATGAACTCATGTCCGAAGATATCGCCGTGCTCGACGGCGGGAATTTTCCCGCGATAGAGGTGCAGGTCGGAACCGCAAATCGCCGTTGCGGTAACGCGCAGAATGATGTCGTCGCTGTCCACCAGGATGGGGTCGGCGACCGTATCGACTTTCACACTGTGGGCACCGTGATAGGTGAGTGCTCTCATGACGTCCTGCCTCTCTCGATAGTGGGTAAAGGGCAGAGGGGCGATTCCGGACGGAAGTTCAGAGAGATGACGGGCCGTGGGACTAGCGGTCGTTCAGTGCGGCGAAGGTACTTTTGGACAGGGTCTGGTAGCGCCGCCTGGGTGCTATCGCCGGCTTGTCCAATACCGGACGACAGCTCCCTCGCGCCCCTGCACCGGATCCCTGTCGGGAAATGGCAGGCTGGCGATCTTCGCCAGTTGGGCTTCGCTCGGTGCTTCACGGCAGATGTCGGCCTGTTGACCGGGAGGGTAGGCGCCGACCACCAGGAAATCCTCGCTGGCGTGCAGGTTGCAGTGGCCTGTACCGGCGGGGAGCAGCAATACGTCACCGGCTTTCACCTCGAGGACATGTCCCTGCGGACCGCCAATCATCAAGCGCGCCTGGCCACTGGCGACGCCCAGCACTTCATGGCCTTCGGTATGGTAGTGGTGATAGTTGTAAATCCCGTAACGCCATTGCGGGGGCCAGCCATTGGCGCGAAAAGTCTCTTCGATCAACGCCGCCGCATCGCCGTCCCGAACGGCGATGGCGCCGGGGTAGACGAGCACGGGCAGGCGCGGGTTGTTGGGTACCCAGCCGTTGCGTTCCAATATCAGGGCCTGCACGGAATCCGAGACTGCGTTAAATGTGCTCATTGAACCAATCTCCGCAGGCTAAACCTGCTCGTACACCGTCACCCGGTTACGCCCGGTCTTCTTCGACGTATACAGCGCCTGGTCCGCCCAGGCGATCAGGTCGGCGTGGCTGTTCGAGGGTTGGCTCAGGTCGGCCACCCCCAGGCTGATGGTGAAACGGATGCGCTGGTCGTTGTACACCACCTCCAGCGCCTCTACGGAGTGACGCATGCGTTCGGCGAAAGTTTGCGCACCGGTGCTGTCGGTATCCGAAAGCACCACGCCAAACTCTTCACCGCCATACCGCCCGACCACATCGGAGTCGCGCGCGTGCTCGCGCAGCAGCCTGGCGACCTGCTCGATGACTTTGTCGCCGGCCTGGTGACCGTAGGTGTCGTTGACCCGCTTGAAGTGGTCGATATCGAGCATCACCAGGCTCAACGCATTGCCATAGCGCTGGTGCCGGGCATAGGCGGCCCTGAGGCTTTCCTCCCAATGGCCGCGGTTGTACAGGCCCGTCAGGCGATCGGTACTGGAGAGCTGTTGCAGTTGCGCATTGGCGGCTTGCAACTGATGCCGGTTGGTGGCGACATCGGTGACGTCATAGATCACCAGGCAGATATGCTTGATGTTGTTGTCGGGCGAGCGCAGCGGTAACAGCGTGGTGTTCTGGTACATGAATTCTTCATTGCCGGTGATCGGCTGATAGTTCTCGAACCGCACCAGATACGGCCGCTGCTCCCAGACGGTGAAGGCTGGCGTGCCGAGGGTCGCGACGCTTTCCACTTTGCGGCTGAACCATTGGCGATCGATTTCAGGGAACAGGCTGAAGATAAGCTGATTGTGGGCATCCTTTGGCTGCACCCCGGAGCGGTTCTCCATGAAGGTGTTCCAGACCTGCACGCGGTAGTCGCGGTCGAGCACCACCACACCGACATCGATGCTCTGAACCACGGCAAGCAACCAGTGAAACTCGTTCAGATCAATGGAATCGTTCATGGCTCAGTTCATCAGATAGGCGAGTTTGTGGGTCAACCGTTCGATGGAGTCCTCCGTGAACAGCAGCAATAGGTCGAAACGAATATCGTGCCCTTCCAGGCTGTAGCTGATTTCCACTGCCAGGGTTTTTTTCCAGCGCTTGCGGTTGACTCGGATCAGCTCATCGATCGCCGCGTGTTGGCCGAGAATCTGTGGGTGACCTTGAGAGAATCCCACATCGATCTGATCGGCAATGCTGGTCAGGCAAGCTCCGATCAGGACGCTGGAAAGGTCCAGCAGCATTTCCAGGTCGGAATAGTCGCTGCTCTGGCGTTGCATCAGGTGTGCGATGTCGGCGATTTCCGAGTCGTGAAACATCAGCAGGGCTTCACCCGCGATGCCACTGCCAATAAAACCCTGGCAGATAGCCGTGAGTTGCTGTGAGCTGCTGGCATCGTTCAACGCCATATGCAGCTCACCGACTTCGAGAATGTTCACATTGGGCACCGGCAGTTGCACAAAGACGCCCAAGACCTTGGCGATCAGGGCGGCTGCCTGGCCAATGGCAACGTTGACGGTCTCGCGGAACACGTCGTGAAAACTGATGGCCGCGTCCGGTGCCGAACGATTCTGCAGCGGCACCTTGCCGGGTTGGGTCAACAGTCCCACCCGGGTGAGGGTCTGGCGCAGTTCGTTTTCGTCGAAAGGCTTTTTCAGGAACGCCAGCGCGCCTAGCTCGAGCACGCGGCGTACCGCTTCATCCTGGACGTCACCGGAGATCACGATGACTTGCGCCTTCAACCCTTCGTCGCGCAAGGCGCTCAACACCTGATAACCGTCCATCTCCGGCATGGTCAGATCGAGCAGTACCACCTGGCCCAGGCCCTGGCGTATCGCGTCCATGGCCTGGCGACCATTGACGGCCTCGGTAACGGACACCGGCCAGTCCGCGGGCAGAGCACGTAGGACCTGTTTACGGGCCATGTTGGAGTCGTCACACACCACTAGGGGAATCACTGACACAAATGCACTCTTTTTGGAGTTGGATATCAGGGAAACGCTTGCATGCGTCATACCATAGGGTAGCAAAGACCCGCGAATGCACAGGATTTACCAAGAAAAACACCCGGCAGGCCGCCCGGATGGGTTGTTACGCGGTTTGCCCGGCCCCGTAGTACTCGTCCCAAAGCTCCTTCCGAAACCGGTTGCCCGGATCGAATTGCGCCCCGGTGGCATGCAACTGGTGAACTGGATGGCGTGCCGGCAAGCTCCCGAGGCTGGTAAAACGAGAGTCCCGGAAAGTTCATCGGGACCGGCCAGTTGGAAGGGGCATCGCGACGCCCACTGAACGTCTGCTCCCGGGCGACCTCTGAAAGTAGTGCAGGGTGGCGATCTCGCTGCCCGTCAACACTTGGAGGACAGGCTCATATGAACATTCTAATGGTCCTTACATCCCACGATCAGTTGGGCGATACCGGCAAGAAAACCGGGTTTTGGCTGGAAGAATTCGCTGCTCCCTATTACGTGTTTGTCGACGCCAAGGCAACCGTCACGCTTGCCTCTCCCAAGGGCGGACAGCCGCCGCTGGACCCCAAAAGCGATGAAGAGGACGCCCAGACTGAGGCTACACGCCGTTTTCGCAGCGATCCGAAGGCCCAAGCGGTACTGGCCAGTACGGTGCCGCTGGGTGAGATTGACCCCTACGACTTCGATGCGGTGTTTTACCCTGGAGGTCATGGGCCGCTCTGGGACCTGGCCGAGGACACGGATTCGAAGACCCTCATCGAAGCCTTTTATGCCGCGAATAAACCTGTGGCCGCCGTTTGCCATGCCCCTGGCGTGTTCAAGAACGTTCAAGCCCCGGATGGCCAGCCTGTGGTGAAAGGCAAGAAGGTGACCGGGTTCACCAACTCCGAGGAGGAGGCCGTGGGGTTGACGCACGTGGTGCCGTTTCTGGTGGAGGACATGCTCAAAGCCAAAGGCGGCGAGTATTCCAAGGCTGCCGACTGGGCGAGCTATGTGGTCGAGGATGGGCATTTGATCACGGGTCAGAATCCGGCTTCATCCGAAGCTGCTGCCAAAGCCCTGCTCAAGCGGCTGGTGCAGGAAGAGACGGCCTGAGGACACGCCGCTTGTCACTACTGTCATCTCTGACAGTAGTGAGGCGAGAGGCTTTCACCCTATATCTGTAGCCCCATCCTTACTTTAAAAGAGAAATGGATATGGCTACGCAAAGACAACTCACGTAGCTGGGGGTCTTGACCCGGGCTTTGGTCATGAGGGGAGGGCATTTTTCACGCTCGACCAAAGCCTCTTTGGCGGCTCATCGAAATTACTCAGTGATGGAAAAATTCTCACGGCGGGCGTCAATGCTTCAGCTTTCAAGGTTACGAAACCAAAAAATGGGCTGTGGCCATTCAACCCGACAATAAAATCCTGGCAGCAGGGGGCTCCTTGGGGGGAGCCTGATAACCGCCAACATCACATTGATGCGATTGCTTGAAAATAGCGCTCTGGCCCCTAGTAAGCCCTGGCCCTGACAGACGCAGTTTGTAGTCTATAGTTTTCACCAGACCCGGAATCCTTTCGTGTGGCCGACCAGGAGCAATTGACTCCTTGAGCCGTAACCGCGTCGGATTCCCGCAAGCCGTCAGCAGTGAAGCGATGCAGGGAGCACACCATGCCGGTCCAACGGTCGAATATACTGAGGTCGGCCACTGATATTGCCCATTCTGCAAACTCTGTTTCAGTTACCACGAACAGCCTGTTTCGGCGCGGGTTTGACCAAGCCAAAGAAATTTACATTTTATTTCCGCTGCTGGCGGTTTTCCTGTTGCTGAGCATCTGGGCGGCCACCTTGTACCTGATCAAGGTCGAACAGGTGCGCGCGCAGCAGAGCGCCGCCGCGGCGAGTGTGGAAATCGCGGCCACGTACGAAGCGCAAATTCTGCGGGCCGTGCGTGAAATCGATCAGACCCTCAAGCTCGTCAAATACACCTACGAGTCCGAAGGGGAACAAAACCCGCTGCCCAAACTCAAGGCGCGGGCGTTGTTGCCGCCGCCTTTCCTGTTTGACGTCAGCGTGGTTGATGCTGACGGCATGGTCGTCGCGAGTACGCAGCCGAGCGAGGCTGGAAGCAGGGTCGCTCAGGATGAGCTGCAAACGTTGAGGCGTGACAATGTATTGTCGATCAGTCGCCCCTGGAAAAATCCTGTAACGGGGGAATGGAAGCTGCGCTTCAGTCGGCGGCTCAATTCGGCGGACGGCGCGTTCTCCGGGATCGCGATGGTCGAAGTCGATGCGGCTTATTTCGTCAGTAGCTACGATGCCTCGAAACTCGGCAATCAGGGCACACTCGGGCTCCTCGGAACCGATGGCATCTTCCGGGTATGGCGCACCGGGGAGGTGGTATTGGCCGGTGACGCGGTCGACTACACGGCAGTGGTGCCGGACAATGAAACCACCGAGGCGGTGCTCGCGATCAATGGATGGGACGGCGTACGGCGCTACACCAGTGCCCGCCAACTCTACGATTATCCGCTGGCGATCATTGTCGGGTTATCCGAGGAGGAGCAACTGTCGGCGGTGAATCGACAAGCACACACCTATCTGTGGAGGGCGGCGGGAGCAAGCCTGTTGCTGGTATTGTTGGTGAGTCTGTTGAGCCGGATGAGCTGGCAACTGGTGCAAAGCCGTTTGCGAGCCGCCGAAGCGAAAATAGCCTACGCCGAACGCGTCGAGTACCTCGCTTATCACGACGGCTTGACGTCGCTGCCCAATCGCAGTCTGTTCAGTAAGATGTTGAGTCAGAGTATCAGCGAGGCAAGCCGTTATCATCGGCAACTGGCGGTGCTTTTCCTTGACCTCGACCGTTTCAAGCACATCAATGACACGCTTGGGCATGATGCCGGCGACCAGTTGCTGCAAGAAGTCGCACAGCGAATCACGGCCTGTCTGCGCGCCAGCGATACCGTCGCCCGACTGGGCGGCGACGAATTCGTGATATTGCTGCCAGAGCTGTCCGAGGACAAATACGTGGCGATCACCGCCCAGAAAGTCCTGTCCACCATTGCCCGGCCTTTTAACCTCCAGGACCATGAGTTCCGTGTGACCGCCAGTATCGGTATCAGTGTCTTTCCGCAGGATGGCCTGGATGAGCAGACACTCAAGAAAAATGCCGATATCGCGATGTATCAGGCCAAGCAACAAGGCAAGAACAATTTCCAATTCTATTCCGAGAAGCTGAACGCGGATTCACTGGAACGACTGACACTGGAACTGAGCTTGCGCCATGCCCTGGAGCGCCAGGAGTTCCAGCTGCACTATCAGGCCAAGCGAGATATTCGCAGCGGCCAGATCACCGGCATGGAAGCGCTCTTGCGCTGGGATCACCCCGACCTGGGCATCGTCGCGCCGATGCAGTTCATTCCGATTGCCGAAGAGACCGGTTTAATCGTGCCGATCGGCAAATGGGTACTCAAGACCGCTTGCCTGCAAAACGTTGCCTGGCAACAACAAGGCCTGCCGCATTTGGGGATGGCCGTGAACCTGACTGCGCGCCAGTTCGCCGATGAGAATTTACTCACGGACCTCGCTGCGATACTGGCTGAAACCGGTATGGAGGCCAGTCTGCTGGAGCTCGAAATCGCCGAAAGCCTGCTCATGCAGGATGTCAAAAGAGCGTTGAGTGTGTTGACCGGACTTAAGCACCTGAGGATCCGGATCGCCATTGATGATTTCGGTATCGGCTATTCTTCGCTCTCTGCCCTCAAGCAATTTCCGCTCGACTCCATCAAGATCGATCGCTCATTCATCTGTGATGTCACCAGTGTGTCGGAAGACAAAGCCTTGACCGAGGCCATTATCGCAATGGGTAGAACCCTCAGTTTGACCGTGGTTGCCCAAGGTGTGGAAACCAAGGAACAGGCCGATTTCCTACGGGAAAATGCCTGCGACGAATTTCAGGGTTTTTACTTTAACCGGCCGGTGCCCGCCGATCAGTTCACGATGTTGCTACAAGCACAGCCGGGATAGGCAAGAGGCTCGACAGCTTGAGCCACGATGATGCTCATTGCGCCTCGATCGGCAGTGCCCTGACGCTGCCGTCCACCTCCCGAGCGTCGATATAGCCAATGGTGTCGGGATTCTCGGCAACACGTTTCTTGACTTCTGCGCTGCTTGAAACCGCCTGCGGCGGTTGGCCCCGACCGGTAAAGATGATCTTTGACCAATGGGCCTTGAGCTGGGACGCGGACTTGCCGGTGAACGTTGTGTAGAACTCATCTCGGGTCGGTGAGTCTTCTGTCTGGTCAATGGGAGTCGCCTGTCCACCGCCGGGAAAACGACTGGTCTTGCCCAGAAAAATATCCGCCACCTGATTGCGCGCGAGCGTCTTCACTGGGCTCGACGTAGCGACGACCACCACCACGTCGGCCTTGACGGCAGCGCTGGCGGCGCACAGGGCGAGCCCCGCCACAGCGATTCCGATGCGTCTCACAACCCACATGGCCTGCTCCATCAGAAGACAAAATCAACAGCTAGGCTGATGACGTTGAGCGAGCCCCCCGACGTGAAGTCCGGTTGGGGATTGATCAACGGACCGACCGAGTTGCCCTTGAAGCGTGTGTGATCGAATTGCACTTTGGCGTCCATGTTCTTGGTGAAGTCCCAGCGCACGCCAAGGGATAGGGTCTGCTGCCCTTCGTTCGAGCCCAGGACGGTGTTGAGGGCACCGTTGAGCTCGGCGGCAGTGCCCGCCAGGACCGGTGGCAAGGCCGATAGTGTCAGGCCCGGGCTGGAGACTTCTGTTTCGGTCTTGGAGCGCGCGTAGGTGACATAGGGGGTGAACGCTTCGATGCGGTACCCGCCGCTGATGTACCAGGCGCTGGTCCTGCCCAGGCCGGAGCGGCTGTCGAGACGGCCCCATTCACTCATGACGAACCAGTCGCCCGGATCGTAGCTGGCGCCCACGCCGAAAAAGTCGACGGGGGTGTCATCGGAGTCGTAGCGATCGGCGATGGCGATGCCTTCCGGACCGAACTCCCTGAACGTATCGAAGAGCGAGTTGAACTGCTCCAGGGTCAAGTCGGCTTTCATGTAGGTGATGCGCGCGGTGAGGGCGTCGAGCTCGGTGGTGTTGGTGATCCCCCAGAAATTTCTCGTCAGCGCCTTGCCGGCCCCGTCGGGCTGGCGGCTGTCGGTCTGGCCGTAGTGAGCCTGCACGGTGTTGGTGATTTCATCGACACGAAACCGGTAGCTGCCATCGATGCCGTCGCTGCTGGAGATCGGCATCAAGCTGTAGACCTCCATGGGCGCCCGCACCCAGGGCAGGGTGTAGCCCACTTTGCGCGTGTCGGACACCAGGAACGTCGGCAGCACGGTACGGCCAATGCGGGCGTTGAAATCCGGTGTGAACTGGTACTTGATGTTGGCCCACTCGACGAAGGGCCGGTAGCTGTTGTCGTAACGCTGCTCGGAAATGACCTGCACCACGGCCGAAAGCTGCGGGGTGACGGTGGCGGTCAGTTGGGCACCGATCAGGCTGTCGACGTCGGCGCTCCAGTTGCGCGAATGCCCTGCGCCATTGGGCTTGAAGATACTGGAGGTGAAATCGGCTCTTTTCTCGCTGGAATGGACGATCCCCACCGTGCCGAAACTGCTCAGCGAGAACATATCGGCCGCGTCAGCACTGGCGCCGCTGGCGTACAGCGTCACGACTACCAGGGCCATTGCGTTGGGCTTGTTCACCATGGGCTCAAGGTGACCTCGTTGCGTGGATGACCATTAGTCTGTTCCTTGAAACGTTGGCTGAAACTGCGCACTACCACGCAGCGAAGCGTCTAGATCGTCAATTTGAGCGTAAAGGTCGCCCCTGTTCCCGGGCCATCGCTATGGGCCTCCAGCGAACCGCCCATTTCCATGGCTGCCAGGGCGCAGCTGTGCAGACCAAAGCCATGGCCGTCCTTGCGCGTGGTAAAGCCATGGGCAAAGATCCGTGTCAGGTTCTCGGGCGCGATGCCTTCGCCGTTGTCGATGACCTTGATCACCAGGGTGTCTTCTTGGGGGATCTCGCTCTGGAGGATGATTTGAGGGGCAGACTCCGGCCGGTCATCCATGGCCCTGCTGGCGTTCTTTATCAGGTTGATCAGGATCAGCAGCACCCGGTGCTTGTCCAGTTGCAGCAAGGGTGTTTCGGTCAGGTTGCGCACCACGGTGATTCGATGCGCCGCGATGATGCCGGCGTTCATGCGCAGGGCATCCTCGATCAGTTCCTTTATCTGCACGGTTTCGGCAAGGCTGGAGGTGCCTGCATATGATTGCTGGGCGGCGACGATCTCCTTGATGTGATCAACGCTTTTGCTCAGTTGGCCGAGTTCTTCGGTCATGCTCTGTTGTTCGAGCGCCAGCGCGTCCACCAGTTGGTTCAGGTAGCTGGGCAGAAGCTTGCCTTTTTCGTCGTGGGAGATGAAATCCCCAAGGTCCTCGGCATGCTCGTTCATCATTTGTACCGCCTTGCCAAGCCCCAAGGCCTTGCTGGTGCGCAGCTTGCGGGTGACCAGGTCGGCGGAGATATTCACGCTATTGAGTACATTACCTACGTTGTGCAGGACGTTGGTGGCGATTTCGGCCATGCCGGCCTGGCGTGCGGCCGCGGCCAGTTGAGTCTGGGCTTCGGCGGCGCGCAAACGGCTTTGTGCCAGTTGCCAGCTCATCCGGGCGAGCAAGCCCACCAACAGCACCAGTACCAGGCTGCCGCCCGCGGCGCGCCAGAGATAGGTTCGCGCTTGCTGGTTCACCGCGGCCAATTGTTCCTCCTCGGACAACCCCACGATCACCGCCAGCGGCAAGTCATAGAGCTGACGGGCACTGGTGTAGCGCCGCACCCCGTCCCAGCCATTGACCGAGAGCACCGCCTCGGTGTTTTCAGTGTCCGGCACCACGGCGGTGTAATCGACCGTATCACCGGCCAGTACCGTTTCCCCGGTGCGCCGCACGCGAAAGATGCCGTCGGTGCCCAGGAGTCCGAGCGCACCCTGGTCGCCGAGTTTCGAGGCGTCGTAGCTGCTGACGAAATAGGCGGCATCGACCTCGACCCTGGCGATCCCGGAAAGCCCGCCATCCGCCGCGTTGAGTCGCCGGCTGAAGCGCAAGCGCCATTCTCCGGTGACAGGGCTTTTCCATGGGTGACTGATGGACAGTGAGTCGCTGTGCCGCAGCGTTTGCTGCTCATCCGGGTCAGCGATGTTTTCCCGGTCGTTGACCCGGCTGCTTGCCACGAGCCTGCCGTCCGGATTGACCACGCTGACGTCAAACACCAAGGCCGGCGGCAGCAAGGCTCGTTCCTGGAGGCGGCGCAGGGGATTAGGCTCACCCTCGGCTTCGTAGGTGTACTTGACCAGCTTGAGGGTTTGATCGATTTCGTGAATGGCGCGCAACATTTGCGCTTCGTAGGTGGCGCCCATCTCCAGGCTTGCCGTCGCCGCGCTCTGCTGTGCGCGGATATGTTCGACCTTGATCAGATACAGTGTCGCGATCCAGATGGCCAGCAACAGAAGCGCAGCCAGCAACGGGAACAGAATGTAGGCTTCCTTGGCCTGGTCGAAGCCGCGCCGAAACACGCCGGATTCGGTAGCGCCATCGGCCTGCGCGCGATGGACAGTGCCAGGGGCCAACCTCAGTGTCTCAGGCCGCTGGATCGGCATGATGTGCTCCCTGCATTGTTCACTACCGAAGGCTGGTGGGCCCGACACGGTTACGGCTCGAGGGGGTGTTGCTCCTGAGGGCCCGAGCGAAATCTTGGATCTGTCAGCAACTATAGACCACAAACTCTGCATGCCAATGTGCGAAGAGGGTTTCGATTGACTGGGGCACGGAGGATTTTGTGGCGAGGGGATAAATCCCCTCGCCACAAGAGGTTCAGCGTTTGTCCTGGCGGACTCACACTGCTTGCTTGACCCTTCGATGCACCCACTGCGCCTCGTCCCGCAATTCAAGGACTTGCCAATGGAAGTGCTCCAGGGAGGCGCTGTGCCCGACGCTGATCAGGATCGTGTCCGGCAGCGTCTGCTTGAGCAACTGATAGCAGCGCGCTTCGTTTGCCGCATCCAGCGCCGAGCTGCTTTCGTCGAGAAACAGCACTGTGGGACGGGCCAGCAGGGCCCTGACGAACGCACAGCGTTGCTGTTCGCCGACGCTGAGGGTTTGCGCCCAGTCCCGTTCCTCTTCCAACTGTTCGGCCAGGTGTTGCAGGCCGACTTGCTCCATGATCTGGCGCAGCGCGCCATCCTCTTCGCGGCGGGGTGGGTTGGGGTACCAGAGTGCTTCGCGCAGGCTGCCCAACGGCAGGTAGGGTTTCTGCGAAAGTGTCAGGGCCCGCTCACGGTCGTAGCCGCTTGAGCCGCGAGCGTGATGCCAAAGCCCGGTAATCGTGCGGATCAGTGTCGATTTGCCGTAGCCGGACGGCGCACTGATCATCAGGCTGTCACCGGGCTTGAGGGAAAGGTTGAAGCCTTTGAACAATGGCCGACCGTTCGGTAGCCAGATGTCCAGGTCCTTGATGTCGAGGCCGCTGGCCTGCTGTTCGAGCCTGACCTGGGACTTGACCTCGACGTTGTCCAGGCGCTCCTGGAAGCCAACCAGCCGGTCGATCACCGATTTCCATTCCGACAGCTCCGGGAACACGCTCACCAGGTAGGCGATGGCCGCGTGTATTTCGCCAAAGGCCGCGCTTATCTGTGTCAGACGGCCGAGGGGAAAGGCGCCGGCAAAGAACTGTGGCGCCATGATGAACATCGGGATGACCGTCGCGCTGCGCAAGTAGAAGGTCGAGTAGCCCATGATCAGCTTCTGTTTCTTCACCAGCGCCCAGAAGTTCTCCAGCGCTGCCTCCAGGCGTTGGTTGAAGCGTTCGTTCTCCACGACTTCGCCCCGGTATTGCGCCACCGAATCAGCGTTCTCCCGCAGGCGGATGAGCGAGAAACGAAAGTCCGCTTCACGCCGCTGCTGCATGAAATTGAGGCTGGGCAGCGCGCGACCCAGCCAGAAGGCCAGGCCGGTGCCCAGTAGCGCATACAGCAGGGCGATCCACACCAGCAGTCCCGGAATGACCACCGACTGGTCGTTGAACGGCACGCTGACGAGGCTGGAAGCCTGCCAGAGGATATGCAGGAAGGAAAACAGCGACACCACCGACGTCAACAACCCGAGGCTCAACTTGAGCGACTTGACGATAAACAGGTCGATGTCCTCGGCAATCCGTTGGTCGGGGTTGTCGACGTCGGTCTCGGTCAGCTTCAGCTTCTGGTAGCGCTGGCTGCCCAGCCATTGATCGAGCATGTTGCGGGTCGCCCAGCGCCGCCAGCGGATGGTCAGCTTCTGCTGGAAGTGGAATGCGCCCACGGTAAAGGCGGCCATGCCGATCTGCAGGAGGATGAACTGCAGGCTGCCCACGATGAAACCGTGGTAGTCCAGGGCCTGCAAGGCGTTATAGAAATGCAGGTTCCAGAAGTTGGTGAGGATATTGACGCCGACCAGGCACAGGGTCATCGCCACGGTGGCGAACAGCAGCAACAGGGCCGGGTATTTCTCCTCGGATGCCCAGAAAGGCCGCGCGAGACGCCAGAAATTGCGAAGTGTGTGCATGTGGTCTTGGTGAGCCTGGTCGCTAACGACGTTGAGTTTGCAGGGGAGGGAGGATAGGATCAGCCAATGCTAATCGTTTGCATTAATTAGGGAAAGCCACGGGAGCCCCGTTATCGAATTTCCAGAATGGCTTCACCAGGCCTGGCCGCCGATACAGCGGGTCATCCGGCAGGAACCTGGCGATCAGCCTTGCATCGCGTTGAGCCAGCTTGCCGACCCTGCGGTACTGCAACCCTTGCTGATCCGGTTTGCCTTGCGTTACCCGGGGGTGAACCGCGCCGCCGTGGTTTCACAGTGGTCGATGAACTACATGAGCATTGTCCTGCCGGCCACCTTGGCCTGTGTGCTGACGCGTGGTTGCGCGATCGAGTTCTGGGGCGAGGACGCTGTGCTGTTGCACGACGACGGCCAGCCTTCGGCGTTGGGCCTGGCCGCCGGGCTGTCGGCCTTGGGTGCGGATGGCCGGGCAGTGTATTGGTCTCGGTTGGTCCACGAGCACCTGGCGCCGTTGTTCGGCACCCTGGCCGCTGCCGGTGGCCTGGCTCCGAAGATACTGTGGGGCAACTTCGTCGCCATCTGGGACGGGGCGTTCGCCAGGATGGACCCCGACCTGTCCAGGGACGGCTTCGCCGAGGCACACCAGTGGCTGGAACCGGTCACGGTCAACAACGGACGCTTGAAGTTGCGCGGCCTGCAACGCATGGTCGAATCACCGGCACCGCAGATTTGCCCATGCCTGCCCTTGCGCCGGCATTGTTGCCTGCATTACCAACTGCACGAACCGGTCGAAGGCCAACCGCCGGTACTTTGCGAATCCTGCCCCAAGCTGCACCGCCTGCCGCTGGCAGAGCAGGTGAGCTATCTGCATTACATCTATGAGGAGGGTTGAGCGCGAGTTCAATCCTTACCCCCCTTGGTTTTTCTGGCACAGCAAGTCCCTGTGGGAGCGAGCCTGCTCGCGATAGCGGCGGGTCAGCTGGCATCAATGCTGAATATGCCGACGCCATTGCGAGCAAGCTCGCCCCCACATTTGGGCTGGGGGTTGCCCTGGAATTGTGGGCGCATTCTCAGGTGGACAGCATTTCAGCCAGGCGCGGCGCATCAGCCTGCGGAGCGACTTCGCTGAGCTTGCCATGTTCGATGCGGATCAGCCGGTCGGCCAGGCCGAAGTAGGCGTCGTCGTGGGAAATCACGATCAGTAATCTGCCGCGCTCGCGCAGGTCCGGCAGGATCCGGGTGTAGAAAAAGTGCTTGAACACCGGGTCCTGGTCGGCGGCCCATTCGTCGAACAGATAGCAGGGGCGATCATCCAGGTACGCACTGAGCAGCGCCAGGCGCTTGCGTTGCCCGGTGGACAACGCCAGCGTCGTCAGTTTGCCTTCCTCGATTTTTACCTTGTGGTCCAACTGCAAGTGCACCAGATAGTCCTGGGCCTGTTTCACCAGGTGCGGGTCATCGCCATCGAACAGGTTCTCGAACAGGCAGAAGTCGGTGAAGATCGCCGAGAAGTGCTGCCGGTAATGGTGGTTGTCGTTGCTCGAGGACACTTGCTCGTCGAGCATGATGTCGCCGCTTTCCGGCCGGTACAGCCCGGTCAGCAGCAAGGCCAGGGTGGTCTTGCCGCTGCCATTGCCACCGGTGATGAACACCACTTCGCCGGCATTGAGGGTCAGGTCGATGGGCCCCAGGGTGAAATGCCCGTCCTCGCGCTCGCGGTAATAGGTGTGGGTGACCTGGCGGCACACCAGGCTGCGAACCTGGGTCGGCGAGATCGTGTCGATGCTCTCGTCAGCGGTCTGCATCTGGCCTTCCAGGGCGCGGATCTTGTTCAGGGCCACGCTGGCCCGGCCGAGGGTCGGCAAGGCGTGCATCAGTTCCGACAGCGGCGTGATCATGTAAAGAATCGCCAGGATATAGCCGGTGACCAGGCTCGCGCTCAGGTCGATGAAATGCGGTGCGGCGAACAGCACCACGCCGATCAGCAGGTAGAACACCGCGTTACCCCAGTTCAGCACGAGGGCGTAGATGCTCATGCCGCGTACGAAGTCGCGACGGTATTGCTGGCTCACCGGTATCAGCAGGCGGGTGAAGAAATGTTGCCGGCGTGGATGGTTGAGTTGCAGTTCCTTGCTGCCATCTGTGAGCAGGCGGTATTGATTGAACAACTGGTCCTTGAGCTCGCGGGCACGGGAGATCGAGGTCAGTGCTCGGCGTTGCGGCCAGTGGAAACTCAGACTGCCCAGGGCGATCAGCAGCAGCGTCAGGCCCAGCAGTGGCAGGCTGAGCCAGCCCAGGTAGCCGAGGCACGCGGCGATGATCCCGACATTGACCAGCAGGATCGGCACCAATTCCACCGCCTGGCTGATGGTTTGCGTATCGTCGGTGAGCATCGCCAGCAGGCGATGCTTGCCCAGGCGCTGCAATTGCGCGTAGGACGTATCGATCAGCTTGGCGCTCAGGTGCAGGCGCATGTCGTTGACCGCGGCCTGGCCCAGGCGCAGCAGGCTGATGTCGGAGATGATCCGCGACACCGCGACCAACACCACCAGGCCGGCGAAGAGCAGGCCATCCACCGGGCGCAGCTTATCGAACACCTCCAGGCTGTGGTTGATGTTGGCGATCAGGCCGGCCGCCGCGAGGCCGCAGGTCAGCCCCGTCAGGGTCGCCACCAGCAGTGCCCGCCATGAGCGTTTAGCCATGAGTAACAACAGATCCATTTCAAACCGCTCCGTGTGTAGCAATGGCCGTGAGGCGCGCCGCCAATTGTTCATGCAAGGCGCGTTGCTCAAGGATGGTGAGGTGTTGCGCCGAGATGACCTCGCGGGTCAATGGCCCACTGCTCAGGCCTTCCCAATGCGGGTCGGCGAAGTCGGCCTGGGCCAGGGTGTCGCTGGCCCACCAGACATGCACCGGGCAGCTTAGCCGGGCAGGCTTGAAGGTCGCCAGCAGATGCTGCGTATGCTGCTGGTAGCGCAGCCGCGTTTGCAAATGCTCCCAACTGTCGCCATCGAGTTGCAGGCCTTGTTGCCGGGCCCACTGGACCAGTTCCGGCAGGCGTGCCGCTGGGGGCAGGGCGTCCAGTCGCTCCAGCAATGCGGCCATGATCGGCGCCGGCAACTGACGCAACACGGCCTGGCTGTCCGGCGTCAGTGCTTGGGAGGCCGATTCCAGCAGCGCTTCGACACTGTCTTGCGGCGCTTGATGCTGGTACTGCGAGTCGATGATACCGAGGAACGCCACTTCCTCGCCCTGGCTTTCCAGGCGCGCGGCCGCGGCAATCGCGAGCAGGCCGCCGAGAGAGAAGCCCAGCAGGTGATAAGGCCCTTGCGGTTGCTGCTGGCGCAGGTGCTCGACATAAAGCGCACCGAGGCTCTCGATATCACCGCCCAGCGTTGTGCTGTCGTCGGTCAGGTAGGCGGCCTGCAAGCCCCACAGGTGCCAATCCGAAAGCGGCGCCAGCAGCGTGCGGTAGTCCTGCACGTGGCCGGTGGAGGGGTGGAAGCAGAACAGGTTGGCGGCTTCGACAGTGTTGGGCGCCGACAACCGCACCAGCGGCGAGAGCTTCAGCTCGGCCTGCACCAGCGCCGCAAACGCCGAGACGCTCGGGGCGTTGAACACGGCATTGACCGTTACCGGGGCCGACAGCGCGGTTTGCAAGCGACTGGCAAGCGTCACCGCCGCCAGGGAATGGCCGCCCAGCTCGAAGAAATCATCGTCGATGCCCACCCGCTCCAGGCCCAACACCTGTGCCCAGACCTCGGCGAGCAGCGCTTCCAGCGGCGTGCGCGGCAAGGCACTGCCAACCGTGTCGAGGACTTTGTCGGCCCATTGCTGCAAGGTCTTGCGGTCGAGTTTGCCGTTGCCCATCAGCGGCAAGGCTTCGACGATCCGCAGGGTGGGCAGCATGTAGTCCGGCAAGCAATCCTGGGCCTGGCCATGCAGCCTGGCGACCGTGGTCGAATGCCCGGGCGCCAGGGTCATGAAGGCGAACAGTTGCTGGCCGAGTTCGCCACGGGGAATGCATTCCACGGCGGCCTGGGCCACACCGGGAAGAGCGGTCAGTTGTGCCTGGATCTCATCGAGCTCTACGCGGAACCCACGGATTTTCACCTGGCGGTCGGCGCGCCCAGTGATTTCCAGGCTGCCGTCATGGCGATAGCGGGCCATGTCGCCAGTGCGATAGAGGCGTTCGCCAGGCAGTTGCGCCAGCTCGATGAAACGCCCGGCGTTTTGTTGCGCGTCCAGGTAACCGCGAGCCAGTTGTGGACCGGCGATATACAGCTCGGCGCTTTGCCCGGGGGCGGCCAGCGCTTGCTGCTCGTCGAGCAGGTACAGACGCATGCCGTCGAGGCGGTCGCTGAGGGGCAGGCGGCGATAATCCGTGGCCGGCTCGGCTTTGTGCATCACCACGCCAACGGTGGTTTCGGTCGGGCCGTAATGGTTGAAGACCGCCAGGGCCGGCGCGAGGCTGCGAATGCTTTGCAGCAGGCGCCGCGAGCAGCTTTCGCCGCCGAGGATCAATTGCTTGCGCGGCAGCACCGCAGCGCTTTGGGCATGAATCAACCAGGCGTCGAGCAACGACGGCACGATTTTCAAGTGATCGATCGGGTACTTCGCCTGCCAGGCTGTCCAGGCCTGGGCGTCCATGGCCGTTTCCTTGTTCAGCAGGTGCAATTCGCCGCCGCTGAGCAGTGCCGGGAACAGCAACGTGTAACCCAGGTCGGCCGCCAGCGAAGTGACCACCGCACTGCGTTCGCCGGCGGCCAGCGCCAGGCGCCGGGACACGCTGGTGACATAACTGGCGAGCTGGCGATGCTCGACGATGACGCCTTTGGGCGTGCCGGTGCTGCCGGAGGTGAACAGCACGTAGGCCGCGTCCTGGGCTTGGATCTCGACGTCGATTGCCGTGGCAGGTGCTTGCTGCCAGGTCGCTTCATCCCGCAGGTCGAGGCTGCCGATGTCGGGCAACGCCGGGGCACTGCCGGCCGAACCGCTGAGGACGAAGGCGGGCTGTGCCTGTTGCAGGATGGCCAGGGTGCGTTGCGCCGGCTGATGCACGTCCAGGGGGACGAACGCCGCGCCGCTCTTGAGCACGGCGAGCATGGCCAGGACCATCTGTGCCGAGCGATCCAGGTACAACGCCACGCGATCTTCACGACCCACACCCTGGGCGCGCAGGTAATGCGCCAGTTGGTTGCTGCGCGCCTGTAACTGGGCGTAACTCAGTTGCCCGTTGTGGTCGCGCAGGGCCAGGTGCTCGGGGAACTGCGCGGCACACGCATCGAAGCTCGCCGGCACACTGGCAAACGCCAGCGTCGCAGCGTCGAGTGGCGCCTGCAGGGCGGCGAGCGTCGCGGTGAAGCTCGGCGCCTGCACTGACAGCTCGGCCAGGGGCTTGCCGGGGTTGGCGAGGGCATCGAGCAGCAGCGACTGGAACTGCTCCAGCAGGACCCAGGCGGCTTGCTCGCTGTAGCGGCCCGGCAGGTGGCAAAGGTTCAGGCGATAGTCGCCAGCGATAGTTTCGGCTACCAGCAGCAGCTCCATGCCCGCCGGGATGGCTTGGGCGTCCAGCACCGTGAGTGTCGATGCCAGGCTGCCCAAGGTGTCGAGCCGATCGGGCAGATGCCCGGCCCACTGGAAACCGTACTGCGCGGCGTCGGCTGGCGGTGTCGTGCTGACAGCGCAGTATTCCTGCCATTCCGTGGCTTGCTCACAGAGTACCTGCAGGTTTGCCAGGGCCTGAGCAAACGCGCTGTCCGCCGCCGGTTGCCAGCGCAGGGGCAGGGGCTTGGCGAACAATCCCCAGCAGTCGGCGAGCTCTTCGTAGTCGTCGCGGCAATCGTGGACCCAGTTCAAGGTCAGGGCCGGGCTGTCGCCGCTGCTCAGGCGCTGCAACAGCACGCCCCAGGCCGCCATCAGCACCTGCTCGGGCGTTGCGTCGTGACGCTGGCAAAAGCTGTCCAGGGCTGTGCTCAACTGCGGATTGGCGCTCAGGCGCGTGGTCACCGGGGCGTCGGGTCGGTCGCTGCGTACCTGGCGGTAGAGCAGTTCGCTGGCAGCCGGCTCATCGAGGGCCTGGCTGGCCCAGAAGCGCCGGCCAGGCTCGGCGTCTTCATCGGCCTGCAATTCGTAGAGCCAGGCGCTGTACTGGGTATAGGTCATGGCCTCGTCATCCAGCGATGGCGCATCCGTCGAGGCCAATGCCTGTGCCAAGCGCAGCAAGGTCCCGCGATCCGCGCTCAGTGCCGGCAGTTGCAGCGTCACCCGGTGCCGATCATCGCTGATCGATTGCACCTCGACGCCGATGGCGTCCGCTGCCGTGACGGTGGATTCAACCACCTGCAACGGCATCAGCAAGCCCGGCTCGGGCCGCACCCGCAGGCGCAGGGCCTCGTGGCATGCGCTCAGGGCTACGAGTCGCTGCTGCAGGCGTTCCAGGGCCAACGGGCCTTTGATTTCCAGTTCCAGGCGCACCGCTGGCAACCCCGCCAACCACTGGCTGCGTTGTTGCGGTGAGAGGGCGAAGGCTTCTTCACGTTTTTCAAAAGCGCTCATGCCTGCACCTCCACAACCGGCGACGGCTGTACTTCAGGCAGCAGCCCGGTCAATTGCTCACGGCGCATCATCTGGCCCATGGCGACACAGATCTTGCGCTCGCCCTCGAAGGGGTCCCGGGCGTGAGCCACCAGCATATTGTCCAGCATCACCATGTCACCCTTTTGCCAACTGAAACGTACCGCGCAGCCCTCATAGGCCTCGCCGATCACCTGCATCACCGCGTCCTCGATCACGCTGCCGTCGCCGTAGTAGACGTTGCGTGGCAGGTGTCCGGGGCCGAACAGGCTGATCAGGTTGCTGCGCACCTCCGGTTCCAGGCAGGCAGTGTGGTGCAGTTGCACCTGGTTGAAGAACGACAGTTCCCCAGTCTCGGGATGCGCGACGATGGCCGGGCAGTGCTGGGCGATCCGCAGGTTGTCGGCCCCCAGCCATTCCCAACGCATACCCGACGCCAGGCATTGGCGTTCGACTTCCTCGCGCTGTTCGGTCTTGAAGAAGTCCTGCCAGCGCACATCCAGCTTGTCGGTGAAGTGCCGCACGTAGAGCAGCCCTTGGGTCTTGAGACGGGCGACGATGTCTTCCGGCAAACGTGCCAACACTTGCCGGCAATCGACGATGGGCGTGCAGCCGCCACGGGGTGCCGGCGTTTCGCAATAGAACCATTGCTTGCGCGGCCACTGCGGCAGATGGGAGCTCTCGTTGTGGAAGAGAATCATGTGCTGTTCCGGGTACGGCGTGGAGTGGTAGATGTTCTTGCCGGAAGTGTTTTTCGGCAGGTCGCCGTAGGTCCCGTAGAGGTCGGGCTCGATGGCCTGGGCGAACTGCTCGAAGGCGGCGGCATCCGGCAGGTTGAAACCTCGGAACAGCAGGCCGCCGTGGGTCAGCAGCTGTGCGTTGATCCATTCCCGGGCTTGCAGCGCCCAGTGCACAGGGTCCAGGTCGCCGAGCATCGGCTCGATCACCAACGGCAAGGCTTGCCCGGCATCGAGGGTGCGGGTCCGGACCTGCTCGTGGGCCACCTGGCTCACGGCGGTTGCACGGGTCTGCTTGAGCTTGCTCAGTTTCGACTGCTTGCGTGCGCTGCGAGCCGTAGCCTCGTCCAGCGCTGAATCAGGCTGGGATGGCGCACTGGCGTTGCCGCCCTCCAGGCGCCACGACCACTGGTCCAGCGCCTGCGCCGGGGCCGCGACGATCTGCTCCAGCAGGTGCTCGAAGCCTTGCTCGAGACGCTGAATAGTCTGTTCCTGCAACACGCTGGTGCGATACACCCAGCGCACGTTCAAGCCTTGTTCTTCGTCTTCTTCGACGAACACGGCGAGGTCGAACTTGCTGCTTTCCTGACGCGATACCAGATGTTCCACCTCAAGGTCCGGAAGGCTGGCATTGCCGCTGGGCGTGTTCTGCATGACGAACAGCACCTGCACCAGCGGGTTGACCCCCGGTGTACGCGGCGGCTGCAATTCCTCCACCAGTTTGTCGAACGGTACTTGCTGATGCTGGAATGCCGACAGGCAATCCTCGCGCAAGCGTTGCAGACGGGCATCGAAGGTTTCGCCCTCGCTCAGGCGAGCACGGATCGGCAGCACGTTGACGAAGAACCCGATGAGGTGTTCCAGGGCTGGGTGTTCGCGGTTGGCCAGGTCGGTTCCGACGATAAAGTCGTTGGCCCCGGTGGCCCGCTGCAACAGGCTGTTGAAGGCATTGAGCAGTACCATGAACAGCGTCGCCCGTTGCTCTTGCGCATAGGCCTTGAGCACTTGCGTCTGGGCCGCGGTGAAGCGTTGTTCAAGGGCCGCGCCCTGGTAGTCGGGGCGCGCCGGGCGTGGCAGATCAAGCGGCAGCGGGATCAAGGTGGGCGCGCCGTCGAGCTGGCGGCGCCAGTAGTCGATGGCCCGTGCCAGCAGGCGCTGTTGCGCTTCGCTGCGTTGCCAGTAGGCGTAGTCGGCGAACTGGATCGGCAACGTCGGCAGCACCGGTGTCGAGCCGCTGGTGCGGGCCTGGTACCCGACGATCAGCTCTTGCATCAGGATGCCCATGGACCAGGCGTCGGTGGCGATGTGATGCAGCACCAGTTGCAGCACATGATCATCGCTGCCCAGGCGCAGCAGGTTGGCGCGCAACATCGGCGCCTGTTGCAGATCGAACGGGCGTGCGGCTTGTTCATTGATCAAGCGTTGCAAGGTTTGTCCCTGTTCCGCGCTGTCGAGGTGGCTCAGCTCGGTCGGCGTCAAGTCAACCAGCGGTGCCGGGCTGATGACCTGGCACGGTTGGTCGCCGTGGAGGTGGAACGCGGTGCGCAAGGATTCATGGCGTTCGAAGACCGCCTGCAAGGCCCCTTGCAGCGCCGCGATGTCCAGCGCGCCGCGCAGCCTGACGGTGGTGGTCATGTTGTAGGCGGCGCTCGGGCCTTCGAAGCGATCCAGGAACCACAACCGTTGTTGGCTGTAGGACAGCGGCAACGGTTGGTCGCGCGGCGCCAGGGCCATCTCGGTGTCGCCGTCGGCCTCGGTCTGGGCATCGCGCTGCTGATCCACCGCTTCGGCCAGTTGTTCGAGGGTGCCACGCTCGAACAGCGTGCGCAGCGGCAGGTTCACGTTCAACCGTCGACGGATCCGCGACAACACCTGGGTGGCCAGCAGCGAATGACCGCCGATGGCGAAGAAGTCGTCGTGCACACCGACCTCGTCCAGGCCAAGGATTTCCTGCCAGAGTTCGGCGAGCACTTTCTCGGTTGGCGTGCGCGGTGCCATGCCTTGCGCCTGTGCCGTCTCGTCCTGGGGTAAACCCAGGGCGGCGAGGGCGCGACGGTCGACCTTGCCATTGGCGTTCAGTGGCAATTGCGCCAGGGCCAGCCAGCGGGCCGGGACCATGTAGCTTGCCAGTTGCTGGCCCAGGTAAGCGCTCAAGACCTGTTGGGCAGACTCGTTGCCCAGGTCGGCCGCTTCGTCGAGCACATACCAGGCCACCAGTTGCAAGGCACCGCGGGCGTCGGGCAGCGCCAGTACCGCCGCGCTGTCCACCGCCGGGTGTTGCATCAGGCGGTTTTCGATTTCGCCCAGCTCGATGCGGTGACCGCGGATCTTCACTTGCTGGTCGCGACGGCCGAGGTATTCGATCACGCCATCGGCACGCATGCGGCCGATATCACCGCTGCGATACAGGCGCGCATCGGCCTGGAACGGATGCGGGACGAAGGCTTCGCGGGTGCGTTGCGGGTCGCGCAGGTAACCGCGACCGACGCCGACACCGCCGATGCACAGCTCACCGGGTACGCCGATGGGAACCAGGCGCAGTTCTGAGTCGAGGACGAACACCTGGTTATTGGCGGTCGGCTTGCCGATGGGCATGTGCAGGCAGTCGTCGCCCGGGGCTTCGGTGATGGGGTAGAAGGCAACGTCGTCCGAGCATTCGGCCGGACCGTAGGCGTTCATCAACGCGATGGCCGGGAAGCGGGCGAACCAGTCCCGGGCCAGGGCCGGCGGCAACGCCTCCCCGGTGGGCAGCAGCCAGCGCAGGCTCGCCAGGGTGTGATGGGGCTGGCTTTCCTGGAGCATGCCGCGAATCAGTGCCGGCACGGTTTCCAGCAGCGTCAGCCGCTGCTCCTCGACCGCATCGAGCAGGGCCACCGGGTCGTGGGCCTGGGCATCGGGAAGAATGTGCACGGTGGCGCCGAACAGCGGCGCGGCGAGGAACTGCCAGACGCTGATATCGAACGCCGGCGAAGCCGTCTGGGCAATGCGGTCGTGCTCACCCAGGCCCAGGCTCGGGACCTTGCCGAACATGTTGTTGAGCATCCCTCGCTGTTCGACCATGACGCCTTTTGGCGTGCCGGTGGAACCCGAGGTGAAGATCACATAGGCCAGTTGATCAGGGTTGTGGACGTAGCTGACTGGCGGCTGTTCACGGCCTTGCCAGAGCGCCTGGGCGATCAGGCAGGTGGGTTGCTTGTGCAGCTGCGGCAGGACGTTGTCCAGCGTCGACGTCGCGTGCTCGCACACCAGCAACAGCGGCGCTTCACCGAGGTCCAGCAGCTCCGCCAGGCGTGCGTGGGGCTGTTGGATGTCCAGGGCCTGGAACGCGGCGCCGACCTTGAGCGTGGCGATCATCATCGTCAGCAAGGCCAGGCCCCGCTCGGCGAACAGCGCCACCAGGGTTTCCGGGCCGGCACCGGCGGCTTGCAACGTGTGGGCGATGGCGTTGGCGCGGCGGTCCAGTTCGGCGTAAGTCAGCGATTGTCCCTGGCATACGGCGGCCAGGTGTTGCGGGCGGCTGCGCACTTGCTCGGCGAACAGCGCCGCATAACCGCGTTCCAGCGGGAAATCGACGGCGCTGCGGTTGCAGTCGATCTGCAACTGCCGACGTTCCGCCTCGGGCAGCATGTGCAGGCTGCCCAGGGGCGCCTGGGGCGTTTCCAGCATGCCCGAAAGCAGCTGCACCAAATGCCCGAGCATGCGCTGCACGGTATCAGTGCTGAAGCGCTGGCTGTCGTAGGACAGGCGAATGCCCAGGCGGTCGCCGGGGTACAACACCACCGTCATCGGGAAGTTGGTGTGCACCCGGTCTTCGTAGATGTCGATGCTGAAGGCATCCAGTTGCACGCTGCTGATGTCCAGCGGCGCGTTCTCGAACACCACCAGGCTGTCGAACAGCTGCTGGCCGCGCGGCACCTGGCTGCAACGCTGGATGTCCACCAGCGAGGCACTTTCGTGTTCGCGCAGCTGTGCGTTGTGGGACAGCAGCGCCTGCAGCCAATCGGCCACTGGCGCTTCGGGGTCGACATCGATGCGCAGGGGCAAGCTGTTGATGAACAGGCCGACCATTTCCTCTACACCGGCGAGGTCCGTCGGGCGGCCGGCGACGGTCACGCCGAACAGCACATCGCGATTGCCGCTGTAGCGCGACAGCAACAGCGCCCAGGCACCCTGGATCCACGTGTTGGGGGTCAGTTGGTATTGCTGGCAGAGCTGCTGCAGACGCTGGGTCTGGGCGATGCTCAGGGTCTGGTCGAAGTCACCCACCTGTTCCGGTGCCTGCTCCGGACGGGCCACGGGGCTGTCCACATGCAACGGCGTCGGCTCGCTGAAACCGGCCATCTCGGCCTGCCAGAACGCGTGTGCGGCGGCCATGTCATGGCGTTCCAGCCAGCTCATGTAGCCGCGGAACGAGCGCAGGCGCGGACGGGCCACCGGCTCCTGGCGGACGATGGCCTGGTAGATCGCCAGCAGATCTTCCATCAGCAGGCCGAAGCACCAGGCGTCAGTCAGGATGTGATGGAAGCTGCGCACCACGGCGAAGCGTCGCTCATCGAGTTGGAACACCCGCAGGTGGGTCAATGGCGCGCAGGCCATGTCGAAACCTTGCAGGCGCTGTGCTTCGAGGGCCTGGTCCATCGCCAGGCGCTGCTGCTCCTCGTCGAGATGGCGCAGGTCCTGCCAGTCGAACGCTTGGTGAGTCTGGCGATACACGCATTGCAGCGGCTCGTGGTCGTCCTGCCACCAGAACGCGGTGCGCATCATTGGATGGCGCTGGAGGAACAGCTGCCATGCGGCTTCCATCGCCGGGCGTTGCAATACCCCGTCCCAGCTGTAGCGCTGTTGCATCAGGTAGATGCCGCTGTGGGGTTGCAACAGGGTGTGCAGGAGCATGCCCTGTTGCATCGACGACAACGGGTAAACGTCTTCGATGTTCAACCAGTCCAGCGGTTCGGCCGCCAGGGTCGCCGCTTGCTTGTGGCACAGCGGGAACGCTTGGCTGGCAGGCCGCAGGTCGGTTGCGCTAGCGAGCCCGGCGAGGTCGTTCAGGCGTTGGGCCAGGCGCGGTGCCCAGTCGGCGGCGAGGGCGCCCTGGCTGCGCAGGTACAGGCAATCGTCCTGCCACCAGGCGTCCAGGGTCAGCGGGCAAGTCGACGTCGGCGATGGGCTTGCGGCCTCGACCTGGGCCAGGATGCCGCGTTCTTCGCGGTGGCTGTCGAGGTTGCCCAGCCAACGAATGGCGACCGCTGCCGCCGGCAGCTCGCGCAGCGGTTCTTGCAGGTAGGTATTGTCCGACAGGTAGCGCAGGGCACCGTAGTCGACGCCGTGCTGCGGATAGGCGCGCATCTGCGTGGCCAGTGCCTGCAAGCGTTGCAGCAGGCTGTCGCCTGCGGGCTGGAGGAAGTACGGCACCGCCAATTCCAGAGGCCCCACGATGCGCGCCGGGTCGAGGTCGGCGACGGCAATCGGCGCAGTGACCGGCAAGCGTTCGGCGTTCGGACGGGCGCCGTGCACGCTCAGCGCGACCAGGCCATCGCCGCACAGCTCACGGCATTGTTCGGCCACGGCCGCGGCCAACAGGCTGTGCCAGTCCAGTTGCAGCACCTCGCCCAGGCGCTTGAGCTCGCCCGAGGTGGTGGCCGGCAGGGCCTGCTCGATCATGCTGGCCGGCTGTTGGCCGGCAGGCAGTTGCAGCGGTTCCAGGCCAGCGTATTGCAGCCAGTGCTCCCAGGCGTCATCCAGGGCGTCGCCCTGGGCATGGGCCTGCTGGTGCCGCGTCCATTGGGTGAAATCGCCACCGGTGTAGGACAGGCGCACCGGGCGTTGATAGCGCAACTGCGCCAGGGCCAGGTTGAGGTCCGTCAGCAGCAGCGACCAGGACGCTTCGTCCAGGCACAGCGGATGAGCGGCCAGCAGCAGGGAATACTTGCCGTCCACTTCCAGCAGGCTGGCGTGCAGGGTTTGGCCTGCATCCAAGTCCAGTCCATCGACACCGGCCTGGGCCAGGGCTTGCAGTTGCGCCGGGGCCCAGGTTGCAAGTTTTTCGATGGTGATGACCGGGGCCTTGGCCGCGACCAGTACCCGTTGCTGCCACTCGCCCTCCGGCAGGGCCTTGAGCGCCAGGCGCAGGGCCTGATGGTGTTGCTGCAAGGCGACGATAGCCTGGGTCAGCAGTTCGCTGTCGATGGCCTGGGTCAGCGCCACGCAACGCCAAGTCGCGTGCAGCGGTCCTTGTTGCAGGCGCGCCAGTTGCCCGGCGGCCAGCGGCAGGTCATAGCCATCGGCAATGGCTTGCGCGACGCCTTGGTTGGCATCGGCGCCCAGCACCCGGGCGATGTCGGCAATGGTGCGGTTCTCGAAGAGCTGACGCGGGGTGAGTTTCAGCCCCTGCTGGTTGGCGCGGGCGATGATCTGCAAGTTGATGATCGAGTCGCCGCCCAGGGCGAAGAAGTTGTCATGCACGCCGACACGTTCAAGCTTCAGGACCTCCTGCCAGATAGCGGCCAACTGCGCTTCGACCTCATTGCGCGGGGCCACGTGGGTGGCGCTGTCGTCCGTGGGTTTTTGCGGCAGCGGCAAGCGCTGTACATCGACCTTGCCGTTGCGGGTCAGGGGCAGTTCGTCGAGGGTGATGAAGTGCGCCGGCACCATGTAGTCCGGCACTCGCGCAGCGAGGTCGTTACGCAGTTTCGTGGCGGACAGCGATTGGCTGGCGACCAGGTAGGCCACCAGGCGCAGGCTGCCGTCCAGTTCCACGGCACGGACCAGCGCCTGTTCGATCAGTGGCGACAGGCGCTTGAGCTGCGCCTCGACTTCGCCCAGCTCCAGGCGGTTGCCACGGATCTTGACCTGGCTGTCGACCCGGCCGAGGAATGCCAATTGACCGTCCACTTGCCAGCGCACGCGGTCGCCGGTGCGGTACCAGCGTTGCTGATCGGCGTCGAGGTGGAAGCGTTCGGCGGTCAGGTCCGGGCGGTGCAGGTAGCCTCGGGCCAGGGCGCCATTGATCAGCAGCTCACCGGATACACCGGTGGGCACCAGGCGACCCTTGGCATCCACCACTTGCAGTTGGCGGTTGGGCAGCGGGCGGCCGAGGGCAATGCTGCGCAGGCCGGCGGGCAGCTCGGTGGCAATCGCCCCGACCGTCGCTTCGCTC
The DNA here is from genome assembly GCF_900115935.1 of Pseudomonas sp. 43mfcvi1.1. Lineage (NCBI taxonomy): Bacteria > Pseudomonadati > Pseudomonadota > Gammaproteobacteria > Pseudomonadales > Pseudomonadaceae > Pseudomonas > Pseudomonas sp. 43mfcvi1.1. Next base: position 247,618 of record NZ_UETT01000004.1, on the reverse strand, counting down.
GGCCCATAGTGGTTGAACACTCGCAGCCCGGGGGCCAGGCGGTTGATCTGCTCCAACAGCGCCGGGCTGAGGGCGTCGCCACCGAAGACCAGCAGGGCGCGAGGCAGCAGGCGGGCATCGGGCAGCGCCTGCAACAGGCCGGCCAGGTGGCTTGGGGTGATCTTCAGCACATCCACTGGGTGTTGGTCGAAGAGTTCGGCCAGTGCCAGGGGGCTGAAACCGCTGTCTTCATCCACCAGCAACAGGCTGGCGCCGCTGCACAGGGCACCGAACAGTTGGGTGTGGCCCAGGTCGGCGGCGATGCTGGACAGCAAGCCGTAGCGGGCCGCCAGCGGTGGGTTGAGCACCGCGTGCACCGCCGTCAGGTAATCGACGATGGACTGGTGCTCGACCACTACACCCTTGGGAGTGCCGGTGGAGCCCGAGGTGTAGATCACATAGGCGGCGTCAGTCGGGCTGTGGGCCACGGCCGGTGGCGTGTCTGGCTGGGAGGCGATGGCGTCGGCCTGTTCCGCCAGCCACAGCGTCGGCGTGTGCTCGGCCAGGCCTTTGAGCAGGGGCGAGGCGGCGGCGCCGATCAGCAGTGCGGCGCGGCTGTCCACCAGCACGTCGGCCAGGCGTCCGGCGGGTTGCTTGAGGTCCAGCGGCAGATAGGCGGCGCCGGCCTTGAGGGTGGCCAGCAGGGCAACCACGAACTCGGCGCTGCGTTCCAGGGCCAGGGCCACGACGCTGTCGTGGCCGATGCCTTGGGTACGCAAATACTGGCTGAGGCGGTTGGCCTGCTGGTCCAGTTCCCGGTAGGTCAGGGCGACCTGGCGGTCCTGGACTGCCAATTGTTCCGGGTGCGCGGCCACCTGTTGTTCGAAGCGTTGGTGCAGGCAGGCAGCGGGCACCGGCAGTTGCACGCCGCGACCCTGCACGAGCAGTTGTTGGCGTTCTTCAGGGCTCAGCCACTCCAGCTCGCTGACCCGGCACTGCGCTTGTGCCGTCATGGCCAACAGGATGGCGCGCAATTGTGCCGACAGCACCGCGACCTCGGCATCGCTGAAGCGACTGCGGTCGTAGCTGATCAGGTAGTGCAGTTGTTTGTCCGGCACCACGATCAGCGACAGCGGGAAGTGGTTGCGGCCTTGGGTGTGGGTAATGCCGTCGACCTGCTGGTCGTTGCTCGGGGCACTGAAGCTCAAGCCACCGGTGTCCTGGTTGAGCGCATCGGTGACCGGGAAGTTCTCGAACACCAGGATCGAGTCGAACAGCGCCTGTTCCGCGGCGATGCGGGTCATTGACTTGAGCTTGCCCAGCGGCAGGTAGGCGTGGTGGCGCACATCGCTGTTGGCTTGCTGCAAGCGTTGCAGCCAGTCCACCAGCGTCGGTTCGTCAGCCCATTGCACGCGCAGCGGCAAGGTGTTGATGAACAGGCCGACGGTGCTGTCCACCGCCGCCAGGTTCTCCGGACGGCCGGCGACGGTGACGCCATAGACCACGTCGTCACGCCCGGCATGTTGGCCCAGCAGCAATGCCCAGGCGCCCTGGATCAGCGTGTTGAGGGTCAGGTCATGCTGGCGGGCGAAGTGCGCCAGTTGCTCGGTTTCGCTGGCCGTCAGCAGGCTTTCCCGTTCGGCGAACGGTGCCCCTGCCGGGGCTGGCTGGCGTACGGCGAAGGTGGGCAGTGGGGTCGGCTCACTCACGTCCTGCAACTGCTCGCGCCAGAAGCCTTCGGTGGCGGCCATGTCCTGTTCCGCCAGCCAGGCGATGTAGTCCCGGTAAGGACGGGTCGGTGCCAGGTTGGCAGGGCGGCCATGGGCTTGTTCGTAGTACAGCGCCAGCCACTCCTGGACGGCGATGCCGACGCTCCAGCCGTCCATGAGAATGTGATGGAAGGTCCAGATCAGGTGCCAGCGCTCGGGGGCCAGGCGTACCAGGCACACGCGCATCAGCGGCGAGTCATTGAGCTCCAGGGGTTGCGCCCGTTGTTCCAGCGCCAACTGTTCCAGCGCGGCCTGGGGCTCGGCGCGGTCCTGCCAGTCCAGTTCGGTCAGGGGCAATGGCACTTCCTGTTGCACCACCTGATAGGCATCGTCCAGTTCTTCCCAGAGAAAAGCACTGCGCAGCACCGCATGGCGCTGCATCAACGCCTGCCAGGCGCCGCGAAACGCGCTCAGTTGCAGCGGGCCGTTCATGTCCAGGCTCAATTGCTGGTAATAGACCCGCGAATCCGGTTCATAGACGCTGTGGAACAACAGGCCGTGCTGGGTCGGCGAAAGGGAGTAGATGTCTTCGATGTTGTTCATGCTTGCTTGGTCCATTTCAAAGTCTTGAAAACTCAAGTGAGTCGATCAAGGCGCCGCGCCGGTCTCAGACCTGTGCGGGCGCCGCGTCGCTCGCTAGCTTTGGGAATTGGGTTTGGTCTTGAGCTTGCCCAGCAGTTTGTCCAGGGACTTCTGGTTCAGCGCCTTGGCCAGCGGGAAGTCAGCGGGCATCAGCGCACCGGCCTGTGGGTCGAGGCAGTGTTCGACCAGCGCCTGCAAACGTTCCAGCAGGCGCGCGGGCAAATGGCTGTCGGCATTCGGCGTGACGCTGTGCCATTCGACACGCAACACGCCGTCCTCCAGCCAGGCCACCACTTCACGGGCATGGGTCACTCGGTTCTGCGGGGCCACGTCCGGCGGCGGGGTCAGGCTGCTGGCGCGCAACCAGCCCTCTGGCGTTTGCTCATGCCCCAGGTAGTTGAACAGCACATCACCATGGCTGGCCGGCAACTCGCCGCGCTGGCGCAGCAAGCCGTAGCCCAGGCCCAGGCCGGGTACGTCACGCAAGGCTTGCTTGGCGTTGCGCACCTGATCGCCGGCGCCGCCGCTGGCATTCACGCGCAGTGGGTAAAGCGTGGTGAACCAGCCGACGGTACGGCCGACGTCCAGTCCGGCAAACGGTGCGTCACGCCCGTGGCGCTCCAGGTCCACCACGATGTCACTGCGCTGTTCGACCTCGGTCAGGGTTGCGGCGAGGGCGGCGATCAGCAGTTCTTCCGGTTGCGTGCGGTATGCGGCATGGGACTCGGTCAGCCATTGGTGCGTGCGGCTGGCATCCCAGCGGGCCGACAGTGTCTGGCGCTCAGCGACGATGGCCATTGGCGGCTGGTTCGCGCCGGTCTGGGCACTCCAGTAGCGATGCTCGGCAGCGACCTTGGCACCATGGGCTTGCAGGTGCTCGGCCCATTGCCGATAGGCGGTGGTTTTTGCCGGCAACGTCGGGCTTTCGCCACGCTCCAGTGCGGCGTACAGCTGTTGGAAGTCTTCCAGCAACGGCGTCCAGGACACCGCATCGACCACCAGGTGATGAGCCACCAGGTACAGGCGCTGCGGTGTGCCTTCCAGCAGGGCCGCGGCGAACAGCGGGCCGTGTTGCAGGTCCAGGCTTTGTGCGACGTGTAGCAGCTGTTCCGGGTGCTCGCAGCAGGTCAGTTGGGCCGGTGCCACCGGCGCGATGTGGGCTTGCCATCGGCCGTCGACGTCGGTGAAACGCAGGCGCAGGGCGTCGTGGTGGGCCACCAGCCGATCCAGCGTGGCTTGCACGATGGCCGGTTCCAGGCGGCGGTCACTGTCGGCCAGCACCGATTGGTTCCAATGTGCGGCGTGGACCTGTTGCTGGTCGAAGAACCACTGGTGCAATGGCATCAGCGGCATCGGCCCGGTCACCTCGCCTTGTTCGGCCTGGGTCAGCAGCGCCGTGGTCACGTGGGCCAGGGCCGCCGGGGTCGGCGAGCGGAACAGATCCCGTGGCGTGAGCGAATAGCCCTGTTCACGCAAACGCGAGATCAGTTTCAGGCCAAGGATCGAGTCACCGCCCAGGGCGAAGAAACTGTCCGAGGTGCCGACTTCACGGCCGCCGGTCAAGGTTTCGCCGAGCAGTTCGCCAAACAGCTGGCAGAGCAGGCGTTCCAGGTCATTGCGCGGTGCCGCGTAGTCTTTCTGGGTGTTCGGCAGGGGCAAGGCAGCCAAGGCCTTGCGGTCGATCTTGCCGTTGGTGCTCAGGGGCAGGGCCGGGACTTGCACCCACACCGCTGGCACCATGTACGCCGGTAGTTCGGCCGCGAGCTGGGTGTCGAGGTCCGACTGCGCGGTGCTACTGCTGTAGAACGCCACCAGGCGATTGTCGATGACGAGGGTGCAGGCACCGGTGATGGCCGGCAGGTTCAGCAGGGCCGAGTCGATTTCCCCCAGCTCGATCCGCTGTCCGCGCAACTTCACCTGATGGTCGAGACGTCCCAGGTACTCGATGTTGCCATCGGCCAGGAAGCGGCAACGGTCGCCAGTGCGGTACAGGCGGTCACCGGCCACGAACGGGCTGGCGAGGAAGCGTTCCTCGGTCAGGTCCGGACGTTTCAGATAACCCCGGGCCACGCCGACGCCGCCGATGTACAGTTCGCCGATGCTGCCAATCGGCAGCGGTTGCAGGGCCTCGTCGAGGATGTACAGGCGCAGGTTGGCGATGGGCTTGCCGATCGGCACGATCACGTCGTTGGCCGAGCAACGCCAGACCGAGACGTCGATGGCTGCTTCGGTCGGGCCGTACAGGTTGACCAGGGCTGCCGGGTGTTGGCCCATGAAGCGCCGCACCAGGTCCACCGGCAAGGCTTCGCCGCTGGCGAAGACCTGGCGCAGGCTGTGGCAATTGACCAGGCTCGGCTCTTCGACAAACGCACGGAGCATCGACGGCACGAAGTGCAAGGTCGTGACCTGCTCCTGCTGGATCAACTGGCTGAGGTAGGCCGGGTCGCGATGCCCGTCCGGACGGGCGACCACCAGGGTCGCGCCAGTGATCAGCGGCCAGAAGAACTCCCACACCGAGACGTCGAAGCTGTACGGGGTCTTTTGCAGCACTCGGTCGTTCGGGCCAATCGGGAAGGCGTCCTGCATCCAGTGCAGGCGGTTCATCAAGGCGCCGTGTTCGTTCATCACGCCTTTGGGCTGACCGGTGGAACCGGAGGTGTAGAGCACGTAGGCCAGGTCGTTGGCCTCGACGCTGATCGGTTCTCCCACTTCAGCGTTTGGCAATGCATCCAGCGTCCAGGCTTGATGCCCAACGGGCAGGCGCGACAGCCACTGCGCCTGGGTCAAGGTGACCTTGGCGTCGGCGTCTTCGATCAGGAAGGCCAGGCGTTTGGCAGGCAGTTCCGGATCCAGCGGCAGCCAGGCGGCGCCGGCATGGACGATGCCGAGCAAGGCCACGACCATCTCCACCGAGCGCTCCATGCACACCGGCACGATGCTGTCGGTGCCCACGCCGACTGCGCGCAAGGCCCGGGCAACGGTTTGTGCCCGCTGGTCCAGCTCGGCATAACTCAGGCGCTGGCCTTCGAACACCAGCGCCGGGGCGTTGGGGCTCAGGGCTGCTTGCTGGCTCAGGGCGGTGTGCAGGTTGGTCGGGCCGCTGTAGTGACGTTCAGTGGCGTTCCAGCGATCCAGTTGCTGTTGGTCCTGCTGTTGCGGGAACAGTTCGACCAGGGTGCGCTCCGGTGCCGCTACCAGGGCGTCGAGCAGCGCGCACCACTGGGCGATCCAGCGTTGCATCGTCGTTTCGTCGAACAGCGCCGATTGGTACTCCAGCGCCAGGGTCATGTCGCTGCCGTCGTCCTGGACTTCCCAGCTCTGTTCGAACTTGGCGTCGATCACCGGCAGCATCTGCTCTTCGACGTTCAGCCCCGGCCATTGGCTGCTGTCGACGCGGCCATAGTTGAGGGAGAACAACACCTGGAACAGGGGCGTACGGTTCAGGTCGCGGTTTTGCGCGACGGCACCGACCAGGGTGGCGAAGGGTAGATCGGCGTGGGCCTGGGCGGCGCGCAGATCGGCTTCGAGGCTGGCGAGCAATCGCTCGGCCGGGGCCCGTTGGTCGACGTCGCTGCGGATCACCAGGGTGTTGACCAGGCAGGCCAGCAACGTCTGGGTTTGCGCATGGTCACGTTGGTCCGCCGGGGTGCCGAGGCGGATTTCCCGCTGGCCGCTGTAGCGGGCCAGCAGCGCGCTCAAGGCGGTGACCAGCACCACATAGCTGGTCGTGCCGCGCTGACGGGCGAACTGCCGGATGGCTTCGGCGCGCGGGGTGCCGAGGCGAACGGTCAGTTGCCGGGCGCGCCGGTCCGCTTCGGCGCCGCGTGGATGATCGAGGGGCAGGTCGAGCTGGTAGTCGTCCTGGCCCAGGTGGTTTTTCCAATAGTCCAGGCTGTCACTGCGTCGGGCCTGGGTGTCCGGGTGCTGTTGCCAGAGGGCGAAATCGACGTAGTCGATCTCCAGCGGCGTCCAGGCGGGCGATTGCCCGTTGAGGCCGGCGGCGTAGGCCTGGGTCAGTTCATCGATGAGCAACTGCATGGCCCAGCCGTCGGTGGCGCTGTGATGCAGGCACACCAACAACAGGTTTTCGTCGCTGCCCTGGCGTTGCAGCAGGTGCGCACGCCAAGGCGCGGCGGCGGCCAGGTCGAACGATGTCATCAGTTCGTCCTGAGCGTTGGCGCAGGTGGTTGCCCAGTCCTGGGTCGCGACGCCAGTGACCGCGAGCGCCGGACCATGGTCGTCGATCAGCAGTTGTGGCTCGCCGTCGACTTCGACAATCCGGCTGCGCAGCACCAGGTGGCGTTGGCTGACCTGTTCAAAGGCGTCGCGCAAGACCTGGACCTGTAGCTCGCCGCGCAAGGTCAGGGCGAATGGCATGTGGTACTCGCGAGACTCCGGTACCAGACGACTGAGCATCCAGAACCGACGCTGGGCCAGACCCAGGGGCAATTGCGCCGGGCGCGGTTGCGCGCTGATCGATTCACCGGGCAGGGCCGCGCGCAGATGTTCGGCCAGGGCCGCTACCGTCGGTTGGGCGAACACCAGCGGCAAGGGCAGGGAAATCCCAAGACGTTCACGGACCCGGCTGACCAGGCGGGTAGCCAGCAAGGAATGGCCGCCGAGTTGGAAAAAGTTGTCCTCGATGCCGACTTGCGAACAGTCCAGTACTTCGCTGAACAGTTCGCAGAGCACGGTTTCAGTGACATTGCGCGGCGCGGTGCGCGGCTGGTCGCTTTGGCTCTGGGGCAGCGGCGTGGCGGCCAGTACCTTGCGGTCGAGCTTGCCGTTGCTGTTGAGCGGCAGGCGGTCGAGCTGCACGAACAGGCTTGGCTGCATGTGCGCGGGCAGGCTGTCACTCAAGTCGGCACGCAGGGTCGCTTCATCGGCGTCACCGCACCAGAAACTTACCAGGCGCTGGTCGAGCAACAAGGTGGCGGCGTCGCGCACACCGGCCTGGGCCAGCAGCGCAGCGTCGATTTCCCCCAGCTCGATGCGTTGTCCACGCAACTTCACTTGATGGTCGAGACGCCCCAGGTACTCGATGTTGCCATCGGCCAGGAAGCGGCAACGGTCGCCAGTGCGGTACAGGCGGTCACCGGCCACGAACGGGCTGGCGAGGAAGCGTTCCTCGGTCAGGTCCGGACGCTTCAGATAACCCCGGGCCACGCCGACGCCGCCGATGTACAGCTCGCCGATGCTGCCGATCGGCAGCGGTTGCAGGGCTTCGTCGAGGATGTACAGGCGCAGGTTGGCGATGGGCTTGCCGATCGGCACGATCACGTCGTCGGCGGAGCAACGCCAGACCGAGACGTCGATGGCCGCTTCGGTCGGGCCGTACAGGTTGACCAGGGCTGCCGGGTGTTGGCCCATGAAGCGCCGCACCAGGTCCACCGGCAAGGCTTCACCGCTGGCGAACACCTGGCGCAGGCTGTGGCAATTGACCAGGCTCGGTTCCTCGACAAACGCACGCAGCATCGACGGCACGAAGTGCAAGGTCGTGACCTGCTCCTGCTGGATCAACTGGCTGAGGTAGGCCGGGTCGCGATGCCCGTCCGGACGGGCGACCACCATGGTCGCGCCAGTGATCAGCGGCCAGAAGAACTCCCACACCGACACGTCGAAGCTGTATGGGGTTTTCTGCAATACACGGTCGTTCGGGCCAATCGGGAAGGCGTCCTGCATCCAGTGCAGGCGGTTCATCAAGGCGCCGTGTTCGTTCATCACGCCTTTGGGCTGGCCGGTGGAACCGGAGGTGTAGAGCACGTAGGCCAGGTCGTTGGCCTCGACGCTGATCGGTTCTCCCACTTCAGCGTTTGGCAATGCATCCAGCGTCCAGGCTTGATGCCCGGCCGGCAGGCGCGACAGCCACTGCGCCTGGGTCAAGGTGACCTTGGCGTCGGCGTCTTCGATCAGGAAGGCCAAGCGTTGAGCAGGCAGTTCCGGATCCAGCGGCAGCCAGGCGGCGCCGGCATGGACGATGCCGAGCAAGGCCACGACCATCTCCACGGAACGTTCCATGCACACCGGCACGATGCTGTCGGTGCCCACGCCGGCTGCGCGCAGGGCCCGGGCAACGGTTTGTGCCCGCTGGTCCAGCTCGGCATAAGTCAGGCGCTGGCCTTCGAACACCAGCGCCGGGGCGTTGGGGCTCAGGGCTGCTTGCTGGCTCAGGGCGGTGTGCAGGTTGGTCGGGCCGCTGTAGTGACGTTCAGTGGCGTTCCATTCGACCAACTGACGCTGACGCTCGGCCGCCGGCAACGGTGTCCAATCCCCGAGGCGGGTCTGTGGCGCATCGAGCATGGTTTCCAGCAGTTGTTGCCATTGTTCCAGCCAACGCTGGGCCGTGGTTTCACTGAACAGCGCGGCGCGGTATTCCAGCAACACCGACAGCACCTCGCCGTCGTGCACTTCCCAGTTCAGGTCGTACTTGGTGGCCTGGGCGGTCACGGCGCGTTCGCTGACCTGCAACTGCGGCCATGGCTGGCTCGACGAATCGGCATTCTGCATGGCGAACAGCACTTGGAACAGCGGCGTCTGGCCGAGGCTGCGTGAAGGCTTCAAGTGCTCCACGACCTGGTCGAACGGCACATCCTGATGCTGCTGGGCATCCAGCACACGGTTGCGCACCTGGCCCAGCAAACCTTCGAAATCCAGCGTCGGATCAAGGTCTGCACGCATGACCACGGTGTTGACGAAGCAGCCGATCAGCGGTTGCAGCTCGGCGAATGGCCGCTGGGCCACCGGGCTGCCGATTCGCACGTCGCGCTGGTTGGCGTAGCGTCCCAAGAGCAATTGCGCCGCACCGAGCATGAGCATGTACAGAGTGGCACCGCGTTGCTGGGCGAACTGCCGCAGGCGTTCCCCCAGCTCTGGCGGCAACTGCAATTGCACCGCGCCCGCCGCTGGGGCGAGCTGGTTTGGACGGCCCTGTTCGGTCGGCAGGTCCAGCAGGTAGTCGCCGTCTTCCAGTTGGTCGCGCCAGTATTGCAGCTGACTGCTGAACGCGGTCTGTTGGCTGGGTTCGCGCTGCCAGAGGGCGTAATCGGGGTATTGCAGCGCCAGCTCTGGCACCGCCACCGGGGTGCCCTGGCACTGGGCGGTGTAGAACCGACGCAGTTCATCCAGCAGGTTCTGGCTGGAGGCGTCATCGATAGCGCAGTGGTGCACGCTGAGCAACAACAGCGACTGGATGCCGTCGCGGCGTTGCAACAACGTGGCACGGACGGGCACGTCGGCGGCGAGGTCGAAACGGCGGCCGGTTTCCGCGTGGATCGCTGTGTCGGTCAGTTGCTGCCACTGCGCGTCGCTGCTCGCCTCCAACACTGTAACTCGCAGAGTGAGATCGACCTGCGGTTCGACCACCAAGCGCAACTCGCCATCGGTATCGCGCACGATGCGGCTGCGCAGGATTTCGTGGCGCTGGACCACGCTGTTCAGGGCCGTTTGCAGGGCCTGGACATTGAGTTCGCCGTCCAACTGCACGGCGCTGACCACGTTGTACTCGCCACCGCCAGTGCTCAGTTGTTCGAGGAACCACAAGCGTTGCTGTTCGAACGACAGCGGCAGGCGCGCCGGACGTGCCGCCGGGACGAAGGTTGCCGCCGGGGCTTGCAGCGGATCACCCAGCAGCGCGGCCAGGGCTTCGAGGGTCGGGTGTTCGAACACTGCTCGCAACGGCGGCACGCTAGCGAACTGTTGGCGCAGGCGGGCAAACAGCGTGGCCGCCAGTAGCGAGTGGCCGCCGAGGTAGAAGAAATGGCTGTCACGGCCGATTTGCGCCGACGGCAGGTTCAGCAACTCGGCCCATAGGGCGGCCAGTTGCTGTTCGGCGGCGCTGCGAGGTGGGTCCAGGGCGTCTGGCGCGGCTTGGATGTCCGGGGCCGGCAAGGCCTTGCGGTTGAGTTTGCCGTTGTCGGTCAGCGGCAGCTCATCGAGCAGCACGAATGCCGAGGGCACCATGTAGTCGGGCAGGGCGGCGCCAATGGCTTTGCGCCAGGCGTGGATGTCGGCCTGCTGGTCGCATGTCACGTAGGCCACCAGACGCTTGTCGCCGGGCACGTCTTCACGAGCCAGCACCACGGCCTGGCGCACGCCTGGTTGGGCGCCGATCAGGGTTTCTATTTCCCCCAGCTCGACGCGGAAGCCACGGATCTTCACTTGATGATCCATACGGCCCAGGTATTCGAGCTGGCCGTCGGGCAACCAGCGCACCAGGTCGCCGGACTTGTACATCCGCGCGCCTGCCACGGATGAGAACGGGTCTTCGATGAACACCTTCGCGGTCTGCTCGGCGCGGTTGAGGTAGCCCAGGGTCACGCCGGCACCGCCGATGTGCAGCTCCCCCGGGACGCCCACCGGCATCGGGTTGAGGAAGGCATCGAGCACGTAGGTGCGTACGTTGGCGATGGGGCGGCCGATGATCGGCCGCAGCGGGAAGTCATCCACCGCGCAACCGGTAGCGTCCACCGTGCATTCGGTCGGGCCGTAGGTGTTGAAGAAGCGGCTGCCGGTAATCGACGGCAGGCGTTGCCACAGTTGCGCGTCCACCGCGTCGCCACCGAACAGCACGAAGCGCGGCAGGTACACCTCGCCACGGCGAACGCCGTCGCTTTCGAGCAGGGCCTTGAGCTGCGCCGGGGTGCACTCGAAGGCTTCCAGGCGGGTGTCGCGGAAGAATCCGGCGAGGGCCTCGGGGTCGTAGCGCACCTCTTCCGGGGTCAGGTACAGGCTGTGACCGTCGAGCAACAGGATCAGCTCGGCCACCGAACTGTCGAAGGCGAACGAGTAGTTGAAGCTGGTGCGCATCGGCTGGTCGGTGTAGCGGCGATACAAGCCATGGATACGCGCCCAGGCCAGGTTGACCACCGAGCCGTTGGTCACCAGGGTACCCTTGGGCTTACCGGTCGAGCCGGAGGTGTACATGATGTAGGCCAGGTCTTGCGGCCCGGCCAGTGGAGTCGGGTTGCTGTCCGGTTGGTTGGCGAACAGAGCGGCGTCGCTGTCCAGGCGCAGGCGTGGCAGGCCCGCCCCCAGTTGTTCCAACAGGCCTTGCTGGCCGAGGAACAGCGCCGGTTGCGCGTCTTCGAGCATGTACGCCAGGCGATCCACCGGATAGGTCGGGTCCAGCGGCACATAGGCGCCACCGGACTTGAGAATGCCCAGCAGGCCGACCAGCAGTTCCAGCGAGCGCTCGACACACAGCGCCACCGGGCGGTTGGCAGCGACGCCACGGCTGCGCAGGTAGTGCGCCACCTGGTTGGCGCGCCGGTTCAGTTCGCCGTAGCTCAGGCTGCGGCCTTCGAAACACAGGGCGTCACGTTCCGGGGTGCGCTCGGCCTGTTGTTCGAACAACTGGGCGAAGGTCAGGTGCGTCGGCACCGCCATCTCGGTGCGGTTCCACTCGACCACGGTGCGTTGCCACTCCGCGTCCATCAGCAGTGGCAAGGCGGCGACCGGACGCTGTGGCTCGGCGAGCATGTGTTCGAGCAAATGCTCCAGGCGGGCGAGGGTCTGGCGGGCGCTGTCGGCGACGAACAGGTCGAGGGCGAACATCAGCTCCAGTTGGATCGGCGCATTGGCCGGGCACAGCACGTGCAGGTCCAGATCGCATTCAGAGTGGCGCAGCGGCGTGTCCAGCGCTTCGAATTCCAGCCCGGGGAAGCGCAATCGCGATTCCATGGCCAGTTGTTGGGCGACCATCACCTGGTACAGCGGCGCATGGCTGAGGCTGCGTGGCAGTTGCAGGCTGTCCACCAATTGTTCGAACGGCAGGTCCTGATGCAGCAGGCCATTGCGCAGGCGCTCAGCCACTTGTTTGACCAGGGCGGTGAAGCCGGCTTGCGGCTCGAAGTCGGCGCGGATCGCCAGGTTGTTCAGCAAGATGCCCAGCAGTCCTTCGGTGCCCGGCTGTTCACGGTGGGTGACCGGGGTGCCGACCAGCACCGTGGCATCGCCGCTCAAACGGTGCATCAACACGGCAAAACCGGCGAACAGGACGGTGAACGGCGTGGTGCCGAGGCGACTGGCAAAGGCTTGCACCCGGGTGCTGAGGTCGGCGCTGAGTTCACGCTGCACGATCCCGGCGCGGTAGCTTTGCACCGATGGCCGTGGATGGTCGGTGGGCAAGGCCAGCAGCGGGCTGGCGTCGCTGTCGCGGCGGTCCAGGGTGGTGGTCCAGTAATCGAGCTGGCGCTTGAGTTCGGCGCCTTGCAGGTGTTCGCGCTGCCAGAGGGCGAAGTCGGCGTATTGCAGCGGCAGGGCCGGCAGTTCGGCGGCGGCACCGTTGCAACGGGCTTCATAACCCAGGGCCAGTTCGCGCAGGGCGATGGTGGCCGACCAGGCGTCCGAGACCAGGTGATGCAGGGCGATGCCGAGTACGTGCTCGCCCGGCGCCAAGCGCAGCAAACGCGCACGCAGCAGCGGTGGGCAGGTCAGGTCGAACGGTTGCTCGAAGGTGTCTTGCAGGGCATTGAACTGCGCGCCGGCGAGGGCGGTGGCGGTCAGGCCCGACAAGTCTTCGAAAGGCAGCGCGATGTCCAGGGCTGGGCTGATACGCTGGCACGGCACGCCGTCGACGCTGTGGATGCCGGTGCGCAGGATTTCATGGCGCACCAGCAGATCGTTCAGGCTGGCGTGCAGCGCCTCGACATTGAGTTCACCCTTGAGGTGCAGGGCGAACGGGATGTTGAACAGGGTGGTGCCCGGCGTCAGTTGCTCGATGAACCACAGGCGTTGTTGCGAGAACGACAACGGCAGCAGCGGCGGACGTGGCTGGGCCTTGGGCACGCTGGTCGCGCTGGCTTGCGGGGCGGCGGCCTCGGCCTGGCGTGCGCCGATGGCTTCGGCCAGCAAGGCCACGGTCGGCTGTTCGAACAGCACCCGCAACGGCAGGTCGAGCTTGAACTGGGTGCGCAGGCGGGCAACGATCTGGGTCGCCAGCAGCGAGTGCCCGCCGAGGGTGAAAAAGTTGTCTTCCACGCCCACCGTGTCGCGCCCCAGGACCTCGGCCCAGATGGACGCCACCGTGGTTTCCAGCGCGTTGCGCGGGGCGATGCTCTGCTGGGTGTCGGCCTGCCAGTCCAGCTCGCGGGCGGCGAGGGCCTTGCGGTCGACCTTGCCGTTATTGTTCAGGGGCAGTTTGTCCAGGCAGACGAAGGCCGCCGGCACCATGTATGGCGGCAGTTGGGTGCGCAGGTGTTCGCTCAGGCCGTCGCTGTCCAGGGCCTGGTCATGGGCCGACCAGTACGCCACCAGCCAGGCTTCGCCGACGGTGTTTTCCCGCAGCAGGACGGCGGCCTCGCGGACGTTCGGGTGCTGGGCGAGACGGTGTTCGATTTCCGTCAGTTCGATCCGATGCCCGCGCAGTTTCACCTGCTGGTCGCGCCGGCCCAGGTACTCGATCACCCCGTCGGCACGCCAGCGTCCCAGGTCGCCGGTGCGGTACAGGCGACCTTCGAGTTGAGGATGGTCGATAAACGCCTCAACGGTGCGCTGCGGGTCGTGCAGGTAACCGCGGCCGACGCCGACGCCACCGACACAGATTTCCCCGGCCACGCCAACCGGCACCGGGCGCAGGGCCTCGTCCAGCACATACAGGCGGTTGTTGGCGGTCGGCTGGCCGATGGGCATGTGGCTGACCTCGGCCCCCGGTGCTTCGAAAATGGGCTGGAAGGCCACGTCGTCGGCGCATTCGGCCGGCCCGTAGGCGTTCATCAGGGCGATGTCGGGGAAGCGCGCGAACCAGTCCCGGGCCACGGTCGGCGGCAGGGCTTCACCGGTGGGCAGGACCCAGCGCAAGTCCGGCAATTGCAAATCGCATGGGCACAGCGCGAGCAAGGTACGCATCAGGCTCGGGACGATTTCCAGTACGTTCAGGCGCTCGCTGGCAAGCACTTGCAACAGGCGCTGCGGGTCGTGGGCGACTTCATCCGCAAGAATGTGCACGGTGGCGCCGAGCACCGGCGCGGCGAGGAACTGCCACACCGAAATGTCGAACGCCACCGACGCGGTCTGGGGAATCCGGTCGGTGGCGCTGAGTCCCAGGGCCGGCACCTTGCCGAAGATATTGTTGAGCATGCCGCGCTGTTCGATCATCACGCCCTTGGGCGTGCCGGTCGAACCCGAGGTGAACAGTACGTAGGCCAGGCTGTGCGGGCCCGCGAGCACCGGCAGTGGCGCGTTGTTGCCGGATGTCCAGCAGGCTTCGGCGAACAGCGCCTCGGGCGCCTGGTCGAGGCCGCTGAGCAGCTGATCGAGCAGGCCGCTGCAAGCTTCGCTGGCGACCAGCAACGGCGCGCCGGACAGCCCGAGGATTTCCCGCAGGCGCTCGGGCGGGTGATTGACTTCAAGGGGCAGCATCGCCGCGCCGGCCTTGAACACGGCCAGCATCATGGTCAACAACGCCAGGCCACGGGGGGCGACCAGCGCCACCAGTTGATCTTCAGCGGCGCCAGCTTCGCGCAGGGCGTGGGCCAGGCGCGTGGAACGCAGGTCCAGCTCGGCGTAGGTCAACGACTCACCAGCGCAGATCGCGGCGACCTGTTCGCCGCGCTGGGCCACCTGGGCGGCAAACAGCTCGGCGTAGCTTTGATCCAGCGGGAAAGCGTGGGGGTTGAGCGCCCACTCGCCCAGCAACTGCTGGCGTTCCTCGGCGGCCAGCAGCTCGAAGCTGGCCAACGGCGCGTCGGGGGCGGCGAGCATGCTGCGTACCAGGCTGGCGATATGGCCCAGCAGGCGCTGCACGGTGGCGGCCGCGAAACGTTCGCGGTCATAGGACACGCGGATGCCCAGCTGTTCGCCCGGCAGGATCACCACGGTCAAGCCGTAGTGGGTATGCACGCTGTGGTCCATGCCTTCGAGGCTGAACTGGAAACCGCCTTCGAGAATCTGTTCGTCGATGGGGGCGTTTTCGAACACCAGGATGCTGTCGAACAGGGTTTCGCCCCGGGGGAAATCGCTCCAGCCCTGGATATCGGTCAACGGCGTGTGCTCGAAGTCGCGCATGTCGACGTTGAGCTTTTGCAGGTCGCCCAGCCAATTGCCGAGCGCGGCGTTCGGGTCCACCGAAACCCGCAGCGGCAAGGTGTTGATGAACAGGCCGATCATTTCCGCGACGCCGGTCAGGTCGGCCGGACGCCCGGCCACGGTGACGCCGAAGACCACGTCCCGCTGCCCGCTGTAGCGCGACAGCAGCAACGACCAGACACCTTGGAAAAACGTGTTCGGGGTGATCCGGCGACTGCGGCAGAACGCTGCCAGCGCTTGGGTTTCCTGCGCGTCGAGGTGAATCAGTTGGTCGTCCACCAGCACTGCATCGGTGTAGCGGTCGCGGGTCACGCCGTTGTCCACGGTCAGTGGCGTGGGGGCGTTGAGGCCTTGCAACTGGCCGCGCCAGAATTGCTCGGCCTTGCCTGCGTCCTGGCGTTGTAGCCACTGGATGTAATCGCGAAATGGCCGAGGGCTTTTCAGTTCCGGCGTGCGGTCGTTGCACAGTGCTTCGTAGACTTTGAGGAAGTCCACGGTCACCAGGGAAATGCACCAGGCGTCCATCAGGATGTGGTGGAAGCTGCGAATGAACTCGTAGGATTCATCGGCCAGGCGCACCAGCCGGAAGCGAATCAGCGGTGGCTTGGACAGGTTGAAGCCGACTTTCTGCTCGTCTTCCAGCAGCGTGCGGATTCGCGCTTCCTGCTCATGGGGGGCGAGCCCGCGCAGGTCGAGGGTGTCCAGCGGCACCTTGACCTGGCGATGGATCACCTGCACCGGTTGCTTCTGGCTTTTCCATTGGAAACTGGCGCGCAGGGAAGGGTGCAGCGCCACCACCTGGCGCCACGATTCGAGGAACGCCCCTTCATCGATGGCCCCGCCGATGCGGTAGCGATCCTGCATCAGGTACACGCCGGAGTCTTCGTGCAGCAAGGAGTGGAATAGCATCCCTTGTTGCAGCGGCGATAGCGGATAAATGTCTTCGATCGGGTTACCGGCGGTTTTTTCGGTGGTCATTGAAAGCGTCCTGCGTAAAAAGGGGCAGCGGTGATGGCGTGGCGACGGGAGGAGCCGTTCACAGGTCGGCCTCGTCCAGTTCGGCCAGCAACGCTTGCATTTCGTCATCGGACAGGCCCGAGGCGCTGAACTCGGTGCTGTCGGCTTGCGGCTCGGCGGCGTTCGGGGCCAGCGGTTGCGCGACCTCGGCCATGGCGGCGATGGTCTGGCGTTCGAAGACTTGCTTGGCCGAGAGTGCGATGCCTTGCTCATGGGCCTGGGCCACCACTTGCAGGCTCAGGATCGAGTCGCCGCCGATGGCGAAAAAGTTGTCGGTGACGCTCACGGTCGAGAGCTTCAAGACCTTGGCGACGATGGCTTGCAGGGTGGTCTCCATGGCATTGCGCGGCGCCACATGGGCGCTTTCATCGAACTGGTCCGGATCGGGCAACTGGCGAGTGTCGAGCTTGCCGTTGGGCGTGCGCGGGAAGCTCGCCAGGGTCAGCACCAGGGCCGGCACCATGTATGACGGCAGGCGCTCGCCGAGGAAGCGCTTGATCGCCTCGGAGTCCGGTGCGTAGCCATGAGCGGCCAGGATGTAGGCGAGCAGGCGCTTGCCGGCGGCCTGTTCCTGGACGATCACCGCGGCTTCGCGCACGTCGCTGTGGCTGCACAACTGGCGTTCGATTTCGCCCAGCTCGATGCGGTAGCCGCGGACCTTGACCTGATGGTCCTTGCGCCCCAGGAACGCCAGGCGTCCGTCGGCCAGCCAGCACGCCAGGTCGCCGGTGCGGTAGGCACGAGTACCGTCGACCAGGGTGACGAAGGCCTTGGCGGTTTCTTCGGGCTTGTTGCGGTAGCCGCGGGCCAGGGTCGGGCCGGCGAGGATGATTTCTCCCGGCTCGCCGATGCCGCAGGCGGTGTCGAATTCGTTCAGCAGGCGCAGGTCCATGCCGGCGATCGGACGACCGATGCTGACGTTCCGGTTGGGCTCCAACACCTCATAGGTGGCCCAGACGGTGGCTTCCGTGGGGCCGTATTCGTTCACCAGCCGGGCGTGGGGCAGGGCCTTGCTGTGTTGCGCGATCAGCGACGGCGGACAGGCTTCGCCGGCGACGATCCAGCAGGCGAGGCTGTCGGCTCCGCCACTGCGTTGCAACTGATCGAGCAGGGCCTGGTAGAGCGACGGCAGCGACAGACCATGGCTGACCTGATGCTGGGTAATCAACTGGGCCAGGCGAGACATCTCCAGCTCTTCACCCGGGGCGGGCAATACCAGGCGTGCGCCTTGGGCCAGGGTCCAGAAAATCCCGGCGACCGAACTGTCGAAGGCAAACGACGACAGCAGCAGGTAGGCGCGCACTGGCGTCGCATAGGCGGCCATGCGCACCTGAGTCGAGAAGCTCAGGGCGCCGTGGCTGATTTCCACGGCTTTCGGCGCACCGGTCGAGCCCGAGGTGTAGATCAAGTAGGCGAGGTCGTTCGCGTCTGGCAACGGCAGTGTCGGCAAATCGCCGAGGTCCGGCGTTGCCAGGTCATCCAGCACGAAGCGTTGCAGGCTGGCCGGCACGCTGTCGGCCAGTTCGGCGCTGACCACGATGTGGGCAATGGCGCTGTCGGCGAGCATGTAGGCGCGGCGGTCGGCCGGGTAGGTCGGGTCGATTGGCACGTAGGCGCCACCGGCTTTCAAGACGGCGAGCATGGCGACAATGGCCGCGTTGCTGCGGGCGAACAGGATGCCGACGGGCACTCCGGGGCCAATGCCGGCAGCGACCAGGCGATGGGCCAACAGCGTGGCGCAGGCGTCGAGGCGGCTGTAGCTCAGGTCGCCGTCCTTGCCGCTGAGAGCGATGGCGTCCGGCTGTTGGCGAACCTGACGGGCGATCAACTCCACCAGTGTCAGCGGTTCGATGGAGGGCACGTTCGCATTGGTGCCGATCAGCTGCGATTGCAGCGCTCCACCCAGGGGCAGTTGGGCCCAGGCCCGTTGCGGTTCCGCCAGGGCGCCTTGCAGCAGTTGCAGCCATTGCTCGGCGAGGCAACCCGCCGCGTCGGCACTGAGGGCATGGCGATCGTAGATCAACTGCGCGTGCAGGCTGTCGGGCAACTGGCGCACGTTCAGGCACGCCTTCAACGGGTTCATCACCGCGCTGGCATGGCGCTCCCGGGCATCGCCCAAACGCCAGGCAAAGGCATAGTCGGCGTTGAGGTGGCCGGTGTAATAGTCTTGCCAGCCGATTGCTCGCTCCAGGGTGGCGGCCACTTGCGTGCTTTGCTCCAGCAGGGTCGCCTGGGCATCCAGTTCGATGTTCACGGGCAGGCACTGCTCGAACAGGCCCAGGGTATCCGCCAGTTCCGCACCGCGACTTTCATGGATCAGGGCGAGTGGCACCTGTTGCTGGCCGGCCAGTCGGCCCAGCACCGCTGCCCATGCAGCCAGCAGCAGGTCCGGGGTCAGGGCCGGGTGACGGGCGAGGTCGGTCGACAGTCTCAGGTCCAGTCGGACGGGCGCAAATCCGCCATCGAGGGCCGATTCGAGCGGTAACTGCAAGGTGGCCGCTTCGGTTTCGCCCGAAGGTTTCCAGAAACTCACGCCCGGATGGTCCGGCGCCTCCTCGACCAGGCTCCAGCGCCATTCGGCGTAATCGGCGTACTGCAGGGTTTCGGACAGGTCCGTGGGAGTGTCCTGCAGCAGTGCACCGGCCAGCCATTTCAGGCTGGCGAGGTCGAAGTGGCTGCTGGCCGCCGCCAGGTCCAGGATTGCTTGCTCATCGGACAGGCGCACCAGGGTCACGCACAGAGGGGTTGTCCAGTCACGGGGCTGATCGGCGAGCCGAGTCAGCGCGGCGTCCTGGTCGGCGCGGCTGTGCTGGCGCAGGTCCTGCAGGTTCACCGCCAGTGAGCCGGCTTCGTCAATCACCTGCACCGGGTCGCGCAGGCCGAGTACGGGCATCAGTCGCGTGCGCAGGATTTCGCTGCCGGCCACCAGGGCTTGCAAGCGGTTGTTCAATGCGTCGACGTCCAGCGGTTGCGACAGCGACCATTGCAAATGACAGCTGAACGGGTGCTCCGCCGCGCCGTTGATGTGGGGGTAAACCGATGCCTGTTGCGGTGAAATACGAAAACCTTGAAGTCCGCTCATGTTCATCTCGACTGGAAAAGGGCTTGAGCCTGGATCACCGCACAGACGCCGGGGCTTGCTGGACACGTGTCAGGCAAGCCTCCTGTGAACGGCGGGTGGACCCGTTGAATGTCAGACGGCAACGTCGCTCGACAGCAGGGCTTCAGCCATGCCGGTCATGATGGCGCGCTTGCCGGTAAAGGGTTCGCGACCGTGCACGGCGAGCATGTTGTCGATGAACAACACGTCCCCCTGTTGCCAACTGAAACGCACCAGCGAGTCGAGGTAGGCCGCACGCAGCGATTGCAGTACGTGCGGCTCGATCGGTTCGCCATCGCCATAAAAGGTGTTGGTGGGCAGGTCGAGGTCGTTGAAGTTGCTTTGCAGCGAATCGCGGATGCGTTCGGGCAGGGTGCTGATGTGGAAGAACGTCGCGTGGTTGAACCAGACCTCTTCGCCGGTGCGCGGGTGGCGCACCACGGCCGGCCCGCGTTGGCGGGTGCGCAGGCGATTGTTGTCTTTCCATTCCACTTCGATGCCGACGCTGGCGCAGTAGGCCTCCACTTCGCGGCGGTCTTCGGACTGGAACACGGTCTGCCACGGCAGGCCGAAACCGTCGCCGTAGTTGCGAACGTACAGCACGCCTTTTTCCCGGAACCGCGCTTCGATCTGCGGGCTGATCCTGGCCTTCACGGCGCGGGTCGAACCAATCGGTGTTTCACCACCTGTCTCGGACGGCAGTTGGCAGTAGAAGAACAGCCGCAGCGGGAAGCGCGGCGAATAGGAGTGTTCGTTGTGGGGGAAAATCATCTGGTCGGCCGGGTAGTCGGTCGAGGTGTAGATGTTGCCGCCGACCCGTGTCCGGGGCGAGGCGCGGAACATGTATTCCAGCGCGCCGGGGGAGAGGGCGGCGATCACCTGGTCGAACTGTTCGACGGACGCGACGTTGAAGCCGCGAAACAGCAGGGCGCCGTACTCCAGCAGTTTCTTTTCCAGCGACTGGCGTTCCCGGGCGGCCCAGGCGACCAGGTCGACGCCACTGACCGCCGGCTCGATCACCAGGGGCAGGGCGTGGTCCGGGCTGAGCAGGCGCTCGGTCACCAACTGTTGTTCCGAGACGCTCATGGCTTTGCGACGCACGGCGCCGAGGGCGCGTGGCGATGGGGGCACGATAGACATAACGGCATCCGACTCGGTTAAAGGGACAAGGAGCGACGTTTGGCTTGCATCAGCTGGCTGCGACCGGCCAGCGCCTGGGACTGTTGCCGCTCGCGGGCGAAGGCCTGGTCCCAGCTGTCGATGCGTTCGGCCAGCGCCGGCAACGGCTCGTCCAGCAGGCTGTGTAGCTGTTCCAGCAGGCACGTCCACAGGTGTTGCAGACGCGAGGCACGGTCCTGATCGAAGTATTCACCGCGATACTTGAGGGTCGCGGCGAGGCCTTCGCTGCCGTGCACCAGGTCGAGCACCAGGTGAAAATCCCCCGGTGCCTGTGCCACGTCCAGCGCGGACAAGTGCGCGCCGGCGATGGCGGTCGGGGCCACCCGCGACGGCTGATAGTTGAGCTTGACCTGGAACAGCGGCGAGTGACCGGGACGGCGCTGCGGCGCCAGGGCCGAGACCACCAGGTCGAAAGGCAGGCCTTGGTGGGCGTAGGCCAGGCGCGCTTCATCGCGCACCTGCCCAAGGAAACCGGCCAGGGTCGGTTCGCCGCGCAGGTCACAGCGCAGGGTCAACTGGTTGACGAAGAAGCCGATGACGTCGTTGTGCTCGGCCAGCGGCCGGCCGCTGACATCGGTGCCCAGCAGGAATTGCGGCTGGCCGCCCAGTTGCTTGAGCACCAGTTGGTAGCTGGCCAGCAACAGCATGAACAAGGTCATGCCTTGCTCGCGGGCCAGCGTCGTCAGCCGTTCGCAATTGGCCTGGGGCACGCTGAAGTCCAGGCTGTGCTGGCCCTGGGTCTTGCCGTTGCCACCCAGGTCCAGCGACTGCGGCAGGCCGGCCAGGTGCGCGCGCCAGAAATCCTGCTCGGCGGCGATCCGCTGTTCGCTCCAGTGCCGAGCTTCCCATTGGGCGAAGTCGAGGTATTGCACCGGCGACGAGGCGTCTGCCGAGCCGGCCAGCTCCGCCAACAGCACTTGCGCCGAGCGACCGTCGAAAGCGATGTGGTGCAGGGTCAGCAACAGGTCGTGGTGCTGGTCATCGCGGCTGAGCAACTGCGCTCGCAGCGCGGGGCCGGCGTCCAGGTCCACAGGTGTGGCGTGTTCGTTGGCCAGGTGGTCGCGCAGTGCCTGCTGTTGCTGCGCCTCACTCTGGCCACGCAAGTCATGGTGCGCCAGCGGGACCGCCGAAGCCGGCAGCACCCGTTGTTGCGGGCCTTCGACACCGTCGCGGTAGACGGTGCGCAAGACACTGTGGCGCTCGACCAGGGTGTTCAGGCGCAGTGCAAGTGTCTCGACGTCCAATGGCCCTTGCAGATGCAGGTGCAGCACCAGGTTGTGCTGGGTGTCGTCCGGGTTCAACTGACGCAGGAACCACAGGCGACTCTGGGCGAAAGACTGACGACCCTGCTGGGTGTCGAGGCGCTCGCTCGAGGTCTCGGAGGTTGGCGACGCCTGTCCCAGGAAGTCCTGCAAGGCTTGCGCCCATTGCCCGAGGGTTTGTTCGCCGAACAGATCCTGGGTATCGAGGCTCCAGCCCAGGTCCCGGTGCAAGCGAGCGGCGAAGTCGGCCAGGCCGATGGAGTCCAGGCCCTGGCCTACCAGGCTGAGCTCGACGTTCGCCGAGAAATACGGGTTGACCTGGCGCAGCGTCTGTTCCAACCACTGACGGCACGCCGCCGGGGCGAGGTGCGATGCCTCGGCTACCAGGCGCTTGAGCTGGTCAAGGTCGACGGCCTCGCTATCGTCGGCGAGGGCGCCAGTGCTCTGGGCAATGATGCTCAGGGTGCCCGCGGCCAATTGTTTGCGCGCGCCTTGACGGGCGATCTTGCCGCTGGTGGTCATCGGGATGGTGCCGGCTTGCACCAGCACAATCTGGTCGATGCCACAGTCGGCGGCTTCGCGCACGGCATTTTGCATCGACGCGAACAGCGCCGGGTGATGGGCCGGGTCGACGAACTTGCGTTGCGGCTCGGCGACAATCACCAGTTTCTCGCGGCCCAGTGCCGGGTCCATTTCCGAGAACGCGGCGATGCGCCCGGTACGGATGCCCGGCTCGGCGTCGGTAATGGCGAATTCGATGTCGTGGGGGTAGAGGTTGCGACCGTTGAGAATCAGCAGATCTTTGAGCCGTCCGCAGATCACCACCTGGCCTTCGTGCATGAAGCCCAGGTCGCCGGAGCGCAGGTAATGCTCCGATGAGCCGATGATCTGTGCTTCAAAGGCTTCGCGAGTGGCCGTGGGGTTTTTCCAATAGGATTCGGCGTTGCTCGGGCCCTTGAGCCAGACTTCGCCAATGCGATCGTCAGCGCAGCGCTCAAAGGTTTGCGGGTCGACGATGGCGATGCTATGCAAGGCTTGCGGGTAACCGCAGGCGACGAACTCCACGGCGGCGGCATCGGCGGCCGCCAGGGCCACGCGGCCGGTCTCCAGCACGGCTTTGTCCAGGCGCAGCACCACCGGCAGCGCGTCGGCCGGTGTGGCGCTGACGCACAGGGTGGCTTCGGCCTGGCCGTAACCGGGGCTGATGGCCAACGGGTTCAGGCCGCATGCGGCAAAGCGCTGGGCGAAGGCTTCCAGGGTGCCTGGGTGGATCGGTTCGGCGCCGTTGATGGCGTGTTTCCAGGCGCTCAGGTCGAGCTGTGCGATCAGGCTATCGCTGACCACGCGGTTGCACAGGGCATAGGCGAAGTTGGGGGCGAAACTGGCGGTGGCGCGGTAGCGACTCAGCGCCTGCAACCAGGTCGACGGCGCATTGACGAACGTCTGGGACGCCATCAGATAGCAGGGCATGCCGCTGTAGAGCGGGGCCAGCATCCCGCCGATCAGACCCATGTCGTGGTACAGCGGCAGCCAGTTGACCATGGCGCCGTGTTCGTCGAAACCGTACGCCTGGCGCATCAGTTCGACGTTGGCGATCAGGTTGCGCTGACGCACCTCGACGCCTTTGGGCGAGCCGGTAGAGCCCGAGGTGTATTGCAGGAAGGCCACGGTCGAACCATCGATGGCCGGGCGTTGCCACTGGCCGGCCGGGGGTGTGCCCAGGTCCTGTACGGTCAGCACCTCGACGCGGCCCTCCACCAGTTCCAGCAAGCCTTCGCAATAGTCCGCCGGTGCGAGAATCAGCGCCGGTTCGGCATCCACCACCACGTTGCGGACGCGGTCGAGATGGCGCGGTTTGCGCGACGGCGGCGGAAACAACGGCACGGCAATCAAGCCGGCATACAGGCAGGCACAGAAGGCGCGGGCGTAGTCGAGGCTGGTGGGCAGCATCAGCAACACCCGGTCGCCCGGTGCATAACGCGCTTGCAGCGCGGCCGCCAGGGATCGGGATTGCTCGTGCAGTTGGGCAAAGGTCAGGGTTTCGCCGATCTCTACGCCGTCCGGCAGGAAATGCAGGGCGGCACGCTGAGGGAAGTGCTGGGCGTTGGCTTCCAGCACGTCGATCCAATGTTCGAATGAAAACATGTGCAATTCACGCCATGGCCACGATGACTTTGCGGTCACCGGTGAAAGGATTGCGACCGTGTGCCACCAGTCGGTTGTCGAGCATCAGGACGTCGCCGGGCTGCCAGGGAAAACTGATGGCGGTCTCGCGGTAGACCTCGCGCACGGTGTCGAGCATGTCGTCGGCAATCGGCGAGCCGTCGCCGAAATAGACATGGCGCGGCAGGTTCTCTTCACCCACCGCCGCCAGCAGGCTGGCGCGTACGCTCGGTTCGATGGCCGAGACGTGGAACAGGTGCGCCTGGTTGAACCAGACCCACTCACCGGTCTCGGGATGCTGCTGCACGGCGGCGCAATGCTGGCGGGTGCGCAGGTCGCCATCGGCTTTCCATTCCCACTCGATGTCGTTGTCCTGGCAATAGCGTTCGACCTGGGCACGGTCCTGGGTGTTGAAGACTTTCTCCCAGGGCAGGTCCAGGGCGCCGCTGTAGTTGCGCACGTAGAGCAACTCACGGCTGGCGAACAGCTCGCGAATCTCGGCAGGCATGCGCTGGTAGATCAGGCGGCTGTCGGCAATCGGGGTCTCGCCACCGGTTTCGCTGGCCTTGATGCAGTGGAACCAGATGCGCGAAGGCCAGGGCCGGGTGTAGGCCTGCTCGTTGTGCAACGGGATGAATTGATGGGCCGGGTACTCAGTGGAGCTATAGATCCCGGCGAAGACTTTGCTGCGCGGCGTGGAGCCGAATTCGTAACTGGCCAGCGGTGCACCGAAGCTGGCAGCGAAGCGCTTGAAATCGATGGGCGTGGCGACGGTGAAACCGCGGAACAACACGCCGCCTACCGTGGTCAGGGCATGGGCCAGGCCGTCGCGGATCGAGGCGTCCAGATCGTGGATCGACTGTCCCGGTGCCGCCTGTACCAGCACGGGTAACGACTGCGCGCTTGCATCCGTGGGCGCCATTGAAAAAAGCTCGGAACGCCCGTTCAGGTGTTCGATTGAGGTCATCCTTGTGCATCCTCTTTTGTCTTCTTCGACCAGTCACAGGACCTTGAAAGCAGGGCAGCGGTCGGGTGTGTAGGACTCGTCTGTAATGTATCCAGATCAATACAAGACGACATACTAGGTACAAATGAGATGGATTATCAATACTATTTATTTAATTTTTTTTTTGGATTAGACTCCGCTCCGCTGGCGCCAAACAGCCTTCGGCCAGCTCAAAAAACCTAAAAATATCTGTCGCAGGGGAGCGGGGCGTGAATTTCAAAAAGAACACAATTGCGTTGGCTGTGGGGTCGGCCATCGGCTTGAGCAACGGCGCATGGGCGGCTGAAGAAGCGAGCAAGATGGAGATCGCTCCCATCACCGTGACGGGTGAAAAAATCGACCGTACCCTCGAGAAAACCCAATCCAGCGTCGTGGTCGTCACCGACAAGAACCTGCGTGAGCATGGCGACAAGGACCTGGTGGATGTCTTTGCCCGTACGCCCGGCGTCTATAGCCAGGCCGGCAATGAGAACTGGGGTATTCGTGGCGTGCCGGTGTCCGGTTTCGACGACCAGGGCCCGGCGGCCCTCAACGGTGCGGTATCGGTGTATGTCGACGGTGCCGTGCAGCCGAACCGCGCGCTGACCCTCAGCCCGGTCCCGCTCTGGGATGCCGAGCAGGTCGAAATATTCCTGGGGCCACAGTCCACCACCCAGGGTCGTAACTCCCTGGCCGGTGCGGTGGTTATCCAGACCAAAAATCCAACCTTCGAGCCTTCCTTCTCGGCGCAAACCAATGTGGGGAACTATGGTGAGCACGGAGCGGCCGTGGCGGGTGGCGGGGCGATCGTGGATGAGAAGATCGCCGGGCGTATTGCCGTGGATTATTCCGACGGTGACGGCTACATTCGCAACACCACGCTCGATAAAGATGCCAACCCGCATCGCACCAGCAACGCCCGCGGTAAATTGCTGATCCTGCCCAATGACGACACTGACGTCTTGCTGACGTATGCCCATAACGAGCACCGCCAGGGTGACCGCTCGACGATGCGCGGTTCCGATGGCAAGCCGAGCTATTACGACATCGCGTCCAATACCGAAGCCTTCGACAACCTCAAGCAAGACACCCTCAGCGCCAAGGTGGATTATCGCCTGAACGATGCCTGGTCGCTGACCAGCATGACGGCCAATACCAGCACGGACTACAGCAACCGTCTGGATTTTGACCAGAATGCGGTGGACAACGAGGTCGTTCTGCGTAAGCAAGACGGGAACCTGTTCAGCCAGGAACTGCGTCTGAATTACGCCTCGGACACGGTGAAGAGTTTCGTCGGCGCCTACTATGGCCACAACACCAACAAGTTCCACGACCGGCTGCTGTTCGATGACGTACTGGTGCGTACCGTCAAAGGTGATACCAAGATTGAAAACAAGGCGGTGTTCGGTGAAGTCAACTGGACGTTCGCGCCGCGCTGGACGTTGATCACCGGCCTGCGTTACGACCACGAGACGAACAATACCGATATCGAGGAGGACGGCCGTTTCGTTCCCGAGAAAATCAAGAAGTCGTTTGATGCCGTGCTGCCGAAACTGGGCATCGACTATGAATTGGCCACGGACCAGTACCTCGGATTCATGGTGCAGAAGGGCTATCGCGGTGGTGGTGTCAACCTGCGCTCCGGTAGCGGTCACCAGGCCTACGACCCGGAATACACCACCAACTACGAGCTGTCCTATCGCGGTTCGTTCTTCGACAAGACCCTGCGCGCCCGCGCCAACCTGTACTACACCGACTGGAAAGACCAACAGGTCAGCGTGCGGCAGTCTGGCAGCAACGTCATTGATATCTACAACGCCGGTCGCAGTGACATCAAGGGCCTGGAAGTCTTCGTCGAAAAAGACATCACCGAACAACTGACCCTGAACGTCGGTGGTGCCATTACTGACAGCAAATACAAGGACTTCGTCGCTGACAATGGCCAGGACAGGAGCGGTGAATCGTTCCTCTACTCGCCTAAATACAAGGCCTCGGTGGGTGGTGTCTATCGCTTCGACGATCGCCTGATATTCGGCACGGACATTGTCTATCAGAGCACCGCGCCTTCGGAGTACGAATTCGACTCAAACGGCAAAGTCAGTGGCGAGCGTAAGAGCGACGCCTATGTGCTGGTGAACTTCAACACCGAGTACAAAGTCACCAAGAACGTCGCCGTGTCCGCCTACGTCAAGAATGCGTTCGACAAGGAGTACGTCACCAACAATCGCAACGACGACATCATCGACGTCGGCGCACCGCGCACGTTCGGCATGATCCTGCGTTACGACATGTAAACCCATGGGCGCGGGGAGGCAATCTCCCCGCGCCTGGTTTGCGGCTTCCCGGATGTGTGTTTCCAGGCTGTTTGTTCCCTTCCAAACCCAGCCTCCATGGAGGAAATCATGAGTGCTTTTTCGAATGTCACAGCGGGTGGCGCGCAACAGCTACGCCTGTTGCACACCGGCCTGTCGAGTCCTTACTGCCTCGATTCGACACCGTTGCTGGAACGCCAGCAACAGCAGGAATCCAACGCCCGCAGTTACCCGCGACGCATTCCCCTGGTGCTTGAAAGGGCCCATGGCATTTATGTGCAGGACAGTCGCGGACAAGTGTTCGTCGATTGCCTGGCCGGTGCCGGCACCCTGGCGCTGGGGCATAACCATCCGGTAATCATCGAAGCCATCACCCAGGTCATGGCCGCTGGTGTGCCGATGCATACCCTGGACCTCATGACACCTGTGAAGGACGCATTCGTCCAAGAGATTTTCGCGTGCCTGCCCAGCGAGTTCGCTCGCCATGCACGTATCCAGTTCTGCGGCCCGAGCGGGGCCGATGCGGTCGAGGCCGCGCTCAAGCTGACCCGTACCGCGACGGGGCGGCATTCGGTCCTGGCGTTCGAAGGGGCCTATCACGGGATGACCCTGGGCACGCTGGCCATCAGCGGCAACCTGTCGCCGAAAAATGCCCTCGGCGCGTTGATGCCCGGTGTGCAGCGCCTGCCGTTTCCCCACGATTACCGCTGCCCGTTCGGGGTGGCCGGCGATCAGGCGGTCACGTTGAACGTGCGTTATCTGGAGCACCTGCTCAACGACCCGGAAAGTGGCGTGACCGCACCGGCGGCGATGATCCTGGAGCCGATCCAGGGCGAGGGCGGGGTGATCGCCGCGCCGGACCGCTGGCTGCAGGAGCTGCGCCGCTTGACCCAGGCCCATGGCATCCCTCTGATCGTCGATGAGATCCAGTGCGGCATCGCCCGCAGTGGGCGGATGTTCGGCTTCGAGCAATCGGGTATCACGCCGGATGTCATCACCCTGTCCAAAGCCATTGGCGGTGGGTTGCCGCTGTCGGTCATGGTCTATCACGAGTCGCTGGATGTCTGGCAACCGGGTGCCCACGCCGGCACGTTCCGTGGCAATCAGCTGGCGATGGCGGCGGGCACCGCGACCTTGCGCTTCATTCGTGACCATGGCTTGGTCCAGCACGCCGAAACGGTGGGCGCGCACTTGCAAAAACACCTGCGGACACTGCAAAGCGAGTTCGCCTGGATCGGCGATGTGCGCGGTCGCGGCTTGATGCTCGGCATGGAAATCGTCGACCCGCAGGGTACCCTCGATGTACAGGGTCATCCGCCAGTGGACACGGCCCGGGCCAAGGCTTTCCAACAGGCCTGCCTGAAGCACGGATTGATCGTTGAACTGGGCGGACGCCACGGCGCAACCGTGCGCTTGCTGCCGCCGCTGATCATCACCGAACAGGAAATCGATTTTGTCGCGAAAATCCTGTTCCAGGCCGCGAGCACGATCAACGAGCGCCCCGCGGGTTAATCATCCACCGATGTCCAAGGCTTGCCGACTGCCATCGGCAAGCCTTTTTTTCATGGGGCAGGGAGTGACAATGCAGAAGAATTTCGCCTCGCTGAAACCCGCCTCGCTGTTGCTGCTGGTGCTTGGGTTAAGCGCCTGTGGTGCCCAGGAACCGCGCGCCAGGCCCAGTGCGGCATTGCCGCAGGTCAAGACCCTGACAGTCCAGCCGCGAGCGTTTGCCATGAGCACTGACTTGCCCGGTCGGATCGAGCCGGTGCGCATCGCCGAGGTGCGGGCGCGGGTGGCCGGTGTGGTGCTGACCCGGCACTTCCAGGAGGGCAGTGACGTCAAGGCCGGCCAGTTGCTGTTCAGCATCGACCCGGCGCCGCTCAAGGCGGCGCTGATGCGCGCCGAAGGTGCGCTGGCCAGGGTCGAGGCCGATGTCTATCGGGCCAACGCCCAGGTGCAGCGCTTCAAGCAGCTGGTGGAGATCAGCGCCGTCAGCCCGCAGGCGTTCGACGAAGCCATGTCCGATCTCAAGAGCGCCCAGGCCAATCGCCTGGCGGCCCAGGCCGACCTGACCAGTGCCCGGCTCAACCTGGATTACTGCCAGGTGCGCGCACCGATCAGCGGCCGCATCGGTCGAGCCCTGGTCAGCGAAGGCGCGCTGGTGGGGCAGGACGAGGCGACGCAGATGGCGCGAATCCAGCAACTGGACCCCATTTACGCGGACTTCACCCAATCCGCCGATCAGGTGGTGGCCTTGCAGCAGGCGCTGGCCAGTGGGCGCCTGACCCTCGATGGCAGCGGTGCGGCCGAGGTGACGGTACAGGTGGGCAATCCCGCCCAGACCCGACGCGGCAAGTTGATGTTTTCCGATATTTCCGTGGACCGAAGCACCGGGCAAGTGACCTTGCGCGGCGAGTTCCCCAACCCGGACAACGTGCTGCTACCTGGCATGTACGTGCGGGTGGTGGCGCCGGCAGGGGTCGACCCACAAGCGCTGTTCGTTCCACAGCAGGCGGTACAGCGCGGTGCCGACGGCCAGGCCCGGTTGATGCTGGTGGATGTCGCTGGTGTGGTGCGCGAACGGGTGGTCAGCACCGGTGCGATGTTCGGCACCGACTGGCAGATCACCCAGGGGCTGGCGGCGGGCGAGCAGGTGGTGATCGAGCGGGCCGACAAACTCAGCGCGGGGACGCAGGTCCACGTGGTTACCTTGGCCGAGCAACAGGCTCGTAACTGACGGCCAGCGGCCTAGGGAAGAAAACGATGCCGGATTTTTTCATCAACCGTCCGAACTTTGCCTGGGTCATCACCTTGTTCATCGCCCTGGCCGGCGTACTGACTCTGGGCACCTTGGCGGTCAGCCAGTACCCGGACGTGGCGCCGCCGCAAATCAATGTCAGCGCCAACTATCCGGGGGCCTCGGCGCTGATTGTCAGCCAGAACGTTACCAGCCTGATCGAAGAGGAGCTCAACGGCCTCAAGGGCTTGATCTATTACGAATCCAACAGCGCCAACGGCGGTGCCGAAACCACCATCACCTTCAAGCCGGGCACGGATCCCGACATGGCCCAGGTCGATGTGCAGAACCGCTTGCAGCGAGTGGTCGGCCGCTTGCCCCAGGCGGTGATCGAGCAAGGGCTGGAAGTGGAGCAGGCACGTTCCAACTTCCTCCTGGTGTATGCCTTGTCCTACACCGATGGCCAGCAGGACTCCGTCGGGTTGGCCGACTATGCCGCCCGCGCCATCAACAACGAAATTCGCCGGGTGGCCGGGGTCGGACGAGTGCAGATGTACACCGCCGAACGGGCCATGCGGATCTGGGTCGATCCGGCGCGGCTGGTGGGCTACAACCTGTCGATGGCCGATGTCGGCAGAGCCATCGCGGGGCAGAACATACAGGTGCCGGCTGGTAGCCTGGGTGAACGGCCGGGGCCAGCCGACCAGCAGATCACCGCCACGGTGATGGTACAAGGGCAGCTCGAATCGGTGGAGGCGTTCGGCAACATTGTGCTGCGGGCCAACGATGACGGTTCCAGCGTGCGGATCCACGACGTGGCGCGGGTCGAGCTGGGGCGCAAGGACTACCGCTTCGACGCGCGCCTGAACGGCAAGCCGGCGGCGGCCATGTCGGTGCAACTGGCACCGGGCGCCAACGCACTGCAAACGGCGGAGGCGATCAAGACGCGGCTCGCACAGCTGTCGAGCACCTTGCCGGCGAACATGGTCCTGAGCGTGCCGTATGACACCTCGTACTTTGTCGAGGTGGCAATCAAGCAAGTCATCTACACCCTGGTCGAAGCCATGGTCCTGGTGTTCCTGGTGATGCTGCTGTTCTTGCAGAACCTGCGCTATACGCTGATTCCGGCGGTGGTGGTGCCGGTCTGCCTGCTGGGAACGGTGGCGGTCATGGCCGCGCTGGGCTTCTCGATCAACATGATGACGTTGTTCGGCATGGTGCTGGCGATCGGGATCCTGGTGGACGACGCCATTGTCGTGGTGGAAAACGTCGAGCGGTTGATCGCCCAAGAACACCTGTCGCCCAAGGCCGCGACCCGCAAGGCCATGCGGCAGATCAGCGGGGCGATTGTCGGCATTACCCTGGTGTTGGCGGCGGTGTTCCTGCCGCTGGCGTTCATGGGCGGCTCGGTGGGCGTGATCTACCAGCAGTTTGCCGTGGCCTTGTCGGTGTCGATCCTGTTCTCCGGGTTCCTGGCGCTGACCTTGACGCCGGCCCTGTGTGCCACCGTGCTCAAACCTTTCGACCCGGCGCACCCGACCCGGCCCAACCGCTGGGCGAGCGCTTTCAATCGACGCTTCGAGGCCCTGGCCCAGCGTTATGAGCGGCTGGGCGCGAGCTGGGTTCGACGCGGTAGCCGCAGCCTGTGTCTGTACCTGGTGTTGCTGCTGGTACTCGGCTTCACCTATGCCCGGTTGCCGTCCTCGTTCCTGCCAGCGGAGGACCAGGGGTACATCGTCACCGATATACAGCTGCCACCCGCCGCATCGGCCGCGCGCACCGACGTGACGGTCCAGGCATGGGAGCGATATGCCCTGGCGCAACCAGCCACGGACCAGGTGTTGGCGATCATGGGGTTCAGTTTTTCCGGGGAGGGCGCCAATGCGGCGTTGTCGTATGTCACCCTCAAGGATTGGTCGCTGCGCGGCAGCGGGCAGGCCAGCGACGAGGTGGCTCGACGCGCGAACGACGCCTTTGAAGAGGTCGCCGATGGCACGTTGTTCAGCGTGGTGCCGCCGCCAGTCGACGGTTTTGGCACCTCCAGCGGCTTCGAGTTGCGCTTGCAGGATCTGGCGGGGCAGGGGCACGAAGCGCTATTGAAGGCGCGCAACCAATTGCTCGAGGCAGCCAAGGCCTCGCCGGTGATTGACCATTTGATGGAGGATGGCCTGGCCGATGCACCGCAAATCAACGTCAGCATCGACCGTGAAAAGGCCGAGGCGCTGGGGGTGAGTTTCGATGTGATCAGTGCGGCGCTGTCCTCGGCGCTGGGTTCGGAGCAGATCAACGAGTTCGCCAATCAGGGACGGATGCAGCGGGTGATCATCCAGGCCGATGGCACGAGCCGGCAGACGCCGCAAGCGTTGCTGCGCCTGCAAGTGCCCAACCGCCAGGGGCGCCTGGTGCCTTTGGATGCGTTCAGCCGTTTTGAGTGGCAAGTCGGACCGTTGCAGATCGCTCGCTATAACGGCTCGGCATCGCTGCGTTTTTCCGGGGATGCCGCGCCGGGCTACAGCACCGGGCAGGCGATGCAGGCGTTGCAGGACATCGCCCGGCAGTTGCCGGCCGGTTTCAGTCTCGAATGGGCGGGGCTGTCGTTGCAGGAACAACAGGCCAGCGATCAGGTGCCGCTGTTGGTAGGGTTGTCGTTGACCATGGTTTTGCTGGTGCTGGTCGCCCTGTATGAAAGCTGGGCGATTCCCTTTGCCGTGCTGCTGATCGTGCCGGTGGGCATGCTCGGTTCGGTATTGGCGGTGACAGTGATGGGCATGCCCAATGATGTCTATTTCAAAGTGGGCTTGATCACGATCATCGGTCTTTCCGCCAAGAACGCCATCCTGATCGTCGAATTTGCCAAGGCCCTCCACGCTGAGGGCGCCAGCCTTGCACAAGCGGCGGCTCAAGCTGCACGCTTGCGGTTCCGACCGATCGTCATGACCTCCCTGGCCTTCATCCTGGGAGTGATGCCCCTGGCGTTCGCCAGCGGTGCCGGTGCTGCCAGCCAGCGAGCGCTCGGCACCGGCGTGGTCGGCGGCATGTTAGCAGCGACCGTGCTCGGGGTTTTGTTCGTGCCGGTGTTTTACGTTCAGGTGCTGTCCGTCGCGAACCGCTTGCGTCGCCGCCGTGGTGCATCGATCGAGGAGGGCGCGTGACGTCCCGTTGATTCGGGCTGGGTGGAAGGCACTTCCGGCGATGGAAAACACCGAGCTCCAGGCAGTCGTTCAAGGTCCCTACAGTGATCACCAAACCCTGTGGGAGTGAGCTTGCTCGCGATGACGGCGGTACATCCGACATCACCGCCAACTGACCCACCGCTATCGCGAGCAGGCTCGCTCCCACAAGGGATTGCGGGTGTCCACGGCATTTGGAGTCGACACCAGTAACCTGTGGGAGCGAGCCTGCTCGCGATGACGCCGGCCAGCCAACATCACTGCCAACTGACCCACCGCTTTCGCGAGCAAGTCCGCATCCACAGGGGATCTGCTGCGGACGTGCGATCTCGCCCCGTCAGTAACCCGGTGCTATCGGCCTTCCACGAAGACCTGTTGGAACCATCTCACCAAGTCCGGCCATCCTGCCGTGCTCGACCTCAGGTACTGGCGTGGGTCAGCCCGGTCAAGGTGTCCGCGATAGCCTTCGTACGTTGCGCCGTGCCTTCGGTGGTGCGGCTCGAGTCTTCCAGGGCATCGAGCATCTCGCGCAGGGCACTCACGGCGATGGACTGGTCTTCGATCTGTTGGGCGACACCTTGGATCTCCGTTGAGAGCAGGTCAATGTCCACGCCGATTTCCGCGGCATTCTTGCGGGTGATTTCCGCGAGCTTGCGAACCTCGTCAGCCACCACCGCAAATCCTCTACCCATCTCACCGGCGCGTGCCGCTTCGATGGCGGCGTTGAGGGCCAACAGGTTGGTCTGTCCGGCGATTTGCTGGATGACCTGTACGATCGACTGGATACGCAAGCTCGAACTGGCCAGCGCCCGGGCGCCGACCACCGCTTCACCCGCTTGGGTGGC
This sequence comes from Pseudomonas sp. 43mfcvi1.1, assembly GCF_900115935.1. Classification (NCBI taxonomy): domain Bacteria; kingdom Pseudomonadati; phylum Pseudomonadota; class Gammaproteobacteria; order Pseudomonadales; family Pseudomonadaceae; genus Pseudomonas; species Pseudomonas sp. 43mfcvi1.1. The sequence continues at coordinate 213,495 of NZ_UETT01000004.1, read as the reverse complement.
AAGCTGTTCGACGGTCGTGCCGGCCTGCTCGGCGACGTTGTTTTGCCGGTCGATCGTGCCCGTCAGGTCATCCATCGATAGGTGCAGCTCGCCGGAGTAATGCTTGATCTGCGTTGCGATCTGCGCTTGCTGCTGGCTGGCGTGGGCCAATACCTGACCCAGGTCCGTCAGGCCGTCGAACACCGGCAGGATCGTGTTATCCAGGCCGCGAGTGTCCAAGGCGCTACTGAAGTCATTCATCTTGAACGCCATGATCTGCTTGACCACGACATGGTTCAGGCCCGCCAGCTTCTTGACCTGGCGGCGCAGGAAAAACGCCTTGAACTCACCATAGTGGGCGATGAAGTTGTCGACGTATTCATCGACGAAACTGGCGCCCCTGGTGATTCGAAAGAAGAAAATCGCCGTGAGCGTCTGGTTCAGGTTCAAGCCGAGGATTTCACCAAAGGTCGAGAAACCGGCCAGAGGCACATCCCCGAAAATACCGGCCATGCTGCCCAGGTCGCTGCTGTTGTTGAGCCGGCGCAGGATGCAGTCGTTGAGAATGGCGGCCACCGGACGGCCGCCCTTGCCCTTGAGGAATTTCTCGTAGTCGAGCCGGGTCGCCTCGCGAAGGGGCGTGCGCTTGACCATCACCAGCTCTTCGCCGGGCGCCACATCGCAGAACAGCTGGATGATCTGCTGCTGATAGTCGATACGGGCAATCGAGCGTACGAACAGCTCATCACCCACGCGGATGGCGAATGAATAATCGGCCAGCTTCTTTTCCAGCGCCTGGGCACTGCACTCGAACGCATCGCACAGCGCCTGGACCATGCTCTTGATGTTCCCACGGCTGTCGATGACCTGGTCGATGGTGCGGTCTTCGACCGACGCGGTCAGTACGTTGAACGTCAGCCCGGCAGGTTGGAAGTTCTGGCTCTTGAACACCCCGAAGCGCACATCCGCCGCGGTTTTCAGGAAGACAATCTGCGCATGGTTCTGATAACTGCGCTGCCCATCGCTGATCAGGGTCTTTTTAAAATCCGTCTTGCCACCGGCCGACCCGCCGACGAACAGGCAAGGGAAACGTCCAGACTCATAGAGCGCTTCCATAAAGAACGATTCGGAGGCCGAAAGACCATCGAACACCACGTAGGCCAAGGTATCGCGATGATCGATGGGCGTGCTCACTTGCGCCTGCTTGATGTTATTCACCAATCGGGCGATTCGCTCACGCATGGCCAGGCGCTTGCCGCCACCGCGAATGTCCTCGCACTCCAGGGGCACCATCACCACTTCGGCCGACACAATCACACTGGCGTCAAACAGCTGCAGCACCACCCGGTCCCAGGACTCGCCGGTCTGGCAGTACAGCGTATTCGCACCGTTGCACAACTCACCCGAGGTCGTGCACAGGCTGATGGTGCTGTTGGGAAAGCGCTTCTTGACCTTAGTAGCGACTCGGTCGATGTCCAGGTGAGGGGAGACGAACCCGGTGACCAACACGGGAGTGATGCGTAGGTTGGCCAGCGTCTGGTCAAGTTCACCCGAAGTGCAGGCCACGCTGACCGTCCCCTGATTGCGGGCTCGGGCTTTGTTGAAGAGGTTCAGTAGGTTCATGGCTGGACTCGGTTGAGCGCGACGTGAGGCGTATGAGGTGTGGTGGGTGGAGTCCTTTCTCTATAGCGGTCACGGCTGGGGGCTTGTATGGGCGTGAGCTTGGGCTATTGGCGGGGGCGGTCCATAGGGGCTTTTGGTTGGGGTTTACTACGTCTGTTGGTCAGCGACTTTCGTATAGGTTTCAGGATAAACAGATGGAAAAAAATCAGTTCTCACCCGCTGGACGACAAAGCGTCACCCGCTATGCTTCGACGATGGCGTCTTGCCATTCACTACGCCCATCACAATCAACCCCAGGCGCGAGACGAGAACCTGCCCGTCATCGCCCTTTGCAGAGACGACCCATGAATACATACAAAGCCGTGTCGGGAGTTGTGTGGGGTGTTTTGTTCGGTTGCATCGGCCAGGCCAATGCCTTTCAACTTTCGCCGGATGGCACCTTGGCTGAGCGGGAGATGGCCAAGAAATACGGGGTTTCCTATAAGGCGACGGTGCCTTTCGCCAGCTTTGCGCTGCATAATTTTTCCGATCCGGCCCATGAGGCGTTGACGCAGAAGATCTATGGGTGCGACGGCGATTGGCAGGACTGCAGCAACCCTAACCTGGAGTATGCCGGAGCCTACATTATTGCCGGGGTTCGCTGGAACGATGACCCGGTGTTCATGCCAGGCACGGAAGATGCCAGAACCAAGGGCTGCAATGGGCGTTACTCGGTTGGCTTTATCTCGCAGACGCGGTGCTGGGTAAATCTGTTCGAGAAAGCCGAGGACAAAAGCGCTTCCGATCCGATGGCGTTCATGGGGTCGGGGAATTACATCTCTCGTTCGCATTTCGGCGACCTGCAGTTCTTGCATGCAATGGCTTCCCAGGAGGGCGCCACGCCAGAGCAGACCAAGCGTGAAATCATGATGTGGGCCGAGTTCGCCTGGGGTGTTGCCGACGGAACCTACCCCATCAATACCTATTTGAAAGACATCAAGATCGAAGGCTGGGAGCAGCATTTCAATAATGGGCAGACGGTGCAGGACCTTTTTGCGGTCGGGCGTCCGTGGCTGCGGGCGAATGTGAACCAGGTGGCGTTGGGCAGCCTGCTTCATCTTGTCCAGGACAGTTTTGCCGGCGGGCATGCGCAGCGGCGCGAAGAGGTCATGGGTGACAAGTGCATGGGCGGGGCGGAGGCTGTGCTGGGGCGAATCGAGGAATTTCATTCTTACGCCCGGCAGGATCATGCCAAGCACAAGGCCGATGACGCCAGTTCAGTCGCTAGGATCATGCTGATGGCCCATGAACCGGACGTCGTGGATGCGGGCAAGAAGCTGAGAGGGTTTATCGCCGATCGCAGGAAATGGGCGGATGTCAGGCCTTATCTGGATGAGTGTGTCTTTGCCCTGGCCAATGAAACGACTCCGGCGTCGGCGGGTGATGGATACAGGCTGGAAGCCAACCGCTGAACACGTGACGAAAAGCTGTGGGGGAAAAACTGTGGGAGCGAGCTTGCTCGCGATAACGGTGTGTCAGCTTACGGTTATGGTGAATGTACTGACGTCATCGCGAGCAGGCTCGCTCTCACAGTAGCCGCAGAACGATGTGCCTTACTTGCCCGCCGGCCGTTCGTTGACATTCAGCCTTCCTCGACCATTATTAAGTGCCTCCAGAGTTATCAGTCCTCCAGAGGCACGAGCATGGTACAAACCGACATTCTCATTGTGGGAGCCGGCCCTACTGGATTGGTCCTGGCGTTATGGCTCACCCGGCAGGGGGTGGCTGTCAGGATCATCGACAAGAGCCATGGGCCGGGGGAGACCTCGCGGGCCATGGCCGTCCAGGCCCGCACACTTGAGCTTTATCGCCAGTTCGGCATGGCCGGTGCGGTCATCGAAGCCGGGTACAAGACCCCGGCCATGAACATGTGGGCCCTGGGAAAACGCAAGGCGCGGATTCCGCTGGTGGACGCCGGCGGGGATGTGTCGCCTTATCCTTTTGTCCTCATATACCCCCAGGATCGTCATGAGCAGCTGTTGGTCGAGCAGCTTAAGTCCCTGGGCGTCGATGTCGAGCGGCAGACCGAACTGCTGTCTTTCGAGGATCATGGCGACCGGGTTACCGCGTGCCTGAAGCAGGCCGATGGTCGCGAAGAGACGCTCACGGTCGCTTACCTGGCAGGCTGCGATGGCGCTCGCTCGCTCGTCCGGCATCAGGTGGGGAGTGGCTTCGAGGGCGGTACCTATAAGCAACTGTTCTACGTGGCGGATGTGTCTGCCAGCGGTTTCGAGCCTGCGGGCGAGGCCCATATCGCTTTTGATAAATCCGAATTCGTGTTGGTGTTTTTCTATGGCGAAACTGGCCAATATCGCCTGATCGGCACGGTTCGTGACGAACGTGCAGAACACCCTGAGACGCTTACGTTCGAGGACGTTGGTCACGACGCGATTAACGGCTTGAACATCAGGGTCGATCACGTCAATTGGTTCTCCACTTACCGGGTCCATCATCGTGTCACGGATCAGTTCCGCTGGGGCAGGGCGTTTTTGCTGGGAGACGCTGCCCACGTCCACAGTCCGGCCGGCGGCCAAGGCATGAATACCGGCATCCTCGATGCGATCAATCTGGCCTGGAAACTGGCGGCGGTCGTGAAGGGGCGGGCAGCAGACTCGCTGCTCGACAGCTACCAGGCGGAACGCCAGGCGTTTGCGCAAAAGCTTGTGGAAACTACAGACCGGCTGTTCACCTTTGCCACCGCCCAAGGCAATTTTGCCGACTTCGTGCGCACGCGCATCGCTCCACTCTTCGCAAGTGTCGCCTACAAGAGCGAGAACGTGCGTGAGTACCTGTTTCGGATGGTGTCCCAAACCTCCTTGAATTATCACGAAAGCCCATTGAGTGCCGGCAAGGCGGGTGACGTGCAGGGCGGCGACCGTTTGCCATGGGTACCGCTGCCGGGTGCCGACAACTACGAACCGCTCGCGACCATCGGCTGGCAGGTGCATGTCTACGGCGAGGCCCGGGCGGACCTGAAAGCCTGGAGCAGCCAGCACCAGATCCCCCTGCACACGTTCGCCTGGCAGCATGATCATGACAAAGCCGGGTTGTGCCGGGACGCCGCCTATCTGCTACGCCCCGATACCTACGTCGCCCTGGCGGATCCGCAAGCGTCTACGGCAACGTTGAGCCAGTATTTCAGCGACCGGGGCCTGACACTGCCGGCTTGAACGCGCCAGGTAGGGCGCCGGACGCTGCCGATAGCCAACCTGTGAGCGTCTTCAGCCCAGATCCCCAGCCTCATGCCGCTCCGGCACCTGGCTCGCCTCGTCACCCCACGTGCGATTGACCCGCTGTCCGCGCTGGACGGCCGGACGCTTGGCGATTTCTTCCGCCCAGCGTTGCACATGGGTGTATTCGTGAGCACTCAGGAATTCGGCGGCGCCGTAGACGTTGTTGCGCACCAGTTGCCCATACCAGGGCCAGACCGCGATGTCGGCGATGGTGTAGTCGTCGCCTGCCAGGTAGCGGCTTTCGCCAAGGCGGCGATCCAGCACGTCGAGTTGGCGCTTGGCTTCCATGGTGAAGCGATTGATCGGGTATTCGAGCTTCTCCGGCGCATACGCGTAGAAATGCCCGAAGCCGCCACCCAGGTACGGTGCGGCGCCCATCTGCCAGAACAGCCAGTTCAGTGTTTCGGTGCGACCTGCCGGATCGGTGGGCAGGAAGGCGCCGAATTTTTCCGCCAGGTAAAGCAGGATCGAGCCGGACTCGAAGACGCGGATGGCGGGCTCTACGCTGCGGTCCAGCAGGGCCGGGATCTTGGAGTTGGGGTTGATCTGGACAAAGCCGCTGGAGAATTGATCGCCCTCGTTGATGCGGATCAGCCAGGCGTCGTATTCCGCGCCCGCATGACCCAGCGCCAACAGTTCTTCCAGCAGGATGGTCACTTTCACGCCATTGGGCGTGGCCAGGGAATAGAGCTGCAGTGGATGCTTGCCAATCGGCAAGGTCTTTTCGTGAGTCGGCCCGGCAACAGGGCGGTTGATGCTGGCGAACTGGCCGCCAGACGGGGCGTCGTTTTTCCAGACCTTGGGCGGAACGTAGGACGCATTGCTCATCGGGACATACCTCATCGGTTGCTTGTGGTGTGATCCCCCAGAGTCTACCGCTGTTCGTTCATGATCCGCGCCACTTCACCGGAAGCCTTGAGCTGGTCGAAGGCGCGTTGGGCCTTGGCGACGACTTCATCCGGTGTGCTCAGGCTGAAGGCCAGGTGGACCCTGTGGGGTTGTTCGTCGAGGGTATAGACCTCTTCCAGCGAAGTGAAATCCACCTGGGCGTCTTTGCTCATCAGGCGTGCGGTGTTCTCTGGCATCGGCAGCAACTGGATCTGGCGATTCAACAGTTTTTGAAAGTTGTCGTGGTTGTTGGCCGAGATGACCAGCCGGGTGAACCCACGCTGTTGCAGATAAATCTGCTTGGCGTCATTGCGCACCACGCCGATGCTGTACTGCTTGGCATCCTCGAGGTTGTTGACGGTAATGCCTTGGCTGTCACGCATTTTATAGAGCCGGCTCGCCACTCGATGTATTTCACCCACCCATTTGAACAGTTGCTCGCGAGCCGGGGTGCGGTCCAGCGGGAAAATCAGCACGTTAGGCTCGTGCAGCGCCTTTTCATAGGCCCGGGCCCACGGGTAGAGCGACAGGCTGTAGTCGGTGAGCTGCGCGTTTTTCAGCGTTTCTTCGGCGATGCGAATGCCCGGCCCGACGACCTTGTCGTCACGCTGATAGGCGTACAGCGAGTCTTCGGTGACGACTTCGATTGCCTCGGCGTGGCTTTGCAGGCTGATGGAGGCAAGTAGCAAGCATGAGCAGAGTGTCAGGCGAATATGCATATGCAGACCTCATGGCGCGCGATGGTTGTTACAGGGCGACGCAGTCGCGCCCCTGGTGTTTGGCCCGGTACAGCGCCTGGTCGGCGCGTTGCAGCAATTGGTCAAAATGATCCATTGTCTCCGGGTCGAGCTCGGCGACGCCGATGCTCACGGTGACAAAAGGCGATACCTTGGAGCCGCTGTGGGGCAGCTCACGCTCGGCCAGGCTCGTACGCAAGCGTTGGGCGGCTTCGCAGGCCTGGACGCCGTCGATATTGGGCAGGACCACGACGAACTCTTCGCCGCCTACGCGCGCGGTCAGCTCGCCAGAGCGGCCGAACACACTGCGCAGGGTCTCGGCGATCTCTTTCAAGCACTGGTCGCCCTGCATGTGGCCGTAGGTGTCGTTGTAGATCTTGAAGAAATCGACATCGCACATGAGCACGGCCAGCGGGGTCTTATGGCGGATCGCCCGGCGAAACTCGATTTCCTTCAGTTCGTCGAAATAGCGACGGTTGGCCAGGCCCGTCAAGGCATCGTGACGTGACAGCGCTTCGAGCGATTGGTTGGCTGCCTTCAATTCAGCGGTGCGTGCCTCGACCAGTTCGGCCATTTGATCGCGGCTGGCGGCAAGAGCCAGTTCGTCCGAACGCTGGCGCTCCAGATGGGCGTGGAGATTGTCCTGGAGTGCATTGACCTGGGATTCGAGCAGGCTCAGTTCGTCCTGGCGCAACACCGCCCGTTGCAGCTTGAGGTGATGCTTGAGGGTTTGCGGCGCAAGTTCGCCCAGGTGACGGGCGATATGCACCACGTGCACGGTCACCAGGCGGTTGAACATGGTCATGACCAACCCGGCCAGCAGCAAGGACTGGATGAGCTGGGTAATGACGATGCTGCGTGCTTCGCCCCAGAGGCGCTCCCACAGCAGGTTATTGTCGCCTTCGATGGTCAGCTCGCCGACTTTTTCCTGGGCTCCGGCGTAGGGCTGCGCGATGAGTTGGCGACGCAGCACCGGTACCACGCCCGATTGAGCGACGGTGTATCGATTGAGTTCGATGATTTCGGGGGCTTGGCCGGGGCGCAGGATGTTCAACACCACGCGACCCACGGGCGCTGCCGTGGCGACGCTGGTGATTTGCTGGTCGAGGGATTCACGGTCCAGCTCCCAAATGGCGTGGGCCAGGGTGTTCTGGAACACTTGGTCGATCAGGGCCAGTTCCGAATTCATTTCCGCGAGGTTGTTTTCCCAGGCCAGCCAGGTTCGCCAGGTGACCATCGCCAGGGTAAAGAGCAGGCAGAACAGCAGCGTTGCCAACACCAGGCGCCGCCCCAGGGAGCTGAACGCCTTGGCCTGTGGTTGTAAGGAGGACACCGTACGGAAATCGCCCCCCATGTCATAACCATTTGCGCAGGATGGCATCGTAGACGCCGTTGCGGCGGATGGTTTCAAGGCCAACACGGAACTTCTCCACTGTTTCGGTCGGCGTCTTGCGGCTGAACGCCATGTTCAAGCCATCTGTACTGCTCAGCTCGGGCAGCGGCAGCGAGCGGATCAGCACTTTGTCCGGGTCTTCGCCATTCTGGCGCGTCAGGTACAGCGCGTTGAGTTCATTGGAAATCCACAGCTCCACGTGATCGACCTTGAGCTTGCGGTAGTTGTGTTCGTACTTGGTGCTCGACTGCAATTCTTCACCGATGCGGAACCCTTTCGACACCAGGTACTGCTCGCCCACGTCCTGATTGACCGTGGCGATCTGGTGACCATGGGCATCGGCCAGCGAAGCGAGTTTTACCGGTCGGTCCGCCAGGGAGTAGATGTACCACTGCGTCGGGCCAATGGTGCCGACCCACTGAAAAAGCGAATCGCGTGCCGGTGTACGGACGATCGAGTAGATCAGTACGTTGCTTTCATTGAGCGCCAGTTCATACGCCCGGGCCCAAGGCATGGCCTGGATAGGCGCGTCCAGGCCGACCTCCTTGAGCACGGCCTGGACCACCTCGGTGCTCATGCCGGTCACTCGCCCGTTCTGCGTCATGTTGTAGGGCGGCAGTTCCTCGGTGACGATGCGCAGCGGCGCCTCTGCCGCGCAAGCGCCAGCAGCGAGGAACATCAGGACGCCCCACATCAGCAGGCGATTAAGCGGCAAACCCATTGATCATTACCCTATGCAACTTGCAGAACCCGGCGAGGCCTGGGAGCTATCACTGATAGGGTTATCGGCTGGGCGGGCGCCTGCTTGAATCGTGCCTGTCGAAAGCGACAGCCCAGCCGCGGGATCAACCGTTCAACAGCGTCATCGTTTGCGCCTGGTATCGGTCGCCCGCCACCGCACCTTCGCCTGCGAAAATCCCATCCAGTTGGGCCAGTTCGTCAGCGCTCAACATCACCGAAGCCGCCGCCACATTGCTTTCCAGATACTTGCGCTGCTTGGTGCCCGGGATCGGGATGACATGCTCGCCCTGGGCCATTACCCAGCCCAGGGCCAGTTGCGAGGCGCTGATGCCTTTGTCCGAGGCCAAGGCCTTGACCCGCTCTACCAGCATCAGGTTGCGATTGAAGTTGTCAGCCTGGAAGCGCGGGCTGAAGCGACGATAGTCATCGGCGGCGAAGTCCTCGGGTGATTTCAGCTCGCCGGTCAGGAAGCCCCGGCCCAGGGGGCTGTAGGCGACGAACGCAATGCCCAGGCGTTGGCAGGTAGCGAGCACGCCGTTTTGTTCGGGGTCGCGGGACCACAGCGAGTATTCGCTTTGTACCGCTGCCAGTGGATGCACGGCGTGGGCCCGCTGGATGGTCTCGGCGCTGGCTTCCGAGATCCCGATGTGGCGGACCTTGCCAGCCTTGACCAGCTCGGCCATGGCGCCGATGGTTTCTTCGACGGGCACTTCAGGGTCAATGCGGTGCTGGTAGTAGAGGTCCAGGTAATCGGTGTCGAGGCGCTTGAGGCTGCCGTCGACAGATTGCCGGACGTATTCGGGGCGGCCATTGACACCTCGGGCGTGGGGGTCGCTGCTGCGCACCAGGCCGAATTTGCTCGCCAGGTACAGGCCTTCACGTTTGCCACGCAGGGCGCGTCCGAGCAGTTCTTCGTTGGTGTACGGCCCGTACATGTCGGCGGTGTCGAACAGCGTCACGCCCAATTCCACGGCGCGATGGAGCGTGGCAATCGCCTCTCGCTCGTCCACGCCGGTGGTGTAGAAATCCGACATGCCCATGCAGCCCAGGCCGATGGAGGAAACGTAGGGGCCACGATGGCCGAGTTGGCGGGTCTTCATGATGATTACTCCTGGAAATGAACGACCTGTGCAGTCTCCATCAAGGGGTTTCCTGGATAAATCCACGATTATTGGTTTAACTATTCGTGATACCTGAATAATGAGGCGCGACATTGGACCGATTACAAGCCATGCAGGTGTTTCGGCGCATCGTTGAACTGGGTGGTTTTGGCAAGGCGGCCGATGACCTTGGGCTACCCAGGGCCACCGTCAGCCTGCTGATCCAACAGTTGGAAGCGCATCTTGGGGTGCAGTTGTTGCAGCGCACCACCCGGCAGGTGCGCGCAACGCTTGATGGCCAAGCGTATTACCAGCGCAGTGGCCAGTTGCTGGACGACCTCGATGACCTGGAAAGTTCGTTGTCGGCGCAGCGAAGCCAGCCGCGCGGCACCTTGAAAGTGGACATGCCCATTGCCTTCGGGTGCACCTGGATCCTGCCGCGCCTGGCGGATTTCTACCGCCGCTACCCGGCGTTGCAACTGGATCTGGGCTTCCACGACCGCCAGGTCCATCTGCAGCGCGAGGGCGTGGATTGTGCAATCCGCGCCGGCAATGTCGTCGACCAGGCGTTGGTGGCACGCCCCATCGTGCGCCTGCACCAACTGACCTGTGCCAGCCCCGGCTATCTTGCCCGCGCCGGGACGCCTGGGCGGCTGGAGGATTTGCCAGCGCACCAGGTCATTGGCTTTGCGTCTGGCAATGGACGGTTTTTCCCGTTCGAATTCGAGGTGGCGGGGCGGGTGCGCGAAATGCAATTGCCGAGTGAACTGAACGTCAATAACGCCGATGCTTATGTGACCGCCTGTGAGGCGGGATTCGGCTTGATCCAGGTGCCGCGTTATCACGTGCAACGGCAGTTGGCCGAGGGCAGGCTGGTCGAAGTATTGAGCGAGTATCGCGTGCCGACGTGGCCGATCTCAGCGGTGTACCCGCCCCATCGACAGTTGTCGCCCAGGGTGCGGGTGTTTATCGACTGGGTGATCGAGCTGTTGCACGGCGAGGCGGATGCGCAGGGGGCGCTGATGGAGCGGGCGTAGAGCCATGCGAAAACCTTGTGGGAGCGGGCTTGCTCGCGAAGGCACTATCAGGTTAAACATCATCGTTGGCTGACAGCCCGCTTTTGCGAGCAAGCCCGCTCCCACAGATCGTTCCTTGTCGTGCCGAACCGCTGCTTCTTCTAGCCAGGACTCGCCACAATCAACGCAAGGTGTAGCCGCTGTCCACTACCCAGTCCTGGCCATACACGCCCCGTGTCCCCTGGCTCAATTGGAACAGGATGACATCTGCCACGGCTCCGGGTTCGAGGAATTGCCCGTTTAGAAGGCGCTGGTTGACCGTGCTTGCCACTGAGCCCAGGGCCTCTTCATTAAGGCCCAGGGTGCCCCAGATCGGTGTGGCGGTAGGCCCCGGTGAAACCATGTTGATGCGAACGCCAAGGGGGGCCAGTTCAACGGCCAGGGTGCGCATCTGAGCGCGCAAGGCGGCTTTCGAGGCGATATACGCGGCCAACCCTGGAAAGGTGACCCGCTCGAGGAACGTACCGATGAACACCACGGACGCCTGGGCTGACAGGTGCTCGCGCAGGCTGCTCAGGGTATTGAGGGCGCCCGCGCCATTGACAGCCCATTGCCTGTCGAAAGCGGCCAGGTCCAGGCCGTCGGCAAGTTGCGCGATTCCCGCATTGGGAATCAGACAGTCCACCGGGCCGATGGAGGCAGCCAGTTGTGCCAGCCTGGCCTGGTCACTCGCCTGCGTCACGTCACCGGGCAGCCAGGACAGTCTGTCGCCAAACCGTTCGACCAGTTCGCCGAGGCCACCGATCTGTCGCGACATCGCGATCACGTTGGAGCCGCGCTCCAGCAAGCGTTGGGTGACGGCCAGGCCAATCCCCGAACTGGCACCGGTGACTACACTAAGAGCAGGTTTGAATTCATGACTCATGTGGCTTTCTTCCTAGGTTCGCCAAAAGGGGCGGCAGACCTCATCAGAAACTGTGCCAACTCAGAATGCCTTGCCAGTCAGTGGCTTGGCGTTTGCTTGGTTATTTTGACTCGGTTGCGTCGTGGTCATTAAGACCTGTCGATTGGTCTTTATGACTACGCCGTGCAACAGCCATCAAGCCTTGACCCACCGCTGGCGGCTCCAACTGCTCAACGTATCGACCGCAAAAACCAGCAATAGCATTGCCAGGATCACCGTGCTGCCCTGTGCTTCCTGGAACAGGCTGAGGCTGACGTAGAGCATTTGCCCCAAGCCGCCGGCGCCGACGAAGCCGAGCACGCTGGCCATGCGTATGTTGTTTTCCCAGCGGTACAGGACATAGGCCAGCAGTTGAGGCAGAAGGTTGGGCAGCGTGCCGTAGCAGAACGCCAATACGGCATTGCCGCCTTGCAGGCGGATCGCGTCGGCCGGTTCGGAAGGGGTATTTTCCAATGCCTCGGCGAACAGCCGGCCGAGCACGCCGGTGGTGTGCAGGGCCAAGGCCAGGGTGCCGGCATTGGGGCCGAGCCCGGCGGCCAGGACCATCAGTGCGGCCCACACCAGTTCTGGAACGGCGCGCAAGGCATTGAGCAGCAGGCGCGAAGCGCTCTGCGGGGGCCAGCCGAAGCGACCGGCCGCAGGCAGGGCCAAAAGCAGGCCAAACACCGCCGCGAGCAGGGTGCCAAGGGCCGACATGGCAAGGGTTTCCAGGGCGCCGTGAGCGATCGCCTTCAGATGACCCGGGCTCAAGTCCGGACTGAGAAAACGCTGCGCGTAAGCCCCCATCCGGTGCAGATTACCGCTGTCGCCAAGCTCGCTCAGGTCGATGCCCAGGTAGACGAACGAGGCGACGACCGCCGAGCCGATGCACAGGACCATGACCGCGTTGAGCAGGCGCTTCATGCCAGCCTCCAGCGCAGCAGGCGGCTGAGTTGATCGGCGAGCAGCACCAGCATCAGGAACGTCAGCAGCAGGCTGGCCACTTCACCGCCGGCGAACATTCGCAACGACAAATCCATTTGCTGGCCCAGGCCTCCGGCACCGACGAACCCCATCACCACCGAGGCGCGGATGGCGCATTCCCAGCGATACACCGTATACGACAGCAGTTCCGCCGCGACATTGGGCAGGATCCCGTAGCAGAAGGCCGCGAGCCGGCTGCTGCCGGACTGCAAGAGTGCGTGGGCCGGGCGCTGGTCGACCGACTCGTAGATTTCCGCGTAGACCTTGCCCAGCATGCCGCTGTAGGTGATGGCGATCGCCAGTACGCCGGCGGTGGGGCCGAGGCCGACGGCGCGTACGAAGAGCAAGGCCCAGACGATTTCCGGGACGCTGCGCAGGAAGATCAGCAGGCCGCGTACTGGCCAACGCAGCAGTTGCCCCCAATAACCCGGATGCCCGGCACGGGAGGCCGCCGACAGTGACAGGGCGCGGCTGGCCAACAGGCTTGCGGGCACCGCCAACAGCAAAGCCAGGGCCATGCCGGCCGTGGCGATAGCCAGTGTCTGCAAGGTGGCCTGCCACAGCAGTTCGATGAATTCGTCGCCATGGGCGGGAGGCCAGAAGGCCGCTACAAACCGGCCCATTTCGCTTTGGCTGTCGCTGGTGACCAGCACTCGGAGGTCCAATTCGCTGAGCTGGATGCCGGGCCAGAGCAGGACAAGGGCCAGCAGGCTGAGCAGCAGGCGAGGGCGGCTGGCGGGGTCTCGGGTATCGCGTGTCAGCATCGGGGGATCTGCACGCTCGAGGGCGGGAGGGGCGTTGGCGAAGACTGCAGCTGTTCGTTGGCGTAGAGCGTGTCGAGCAACGGACGGTCGACCGCCTCGGTTGGCAGGTCGAACAGGATCTGCCCATCACGCAGGCCGATGACCCGGGAAAAGTGCGCCAAGGCCAGTTCCACCGCGTGCAGGCTGGCAACCAGGGTAACGTTGTGCTCCCGGGCATGGCGACAGAGCACCGAAAGCGTGTGCTCGGCTAAAACCGGGTCCATGGCCGAGACCGGTTCGTCGGCCAGCAACACCTCCGGCGCCTGATACAACACCCGGGCAATGCCAACGCGTTGCAACTGTCCGCCGGACAGCTGCTGGCATTGCGCGAACAACTTGTCACCCAGGTCCAGCCGGGCCAGCGCCGCCCTGGCGCCTGGAATATCCAGCGGATGCAGCAGGTTCAACAGGCTTTTGCCGATGCCCCACTGACCGAGTTTTCCGGCCAGGACTGCGGTGACCACGCGTTGGTGTGGCGGCAGGGGCGGCGCTTGGTGGATCAGGCCGATACGCGCGCGCAGGCGCTGACGCTGGCGGGCAGACAGTTGCCAGGCGGGTTCGCCGAGCAGCTGTAGCTCGCCGTTACCCGGGCGCAGGGCGGTGGCGAGCAGGTTGAGCAGGCTCGACTTGCCCGCGCCGGACGGGCCGATGACCGCGACCTGTTCGCCCGCGCCGATGTGCAGGTCTATGCCCCGCAGCGCCTGGACACCGTTGGCATGGGTAACGCTGACCTGGGTCAGTTGCAGGGTCATTTGAGCAGTTCGGCGGCGCGCGCGGCTTCCTCGATGCCCTTGTAGTTCTCAGGCTTGGTTTCGATGAAGCGACTGGCGGCCTGCAGGTCGAGGATTTCCTTGTCTTTCGGGTTGGCCGGATCGAGTGCCAGGAAAGCTGCCTTGATCTTGGCCGCCAACGCTGGGTCGAGGGTGCCGCGCACCGTCCAGTTGTAGTCGAAATAGGTGGGGGTGGTGGCGAAGACCTTGACCTTGGTCGTGTCGACCTTGCCGGCCGCCACCAGTTTTTCCCAGACGCTGGCGTTCAGCACCCCAGCGTCCACCTTGCCGGCCTGGACCCAGGCGACGGTAGCGTCATGGGCGCCCGAGTAGCCCACGCGGCTGAAATAGCTTTCCGGCTTGATGCCGTCCTTGAGCATGAAATAGCGCGGCATGAGACTGCCGGAAGTCGACGACACCGAGCCGAAGGCGAAGGTCTTGCCCTTGAGGTCGGCGAGGGATTTGACGGCCGGGTCGGCGGTGATGAATTTACTGGTGAACTGGGCATCCTGTTCGCGCTGTACCAGCGGGATGGCGTTGCCGGTTTTCAGGCGTGCCTGCACGAAGGTGAAGCCACCCAGCCAGGCCATGTCGATCCGGTCGGTGGCCAGCGCCTCGACCACGGCCGGGTAGTCGCTGACGGGGACGAACTCGACTTTCATGCCGGTTTGTTGTTCCAGATAGGCACCCAGCGGCTTGAACTTGCGCAGCAACTCGGTCGGGGCCTCATCGGGAATCGCACTGACTTTCAGGGTATCGGCGGCCTGGGTCAGCAGGCTGCAAACAGACAGGGCAACGCCGACGGCCAATGCCAGGGAACGCTTGAGCATGGAAGATCTCCGGTACATGAAGGCAGGAATGTTGACGCATCACGCCCACGGGTAAGCGGTACGCCGTTCTGTGAGGGTAGACGAAGGAGAGGGATATTAACCGTTTCCGGCCTTGAACTCATCCAAACCCCTTGTGGGAGCTTGCTCGCCGCCACGCGTCTGCTTCCATGGCAACGCGCGTGGTGTGTCATCCAGGTGTCATCGAAGCCAGGCAGGATTCTCGCAAACCATCGTGGGATGTCCGGCAGCGCTTGTGCCTGCTGGCTGATGAAGCAAGGAACACCGCTATGAAAGGCGACGCCCCTCTGTTCGCGGCCATTGACCTGGGCTCCAATGCGTTTCGCCTGATGATTGGTCAGTCGGTAAAGCGTAATCGACGCCTGGTGATCCAGGAGGTGAAAACCCTGCGCGAGCCGGTCCGCTTGGCTGAAGGCCTGCAGGCTGGGGCTCTGGACGAGCTGGCGCTGGATCGGGGTTGGCAGGCCCTGGCCCGATTTGGCAAAAAGCTGCGTGGCTTTGAAGCCACAAGGGTGCGGGCAGTGGCGACCAGTGCCGTGCGCGAAGCGGCCAATGCCCAGTTGTTCCTGGCCAGTGCCGAGCGGCACCTGGGGTTTCGGATCGATGTGCTGTCCGGTCATGAAGAAGCCCGGCTGGTGTATGCCGGTGTTGCCCATACGGTGCCCGGTGTCGAGCGTACGCGGCTGGTGGTGGACATCGGCGGTGGCTCGACCGAACTGATTCTGGGGCAGGGCGCTCAACCGTTGTCGACGGAAAGCATCGCCATCGGCAGCGGCACCTTTGGCGCACGTTACTTTCCGGGTGGCTGCATTACCGCCCAAGCCTTGTTGGAGGCTGAGCGAGTGGCTACCCAGCAGTTTGAAAAAGTGGCGGCTGGTTATCGCGCGCAGGGCTGGCAGCAGGCGATCGGCTCTTCCGGTACTGCGCGGCTGTTGGCCAAGGTGCTCAAGGCCAATGGTCTCAACGACTTTGGACAAGGCGGTATCACCTACGGTGGGTTGTTGCGTTTGTCGTTGAAGCTGCTGGACGTCGCTCATCTCAACCAGCTCAGGTTGGCCGGCTTGCAAAGCCATCGCCTGGGCATCTTGCCCGGTGGCCTGGCTATCATGCTGGCGGCCTTCAAGACTTTCGGTATCTCGAACATGATCGCTTCCGAACCGGGCCTGAGGTTCGGCGTTCTTCATGGCCTGATGCATCAGCACTGATCGCGGACGGTCGTTGTCATTACCGTTTATCAGCGACGGCTCAATTTCGGGCATCAGCGCTTCATCGGTTGTCCCTTGTTTGCCGCAACCTCCAGCATTTCATCGCCTGGGCAGCAGCTGCGTCCGCTTATCGCAAGCATCGGCCTGGATCAGGGTGATTGCATGAACGGAACTTTTCGCTCTTTCGATATGCAGTCAGTGAAGGCACAATGCGCATCCTTTTTTGGCTCGCCTTGCCCGGAGGCCTCGAAAATGATCAAAACGCCGTACTACCTCATCGATAAACAAAAGCTGCTGGCGAACATGCAGAAGATCGCCTATGTGCGTGAGCAGTCCGGGGCCAAGGCCTTGCTGGCGCTCAAGTGCTTCGCCACCTGGTCGGTGTTCGACCTGATGCAGCAGTACATGGACGGCACCACGTCGTCGTCGCTCTACGAACTCAAGCTCGGCCGGCAGAAGTTCGCTGGCGAGACCCACGCCTACAGCGTGGCCTGGGCCGACGACGAGATCGAGGAGATGCTCGCCAACTGCGACAAGATCATCTTCAACTCCATCGGCCAGTTGCAGCGTTACACCGAGGCATCGGCCGGCAAGGTCCGTGGCCTGCGGGTCAATCCGCAAGTGAGCAGCTCCGATTACCTGCTGGCGGACCCGGCGCGACCGTTCAGCCGCCTGGGCGAATGGGATCCGGTGAAAGTCGAGCAAGTCATCGAGCATATCTCCGGCTTCATGTTCCACAACAACTGCGAGAACGGCGATTTCGGTTTGTTCGACCAGATGCTGGGCACTATCGAAGAGCGCTTTGGTCACTTGCTGCATAAGGTCGAGTGGGTCAGCCTCGGTGGCGGCATCCATTTCACCGGTGAGGGCTACGCCCTGGATGCCTTCTGCGCACGGCTCAAGGCCTTCTCGCAGAAGTATGGCGTGCAGGTCTACCTGGAGCCGGGCGAGGCCGCGATCACCCAGAGTGCGTCGCTGGAGGTCACCGTGCTCGACACGCTCTACAACGGCAAGCACCTGGCCGTGGTGGACAGCTCCATCGAGGCGCACATGCTCGACCTGCTGATCTACCGCCTGAACGCCAAGCTGGCGCCGAGCGAGGGCGAACACACCTATATGGTGTGTGGCAAATCCTGCCTGGCCGGAGACATTTTCGGCGAGTACCAATTCGATCGTCCGCTGTCCATCGGCGATCGGCTGTCGTTCATCGACGCGGCGGGCTACACCATGGTCAAGAAAAACTGGTTCAACGGTCTGAAAATGCCGTCCATCGTAGTGAAGCAACTCGACGGCAGCGTCGAGGTGGTTCGCGAGTTTGTTTACGACGACTATTTGTCCAGCCTCTCTTGAGCTGGCGGAAGGAGAAATAAAGAAATTGAAGAAGAACGTACTTATCATTGGTGCAGGAGGTGTCGCCAAGGTGGTGGCCCACAAGTGCGCGCAGCACAACGACGAACTCGGTCGTATTGCTATCGCGTCGCGCAACATCTCCAAATGCCAGGCCATCATCGACAGCGTCAAGGCCAAGGGTAGCCTCAAGCAACCCGCCGACATCAAGGCCTTTGCACTGAACGCTCTGGATGTCGAAGCGACCAAGGCGCTGATTCGCGAAACCGAGTCGCAGATTGTCATCAACGTCGGCTCTGCCTTTCTCAACATGTCGGTGCTGCGTGCCTGCATCGATACCGGCGTGGCCTACCTGGACACCGCCATCCACGAAGAACCGGGCAAGGTCTGCGAGACGCCGCCCTGGTACGGCAACTACGAGTGGAACCACCTCCAGGAGTGCCAGGAGAAGAACATCACCGCCATTCTCGGCGTGGGCTTCGACCCGGGTGTGGTCAATGCCTATGCGGCACTGGCGCAGCAACAGCATTTCGACCGCATTGATTCGATCGACATCCTCGACGTCAATGCTGGCTCCCATGGCAAATATTTCGCCACCAATTTCGATCCGGAAATCAATTTCCGCGAATTCACCGGACAGGTGTGGAGCTGGCAGGACAGCCAGTGGACCAGCAACACCATGTTCGAAGTCAAGCGCACCGATGACCTGCCGGTTGTCGGCTCGCAGAACCTGTACCTGACCGGCCACGACGAAGTGCATTCGCTGTCGAAGAACCTCGATGTGCCCAACGTGCGTTTCTGGATGAGCTTCGGCGAGCACTACATTAATGTGTTCACCGTACTCAAGAACCTTGGCCTGCTCTCCGAGCAACCGGTCAAGACCGCCGAAGGCCTGGAAGTCGTGCCACTGAAAGTGGTCAAGGCCGTGCTGCCTGATCCGAGTTCGCTGGCACCGGGCTACACCGGCAAGACCTGCATCGGCGACCTGGTCAAGGGCACCAAGAATGGCCAGCCGCGCGAGATGTTCATCTACAACGTGGCCGACCACGAGGAGGCCTACGCCGAAACCGACAGCCAGGGCATTTCCTATACCGCAGGCGTGCCACCTGTGGCCGCGGCCTTGCTGGTAGCCCGTGGCGAGTGGGACGTGCAGCGCATGGTCAACGTCGAGGAGCTGCCTGCCGAGGCGTTCCTCGAAGCGCTGGATGTGATGGGCTTGCCGACGCGCATCAAGGACGAGCATGGAGACCGTCCCTGGAACCAGAACGCCTGAAGGATTCCAGGCAGGTTCCGCCCTGGCTATCCCTGGATAGGAACTGCAGAATCACTCTGGATTCTGCAGGCGATTGAACCAGGAGACTCACCGTTGCGTGAATCCCTGGCAATCCGCGGGAAGCCTTGAAGAAATGCTCCGTATCGAAAGGTACGGGGCATTTTTCATTTATAGCCCATCAAGCAGATAACCTGTGGCGAGGGGATTTATCCCCGCTGGGGCGCGCAGCGGCCCTGAAGCCTGGCCCTGTGGTGTTTCAGGTAGACCGCATCCCGCTTTTGGGGCTGCTGCGCAGCCCAGCGGGGATAAATCCCCTCGCCACAAAAAGCCCCTCGGTGTTCCATCCCTCTATTCCATCGAGCGCGCACTGCGCCGCCTTTTGGGGCGAGGGAGCTTGCTCCCGCTGGGTCGCGCAGCGGCCCCCAACACAAGACCGCTCCGGCAAAAATCCTCGCCATGAATGATCACTCGACCTTACGATTGCGCTTCACGCCCCAGGAGAAACAATCAGTGCAACCCTTCAGGATTCGCGAGCTGGAAATCACCGATGTGCAAGCGCTGCTGGCTTTCGAAATCCATAACCGTGCATGGTTCGAGTCGCAGATCGATGCACGGGACCCTGCCTTTTATTCATTGACGGGCGTAACCGATCACATTGAAAGTTATCTGGCCGATTTTGCCGCGGGCGCCTGGCACCCGTTTGTCATCGAAGATGCCAGCGGAAGAATAGTGGGGCGGGCGAATTTGAAAGGCATCCATGCACCACACCGTTGCGCCGAGGTGGGTTATCGCATTGATCAACGCGTTTGCGGGCAAGGGTTGGCAACGCTGGCCCTGAAACACCTGATCCAGGCAGCACAGATGCGTTGGGGGCTTACGGGGCTGGTGGCTTATGTCTATGAGAACAACGTCGGCTCAAGGAAGGTCCTTGAGCGGTGCGGGTTTGTGCCTGATGCGCCGTCTTGTGACCACAAAACCGGGAGTTCTTCCAGATGGGTAAAACCATTCAAGTAGAACTCCCGACGTTCCAATCCTGAGGTTTCGCCGCAGCGTTACCGCGTGGCTGCAACGCGGCCTGGGTGGCGACGTCCTGGTTCAGTTCAGCGGTGTCGGGCAAGCCTTGCCGGCGACACTTCAACCCAACGCATCGACCAGCCTCGGCAACCAGTGGGTCGCATCGCCCACCAGTGTTTTATCGGAAGCGGACCCCATCGGTTCGATGTTGATATGCACCAGCCAGGCGCCATGTTCGGTTGCCAATGTGGGAATTCGCGCCGCCGGGTACACGTTTCCAGAGGTGCCAATGGAGAGCATGACGTCGCAGTCACGGGCAGCATTGAAGGCCTGGTCCAGTTCCTGTTCCGGCATCCCTTCGCCGAACCAGACCACGTTGGGGCGGACCTGGCCGTCGCAGTGCGGGCAACGCGGTGGTTCCAGGCTGTCGCAGTCCGGGCCGACATCCACGGGCAATGGGCCCAGATAGGGACGATTGCACTGGAAGCAACGAGCACTGGCCAGATCGCCGTGAAGGTGAATCACCTCCTTGGATCCGGCTCGTTCGAGCAGGTCGTCGACGTTCTGCGTGATGACGGTCACACGGGGCAAGCACTGCGTGAGCCTGGCGACTGCCAGGTGCGCGGCATTGGGTTGCGCCTCGTTAACCAGCGTCCGGCGCCAGCTGTACCATGCCCATACCAACGCAGGGTCTTTGGCGAAGGCGGCGGGGGTGGCCAGTTTCTTTGGGTCGTAACGCGCCCAGAGGCCGGTCGAGGGATCACGGAACGTCGAGATACCGCTTTGGGCGGAAATACCGGCCCCGGTAAAAATGGCCAGGTGCCTGGCCGTTCGCAGACGCATCACTGTTTGCGCGAAAATGGCTTCTGAATTCACAGTTCCATCCCCACGTCAGACCTGGGAGCACTGATCGCGCAACCAGTCGAAGTTGCTCCAGTACTTTCTGTCACCGCCGGGCTGGGCGCGTTTTGTCTCGATGAAAGGCGCAAGGATCTGGTGGCAGTGCTTGATGCTCGGCGCCCAGTTTTCGATGATGATGTGCTTGTTCTTGATCAAGTCGGCACGCAATAGAGCCGCGACAACGTCGTAGTTGGCGCAGGTCAGCGAGGCATGCTGGACATGGGTCGCGTCCCACTGGTCATGATGCAGGGTCGACAATGTGGCGCGAACCGCTTGCCGGGCATCGCGGGCCTGGCTGGCTTGCAGGAACTCGACTATCGAAATGATGCTCTGGGCCTCGGAAGCCTGTTGAGTCGCTTTCAGTTGTGCCGTCAGGATGACCACCTGGCGAACGACCAGGTACATCGATAGCAAGGCCACCAGGGCCACGGCCACTTGGACTACCAACGTCCATGTTTCGTAATTAGACATTTTTTCTCTCTTGCTCCCTAAGTAATTCCAGTGTTCTCGAGTCGACGCTCACCCCACCATCCAGCGCCTGGGCATACACGGAGTGCTCGCCCGCGACCGCCGCAAAAAGCGTCATGCAGGATGCGAATTTCATGGCATCAAGTGCCCCCAGGAGTTTCTCTGTAGCGACTTCCGAGTCCAGTACGGCACGGGTCGCGCGCTCGAGTCGCGGTCCCAGAAGCGGGTGATGCAGATACTCGCGCGCCTCTTCCATGCCGCGCAGGCCATAGTAGGTGGCGTTCTCACTGACACCCAGGCCGCGTAATTGGGGAAAGATGAACCACATCCAGTGGCCTTCCTTGCGTCCACGCCGTAACTCAAGCAAGGCGTGGTCATAGGTTGAGGCTTGTGCCTGGACAAAACGCTCCAGTGATTCGGTCATGTGAGCCTCTGATACGGTTTCAAGGCTGAAGAATGAAGCGCGTCCAGGCTCTAACAAAATAGTGGCCTTATGATGCCATGGCCGGGCGCGTATCGGTAGCCTTGACCATCACCCCCCAGGCAAGGGCAAACCCTATAGCACACTTGCGCTATAGCGCCGCTCGGTACTCGACCCTAACCTATGAGCGCTGTCGGGTTTTCGACCGGTTGCAACGAGCACATTTGAACAAGGACCTGTTTTTTGAAAAGCATACCTGCCAGAAAGTCCAACATCTGCCTGGCTTATCGCAAGCGCCTCGCAACGGTCTTTGCCGCCTCGGCCCTTGCTGTCAGTGGCTGGGGTTCTTCTATCGCCGTTGCGTCGGCATCCACGGCCAGTGAGACGTCCTCTGCCGCTTGCACCAACGAAGCGGATTTTCAGGCCGGGACAGTCGTGGAGTATGAAAGCCGGGACAATCTGTCGTCGGCCATCAGTCGCGGTAAAACCGAGACGTTGGGACGTGAGGTATTTGCCGGCGCGAATCCGGTGGCTTCGGCGCACACTTCGTTCCTCAATAATGCGCCGTTCTTTGTGACGACAACGTTCGCCGAGATCAAGGACGGTCGGCTGGTTCGCTACGGTGATCGCCATGGTGCCGGTGCATCGTTGGTGACCACCACCTACCTGCCTCCCGCTTCCACGCCGATTGATCTGCAACCGGGGCAGACCGTCACCGTCAGCTACAAAAACAAGGCGGTGAGTGCCGGCGCAACCGTTGAGTTCGATGTCGTTGAGCAGCTGACTTACAACGGTCGTGAAACGATCAAGACGGCCCTCGGTACGTTTGACACCTGCAAGTTCACCAATGAAATCTCTACTGGCTCGGCTTCCGCCAATCAGCCCAAAAACGTGGTCGTTGTGCAGAATTGGTTTCCCGCGGACGGACCTTATCGTGGTCAGTCGATCCGATCTGTCACGCCTCCCGCCCATGGTGTCGCACAGAGAATCACTGAAGTCGTCAAGATGCAGTATGGGACGCGATGAGAGACGCGTCTCGGGCCGGAAGATTTGCCGGATTATCGTGGCCGACGAACATCCGCTGTTCCGGGAAGGGATGATGGTGCTGCTGGAACGCCTGATACCTGACGCCATGATCGAACAGGCGGGAAATCTGGAGGAAGTACGGACGCTCGCAACCAATGGCCAACCGCTCGATACACTGATTCTTGAAATACGTCTTCCCGGCCTGGGCTCCGTCAGCGAGCTCGCGCAGTTGCGCCAGGAGCTCAAGCACACCTCCATGATTGTGGTTTCGACCCTGGATGACGGCGATATCATTGATCGTGTCATGGCGACCGGTGTAGACGGGTTTGTCGGCAAGAGCCTTTCTCCCGACCAGGTCGGCAAGGCCATCGATGATATTCGCCGGGGGGAAGTACTGGTCAGGTACGAGCCTTCGGACCCGCTGCCGCTCGGCTCCAACGATGATATGAGCAAGCTCACGTCCCGGCAGCGAGAGGTCTGGAAATTGATTGCCGAAGGCAAGACCAACAAAGAAATCGCCGCGGCGCTGGAGATCTCTCCCTTCACCGTGCGCATTCATGTCTCTTCGTTGATCCGCGCGTTGAATGTCCCCAACAGAGCGGTGGCCGCTGCACGTTTTGCCGGGCGCCAGACGCCTGCTACCTTGCGCTGACGGAAACCCACAAGCCTTGGAACAGGCGCGCGCATACCAAGTGTGCACAGCGGCAATCTGTCATGAAGGGCAAATCGGCACCCAAGGCGCCGATCCGTCCAGTGCTTACAGCCAGTACCGCAGGCCGAGCATCAAGGACTGGGCGTTGTACTGGGTTTCCACATCGGCCTGGGGCAGGCCCTGGATTTTGCCGAAGTTCGCTTCGCGAGTCTTGAAGTAGCGATAATCCAGGGACATGGACCAATGCTCGTTGAGCTCATAACCGACGCCGGTGCCCAGTTGCCAGGCCGAGACAGTGTCGCGATGGGTGCCGCCGAACTCGACGCCGCCAGCCTCCAGGCCCTTGATGGTCAGCACCGCGTAGCCCAGGCCACCGCCAATGTAAGGCGTGAAGCGACTCAAGGGGGCAGGCAGGTTCGGGATGTCGTACCAGAGGTTGGCCATCAGGCTGCTGGCTTGCTCTTCGCCTTTGCCCTCGATGCTGCTTCCGCCCTCATAGACCCGGTTATTGAACTGGTCCAGAGTGTTGCGGCGATAGCTCAATTCCAACTCGGGCCGTAGCCCGACCGGGAACCGCCAGCCCAGTGCCAGGCCGGTGGCGAAGCCAGAGTGCAGCGGTTGATTGAACTCCATCTCGACGAAATCGTTGTCGTTCTGGGTCAGGTCCTGGTCAGCGACCCAGTTCACCCCGCCCATGGCACTGACATAGGGGCCGAGTGTGTCGGCGAAACTCGATGCTGGGGCGATGACACCCAGGCCAACGATGCCCATGACGAGATACTGAGTTTTTTTCTGTAGGTTCATGCTAGATCCGAAATGTACTGTTATCGATAAGTAAGCAAAGCGAGTCGGGGAGGGCGCGTTCAGCACGCAGCCATCCGGAAGGGTTCATACGAGATGCAAAGGCGTCGCGATTTTCTCGTGCCGCGAGGTGCCGAGGGCCCGTTGTTCGGCCAGCGTGCACAGGTTGTCCAGTGCGGTGGTCATCGCCGCAGTCAACGCTTTGCGCAGCAACCCGCGATACAGGAAACTCAACGGCCCGGAAATCTTCGCGCTATGGATGACATGGGTTTCATCGGCAGAAAGCCTGCGCATCTGATGATCGAATTCAAGGTCGATCCAAAGCAGTCGTGCGCTGTTGCGATAGCTTTCGTGCAGGTTCACGGCTTCCAGTTTCAGTGGCATGTTCAAGCCGTTCTTGAGGACGCACTGGCCGCGCGTTCCCGCCTGGAACGGACCGTCGAGTCGACACTGGCGAACGTCGGTATCCCATAACGGTGCTTCTGAAAAATTGCTCCAGATCTTCCAGATTTCAGAAGGGGGCGATTTGACTATGACTTGCACTTTGACGTCGTTCACGGCGATACCTTGGTTGTAGGGGGCACGGTCATGGCACAGATCCATTCAATGTTCAGGCGGCCGGCGCCGATTGACTCAGCACCTGGGCGGTAATGTTGGCTTGACCGATTTTTTCGCCCCGGTTGAACAGGTCGATATAGATGCGGTTGGTCTTGAATGCCTGGAGCGACGCATCAAAACCGGCTTGCGGCGCCAATGACAGCGGGCTGTTCCTGGGGATGGGGCGATCCAGGGTGAAGCTCAGTGCCAGCAGATTCATTGGGGTATTGAGTGGAATGCGCAGATGGCTGTGAGCGATCTGCATGTAGCACTGGCGCGCCACTTCGAGGAAATACACCATCGAATAGTGCGCGGGATCACCTGCCTGGAAGAAGTGTTCCGGCGGCAGTTTCACGGTGTCCACGCTCAGGCCCTGGGCGACGCCGCTCATGTCACTGACGATGACGTTCTCTTCCCTGGCCTTGTGCAGCAGGGCCTTGTCGCGGCAGGGCGTGGCGGTGAACTCGCCGGCTGGCGATGTTTCGAACGCCGAGCTGTAGGCCATCCCGAGGACGCAGGTGCACATCACTTTCCCGCCCTGCATGACCTTGGCATTGAACATCTGGGGATCCTGGCCTTGCTCGACGTGCAGATCGATCACGCCCTGCTTTTGTACGTATTGCTGGAACTTGATCGTCAGGCTCTTGATGTAGGCGACCCGTCCGCTCAGAGGGGGCATGGCCAGTTCGATCAGTTGCAGCACACCCTCGAGCAACAAAATGCCCGGGATGTGGTCCAGGGGATGATCGAAGAAGTACGGGTGCGCTTCATTCACCACGAGCTGGGCGTGCAGCGACTGAGGGTTACGCTGGGCGTTGGCGATCACGATATGTTCCGCGCTGCGCTGCCAATGCGCCGGGCGCTGGGTTGCGTCGCCCCGGTGCAGGGCGAACAGGCTTTCCATCGCGCGTACTCGTACCCGCAGCCCGGAGAGCAGGGTGCTGGTGAGCATGTCGCTCAGTTGCTGCACGTCGACGCCATCGTTCTGCGGTTCGCGAACCAGGCTGACAGGCGTGATGACTTGCTGCAGTTCGTGGGATGACGAATGGGCAAAGCGCAACATGAAGGGATGCTTGATAGGCGAACTGGCCTCGGCCGCTGTCGGGTTCCATTGGCGAAGCTTCTCGGTAAACAGCCACATCACCGTCTTGCCGGCGTCGCGCACCTCGATCACGGTATGGCGCGCGCCCCTCAACATCACCGCCAACAGGGTTTCGATGCCACTGGCTTCAGCCAGGAAGCCCGTCAACTCCCGCAGTGAGCCGCTGGCGGGCGCCGCAACAGGCTGCAACTCGCAGACCTCAACGTTCGAATAGTCGCTCGGCTCCTTGCCCAGCCGTTGGCACGCCTCTTCCAACGAGTCGGCGGCGTGGGCGAGGACCGCGGCGTGGATCACCAGCAAGGGTTTGTCGGCGGCATCCGGTTGATAACGACGCAGCGCGACCAGCCCCAGACCTTCACCCTCGGTGGTCGTGCTGCACCGGGCACGCTCTACTTCTACTTCCGCGCTGACAAAGCGTCCTGCGCCGAGAAGGAGCGTGGTGATGCCGTCGTTGAACCATTGTGGCGAGGCCAGCAAGGTTTGCCAGAACAGGCCCGTCGTGCCGACCAGGGTCTGATGGAAACCCTTGAAGTCGAAAATCTGCGCCGGATAACCGGACAACATGTTCGGCAGCATGGTTGCCACGTCCGTCACTTCGACGCCCGGTGCCGCACCTTGTGCCTGGGCGTAAAAGTTATGGGCGCTGCTATAGGCATTGCTGAAGCGCTCGCCACCCATGTTGCAGCACATGACCATCGCTGTGCCGGGCGAACCGGCCACCCCCGGCAAGCGTCGCAGCAAGTGATTGACGCGGTCGGTGATCAACAGTTTGAACGGATCGACATGAGCCAATGGTTTGGGCCCCATGCCAAAGCCGTCGATATCGATGACGTGGTCTTGTGCGAGGAATTGCCCCAGCAAAGGCTGGCCGGGAGCCGGGGTGTAATCGACGAAGCGTCCATAAGGGAACATGACCGCGGGGGCGGCCGGTTGATCGAGTTGCTGCTGGAATGACTGCAAGGAGCGGTGGCTGCCCAGCGCTGCTTCAGCCTCGACAATGGCAAGGTCCAGCGTCACCACGCCACAGGCGCTGGCCGAGGCCGGCTGGGGCGCGACAGGCTGGTCATCGGGAATGTATTCATCCACCACCAGGTGCGCGTTGGCGCCGCCGAAACCAAAACTGGAGATGCCGATCCGGATCGCGGACTGACGCTCCTCCAGGGGTTGCACCTGCTGGGTGGCGAGCCGCAGGCAGGTCTCGTCGACCTTGGTGCTGGGGCGGTAGCCGGGCTGGGGCGGAATGCCTTTATGGCGCAGGATCATCAATGCCTTGGCGAGGGAAGCACCTCCGGCAGCGGCCAGGGGATGGCCGATGACCGACTTGATCGAGCCGATGGTGATTTTCTTGCCGTCCGGGCGATGGGGGGCAAAGAAGCTGTTCAGCGAGGCCAGCTCCGTTGCGTCCCCCAGCGGAGTACCGGTGCCGTGGGTCTCGATGTAGTCCACGTCACGTGGATCAAGACCACGATAGGCACGTTGGTAGGCCGAGTACTGGGCCTGTTTGCCGGGCGCGAACACCGAGCCTTCGGCGCCGTCGGCGGACATGCCCAAGGCGCGCAGGACGCCCAGGGGACGGCGCTGCGCCGTCAGGGCCTGGGCGAGCGGCTCGACCAGAAAGGCGACCGCACATTCGCCCGGCACGATGCCGTCGGCGTCCTGGCCGAACGCTTCCATCCGGGCCCGGGCGGAGAAGGCCGTCAACTGCGAGAAACCCAGGAACAGTGCTGGCGGCAGCACGGTGTTGAGGGCCATGACAATCGCGTTGTCCGCCTGCCCACTGTTGACCAGCGCCTGGGCCATATCCAGGGCGTAAGGGAACGAACTGCATGCGGTGTCCACCGATAACGCCGGCCCACCCAAGGCAAAGGACGCAGCCAGTTCTGCGACCTGTTCACCGGGTGTAAACCCCGGTGGTGTGGCGGTTTTTCCGGACATTCCGGTGGCGAAATAGCTCTCGTCACTCCAGGATGTCGCGATCACCAGTGCGGTACGCGCCTTGTTCAGCTCCGAGCCTTGTCCGGCCAGTTGGCCAAGCAGTGCCTGGAGTACTTTCTTGCCGATGGCGACCTGTCTTCCTTCATGCCGTGATGGGGTCGACACGTCATCGGCCAGGCAAAAAGCGCTGTCCAGATAGATGCGATCCTTCTCGCCTGCCTTGGTTGAATAGATCGATGCCTTGTCCAATTCCCAACGGGTCGGCATTGATTCAATCGGTGCGATCTGCCCTTGCGAGAGCAACTGCCAAAGCGCATCCGTTGACGGCGCCCCTGGAAACTCGCCCGCCATCGCGCTGAAGCAAAAATCGCCCGTTGTCGTTACTGCGCCACTCATACCCTGTCTCCCTGATCGCCCAAAATGCGGGGTGACCTGTTCGATCACCCGGATTCCATTCCTGTTGCCCGCTGCTAGCTCAGCCTGGCCAGCAGCGACAGGGCATCCTCGGGCGTGCGACGGGACATCAACGCTTCACCGGCAAACTCGCTGGCAGAGCACTGTTGCGCCATGGATTGGCAGAGCGCCTCTCGGGCAAAGCCGTTGAGGCCCAGTTGTGCGAAGGGCGTCTGGAGGTCGATCGACTGCGCCGTCTCCGGGATCAACGGGGACAGGGCGTTGAGCAGCAGGTTTTCTTCCTGCCCTTGAGTGTCCGTCGCGGCAGGTGAGGGCGCTGCCTGCGGCTGGGGATCGGCCAGGGCAGCTTGAATCAGAGCGATGGTGGCCTGCGGGAACTTGGCGTTGGCCAGCTCGCTACTGTGGGCCTTGAGCTGCGGCCACATGGCAACTGCCGCTTCCAGGAAGTCCAACTGCACCAGCGAGTCCAGGCCCAGGCTTTCATAGCTTTGTGTCGGGTCGATCTGCTCAGCCGTAAAGCCGGTGATGGTCGCCAGTTGGTCGACTACCCACGCTTGGACGTCCACCGCGGGTGCCTGCGGATCGGCTTCAAGCCGTGCCAGCAAGGCTGTCGGGGTAGGGGCATCGAAGAGCTGCGAGGTGAGGTCTTTCTTTTCCGGGAAATGTTGGGCCAGGGACTCGAAAATATCCACCAGCCCCAGCGAGTCGATCCCCAGGCTCTCGAAGCTTTGATCAAAGTCGATCTGTTGCGCCTGGAACCCGGTGACCGAGCTGATTTCGGCGCGTAACCACTGTCCGTAACTGAGCGCGGCTGCCTGTTCGACGGCTTCGGCTTCGGCTTCGACTACGGGCGTCGGAGCCAGTATTGTCGGGTTCGAGTGAACCGGCTCCAGGGCCGCGATACTCTTGCTGACAGGGGCTTCGATCCCATTGGCATAAACGCCTTCAAGGACTTGTTGGTGAGCATTGAAATAATGCGCAGTGACAGTTTCGGCCTGTTCCAGAAGCCGCAGTAATATCGATTCCTTGGCGATATTCGATTCGCACAATGAATCAATGATCTTTTCTGAAAGGGAGAAATAGCTATGGGCTATTCTTCCATTGGACACGATGAATTCCTGTACAACATCGTTAAGTTGCAAGCGCATGGGAATCTCCTAACCAAGTCGGTCGAAATTTCTATAAGTAAGAAAGATCAAGAAATCATGGCCCAGGGCAGGGCCTTGTTTATGTCAATTAATCAAACTGGCAGTAGTCATGGAGCGACTTAAAGTTGGAGTTCCACTGCGTCGGTCTCGCAAGATATTGTTTTTCTGGCGCCCTTGAGCAACCCCGACCTTACGTTCAGATAAGTCACCAGCGTCATTGCATCGGCGCCGAGGAAAGCGATATAGCCGTCAGGCCGGATCAGCATCAACATGCCTTCCTTGGCGTGGTAGCGCTTGTGCAGCCGCCAATCGGGGTCCAGCAGTGTCGAGTGCCAGGCCGGCAGCCCGGCACTGCTCAGGGCATCGATCACGCAATAGGCCTTGATTCCCGGGTAGTCCTTTTCCACCGACTCGGCCAGCGCGTAGTAGCCTGGCAGCAAAGGGGAGAACTGGTCGGCCGCGCTGAAAATCAACAGCGTGAAGGTTCCATGGAACAAGTCGATCAAGCGTTTTGCCGGCATCCCTTGCAGTTGCCACAACTCGACATCGGGTGCCAGTTGCCCGGCGCGAGGCGGTGCACTCTGGAACTCGGGTTTCTTGCCTTTCTTGTTCCAGTTCCGGCGCTGTTTTTTCGTCACCGATTCTTGAATGTAGTCACTCTTGTCGTAGTGATATTGATGACCGGAAATCATCGACGGCAGTTTGCGCTGGACCTTGTTGCGGTTGCTCAACAGGGGCAGGACATTGTCGCGTAGCCAGACCAGGGCACGACGCCTGACGGTAATCAGCCCTGTCAGCCGGTGGGCGGTGTTCTCGACTTCCAGGGCAACCGGATAGCGCTCGTCGTTGTAGCTGTCCAGCAAGGACGGATCCGCCAGGTCCTGATCGACATAAGCCATTTTCCAGGCCAGGTTATAGGCCTCGGAAATCCCCAGGTTCATCCACTGCCCGCCGATGGGACTGCCGATGTGCGCCGAGTCCCCCAGCAGAAACACAGAGCCTTGTTGCATCGATTGCACGCGGCGATGCTGGAAGGAGGCGATGGTGGTCGATGAAATGTTCGACAGCGTCATCTTTTGCCCGCGTCCTTCGCACAAGCGTTGGAAATTCTCCAGGCTCAAGGATGGGCGTTCGCCTTCTGGCGGCAGGTTGTAGGGCATTTCGATGAACAGCCGATAACGCGATTGAGCACTGATCGGCGCAACCGCCACATAACCGTCCTGCGCACCCAGGAAGAACGCGCCCTCATCCTTGCTTCCGGACCATTGGATATCGGCATCGGCGAGCATGAAGAAGCGATCGTAGGATGAACCTTCGAAGGTCATGTCGAGGCGTTTTCTGATGTTGCTGCGAGCGCCGTCACAGGCGGCTACCCAGCGACTGGTGAAGTTTTCATCGGTGCCGTCGGCATGTTTGAGCGTCATGCGCACCGAGCCCGGCAGGTTTTCGATGTCCACCAGTTCGGTATTCCATTCCACCTCGGCGCCCAGTTCCTTCAGCCGCTCAAGGAGAATTTTCTCGGTTTGCGGCTGTGGCAGGCTCAGGAGCAGGGGATAGGTCGCATCCAGGTAGGAGAAGTTATAGTTCAACACCCGCTTGGCATTCGACTGCACCGAAAACTGGTTGATCGTGAAGCCGGCGCTGATGGCTTGCTCGGCAACGCCCAGGTCGCGAAAGATTTCCAGGGTCCGGGAATGGATGGCCATTGCCTTGGTCGCCGTCGAGGGGCCGGCGTTCTTTTCAATGATGCGAAACGACACGCCCCATTTCTTCAACAGGATTGCCAGGGTCAGGCCAATAGGGCCGGCGCCTACGATCATCACGGTCGGGGCGCTGCCAGGTCGCTTGAAGTGCTTGGGGGCCAACGTGCTCAGAGTGTTCATCGATCAGTACCAGTTTCTGTAGAAGGGGGAGTGGGCAATGCTGAGCAGGGCATCGTCGCCTGATGAGTCGCCGTAGGCATAAATGTAAAAATCATCAAGGTTGCTCAAGCAGCCTTTGAGCCGCGTGACTTTCTCTCGCTCTACACAGTTGGTACCGGATATCCCGCCGGTCAGCTTGTTCTTGGCCGTTGCCAGGCGGGTGCCGCACACATAGTCAAAACCCGCGGCCTGGCCCCAGGGGATCAGGTAATTCTCCGGCGAGTTGCTGACCAACGCCGTGACGTGTCCCATGGATTGATGCCACTTCAGCCGCCGCAACGCCTCGGGCCTGAGCCAGAGCGGCAGCTGCTCGCTGATGAAGTACTTGGCATGCTCGCGCTCTTGCTCCACCGACAGGCCGCCCAGGTAACAGGCAATGAAGGCCAGGCGCGCTTGCATCAGCGGGGTGATGCCCACGATCACGCTGAGCATCTT
The DNA here is from genome assembly GCF_900115935.1 of Pseudomonas sp. 43mfcvi1.1. Taxonomy (NCBI): domain Bacteria; kingdom Pseudomonadati; phylum Pseudomonadota; class Gammaproteobacteria; order Pseudomonadales; family Pseudomonadaceae; genus Pseudomonas; species Pseudomonas sp. 43mfcvi1.1. Next base: position 181,738 of record NZ_UETT01000004.1, on the reverse strand, counting down.
GGGCAGCAGGGGAATGATCCTGAGCCAGAACGAACGGGTTCCCACGATAAAGCGCATGTAGCGCCAGAATGTGTGCCGGTCGGTCAGTGTGCCGTCGAAGTCGAAGACGGCCAGTACCGGTTGTGTGCTGTTAGCGTGCATGTGCCTCTTCCTTGAGAGAAGTGATCTCGATGGTCTTGGGCAGCTTGAAGCCCGATAGGTAGCGCGAAAGCAGGGTGGAAAGCGCGTTCTGGGTCAGCTCGCCGGTCCCCTCGACGCACAGGTGCAGCACGTTGACTTCCTTGTGGTCCGGGACGATATAGGCTTTGGCGCGCACCACGTCAGGGTGCTTGAGAGCGATGGATTCGATTTCCACCAGGTCGACCATCTGCGCCTTGATCTTGGAGATTCGCAGGCGTTGGCAATAGAAAAACACATGCCCATCGTCGTCCTGCCAGACCAGGTCACCGCTGTGGAACCAGCCGTCGCGGAAGAACCGCGCATTGGCGTCCTCGGCATCGTAGTAGCCGTCGATCACCATCGAGCCGCGTATCAGTAGTTCACCGATGCGCCCTGGCGCCACGTCCTGGCCCTGGGCATCGACGACTCGCAGTTCCACACCGCTGATCGGCTGGCCCATGGCGCCACGGTGGACTGGGCCAATCGAGCTCTGGACGATCACGGGCATGCTTTCGGTCAACCCATAGCCTTGCAGCACCGGATTGCATCCCAGCAGCTTCCCCAGCTTCTCGGCTTCGTCGGCCGGCAGGTGACTGCCGCCGGAGTAAATCATCAACTGCGGGTGCAACGGCAAGAGCGCGCCTTTGCGCTTGGCCAGCCGCGTATTGAAGTAGCGAATGACATCGGGCACCAGGCAGGCAAAGGTGACCTGATGTTCGGACAGGACTTCTGCCAGGTCTCGGTTGAGCAGGGTGTTGGTCATGAGCAGGGTGGCGCCCACGCTCAAGGGAAACACCATCATCACCGACAGGCCGAAGATGGCATACAGCGGTAGCGTCACCAGATGAACGGAGCCGACGCCTTGCAGATGAAACTGCTCATGCAGCCCATCGCTCGATTGCGTCAGGTCCAGATAACGGTGCGAAACAGCCAGAGGCCTGCCGATACCACGATAGGTGAACTGTACCGAGACGATCGGATTACCCTCGGGCAACAATAAGGGCTCGATCTGGCGAGGAAGTTGAGAGATGGCCGTTGTGTTGGCGGACAGGGGCGATGACGGTTCGCTCTCACCGTCCACCAGCAGGGAGTGCCTGACGCCGTTGTCAGCCTGGAACACCTCACTGTGTTGCCCCCATAGCGCTTCGGTCGTGACCACTAGCATCGGCCTGGCGAGACTGACGACGCTGTTCATTTCGAAGGGAGTCAACTTGTAGTTGAGGATGACCGGAATTGCACCCCGCCCGATGATCGCCAGGTAATAAGCGATGAACGCCACCCCATTGGGCAGCACCAGCGCTACTTTGTCTCCAGGCAATACACCGAGTGCCGTAAGGGCGCCGTTGCATTCTTCAGCCTTGATTCGCAACTGACGGTAAGTGACGGTGTCTTCTTCCGCGTCCAGATGCCGAATAGCAACTTGTTCGGGGAAAGATTCCGAAAAACCGACAAAACGATGCAGAAAACCTTCTTTATATGAAAGGCTTTTCATTTACCAACCTCTCTCAATCCTTGGATGTTTGGCTAGTCAAAAAAAGTACTACAGAGGCAGGCTATATATGAATTGTTTCAATTAAGCATCTGTGTAGTTATTGTTCCGATACCAATTCAGGGTATCGGTCAGGGTTTCAGCGACAGGGCGGAACTTGCACTCCAACTCCCTTGCACTTTTACTGTGGCTGAAATGAGTACGGCCTTGTTCCTGCTCCATGAGCTTGACCGTGGAAGTACTGATGAGCACCGGTTTTTTGGTAATCCGGTAATAACCTTCATAGATAAGTGCGATGATTCTCAGCATGAACAGCGGCACTTTTCGCTCTGGAGCCTTTATCCCGCTGACATTCGACAGCGCCTGGAAAATGCTCTTCATGTCCATGTGATTGCCGGCGGCCAGGTAACGCTCTCCGGACCTGCCGCGGGTGATGGCTGCGATTTGATGCTCGGCCACATCCCGGGCATCGACAACGGAAAAGCTTCCGGGGAGTACACCGGGCAATTTTTGTCCGACAAAGTCAAGCAAGAACTGGCCTGAAGAAGTAGGGCCGATATCACCAGGGCCGAACATCCACCCGGGCAGGACCATGGCGACAAACATGTCCGGGTGTTCTGCCAGGAATTGCTGGACCTTTTGTTCGGACAATATTTTGCTCAAGTAGTAATCGTCAGCCTCCACCTCACTGCGAGACATGGTTTCATCGATCACTTGATCCCTATTGCCCTTTAATACGGCAATGGAAGAGGTATGGACTGCACGACGGATACCGGCGTCATAAGCCGCTTGCAACAAGCGCTCGGTACCGACCACATTAGTGTCGTAGAGTTTTTGCCAATGTTTCCCGCCTTTGTAACTGTCACGGAAATAGGCGGCTGTATGAAACAAGGCGTCACACCCTTGCAGGGCATGGCTGAAGGCATCGACATTAAGCATGTCGCCTTCGACCAACTCCACGGGCAAGCTGCCGAATTGTTTCCTGGCTTTCTCTACGGAACGAACCAGTGCTTTTACTTTAATGTTTCGTTTCAACAACGCACGAACGACATTGTTTCCGAGCAGGCCAGTAGCGCCTGTAACGAAGGCATATTCCATTAAAATCCCGCTCCTGTGAGGTGACCTGCCATTGTATCGAGGCTGGTATCGCTGACTCGATGCCCTGATCAGGGGTTGGGCTCCACCAACGGCGCAAGTAAAAACCATACGGTATCTGAAAATCAAGCGGTATTTCGTCGGATTGTCGAACGGATGGCTCTGAACCGGGCCTAAGACGCGGTTTTTCACGCTTGAGCGGGGAGCGCAGAAGCGAAAAATCCGCGGTTAAGCCATGCAAAATAGGCAGCGGAGCTCAAGAAGCAGCGGGACGTGATCGCCTGTACTATGGCAAAAAACGTGGCAGGTAGCTCATCTAGCGCACCCTTTCGATGGCGCAACTACATGGCACATACATGGCACTTTTTGAAAGTTAAAATGTAAATGATTGAACAAGGCGCGTATAAGATATGATGGCGAAAACGGGTTCCGTACAGCGAGTAGACGATTCGTTGCATTCAGTTACACATAGATATCTTGTTTGGCCAAAGGAGCCGAGGGCGTGATTAAAAAGAGACTAGGTCGAGAAGAGAGCCAGCAAGTAACAAGAGACAAATTGTTCGACACAGCCACTGAGCTGATGATCCGAAAAGGCTTCCATGCCGCCAGCGTCAACGTTATTGCCGAGGAGGCCGGCTTTTCCAAAGGCGCCTTTTTTTCAAATTTCTCAAGTAAATCGGACTTGCTGCTACAACTGACTCAACGCTTCAAGCGAGTTGAAATCGACCGATTGAGTACGACCCTGGCATCGGGATATTCGTCGGAGCAGTTGAGTCACGGCTTGAATGCCTATATCGACACGCTGAAGAACAATACCCGCTGTGCGATCCTCGATGCCGAGTTGCAATTGATCGCCTTGCGCGATGAAGAATTCTCGCCGCATTACTACGACTTGCATGAAGAAAACAGCGAGGCTTTGGGCAAGTTGATTACCATCATATTCAATCATGCTGGCAAGAAGCCGCCCCTGGCCAACGCCGCGCTGGCCAAGACTTTCACCGCCCTGGCGGAAGGCCTGATATTGCAAGGGCACAAAGACCCGGCTGTTGAAATCAAGCTGGTGTTGAACTCGCTCATCCAGACCGCAGAGCCTCTATAGGCCTCTGTCGTTATCGCTGATAGGCCAGCAACCGACGCTCAGCCAATCGGCCCACCAGCGCGTACGCCAGCGGTATGTAGAGCCGGGCGCCAATGCCATAGGCCTGGAAGGGCTTGAAATGATCCTGGGGTTGGGCCGCCAGCTTGACTGAATGCGCTGATGGGTATTTAGTTGTGCGATGCAACTAATTGCGCATTGCGTCCGAGGTCCCCGTGAACCATTGCCCACCAGATCTGATTGAAAAAATCCGTTCGGCGTCTCGTCTCATGGTGCGAGAGCTGGGGTTCATGCATACCACACTGGCTGCAACGGGTTATCCGCCGTCGTCGGTGCACACAATCGTGGAGCTCGGCAATCGCCAATCCCTGACTGCGGGAGAGCTTGTCGAGCTGCTCGGTCTGGAAAAATCCAGTGTAAGTCGGATGGTTCGCAAACTCATCGAGGCCGGTGAGATTGAAGAAATTGCCCATGAACAAGATGCGCGCGCCAAGAGATTGCGCCTCACTGCGCAGGGGCAAACCACCCTTCGAGCCATCGATGCTTTTGCCACGCAGCAGGTTGTCGCAGCCATGTCTCACTTATCCAACGATCAATGCCAGGCCGTTAGTGAGGGGATTGCCAGCTATGCCATTGCGCTACAGGCTCATCGGCTCGGTGCAGAGCCGCCTGTGCCGGCGCAATTGGAGATTGCACGAGGCTACCGTCCTGGTGTCATTGGCCGCATTGTGCAAATGCATGCGGACTATTACGCCAGGCATTCGAACTTTGGCCAGTCGTTCGAAAGCCTGGTTGCATCGGACATGGCCGAGCTGATGGGCCGCTTGCACAACCCGCGCAACGAGGTCTGGGTGGCCCTGGACGGTGAGCGAATGGTCGGTTCGATTGCCATTGACGGCGAAGGAGAGGGCGGCAGTGCAGTGCTGCGTTGCTTCATTCTGGATGATTCGGCGCGAGGCAAGGGCGTCGGCAGACGCCTGTTGGCTGAGGCGATGAAGTTCTGTGACGAGTGGAGCTTCAGCTCAACGAGCCTCTGGACGTTCCAGGGGCTCGACGCCGCCCGCAAGCTGTATGAAGCGTTTGGTTTCAGGTTGGTGCAGCAACAAGAGGGGCAGCAATGGGGGCGGCAGGTGACGGAGCAGTGTTTTGTAAGACCGGGCCCAGCCGCGTCGCCCATTTGAATCGTATCAATTGGCGCTATTGGATTTGAAAACCCCGCTGAGGATAAAGGCATAGCGTTCCGGGCGGATGAAAAACGTCGTGCGGTCGCAGCAGCGGCCATCGGCAAAATAGGACGTGCGCTCCATGACCAGCAGCGCGGCGCCGCGTTTGACGTGCAGCGCGCCGGCCAGGCTCTTGTCGGCTTCCTGGGCACGGATGGCCAGGTCGGCACGGGTGACCGCCAGGCCGGTGATCGACTCGAGAATGGAATAGATCGGCTGATGTTCGACTTCAGCCCAAGTCACATTGGCCAACTCTGCCGGTAAGTGACTGCGTCCCAACGCGATGGGTTCGTCATCGACGACGTGCAGTCGCTCCAGAAGCAGGCAGTCGCCTGCTTCTTCAAACAAACCACGCATGGCTTCTGGAACAGGCCGCAGGGCATGGCTGAGCACCTGCATGCTCGGTTGCAGCCCTTGCAGCAACAGCGCCTCATGAAAGCTGCGCAACGCATCCAGGCCGTGGCGCACCTGTTTGGCCGCCACGAAGGTGCCTTTACCTTGCTTGCGTTCCACCACGCCGTCGTCGCTGAGCTTGCCCACTGCCAGACGAACCGTGACGCGGCTTACCCCGAACCGTTCGCCCAACTGCGCCTCGGACGGTAGCTTGCCGCTGGGTTCGTAGTCGCCGCGCTGGATTTCCTCCAGCAGTTGATGGGCAATCTGTTCGTAGAGCGAGGTGGTGCTGTCGCGAAGAATGGAGGTGGACACTGTCAGCTTCCATGGACTTGAGTGGGGCGGGGGCCTTCACTTCTAAGGTTATAAAAATCGGTTATTGGGACTACTTGTATTAATACGTATTATGTCAGGCATTCCCATTGTAAACGACCTGACGACACTTGCCATGCTCAAAAACTTTCCATACGCACCGCCGCAAGCCGATGCCCTGACGGTCGATGACATCAGCTTCAGCTACCCCAATGGCCACCGGGTGTTTTCCTCTTTCAGCCTGAACGCCAAACCTGGCGAGTTCGTCGCGATCCTCGGGCCATCGGGCTGCGGGAAAACCACCTTGCTGAATTTGTTGTCCGGTTTCGTGCAACCGCAAAGTGGCCGTATCACGATCAACCAGACAGCGGTACGCCCGGAGCGTTCGGAGTTGGGTTATGTGTTCCAGGCGCCGCAATTGTTTCCCTGGCTGAGCGCTTTGGAAAACGTGCGTTTCGGTCTGCGGATGAGCGCCCACACCGACGAATCGCAGCAGCGCGCACAGGCGTTGCAGTACCTGCGCCTGGTCGGTCTGGAGAGCGCGGCGCATCGGCTGCCGCACCAGCTTTCCGGTGGCATGCAACAGCGTGTCTCCCTGGCCCGGACCCTGGCCCTCGAACCCAGCGTGCTGCTGATGGACGAACCGTTCGCCGCGCTCGATGCCATCAGCCGCAACAGCATGAACGAGGAGACGTTGCGCCTCTGGGCCGAACTGGGCCAGACGGTGTTGTTCATTACCCACGACATTGATGAAGCGGTGTTCCTGGCCGATCGGGTCATCGTGCTCAACATCGCGCCCGCAGGGATTCACAGCGAGCTGGAAATCCACCTGCCGCGTCCCCGCACCAACCTGAAAACCCGTCGCCTACCGGCATTCCTCGATTACCGCAATGAGCTGATGACGCGCATTGCCCAGGTGATGGACGCTTGCGACGCCACGGCTTATCCCACCCCTCGACTTGAGCTGACAGCATGATCAAACGTTCGCTGCTTGCCCTTACCTTGTCTGCCGCCACGTTGGCTGGTAGCGCCTGCGCCGTGGCTGGCGAGGAGAAACCCTTGCGCGTGGGGTATGTCTTCGCCATGGCCAACGCCCCGGCGTTGATCGCGGATAAACAGGGTTACTACCGTGAGGAAGGCTTGAATGTCGACCTCAAGGCGTTGGGCGATGGCCCGGTGATCCAGCAGGCACTGGCCGCCGGTGAACTGGATGTGGCCTATGTCGGCACCCCACCGGTGTACCAGTGGTTTTCCCGCGGGCTGCAAAGCCGGATCCTGGCGAAGGTCAATTACGGCCAGGCCGCGGTGATTGTCGACGCCAAGAGCCCGATTACCGACCTCCAAGCGCTCAAGGGCAAAAAGCTCGCCGGGGTCAAGAAGGGCAGTGGCATGGATGTGCTCCTGCGCGGTTATGTCCTGAAGGAAAAGGCCGGGCTCGATCCTGACAAGGACCTGGATATCGTCGACATACCGCCAGGCAATATGAACGCAGCCCTTGAGCGCGGCATCGTCGACGCGGCATTTTCCTGGGAGCCCTTCGTCAGCCAGTCGGTGTTGCGCGGTTCGAGCCGGATCCTGCTGGACGTGAACCAGGCATTGCCCCAATACCCGTGGTACGTGGTGATTGCCTTGCCGAAAACCTTGCAGGAGCGCCCGGATGAGGTGGTGAAGCTGCTACGCGCCCATCGCAAGGCCATCGCCTTCCTCAATGAGCATCCCGCCGAGTCGAACCGGCTGATCGCCGAGGCATTCAAGCTTGAAGCGGTGCAAGGTACTGACGGCAAGATCATCGCGCCGCAGGCCATTGTCGCCCAGGCCCGAACCCGGCTGGGCTGGTCGGCGGACTTGCAGGCCTCGGATATCCAGTTCATCCAGCGCCTGATGGATTACTCCCACGACCTGGGCTTTATCGATACCACGCTCAAGACCGAACAGATCGTGGATACCTCCTACCTGGAAAAAGCCGCGCACTGAGTCCGTCATGTCCCTGCCAAAACCGAATTGGGGATGGGCGTCGCTGCCATTCCTGCTGTTGATCTGGGTCGCCCTGGCGAGCCGCTTTCCCACCTACATCCTGCCGCAGCCCTGGGACGTCGCCCGCGAGGCGCTGCGGTGGCTAGGCGACCGTTCGCTGTGGCAGCACCTGCAGGCCAGCGTCCTGGAAGAGCTGGGTGGTTTTTGCGCCGCCGTGCTCGTGGCGCTCCTGCTGGGCACGGCCGCTGGCCTGTCCTCGCGCTTTCGCGATTTTGTCTCGCCGCTCAACAGTCTGTTCATGGCTATCCCGCCGATTGCCTGGGCGCCGCTGATCATGATCATTTTCGGCCTGGGCTATGTCTCCATTGTGCTGGTGATTTTCATTGCCGCGATGTTCCCCATGGCAGTGACGATCCAGGAGGGCGTGCAGAGTATCCGCGGCGGTGAAGTCCGCGCGGCACGCACCTTGGGCGCCAACGCCTGGCAACTGTTGGCCCATGTCTACCTGCCGGCCTCGTTGCCGTTCGTGACCGCCGCCTTGCGCATCGGCTTCAGTCAGGGCTGGAGGGCGCTGGTCGCGGCGGAAATGATCGGCGCGTCCCGGGGCATTGGCTGGATGGTCGCCACGGGCGGGCAGATCGGCAACAGCAGCCAGGTGCTGCTGGGCATTGTCGTGATCGGCCTGATTGCCTGGCTCATGGAGAGCTTTGTGTTCCGGCGTATCGAGCGCCACTACCAGAAATGGCGCGTGCAATAAGCACCGTCGCTGTCTTCGCTGCCCCTTCAAACCTTCAGTGGACCACTGCACGAGGTGTCATGTGAGTAATGTTTTCGATCCCCGCGAAGCCGGGCACTACATCGCCCCGCAAGGCCTGTACGAGCGCAACAAGAAACGTCCGTTCCTGGGCAGTATCCACTGCGACCGGGACACGCTGGTCGCCGGGCAGTGGGATGAGATCACCCTGGTCTACGAAGTCGGTGGCAGTGGCCTGGCCGACGGCGCCTGGCTCAAGCTGGCCTTCAAGTTCTATTCCGACTGGGCCTTGTTCCAGACCTCGAACCCGGCGGGTCCCAATTATGTGAGTGCCGAATACCAGGCCGGTGAGTTGGTTCCCGGCCAGAGTCAGGCCACGGTGCAGCACTTGAAAGTGCGCTTCGACCAGAAGGGCCATGAACGGCCATTCCAGAAAGCGATCATCATCGACATCATCGACGGTTACCTGAACCCGGGCGATAAAGTCATCATTCGCCTGGGCGACCGACGCCAGGGCGGGGCGGGAACACGGGTCCAGAGTTTCGTCGAGAAAGACTTCCGTTTCCGCCTGTTCATCGACCCGTTGGGCAGCTCGAAATTTGCCGAGGTGCCGGGCGATCCCTTGCTGGACATCGTGCCCGGGCCGGCGCAGCGTGTGCAGTTGATCGTGCCGCGACTGGTCAGCGCCGGCGAGGCGTTCGATGTCCTGTTGCGGGTGGACGACGCTTGGGGCAATACCTGCCGAAACTTGCCACTCAACGGTGTCTTGGCCCTGGTTGACCCGGAAGGCGGCGAGCGTCTACAGCCGTTCACGTTGGCGTCCGAAGGCTGGGCGACGGCCCGGATCGAGGGGCTTGGTCTCGGCGCCGTGGGCGAGTGGCGTCTGTCCGCCACGGTGGAGGCGCCCTTTGTTGACGCTGCCCAGGCCTTCGTCACCGTCGATCCCGCCGGTACTGCATTACGCCCGCTCTACGCCGACCTGCATGTGCACTCCGATGACACGGTGGGCACCAACGACACCTTGTACAACCTCAGTTACGGCCGTGATGTCGCCGGGCTCGATGTGCTTGGCTACACCGCCAACGATTTCAATATCACCGAGCAGCGCTGGGACCAGGCGGTCAGGTTGATCCACGAGCTCAACGAGCCAGGTCGGTTCGTGTGCTATCCCGGAACCGAGTGGTGCGGTAACTCTTGTGCGGGTGGCGACCGCAACGTCGTCTTCCTGCATGACCGCAAACCCGAATTCCCTTTCGACAATCAAGGGCGACTGGTGCGCTCCTTCGAATGGAACGAGTTCACTGCCGGCACCATCAAGCCGGGCGCCTGGCCGGTGGACGAGTTGTACGCCGCCTATGCCAAGGATCCCGAAGGTCATCTGATGATGCCCCATGTCGGCGGACGCCGTTGCAACCTCGACTGGCATCACCCGGAGCTCGAACGGCTGATCGAGGTCGGTTCGGCCTGGGGCCAGTTCCATTGGGTCTACGCCGAGGCGCTGCAGCGAGGCTATCGGGTCGGCGCCGCGGCGAACAGCGATGAACACCAGGGACGCTGCGGTGGCGGCGTTCCGGCCACGGCGGTGTTCGGCTCCCGGGGCGGGTTGACCGGCGTTGTCGCCGAGGCTTTCGACCGAGCCAGCGTCGGCAAGGCCCTGCGCGCTCGTCGCACCTTCGCCACGACCGGGGAGCGTTCGTTCGCCAGCCTGCGCCAGGGCAGGCACTTCATGGGTGAAGTCTTCACCGCTGATTCGAATGCCACCCTGGACTATCGGCTGCTGGGCGAGGCGGGCTGGGAGCAGGTCGATCTGTTCGATGGCGACAAGCTGATCTGGTCGCGCAACCTGCATCAGGAACTGGTTTTTTGCACGCAACGCATTCGCCTGCGCCTGGGAGGCGCGCGGATCAAGGACCGTTATCGCGGCGCCTACTGGAGCGGCGAGATCCGCATCACGGGCGCGGTCATCAATGGCTTTCGCGCCTTGGGCCTCGATCATCCCGAGCAGACCGTCTGGCGCAAGGATGCAACGGTCCTGGCGTTTCGCACCGACACCAACGGCGATACCGACAGCATTGAAATCGACCTGTCGCAACTGGCCGGCGCCACGCTGCAGATCCACAGCCGGATCGACAACTACATCAAGGTTGGCGACCCGTCCGAACCGCAACCATATGTACATGCGCCGACGGTGTTGATGGAGCTGTCCGGTGATGAACTGCTGGCAAAATCGCAAGTGGTCGAAGCGTTGCCAGGCGCGGAGTTGAAGATGTCCCTGGAGCGGATGACCGCTGCCCCGTTGCCCCGTGAATTGCAGGGCAAAATCGAACTGGCCCGCCTGGGGCTTGAACCAGGGCGTGAACACCCCTTGTTCATCTGCGCCCGCCAGCGGGATCAATCACGGGTCTGGACGTCCGCGCTGTTCCTGACCCTGTAGGTCTCCGGGCTGGCGAAGGTCTCATTAACCTGTGGCGAGGGGATAAATCCCCTCGCCACAAGCTCGCGGAACAGCATTATCTGGGCAGATTCGCGCAAAACCCCGACAGTCCCAGCAAACCTGCGAAAGCCCGGCAGTCGTCGTTGCGAGAAAGTGAAGCCGTCGATAACGACAGCGCCCACGGGCGCCGGGCTGGCGAATGTCTCGTCTGCCCGCTCACGCAGGAGAGCGATCATGACCGATATCCAACACAACATTCCCCACGAAGTCGAAGGCAAGGTTGCACTGGTCACCGGCGCCGCCAGTGGCATCGGCAAGGCCATCGCATTGCTGCTGCACGCCCGCGGCGCCAAGGTGGTCGCGGAAGACATCAACCCCGCCGTCCATGAGCTGGCCCGTCCGGGGCTGGTGCCGCTGGAGGCCGACATCACCGAGGATGGTGCTGCCGAGCGCGCGGTCGGCCTGGCCGTCGAGCAGTTCGGCCGGTTGGACATCCTGGTCAACAATGCCGGGATCATCATCAACAAGCTGGTCATCGATATGACGCGCCAGGACTGGGAGCGCATCCAGGCGGTCAACGCCACCGCCGCCTTCCTGCATTCCCGCGAAGCGGTCAAGGCGATGATGCCCAACAAGTCGGGTGCCATCGTCAATATTGCGTCCTACGCGTCCTATTTTGCCTTCCCGACCATTGCCGCCTACACCGCGTCCAAGGGCGCCCTGGCGCAGTTGACCCGCACCCTGGCGCTGGAAGCCATCGAACATGGCATCCGTGTCAATGCTATCGGCGTTGGCGATGTGGTCACCAATATTCTCAATGACGTGGTCGAGGACGGCCCGGCATTCCTCGCTCAGCATGGTGAGGCCGCACCGATCGGTCGCGCCGCACAGCCGGAAGAAATTGCCGAGGTGGTGGCGTTCCTGACGTCGGACCGTGCCAGCTTCATCGTTGGTTCGGTTGTCATGGCGGATGGAGGCATGACGGTCACTGCTGGCTGAGTCAAGAAAAACGGCGCTTATCCCATGAAGGGTAAGCGCCGTTTTTTTTGCCTTCGGTCTTGAGTGTTCGTTCAGAGTTGCACTCGACGAAGTTTGCCACTTAACGGCACAACGCTTCCATCTGGCGTAGGCAGTGGCCGCCCGACCAGTCCCATGCCTTCGCTGACCAGTACCGCGTCCGGTAACAGGCACAGGTTGGAAGGTGTATCCAGGTCGCGGGCGAGCACCGTGACCTGGGCTGTTTGCAAGTCGCAGCTCAGCAGTCGCCCACTGAACCGGGTAAAGCCACCATGCAGGGGTTCGCCGTTCCAGTCGGGGAGCAGCGGTTGCTGCAGGCGCTCGCAGAGTTCCAGCACCAGCAGATTGCCGTTGGGGCGCAAGGCCAGCCCGGTGGGCAGTTGCAGGCCGCGAATCAGGACGTCGATTTTGGCGCTGGCGGGCCAGACCCGGATCACCTGGCCGGCCTTCTCGGCAAAGTCGATGCCCTTGCGGCTCGGTTCGCCGTGCAGTTCGCCGGAGAACAGACTGATCAGCACCGCGTCTGTCGCCGGTTCGTACACCAGGGTCACGGGAACGGCTTCCTGGCCTTGATCCAGTTCGGGCAGTTGGGCCAGCACGCGCTCCTCCTGGCCCATGGCGAACTCCACCAACTGATTGGTATCGGGCTTGACGGCCAGCCAGCTGCGACGGGTCGGGTGGTAGCACAGCGCGTTCAGATTACCGCGGCTATGGAAGACCGGCTCGGGTGGTGTGAATTGCAGGTCCAGCAGCTTGGAGCCGGCGACGTAATCGGTCTGGCTGACCAGGCAGCGTCCATCACCACAGGCGATGTCCGACACCCCCATGATTTCATCGCGCAACATGCGTGCCTGCATGTTCATGGCGCGAAAACCTTGCGCCAGGGTTTCGCGGGGCAGGTAGGCGCCGGGCCGCTGCGGATCCGGTCGCAGTCGACTGATACGGCCGCTGAAGGGTTGGTCGGGCAACCCCGAGCCTGCTTCGGTGAGCAGCAAGCTGCCGTCGGCCTGCCGGCAGAGGCCACGAGGGTTCAGCAGGTCTTCGACGATGAAGGTGCTGGGACGCAGGGCTTCGCTGGGATGCGCGGGAATTTGAAAGGGAACGGACATAGGTTCTCTCCATGAACAAAAGGGGGACGCATTCATTGCGGCGGTTGCCAGGGCTCACCGGTGAGATAGGCCCGCAGCAACGCTCGTTGGCAGGGCGACATCGAGCGCACTACCGGCATGAACAGCGTGGTGCCTTTGTAGGCATCCGAGGTGCGGGCGAGGATGGGGTTCTTGGCGCCCATGATGGCGTCGGGTTGATTCAGCGGGATATAGCGCGACATGGCGGGGAACGCCAGGTAGTGAAAGCGCAGGACGTTGGGGTACATCAGCGGCCAGGTGATGGTGGTGCCCGAGGGAATGCCGAAGTCGGTCTGGGCATACTTGCGAAAGTTGGTGAAGTAAGCACTGCTGTCGAGGCCATTGGCCGTGCAGGTCAGGGCGACGAAACCCGCCTGGGCAGCGCTGCCTGGTTTGACGGTGACGGGGAAGCTGACCGAAAGCTGGCCGGCGCTGACCGTCAGGGAATCAGGGTAGTCGAGGAAGTCCCAGTACTGCGGTTCTTTATACACGGGGGGATCAGCTGCCGGGATTGCCTGCAGGCCGATTTCGGTGGTGCTGGGGACCGCTCCGCCCAGGTACCTGACCTGGAGGGTGATCGACAGGCCGTTGGGGTAGTCCTCCAGATAGACGTTGCGCTGGTCGGCATAGATCCGATAGGTCGATTCGGTGGCTTGCAACGTGGTCCCGGCGACCGTGCCCGGCGCGTTGATCGCCAGGGCGCCGGTGCGCACCATCTGCTGCTGGCTGGCGGTCAGGGGCAGGTCGACGATGCCGCCATACACGTAGTAGTCCACCAGAGGGCTACTGGTCGGGTCGAGGGTCGTCAGGGTGGTGGAGCCGGCGCTGATGGTCACGGTCCCGTAATTGGCGTTGGGTCCGATCGGGCTGGTGATGTCGTCCCTGACGGCCCGGAAGGTTTCCTTCGGAATGACGTTCACCATGTCGATGCTCAGGTAACCGCTGTTGCCCAGGTCGGCATAGCCGGCGTTGTCCGTGCTCTGGTTGACCAGTTGCCGGCCCGGCTGGCAGTTCAGCGGCTCGTCGGCGAAGGCCGGCGCCAGTGTGCCGATGACCCGGCCGATGCTCGGGTTGGGCGTGTACTTGCCGGCGGCGTAGTCGGCGTCCAGTTGTTCGGTGGTCATCGTGGGGCACATTTCGAACATGACGAAACGCAGGACGATGCCTGTCGCCCCCGGTGCCTGAATGATCGAGCGCAGGCCGCTGCTGTTCTGGTTCCAACTGACAATGCTGCTCAAGGGGAAGGTCAGTTGAAACGTGCCGCTGGCGTGGAAAGAGCCCGGCGCGTCCATTTTTTTCGGCAGCAGCACACGTCCCGCCACGTCGAAACTGCTGCACACGGTGTTGTTGCGGATCAGCAATTGGATGTTGTCGTTGCCACCGATTTGCAGGCCGCCAACGAAGATTTGGGTGGTCGTCGAGGCGGTGGGGTCCAGGTCCACCATCATCGGGCCGGAAACAGGCCCCTGGCCGGTCACCGGGTCCACCGAGCCGAGCAAATAGACAGCCTGGCCCACCAGGTCGCCGGTGGTGCTGATGCTGCCAGGGATGCCCTGGGAACTGATCAAGGCGTTCTGCATGTCGACGACATGCTGTCCGTAATGATTCCAGCCCCCGGCGGTGTAGTAGTTGCCGGTGGGGGCATTGATCATGTTGTTCAACTGGTCGTCGGTGTAGGACTGGGCGCCTGGTGCCAAGGTCGAGGTGGTCAGGTCGAAGAGCGGCCAGTGATCGTTGCCATCGTAAGGAATGGTCGGGGAGTTGTTCGGCAGGCTGACGTCGGTGCGGATGCCGCCCCAGAAATTCAGCCGTGGTCCGTTCAGGATGCTCATGTTTTATTCCTCGTCCTTGATGGTTTTACCGACAGGCGCATTGGCGAATTTGAACAGGTAGGAATAGTCGGCCTTGTAGGGGCTTTTGACCGGTGTCGCCATGGAGTGGCAATTCATGCAACTGCTGTTGGGCTGGATGTAGCTTTCCATGGTCACGTTGGCCGAAAGGGCGGGGGTCGGCTGGCCCAGTGGGTTGCTGGGATTGTCCGGCATTAGCGGGCGCTGGGTGGTGATGAGTTGGTAGTACTTCAAGACGCTGCGTTGCAGGCCCGGGTCGCTGCGGTAACGGGCGTTGACCTCGTTGGTGATCTCGGCGATCGGCGTGACGCGGTTCAGCGGGTTCGGGGTCTGGAAGGTGGTACCGGGTTTTGGCACGCAGACCAGATGCGTGCCCTGGGTCTGCCAGTCACAGGGCGACTGGTTGAGGGTGGCTGCCGGAGCGCTGGGGTTGAAGTAGGAATACGCCGTGCCGGATGTTGGCTGGTCAACCCATACGCCGTTCACCTGCACTTGGGGTGGAACGTTGTCGATCTGCTCGAAGGTCGACCAGATCCACTGCGGATAGCCGTTCACCTTGGTGATGACGTGCAGCCCCACCAGCCCCAGGTAGGCCTCGGTGACACCGCTGCGCTGGCCCTGGTCGTCGAACGTGGCCACGCGTGCAAACATGGTCAGGTAGCGGCTGGCATTGTCGTTGGGGGTGAGAATGCGCCAGCTCGATTTGACCTCGATGACCCCGTAGGGAAAGTTGATGTTGTTGGCTTTGGAAACCACATCGGCGTTATAGAACCGGTTGGCGACGATGTAGTTATAGGAGGTCTCGTTGGCCGAGATATCGTAGTAGGTCGGGTTGCCGGCCTGGTCGATCAGCCAGCCGCCGACGGCCTGGTCGACGGCATTGACCTGGGAGCTGTTCTTCAAGGCGGCGATGTTGATGATGCCCAGGCTCTTGGCAAGCTGCGGGGTGTTCCAAGGGCCTGGATCGGCCCCGCGTGGCAGGAAGGTTTCCTCCACGGTCTTGTAGGTCTGCCAGACGGTGTAGCCAGGATCCCCCGGTTGTTTGCTGCAGTCGGGATCACCTCGCTGCCCCGCCTGGGCGGGCCAGTTCACGGCGATGAACAGTTGCCAGCTGTATTGATCGAACAGATCCTGGCTGGCGTTGGCCGCTGGCGCTGTGCTGGGCGGCTGGCAATTCAGGTTCGTGGCCTGCGCCCGTGGCATGGCGTGTTCCCGGGATTGTTCCAGGGCCAGGGCCGGGAGACTGGTCAAACCCAGCAGGACCAAGGTGAAACGCAGTGAAGTGTTCATGGCGATCCTCCGTCATTGCTCAGGGTTTACGCTGCATGAGCTTGTTCCACTGCGCCTTCTGGCCGTTGCTCTGTGAGGCCGGTGGCTCGAACAGTTGGCAGGGCGGTGGATTCGCCGGGCACATCGCGGCCACCTGCGCCCAGGTCTGGGCCGGGTCCGGTTTGGCGATGCGGAAGTTGGTGTAGTTCTGGCTGACGATGGGGGCATTGGCGACGCTGGTGTCACCGGAGAAGAAGAACGATTGCGGCTGCCGGTAGGGCGGTTGCCCCGTCATTTTCTTGTAGAAGGCATAGCCGAACAGGATCGGCCCCTGGGGCGATTGAAGGTCCAGCGCGTAGGCCTGCACACTGGCGTCGAGGTTCTGGCTGCGCTCGGCGCTGTAGGGCAGGTGCTGGATGAAGTCTTGCCGCGGCGGATGATTCATCGGCGAGAACATGCAGCAGGCCGGCATGTCCTTGGGGCGATCCTGCGGGTAGGTCAGGAAGTAGGCCTTGTTGCCCAGGGACACGAAGGAGCAGGTGTAGTTATTGTTCTTGATCGGGAAGATCGGCAGGCAGTACTTCTCATAGTGTTCCATCATCGCGCCGAATCCGTCGCCATCGGCCGGGATGTAGGTGGTGTCGTAGTAGCTGGTCCCTCGGGAGACGGTGTAGTCCGCCGGGGTGAGAGTGGAGGGCGGATTGCTGTAGGGCGGCGGGTTCTTTTCGTAGTTGTGCATCACCCGGTACATGGTCCAGTCGCTGATCCAGAACGCCGGAAAAAACGGATCGGAAGGGTCGCCCGGGGCACGCTTGGCGATACAGTTGCCGTTCTGTTCGTTGCAGCCCTCGGTGTTGTGCACGCCCATGGTGAAGTACACGGCACCGCTGTCCTGGGCGAAAAGGGCAGGGCTGAACAGCAGGATCAACAACAGCAGCCGGTTCAAGATACTGTTTTTCATGACTCATTCCTTTGAAAAAGTATCGAGTGACACTGTGGAGCCTGTGGGAGCAAAGCTTGCTCGCGATGAACGGTCACGCGGTCATTCGCAGGACCGAGGTGCCTTATCGCGAGCAGGCCTTGCTCCTACACGGTCAGAGGTTGTCGTAATCGCTCATCTTCAGTGGCATGGGCGGATAGCCGCGCTTGACCAGCTTCTTGGCCCACAGCTCCAGCACCGCGCGTCGGCTTTGCGACATGTCGCGGGTGATGGGCATCGAGAGCGTGCTTTCTTCCTGGTACTCCTTGCTGATCAGCACAATCAACTGGTCGATGGCGCCTTCGACGCGTGCCTGGGAGTTGAGCGGCATGAACTTGTTCATGATGGGGTACAGGTAATAGAAGGTCTGCAGGATGCGGGGGTAGAGGAACTGGTTCCATAGCTGCGTTGCGGCGTCCTGGTCCTTGTAGATGGCGTTCCAGGTGTTGATGAAATCCTGTTGCAACTGCATGTCCACGGGCAGGACGCGTATCGGCGCGAGGAAGTCGATGTAGGCCTGGGGTAGCGGAAAGCTGAACGGGATGAGCGGATCGCTGTCACCTTCCTTGACGAAAAAACGCAAGGTCGGGAAGCCCGGGGCCACGGCCCTGAAGCTCACCTGGGCGATGCCGTTGTCGTCGGTGGTGGTCGTTACATAGGAGTAATCCACCTGGGTGGCCTGGTAGTCGTTCAGTGTCCCGGTGACGTAGATGCCGGCGTCGAATGCCAGGCAAGGGCGCAAGTTGACCGCAATCGGTTTGCCTTCGCCGTTCAGGAAATCCTGATACCCCACCGGTGTGCTAGCCGGCCGATGCACATTCTGCAGGGCGGTAAGCCGACGGCCGCTGCCAGTGGCCAGGTAGTTCGATACGGGGGGCGCATGATTGAACTGCGGCAGATTGGCATGGTTCAAGTTGAGGTCTGTCGGATCGTTGTAGAACAGCGTGAAGTTGGCCGCATTACTGAACGCCAGGTAGTAGTCGCTGGTGGTCACCATGTAGGGGTTGCCATATTCCGCTACCCACAGCGTGGTGTTGCGGGCCGGCACACCATTGTTCTGTACCATGATGTTCAGTGTCTTGTGGTCGCCCACGTCGATGAAACTGCCGCTTTCTATGACCTCGGCGGTCCAGGTCTGCTGGGTGGCGGCGATTTTCGGTGCATCCTGGGCCGGGGGCTGCACTTGCAGCGCCAGGGGGCCGGACTGCAAGGCTGCCTTGTCGGCGTCGGTCAGGGCGAAGTCCAGCAGGCCGGAGCGTTTGTCGAAGGCGGCCTGGTTGTATTGGTCGAAACCGAAGCTGACCACCGGGTTGAACTGTTGATTCTGCAGAACCCCCAGTTTGTAGTCGCCGGCCTGGAATTTTTCAGCGGTCAGGATATCGGCCTTGGGGGCCACCGGATAGAACGGGAAAGTGTTAGCCAGATCCAGTGACAGGGTGTTGTCGGTAATCTGTGCCGACACCACGCCCAGTGTGGTGCTTTGGGGATCCTTGCCTGGTTGAGAAACCGCTACAGGCTGCGCGGGCACCAGGCGCAGGCCGGCGGGGGCGGTGGGATATTCGTCAGTGAGCCACAGGCCCAGGGTCGCGGCGGTGCGGCTGTAGGCGGGGTTGAAGAAAATACTGGAAACGTTGTCCAGGCCCTTCTGATACATCGCTTGCACACGATCCGTATCCGTGGGGGCGTTGGAATGGGTGTTGACGTACGGGAAGTCGTTGAAAACACCGTTCCTGTCGTAGCAGGTCAGGTAGGTGGAGAACCGGAACATCAAGCCCTGTACACCTTGTTGCGTCATCTGCTGTTGAAGGTTACTCAACAGCGCCGAATCGCCGATGACCCATTCCAGGTTCTCCTTGGGAAAGCAGGTCTGCCAGGTGGTGGTGACATACACCAGGCCACCGAAGGCACCCCAGTTGAAATTCAGGAAGCGATCCATCATCCGATATTGGCGATTGAGGGTCAGGCCACATGTGGTATCCCCCAGTATCAGCTTGTCGAAATACAACGCGGTGAAGGTGTTCTGCCACGGGCTGACATCCACAAAGCGCGCGGCCGTCGGAGTGTTGCTGCCAAAGGGATTGCCTAGCAGTTGGTAGTCCCTGCCGACCAGCGCATCCTGGGTGATGTAGGTGTTGGCCTGCAGCTCGCCACCAATAATCGTTGAGCGAGTGCCTTTGTAGCTCACCGTGCCGCAGGCATTGTCGCCAAACAGATCCCATTCGGCGGGCATGTACGGGTAGGCTTTCGGGTTGGCATTGGTCGGCACCTGCAGCACATAGGTTGGCAGAGCGTCCATTGCCAAGGGGTTGATGACCCAGGGCATCAACTGGGTGGGGGCGTTGTTGGGCGTGATGTCGAAGTGGCTCATGAACGGCCAGTTGATGTCCATGTTGACTGCGTCATACAGCGGGAACACATCATTGTTGTTGGCCGTGGGTGGATTCCAGAACATATGGCCATTGAGGTAGATGCGGGGGAAATTCAATACGCTCATGTCATGCTCCTTAGCGTTGCCACTGGGCGCGTTTCAGCGACCAGACAAAGTCCAGTTTTTTGTAGCCGTCGAAATCTGAGGCTGGCAGCGGGGCTGTCGGATAGACAATGCCGCCCCCATGATTCAGGGCGAAATTGAAGTATCCGTCGTCGTTCGAGTAGGCAGCGGTGCTGTGGCAGGCCAGGCAGGACGAGGTGTTCTGAAACGCCGATTCCAGCTGCGAATTGGCCAGTACCTGGGTGATGGGCTGGAACTCGACCCCGATCAGTTCGTACTTCGACAGGGTCGGGATATTGGCCTGGAAGCTGGCGTTGACCGGCTTGGCGGCCGCTGTCGGCCCGGTGGTGTTGGTCATCGGCGCAGGCGTTGGCCCATTGGTCACGGTGTACTTGCTGTTGTTGATATTCTCGAAGGTGGTCCAGACCCAACTGCTGTTCAGCTTGTTGACGACATGCAGGCCACTGAGTGCCGCATAGCCGACCTGGTATTTTCCGTCCTGCTGGTAATACGCCTGGGCGACGTAGTAGCCGTCGTTAACCAGGGTTTGCCGGTAGGTTGTGTCCGAGCCGATCCACAGCCACGCGGCTTTCAGCTCCCAGGCGGTGGGTGGAAAGCTCAGGTCGTTGGCCAGGGCGGCCTGGCCGTTCACGTTGTAGACCTGCTTCTGCACGATGTAGTCGAACGTGTCCTTGCCCATCAGCAACTGAAAACGCACCGGGTTGCCCTGCTGGGCGTCGGGCACGGCACCGCCCATTTGCAGGATCAAGCCATCGACCTGTTGGGTGGCGTTGAGGTTATGGAAGGCGCGGGACAGGTCCAGGCCCTGCGCCTTGGCTTGTGTCACCACCTCGGCCGGGAGCGGTGCGGATGTCTCATAGGGCCCCGGCGGGGCGCCATTGGGAAGGTAGACCTGGTCCGAGGGCTTCATCGTCTCCCACACGAGGTTGCCGCTCTGGGCGGTGCTGGGCTTGTTCAGACAGGCGAACCAGTTCCAGGCCATGGTCTCGGGACTCTGGGCAAACTCGGTCCGAGTCCTGTTGATGTCTGCTCCAAACTGCAGGAAGTTGCTGCAATCGAAGTTGTTGGGGTCCTGTGCCTGGGCCAATCCGGCCAGGGCACTTAGAACAGTGATGGAAATGGTTCGCCGCATGGAAGCTCCTTGGCATTCGCCGTACCGGCATGAGGGTGCCCCTGGAAGTGTTCCAGGAGCAGTTGCTTCACCGCCGTGGCCGCAAGGTGCTGCGGTAACGACAGATCACAATTGGTGATGAGTAGCGGACCGGTCTTCTCGCTCGTGGGCAGCCGTCCGTGGCTGCCGCGGACCAGGCGGGTGTCCAGCGGAATCAGGTCCATGTAGTAGCGAAAGCCGAGCTTTTTCTGAAGCAGGCGGCGCGCCACTTTCAGTTTCGGGAAGCGAATGGCCGGGTCGATGAACAGCTCGAGCGGGTCGTAGCCCGGCTTGCGATGGATGTCCACGGTGCGGGCAAAGTCGGGTGCCTTGCGATCGTCGAACCAGTAGTAGTAATCGAACCAGCAGCCGGCGGCGGCCACGGCCACCAGCTCGCCGCTGCGGGGGTGATCCAGTTGCCAGGCGCGTTGTTCGGTTTTATCGAGCACCTGCTCGATGCCGGCCTGGCGTTGCAATAGCGCCTTGACGCGCGGGATGTCGTGCGCATGCTTCACGTAGATGTGCGCGACCTGATGATCGGCCACGGCAAACGCTGCACTGGCGCCCGGATCGAGCAACTCCCAGGTCAGCGATTGGCGTACCTGCAACAAGCCTTCGGTACGTAACAAGCGGTTGATGGAAACGGATTGGGTGACGGCTTCGATCCCGTATTCGGACAGCAGCATCACCGCCGCGCCTTGCGCTTGGGCAAAGGCCAGCAGACGTCCCACTTCGCTGTCGATGGCCCGTACCTCATCGGCAATCGACGGGTGATCGGGCCCCAGGCGTTGCAGGCTGTAATCGAGATGGGGCAGGTAGATCAATTGCAGGTCGGGTCGGTCGAGCTGGAATTCGGCGATGGCACAATCGACGATCCAGCGGCTCGAGGCGATGCCGGCCGCCGGCCCCCAGAAGCCCGGAAAGGGAAATTCGCCGATCTGCTGCTCGATACGCTCATGCAACGAGGCGGGCGTCGAGTACAGGCCGAACACCTTGCGCCCATCGGCCGGGTAATGCGGCCGTGGGGTAATGGCGGCGTCCACGTCCGCGTACATGTTGTACCACCAGAATAACTGGCTGCAGCGAAACCCGGGGTGCTGGCGCTTGAGTGCCTGCCAGACCTTTTCCCCCTGGATCAGTGCGTTGGGTTGCAGCCAGAAACGCACTTCGGCCTGGTCGCGAAAATACCAGCCGTTGCCGACGATGCCGTGGTCCGACGGTGCCAGCCCCGTGAGAATCGAGGCCTGCACGGTGGAGGTGACCGCCGGGAACACCGGTTGCAACGTGGCCATCTTGGCCGTTTTCAACAGGGCATTGATGCACGGCGTCGCGGCACCCAGCAGCGCGGGGGTCAGGCCGACCACGTTGATCAGCAGCAGCGGCTGACGCGCAGGATCAGAGGGCATCGGCGCAGGCCTCCAGTGCTTGGGGTTGCAGCAACTGGCGCTGCCGTAACTGCTCCTCGACCCAATGCAGCTCCGCCGCGATGCCCTGGAGCTGGGCGTGCTCGGTGGTGGGCCGCAACTGGCTGGGCAGGACGCCCCAACTGTAGGTTTCCACTTCCAGTACGGGGCGAAAATCCCCATGGTCGGCCAGGAAGTCGAAAGTCTGCGCCAGGGCGACCTGGCTGCCGCTGAGTTCGGGCAACAGCAGGTGTTCGCTGAACAGCGGAATGTGGAAGTGAATCCTCAGTTCGGGAGGGAATGTGCCGTTCTGCTCAACATCGTCCAGGGCCGCAGGGAGGTCGGCCCAGGCCGATAACCGCTCCTGCCCATCGCGGGCTTTCACTTGATGCAGGTAGGTGGGTTCGGCAAATCCGCCCAAGGTCGTGAGCACCTGTTTGCGCCGATGCGCGTCCTCAGGTAGCCGGCAAATCAGCGCATTGGATAACTGGATCTTGCCGATGGGTACCTGGGCCTGACGCAATCGGTCCAGTGACTGATAGCAGTCTTCGAACATCACGGCCTGGTGGCAAACGTCAAAACACAGCGCCAGGTGTTCATGGTGCGGGTCGGTGGCTTGCCAGTGGCGGAAGAAGGCGATGGCCTGGTCGGTGTTTTCCAGCACGCAATCGGGCTCCATCTCCAGGCAGATGACGATCTTCTTGCACGTCTCCCGCAGCAGTTGGGCCAGCGCGGCGGTGAGTTCGCGCAGTTGGTGCTCGGCACGTTGCTGTAGCGTCGGACTCCAGTGGGCGGCATAGCCCAGCGGCACGCTGGAGATCACCCCCTGGGAACAGTCGACTGGCAGGGCCTGGGCGAGAATCCGCGCCAGATCCAGGCTGTACGCCAGCCGCTGCGGGTCGGCCCAACTGGGCAGGTAGACCTCGGCTTTCACCGCGCCGTGGTGGAATTGGCCGTAGGGGAAGCCGTTGAGCGAAGTCAGGCGTAGACCACTGCGTTGCAGCAGGGCGAGGAAGTCCTTGCGGGCCGATGCCTGTTGGAGTTCGGCGGCGGCAACGGCGCTGATCCACAGGCCGCTGTCCTGGGTGTCCAGCCCGCGCAGTGTCCGTACGCTCTGGAAATGCCGCTCGATGGATGCGCGCAACCCGCCCAGGTCACGGGTCGGGTGCACGTTACTGCAATAGCCGATCTGCGTGGCTGTCCAACCCGTGCGGGCACTCATTTGACCACCGGCTCCTGGCCCCGCAAGGCCGAGTTGTCCTGCCACTGCCGCCGCTGATCGATGGGCAGGGGCGTGCCGACCAGGGCTTTGTCCAGCTGGCCGCTCTGGGCAAAGAAGTCCACCGGGTTGTGGAACAGCACCTGTTCGACCTGGGTTTCACTGAAGCCGGCGGCCAGCATCGCCTGGCCGGTCTTGGGCACCTTGAGCGGGTCGCTGATACCCCAGTCGGCGGCACTGTTGACGACCATTTTTTCCGTGCCGTACTGCTGCAGCAGGGCGACCATGCGCTGTTCCGACATCTTGGTGTTGGGGTAGATGGAATGGCCGCGCCAGCAGTCGCTGTCCAGCACCAGGGGCAGGGTCAGTTCGTTGAGGTGGTCAATGATCACCAGGTGTTCGGCGATGCCGACCTCGCGAATGACGGCGAGCGTGCGTTTGGTGCCACCGATCTTGTCGCGGTGCGGGGTATGCACCAGCACCGGCAGATTGAATTGCTTGGCCAGCTCCAATTGAGCGGCGAGAAAGCGATCTTCTTCCGGGGTGATGTCGTCGTAGCCGATTTCACCCACCGCCACCACCCCGTCTTTCACCAGGTAGCGCGGCAGAATCTCCAGCACCTCGTTGGCCACCGACAGGTCATTGGCTTCCTTGGGGTTCAGGCCGATGGTGCAGAAGTGATGGATGCCAAACATACTGGCGCGAAAACGCTCCCAGCCCAGCAACGTGTCAAAGTAGTCGATGAAGCTGCCGACGCTGGTCCTGGCCTGGCCCTGCCAGAAGGCCGGCTCGATCACCCCGGTGATGCCGGCGGCTGCCATGTTCTGGTAGTCGTCAGTGGTGCGGCTGACCATGTGAATATGCGGGTCGAAGTACTTGAGCATGGTGAATCCTCGTCAAAAAAACAGGGGGACGGTTGGGCATCAGTTCGGCGAAGCGCCGCCCATGTGCTCGAGCCATGGCGACGGCAAGCGTTGTTGCTGGCCCAGGCCGGCCAGGCGCTGACGTTGCGCCGGGCTCAGCAGGTCGAAGGCAATCACTTGGGGCAGGCCGGCGGACACCGTTCGTTCGGCGGCGAGTTGTTCGTCCAACAGGTCGAGGGCCAATTGATTGAGGGTGACGCTCTGGCGTTGCGCCAAGCCGATCAGGCGTCGTACATCGAGGCCCATGCCCAGTGCTTTCAGCACCAGTTGGTTGAAGGCTCGTTCGTCGTAGTGGCGGGACGGGTAGGCGGTGTCCAGGGCAAGGGCGGCGAACACCTGGCTGTTGCTGGTGCGTCCGGCCTGGCGTGCAAGTTCCACGCACTGCCCGCGGCTATCGAGCCAGTCGAGGGCCTTCAGGATGGCGATCTTTTCCTGATCGTCGCCCCACAGGAACAACTGGTGTAGCAGGGGGACTTGCCCGGCGAGGGACTGCAGTTCCAGTACCTGGGCCAGCAGCAGCGCCCGCGCCAATTGGACGTTGCTCCAGCCGTCAGTGCCAGGCTGGGCACGTTCCTTGAAGTGGCGCTTGCATTGGCTGCCCAGCAGCGCTGCCGTGTTGGCGTCCGGGCGTTGGGCAAGCTGCGTCTGTGCCTGCTGCCACCATTGTCGTTCGGTTTCATCGAGTGACTGGACGAAATTCCGGCGTTGTTCGTTCAGGCAGTCGTGGCGCATGTCGAGGGGCGCCGAGGTCGGTGCAGTAACGTCCGTGTTCATGTTGGTTTGATCCAGCGCTGGAAATGAGGAAGCAGGAAAAACACCAGGACACACAGCAGGCTGCCCAATGGCTGGTCAGCCACGGCCAGCACCAGGGCATCGAACAATGGCAGGGCTGCCAGGCCGGCGCCGATAAAGGCCCGGACCTGCCGTTGCCGGGGGTTGGCCAGGTTGCGCCAGTAGTGCCAGCCCAACCAGCCAAGCCATAACAGCAACACCGGCCAAAACCAGGCGTTGCCTGCGTAAATCGCCAAGGCCAGCGGGCTCAGCATCAGCAGCAGGGGGAGGCGGCTGATCAGTTGGTTACGGTGTTCCTGGCGAGCCAGGTAGGTCAGGCCGCTGATGTAGACACCGAGCAAAATCGCGCAGAGCCAGATCGGCTCTGGTGGCATCGCCAGACTGGCCGCCGCGGTGAGGTAGAGCGCCGAGCGGCACGCTCCCATCAGCCAGACGCTGTGGGCGTACTTCTTGTGCAGCAGGTTGTAACCGAGAATGCAGCCTACCAACAGGGTGGCGCTGCCCAGCAGCCAGTGCGGTTGCTCGATCAGCCGACTCAGGCCCAGCAGCGAGGTCGCCGCCAGCACCAGCAACAACGCAGTGGCCAGTCGCACTTGCTGGCGGCTGACCAGGCCCAGGGTAATAGGGCGGGGATTATCGTGTTGTTGGTCCCAGTCGGCGTCCAACAGGTCGTTCAGCAGCATGCCGGCCAGGTACAGCAGTGACAGTGCCGCCAGCAGCAGGATCCACACCAGGGACGACGGCGGCGCCAGGGCTCCGGCGCTGCTGGCCAGCAGGGCGGCGGCGAGCGTGTTGGTCCACACCGTGGGCAGGTTGGACACCCGGCCGAGGGTCATCCAGGTCTTGAGGTTCAACGATGCCTGGCTCATTGCGCACAGCTCTCGTTCAGGGTGAGCACGAGATCGACCTGGGTGGACAGCCGCTGCAATGCCTGCTCCATTCGTGCGGTATCGATTTCATGCAAATCCACCGACTCGCCGATCCTGCTGAGCATGGGAATGGAGAGTTGCCCGCCCAAATGCTGGCGGAACTCCTCCAGGCCCAGCAAAACCTGGGAGCGCCCCAGTGCATCTTTCAAGGCCAGTTCCGGCGGATTCAGGCAGAAGCCGAGTTTGAGCAGCAGGTGCAGCACCCGTTCGGTGTCGACATCGCTCAACAACCCCAGGGCATTGGCATAGAGTCCATCCAGGGCCATGCCCACCGCGACGGCTTCACCGTGGCGCAGTCGGTGGTGACTGAGATTTTCCAATTTGTGGGCGGCCCAGTGCCCGTAGTCCAACGGCCGTCCGTTACCGCGTTCGAAGGGGTCACCGGCACCGGTGATGTGCGCCAGGTGTAATTCGGCGCAGCGGCGGATCGCATAGCGGCTGGCCGCGTGGTCGAAGTGGGCGAGGGCGTCGGCCTGTTGCTCCATCCACTGGAAAAACGCCTGGTCCTTGATCAGCGCCACCTTGACCGCCTCGGCCAGTCCGGCGATCTGGTCGCGCCGGGTCAGGCTGGTCAGCAATTGAAAGTCGTTGATGACCGCGGTGGCGGGGTAGAAAGCCCCCAGCAGGTTCTTCTGGCCAAAGGCGTTGATGCCGTTTTTCACGCCGATACCGGCGTCGTTCTGGGCAAGTACGGTGCTTGGGATGCGAATCAGGCGGATGCCGCGGTGGAAGGTGGCGCAGGCATAGCCCACCGCATCGAGCACCGCGCCGCCGCCGAGGGCCAACACGTAGCAATGCCGATCCAGGCCATGTTGCAGCATGTCGCTGTACAACTGTTGCAACACCTGTGAATCCTTGCTCGCTTCGCCAGCCGGGACCGCGATGGGTGGCGCCTGCAAATGCAAGTCGGGAAAATGGTTGGCGAAGTAGGCATTGATCTGTTCCAGCAGTTGCGGGGCGCTCTGCAGCAACTGCTCATCGGCGAAGATCAACACCGTTACCGGCCCTCTGTGCCCGGCCATGAGCTGGCGGTGCAGGCAGGGATTGAGCGGATCGAACAAATGGTCGGTGAACACCACCGGGTAGTCGTAGCTGACCTTGAAGCGCCCGTGCAGAGGTTGCCCGGCGTCGTGCCGGCGAATGCTTTTGAACAGGCTGTATCCAACGATGAAGACTCCGGGTAATACCATGCTGGCGAGCAGGGTCACCAACAGCGCGTTCTGTTCGACGAGAAAGCTGCCAATGGCGCTGTAGGCCAATGCGAGGCCGGCATTGGCCAGGGTGGTGACCAGGATGAACGCACGCAGCGGATAGCGTTGCATGCCGGCGGCGACGACCGAGGTTTCCGCCAGTACCGGGACGCCGCGCAGGCAGATCAGCGACAGCGTGCCCAGCCGGTAGGCCAATTGCCCCGGCTGGCGCTGATGCAGGCCCAGGCGACTGGACAACAGACGCAAATAGCCGGCTCCCAGTGCATAGCCCAGCCCGGCCCCCAGGCACAACCCGATGAAAATCGCCAGGTAACCCCCCAGGCTGCCGAGCATGGCCACGGCCAGCAGCGCGACCATGCTCGATGGCACCGGCAGCACCACGTCCAGTGCCAGCAGGGCGATCAGCAGCAACGCCAGGTAGAGCTTCTGCGAAGGCGTGGAGGGCAAGTACAGGTTGAGATGGGTCAGGAAGTCCTGGATCTGTTGCTCGAACAACAAGAAGCTGGCGATCACCAGGCCAGAAAAGCACACCAATGACAGCCAGAAATATCCGGCTGGTCCTTTTTGCGAGCGCAAACGATACCCACGGCTGTGCTTCATCAAGCATCCCTCTTGTTGTTATGACTGATTCCGTGTCAGTAATTGAAAGCAACGCCAACTATGTGTTTTAGGCCAATAGACGCTCTCGCCCGAGGGGCTGTCGTTGTGGTTGATGATGTGGTTGGAGACAGATTTGAATCTAGACGGCCAGGGTGTTTTTGCAAGGCCATTTGATGGCAATCTGATTGGCCGCGATTTCCCGCTTCAGGGCTTTGAATACCCGCGCAACTGCGCCGGACTGACGCCAAGGCGTTGCTTGAACAGCGTGGTCATGTGGGCCTGGGAATTGAAGCCGCAGACGTGAGCGATCTCAGCCAGTCGGGCGCTTGAATCACGCATCAGCGCCCGGGCCTTGGCCAGGCGTCGGTCGATCAGGTAACTGTGTGGGCTTTTGCCGGTCGCCTGTTTGAATGCCCGCATGAAATACCCCTCGGACAAGCCAAGCAGCGCCGCCATTTCCTTTATCCCCAGCGGACCGTCGAGGCCGGTGTCGATGAACTCGTCGAGCAAGCGCATCCGGCCCCCCGTGATGGAGCCGTTGGGGTGGGCCGAAAATGCCTTGTGGTCCTTCACTCGCTCAGCCAAACCGAGCGCCCAGGCCTCCCAGTCGTTTTCGGCGGTGGCGCGCAGTAACGCGCTGCGCATCTTCAGCGCGAGAGTGGTGGCCAATGGGTCAATACGATTGTTGAACGCATGTTCCCCCGACAACGCCATGCCGTCGGTGCGCACCACCCGCAGGTATTCACCGCCCCTGGGGGATTCGGAGAACACGTCGCATTCGGCGGGGACGAATGCCAGGCCGTTGGGTATCGCCTCGAAGGGCTGCACTCGGTCGCTGCCGATGGCGTGCAGGCCGCGCTGGCTGTCGAAGGCAAAGCCGATCGCCGACTGAGTCGCGACATAGCGGGTGGCGTAGGCGCAGCCGGGCAGCAATTCGATCGCCCAGGGCCCAGCCTCGATACGACGGACCGGTTCGGGCGGGGGCGGTTGTTGGCGGTTTCGACGGTTCATGAGTCGCATAGTAGTGAAGAGCGGGCCTGAAAGTCAGGTCAGTTTTCTGAAAGCCCGCCGCAGTCGGGCCGATTAGGCTGAGTAAAAACCTGGAGGCCAATCATGCACACACTGACCCGCGACGCGATCGAACAAGCTGCCCGCCATCTCTACCAAGTCATGCCTGCCACTGCCCAGTATGCCTGGCCCTTGCTGGCTGAGCGGTTGGGTTGCACGGTGTGGGTCAAGCACGAGAATCACACGCCGATCGGGGCCTTCAAGGTGCGCGGCGGCGTGACCTTCGTGCATTGGCTCAAGCGCGAGCACCCCGAGGCGAAAGGCATCGTCACGGCAACCCGCGGCAACCATGGCCAGAGTCTGGCGTTGGCGGCTACTGCATTGGGTTTGAAAGCGTTGATCGTCGTGCCGCAAGGTAACTCGGTGGAAAAGAACAATGCCATGCGCGGTTTTGGCGGCGAGGTGGTCGAGTATGGCCGCGATTTCGACGAGGCCCGTGAAGAAGCTGTACGCCTGGCCCAAGCACATGGCCTCTACCTGGTGCCGCCGTTCCATCCCGAGTTGGTCAAGGGCGTGGCGACTTATGGGCTGGAGCTGTTCAATGCCGTGCCGGACCTGGACACCGTCTACGTGCCGATAGGCTGTGGCTCGGGGATTTGCGGGGTCATCGCCGCCCGCGATGCCTTGGGCTTGAAAACCCAGGTGGTGGGCGTGGTCTCCACCGAGGCCACGGCGGCGAAGTTATCGTTCGAGTCTGGAACGCTCTGTGAAACCGCTTCGGCGAATACCTTTGCCGACGGCCTGGCTGTGCGTAGGCCCATCCCCGAGGCCTTTGCCATCTACGGGGCCGCAGCGGCGCGAATCGTATCGGTCAGCGACGCTGAAATTGCCGAGGCCATGCGGGTGTATTACACCGACACCCACAACCTTGCTGAGGGTGCCGGCGCCGCAGCCTTGGCAGCGCTGATGCAGGAGCGTGAAACGATGCGAGGGAAAAGGGTGGCGGTGATTCTGTCCGGTGGGAATATCGACCGCTCGGTGTATGCGAAGTTGATTGACTGAACCAGGGTTTGCCACCATGGCGCTAGATACCAGGGGCGAGTTTAGATCGATTATTTCTTACGGTTATTTATATAGCTTTGGAAGGCATATCCATGACCGGAGAATCGAAGCTGTCGTGGGTGAAGCATCTGCAATGGAAGCGAATGAAGTGCAATAGCGGACAACTATGCGCGCGTCGCTCCGGTAAGCCTGCTTGAACGTTCATTCCTGCTGTTCGATCGCCATCTTGTCGGGCCCGGGCCAATCCTTAGAATCCGCCCCATCAGCTTCGTCCGACTCTCGAACCTACAGGGAACCACACCATGATGAACGCCATGCAGATGCAAATGCCGATGAACGCCAACATGCCGATGATGCCAATGATGGGCATGCCGATGATGATGGCGACCATGACCTGCGAAATGATGGATGACGGCATGCTGTGCAAAATGATGCCCGCTGCCGGCATGGACATGGCCATGTTCAAGAACAGCGCCGACATGATGCAGATGATGATGAACTGCGGCATGCCGATGATGATGCACTGCGGCAACATGAGCATGATGTGCATGTCCCAGGCGAGCATGGCCATGCCGATGGCGAGCATGATGATGCCAATGCCGATGATGGGCATGCCGATGCCGTCGATGAAGTGCGTGATGGAATGCACGGTGATGGCTGACTGCATGATGTGCAAAGTCATGCCGATGGCCGGTATGAACATGGACATGATGAAGAACTGCTGCGCCTTGATGATGAAGATGATGAACGACTGCAGCATGCCAATGATGATGAGCTGCAATGGCATGCCGATGATGTGCTGCACCTGCTGATTCGTCGCGACTGGCACTATCCATTGTGGCGAAGGCAAATCCCCTCGCCACAATGTGGTGTATTCAGTCCAGGCGTTCCGGGTAGGTCACTACTAGATACGCCACCGCCTCACTGTCCGCCGGGTTGCGATAGCGGTGAGGCTGGTCAGCGTAGAACAGAATCGAATCACCCGTGGAGAGCAGGTAGCGCTCGTCGTTGACGCTGATCTCCAGCACACCTTGGGACACCACCAGGTTTTCCTGGACGCCAGGCCCGTGGCCTTCGGACTGGTCTTCGCCCAAAGGGCTCAGGCGCAGCTCGTAGAATTCCGACTGGCGTGCCACATCGAACGGGAACAGGGCGCGGCTGACGAACGCGCCATTGGCGCTGACCAGGCGTTTGCTCTGGCTGGCCGACAACACCGCCACCCCTTCGAAAGCCCGGTGTTCCAGGAACGCGGCGACCGACACCTTCAGGCCCTTGGCGATTTTGCACAGCACCTTGATCGACGGGACGCTGCGTCCGGATTCGATCTGCGCCAGCATGGCCCGGCTTACCCCGCACTGGCGGGCGAGGGCGTCGAGGGACAGGTGGCGCTTGCCGCGCAGGCGTTGCAGGTTCTGCGCGACCCGTTCGCAGATCGGATCTTCATCCAGGGCTTCGAGGTTGTTCAGGTCCACTTCGGGCTCGTCGGTACTCGCCAGAAAGCGCGAGGGCTCCTGGGCGCTCACGCGTGGTACGTCCTGGTCGATTGGGACGCCTGGACCCAATGGAACGCCTGGTAACCGGCATTACGCGCGTACATTTCCCACATGGTCCGGGCCAGTTGCTGGGCCTGCTTGCGTTTGCGCATTTGGACGAAGTCGATAACGTTGTCAGTCGGTTTCATAAGGCACTTCACTGTCGTGACCAATGGGACGGGATGAGCTGAGAGTACGTGGTTCTGTTTATAACCATAAATACTGATTGTTTATTTATTAATGCCTTTGTGTTCTTAGTGCCGCGTCTGATCAAATCACATGGGCGCGATGCAGTTCCGTCAGGGCCAGCGCCTTGAGTCGGGCCAGCAACGGGTCGCGCCGGTCGCGTGGGTGGTCCAGTTGCACCGCCAGCTCTTGGCGAATGCTGCTGGGGCGGTTATCCATCACCAATACCCGGTCGCTCAGATACAGCGCCTCATCGACATCGTGCGTCACCAGCAACAGGGCGATGGCGTACCGTTCGGCCAGTTGCAGCAACAGGTCCTGCAGTTTCATGCGGGTGAAGGCGTCCACCGCACTGAAGGGCTCGTCCAGCAACAGCACCCGCGGTCGCGAATACAAGCCGCGTGCAATCGCCACCCGTTGCGCCATGCCGCCGGACAACGCCTTGGGCAAGGCGTCGGCAAAACCGCTGAGGCCCACTTCCTCGATCAACTGCGCGACCCAGGCCTTGTCGTAATCGTCGTCATCACTGAAGCCGATGTTCTGTTGCACCGTCAGCCAGGGCATCAGCCGCGGTTCCTGGAACACGAAGGCCAGTTGTTCGGTGTGGCTGAGCAGTTGCCCTTCAAAGTCCTTCTCCAGGCCGGCGACGATGCGCAGCAAAGTGCTTTTGCCGCAGCCACTGGGGCCCAGCAGGCTCACGGTTTCGCGGGGTTGCAGTTGCAGGTGGATGTGATTGAGCACAGTGGTGGTGGCGAAGGTCTTGCGCTCGACGTGGATCTCCAGCAGGGCTTGGCTCATGGCTCACTCCTCGGTGCCGTTAAAGGTGTCGCGCCAGGCCAGGAAGCGTTTTTCCAGACCGGCCAGCATGCCGTCGCTGAGCTTGCCCAGCAGGGCGAGCACGATGATTGCCGCCAGCACGATGTCCGGGCGCGAGGTTTCGCGGCCATCGCTGAGCAGATAGCCCAGGCCTTTGGTCGCGGCGATCAGTTCGGCGGCCACCAGGAACATCCAGGCCAGGCTCATGCCGCTGCGCAACCCGGTGAACAGGCCCGGCAGGGCGGCCGGCAGGAGAATCCGGCGCACCAGACGGCGGCGGTTGAAACCATACATATGGCCGACCTCCACCAGCTTGCGGTCGATGTTGCGAATGGCTGCCACGCCATTGAGGTAAACGGGGAAGAACGCACCGATGGCGATCAGCACCACTTTCGAGGTTTCGTCGATGCCCAGCCACAGCAGGAGCAACGGCACCCAGGCCAGGCTGGGGATCGAGCGCAGGCCGGCGAAGGTCGGTTCCAGATAGGCTTCGGCTTCGCGGCTCAAGCCAACCCAGGCGGCGAAGACCAAGGCCAGGCCGGCGCCGATGGCAAAGCCCAGCAGCACTCGCAACAGGCTGGCGCTGATGTGTTTCCACAGCGCACCTTCGGCCAGGTCGCCGAGGGTCAGGGCGATCTCGCTGGGGGCCGGCATCTGGTAGGCGGGCAACCAACCGATGCGCACGATGATCTCCAGGAGCACGATGATCAGCACCGGCAGGGCCAAGCCCTTGAGGCGCAGCCGCCAGCGGTCGGAGTTGAACAGGGGCGTTTTGCCCGCTGCGGGCAGGGCCAGGCGCGGGCTGGAGAGGTCTTTGCTGTTGCTGCTCATGGCGGTTCTCCGGCAACGCCGAATCCGCGCCAGGCGCGGATCGGTTGTCACTTGGGCAAGGGGTTATTGACGGGCCACGGCCTGCTGGCGGCCGGTGTCGAGCAGTTGATCGATCACCTGGTCCACATTCACCCCGCGACGGACCAACTCCTCGGAAACCAGGATCGGTGCGGCAGCCTTGGAGGCCAGCACATCCTTGGCACTCAATTGCGGGCTGCCCAGGTCGGTGCGTGACAGTTGCAGCCGGGCAACTTCCAATGGCAGTCCGGATGCGTCGGCCAACAATTTGGCCAACTCTTGCGGATGCTCCAGCGACCACGCCCGGGCCTGTTCGTAGGCGGCGAGCACGGTGTCGATGGTCTGCGGATGCTCCTGGGCATATTTCTCCGTGACGCTGACCACGCCGTAACTGTTGAAGGCGGGGTTGCGATACAGCAGGCGCGACCCGGCCTGTACTTCGCTGGCGGCCATGTGCGGGTCGAGACCGGCCCAGGCGTCGACGTCGCCTTTTTCCAGGGCGGCGCGACCGTCCGGGTGTTGCAGGTGCACCAACTCCACATCGTCTTTTTTCAGCCCTGCCTGTTGCAGGCTGCGCAGGGTGAACAGATAAGGGTCGGTGCCCTTGGTGGCGGCGATCTTCTTGCCCTTGAGGTCGGCGATGGTCTTGATCGGTGAATCCTTGCGCACTACCAGGGCCGTCCATTCGGCGCGGCTGTAGACATACACCGATTTGATCGGACTGCCGTTGGCCCGACTCAGCACGGCGGCAAGGCTGGCGGACGAAGCGAAGTCGACGCCGCCGCTGTTGAGGTATTCCAGGGAGCGGTTACTGCCCTGGCTCAGCACCCAGCTGACCTTGGTCTGGGGCAGGGCCTTTTCCAGATAACCGAAGTGCTTGAGCACCAGGCTGACCGGCGAGTAATAGGCGTAATCCAGATGCACTTCGGCCGGCGGGCTTTCTGCGGCCAGGGTCATGGACGGCAGGCCCAGCGCCAGGACGCAGGCGCTGATCAGGTATCTGGCGCGGGCCAGGGAGAAGCGGACGTCGGGTTTCATGGAACAGCTCCAGACAAGGCGGCGAGAAGGCAATGTTCTTATTTCCGAAAGATCGGACCGCGAGAGGAAATCCCGCTTGAAAGGAATATTGCAGGCTCTGTGCCACAGCCCGGGAAAGGGCGGTTTACGGGCGTTGCCATGGAGTAACGGTTTCAGGGAAATGTTGCCCAGCCAACAGTCTGTTGCCGCGCTGTTGCGCCATCAACATCGGCTGCCTGTGATCATGAGCTTATGCAATAAAAGAATTTAGAATGTGAATTACAAGGACGTTATGTTCTATGAAACTCACTCAGGAAAGTCTTCATGAAGGTCTCCCGATCCCTGCGCCGTCTGCTCCTCAGCACATTGTTCGCCGCACCTTTGGTCCAGGCCGCCGAGCCGTTGGTACTGCACGTTGGCGACCAGAACTATTACAACGTACGGGCTTCGGTGGAGGCCTCGGGCGTGCTTGAAGGCGCTGCCTACCGTGTCGACTGGAAACATTTCCAAGCCGCCGCGCCCCTGGCCGAGGCGCTGAATACCGGCGACCTGGACCTGGGTTTTCTTGGCGATTCAGGTTTTCTGTTTTTGGCGGCCAAGCAGGCGCCAGTGAAGTTGATCGGGGTTTCGCGGCAGAACCCGGACACTATCGCGTTACTGGTGCCCAAGGACTCGCCGGTCAAGACCATCGCCGACCTCAAGGGCAAGAAAGTCGCCTATTGGCCCGGTGCCTGGAGCCAGCAACTGACCTTGCGCGCCCTGGAGCAGGCCGGCCTGCCGGAGAATCATGTCGAATTCATCAAGCTGATGCCGATCGACGCGGCTGCGGCCTTGCCCCAGGGCAGCATCGATGCCTTTCCGGTGTGGGAACCCTATATCTCGCAACAGATCCTGTTTTCCGGCGCCCGGCCAATCCTGACGGCGAAAAACCTCATGCCCGGCCTCAGCGCCATTGCCGCTTCGACGTCGGCCATCGACAGTAAGCGCGAAGCCATCGCCGATTTCCTCGGGCGCGTGAAGCAAGCCCGTGCCTGGGTCGACAACCATACCGATGCATACGCCGACCTGTGGGCAAAAAAAGCCAATCTCGACCAGAACGTCTCACGCCATTGGTTGCGCCAGGCCCACATGAGCGTCGGCCCGGTAGACCAACAGGCGGCCGCCGACCTGCAAAGCACGGCGGACTTCCTGTTCAAGGTCAAGGCGCTGCCGGCCCCGCTGGTCACCGCCGGGATTATCGACACGTCCTTCAGCCAGGCCTTGAGCCATTGAGCAGGGGCAGGGCGCTGCGCGAAACCGGCGTTGTGGCGAATGCACGCCCTGAGTACTCGACCAGCTTCTAGCACCGTCCTTGCTGGGCAACTAGGCCCCTTCGTGCCCCCCGACCGTGGGGGCTTCGACACAGTAGGCCGCCAGGAAGGTCTTCACCGCCCGTTCGACAGCCTGTCTGATTTGCGGCCTGGAAAATTTTTCCTCGACCCCCAGGGTCAAAGGCATAACCGTTTCGCACTCAAGGAGCGCGCTAAGCTGGATTGCCGCCAGCAGAGGATCGGATCGTCTCAGGTTGCCTTGGGCCATTTGCCTGTCGAGGAAGTCTGCGATGTTCTGAAAGCCGACCTTGGGGCCCAGTTCGTAAAAACGCTTTCCAATGTCGCTTCGTCCGGACTCGGCGATGATGGCCCGCCGCGTCTGGATCCTGTCCGGGGAGCACAAGAACGCCAGGACCTTTTCGCCACAGGCCTGCAAGGTCTCCTGCAAGTTGTCGACTTTGTTGTTGAGTGTTGCAAAGACGGGCTCGAACTCCTTGCTCGCTTCCTCGTGCATCGCCGCTACGAACAGTTCTTCCTTGGAACCGAAGTAGCCGTATAGCGTCGCCTTCGAGCCGCCAATCCGACTGGCGATTTCGCCCATCGACGCACCTTCGAAGCCTGAATCCCGGAACACTTGCGAAGCGGCTGCGAGAATGGCGTCGCGCTTGGCTTCCGTTTTGACTCTCATCGCCTTGGATCTCTTTTATCTATACCGATTGGTTCAGTATTACTTGACTTCGAATGATCGTCAAATAACTATACCGAACCGTACGGTTATAGTTCTTGCGATCAGTCCCTCTCGGAGTTCCATCATGCGCAAAGCCAGTTTCCTTTGGCCCATAACGTTCTTGACGATGTCTTGTTTTCTAAGCGCATGTGGCAAGCCCCCGATGGGGCCGCCCCCCGTCGCCGGTACGCCGGTGGTCGGGGTATTGACCGTGCGCGAGCAACCGGTGGCGCTCACCACGGAATTACCTGGGCGCACCGTGGCTTACCTCATTGCCGACGTGCGGCCACAGGTCAACGGCATCATCAAGGCGCGAAATTTTCGTGAGGGCAGTGATGTGAAGGCTGGGCAGACGCTCTACCAGATCAATCCGGCGACCTACCAGGCGGCCTACGACAGCAACGTCGCAGCGTTGGCCAAGGCCCAGGCGAGCCTCAAGACTGCGCGACTCAAATCCGATCGCTACAAGGAGCTTGTCGCCATCAAGGCCGTGAGCCAGCAGGAGTACGACGATGCTACTTCCAGCCTGGGCGAGATAGAGGCTGACATCGCGGCGGCCAAGGCCAATGTCGAAACCAGTCGTATCAACCTGGCTTATGCCCGTGTGGATGCGCCCATCTCCGGCCGGATCGGCCGCTCGACCGTGACGCCCGGCGCACTGGTCACGGCCAGTCAGGCCAGCGCGATGGCGACTATCCAGCAGCTGGATCCTATCTACGTGGATGTGACGCAGCCGAGCGCGGCATTGCTCGACCTTAAAGAGTCGCTTGCAAATGGCGAGCTTCAGAAGGCCGGAGCCAATGCCGCGAAGGTGTCTTTGGTGTTGGAAAACGGCCGGACTTATCCAATTGAGGGGCAGTTGGAGTTTTCCGACGTTACCGTCAACCAGGACACCGGCGCGATTACGCTTCGCGCGGTGTTTCCCAATCCCAATGCCGATCTCCTGCCGGGCATGTATGTCCGTGCCGTCTTGCAGATAGGCATTAAAGAGCAGGGGGTGTTGGTGCCGCAACAAGCCGTCACTCGGGACAGTACGGGCAAGCCCACGGTTTATGTGGTCGGCAAGGATCGCAAGCTGGAGCGTCGGGTTCTGGAAACCGACCGTGCCATTGGCGATCAGTGGCTGGTCCGTAGCGGCCTGCAGGTCGGTGATCAATTGGTCGTGGACGGGCAACAGCGCGCGGCCCCCGGTGTTGAAGTCCAAGTGACACCTTGGCCCTCCAATCCGCCATCGACTCCCTCCATTGCCACGCTTGAAGCCGTCAAGGCGACAAAGCGGCCCGATATCAACTGACCGGTGGGAGTCGACCATGGCGCGTTTTTTTATTGATCGTCCCATCTTTGCCTGGGTACTTGCCATCATTGTGATGATCGCCGGTGCCATCGCAGTCATCACATTACCGATCGCGCAGTACCCGGCCATTGCGCCGCCCGCGGTCGCGATTGTCGCCACCTATCCCGGTGCATCGGCCAAGACCCTGGAGGACACGGTCACCCAAGTCATCGAGCAGAAAATGAAGGGGCTGGATCGGCTCAGCTACATGGCCTCGACCAGCGAGTCCTCGGGCACCGTCACCATTACACTGACCTTCGAGAACGGAACGGATCCGGACACGGCGCAAGTACAGGTCCAGAACAAGTTGGCGCTTGCCACCCCACTGTTGCCGCAAGAGGTCCAGCAGCAGGGCGTATCCGTCAGCAAGTCGGCCAGCAACTTTTTGAATGTACTGGCCTTCACGTCCGAAGATGGCAGCATGAATGGCGCCGATCTCTCAGACTATGTGGCGGCGAACGTCCAGGAAGCGATCAGCCGGGTCGAGGGGGTGGGTGACACGACTTTGTTCGGCTCCCAGTACGCCATGCGCGTGTGGCTCAATCCAGACAAGCTGATCAGCTACAACCTCACGCCGCTCGACGTCAAGACAGCCATCCAGGCGCAGAACGCCCAGGTGTCGGCAGGCCAGTTGGGAGGACTGCCCTCGGTCGGCAACCAGCAGATCAATGCCTTGATCACCGCGCAAACGCGCATGCGCACCGCCGAGGAGTTCGAAAACATACTGCTGCGCACGCTGACCGATGGGTCCCAGGTCCGGTTGCGGGATGTGGCTCGTACAGCGTTGGGCAGCGAGACGTACAACACCGTAGGGCGCTACAACGGCAAACCCGCCGCCGGCCTGGCGATCAAGCTGGCGACAGGGGCCAACGCGCTCGACACGGTCAAGGCTATCGATGCGCGTCTGGAGCAGTTGCAGGCGTTCTTTCCCGCCGGCATGAAGGTCCACAAGCCCTACGACACCACGCCTTTCGTGCGGATCTCGATCGAGGAGGTCGTGCGCACCTTGGTTGAGGCGGTGGTGCTGGTATTCCTGGTCATGTACCTGTTCATGCAGAACCTGCGGGCCACCCTGATCCCGACGATCGCGGTGCCAGTGGTGCTCCTGGGAACGTTTGGAGTCCTGGCGCTGTTTGGCTTCACCATCAACACCTTGACCATGTTCGCCATGGTGCTCGCTATCGGCCTGCTGGTGGATGACGCCATTGTGGTGGTGGAAAACGTCGAGCGGGTGATGACCGAGGAGGGCTTGCCGCCCAAAGAGGCCACGCGCAAGTCCATGGGGCAGATTACCGGCGCGCTGGTTGGCGTGGCGATGGTGCTGGCGGCGGTGTTCGTGCCAATGGCGTTCTTCAGCGGCTCCAGCGGGGTTATTTACCGTCAGTTCTCGATCACCATCGTTTCGGCGATGACGTTGTCGGTGCTCGTTGCATTGGTCTTCACCCCGGCCCTGTGTGCCACCGTGCTCAAGCCGGTGACCAAAGGGCACGCCTTGAGCACCACCGGTTTCTTTGGCTGGTTCAACCGCACCTTTGATCGAGGCAATCGTGGTTACCAGGGGATCGTCAACCATATGCTGGGCAAGGGCTGGAGGTACATGATCGGGTATGCAGTGATTGTGGCGCTGGTGGCGTTCGGTTTCATGAAGTTGCCTGTCGGATTCTTGCCGAACGAAGATCAGGGAACACTCTTCACCAACATGCAGTTACCTCCTGGAGCGACCAAGGCTCGTACCGACGAAGTGATCAGGCAGGTGGAGGATCACTTCCTGGTCGACCAGAAAGACGCAGTCGAAGGCGTGTTCTCCGTGTCGGGCTTCAGCTTCGCGGGTAGCGGCCAAAACATGGGTTTTGCCTTTATCCAGCTCAAACCCTGGGATGAACGCACGGCCCCCGGCCTGAGCGTCACCGACGTCGCGGCCAAGGCCGGCGCCTTTTTTGCGACGATCCGCGATGCGAAGATCTTTGCATTCGCGCCGCCGGCCGTATCCGAACTGGGCAACGCGACCGGGTTCGATCTCATGATCAAGGACGAGGCCAACCTTGGACACGCGGCAATGATGCAGGCACGTGACCAACTGTTGGGGATATTGTCCAAGGACCACCGCCTGGTGGCTGTGCGCCCGAACGGCCTGGAAGACATGCCGGATTTGCGCCTGCATGTCGATCCGCTCAAGGCCGGTGCGCTGGGTGTTTCCATGGCGGACATCAACTCCACCCTCTCGGCGGCGTGGGGCAGCAGCTACGTCAACGACTTCATTGACAAGGGCCGTGTCAAGAAAGTGATGCTGCAGGGGGAAGATCGCTTTCGCATGCTGCCGACGGATATCGACCGTTGGTACGTGCGCAACAGCGCGGGCACCATGGTGCCGTTCACCTCCTTTGCAAGCGCCAGCTGGACCACGGGTTCGCCACGACTGGAACGCTACAACGGCGTGCCGTCGATTGAAATCCTGGGCATGGCGCTTCCAGGAAGTGCCTCGAGTGGCGAGGCGATGGCCATTGTCGAAGCTGCGGTCGCAAAACTGCCGCCGGGCATTGGCTTCGAATGGACGGCCTTGTCGCGCCAGGAAAAAGCATCGAGTGGCCAGGCGGGCATCCTGTACGGTTTGTCGATCCTGATCGTGTTCCTGGCGCTGGCGGCACTGTACGAGAGTTGGGCTGTACCGTTTTCGGTGATCCTGGTCATTCCCCTGGGGGTATTCGGCGTGCTGCTCAGTGCCTTTTTGACGTGGAAGTTCAACGATATCTACTTTCAGGTCGGACTGCTCACCACCATTGGCCTGGCCTGCAAGAACGCCATCCTGATCGTGGAGTTTGCAAAGGATCTTCACGAAGCCGGCAAGGGGCTCGTCGACGCCACGATGGAAGCCGTGCGCATGCGTTTGCGCCCGATCCTCATGACTTCATTGGCATTCATCCTGGGCGTGCTACCGCTGGTGCTGGGCAGTGGCGCGGGGGCGGGGGCCCAGCATGCACTGGGCTCTGCCGTGATCGGTGGCATGCTGTCAGGCACCGTTCTGGCAATCTTTTTCGTACCGCTGTTCTTCGTGCTGACCATGCGCCTGTTCAAGCCCAAGCGGGTATCGCTTGCCGATCCGATTGGCTCGACAGCCACTACGGCGCCCTTGCAAGGCGGGTGATGCGGCAAAATCGCCAACCTCCAATGGCCTGCGGCTTCGATAGCCGCAGGCCACGGGATCAGGGTACCAGTACGGCTTTTGCACTGCTGCCATGGGCGATCAGCGCGTACTGGGCCTTGCCGTCTGCCAGGGGGATTTCAAGGATATCCGTGGGGGCGTCGATGACGCCTGCCTCGAAGTGGCGGCCAAATTCTTCAAGCATCCGGGCGCAATCGGTGTTGTCGTAGAGCAGCGAGTTCACGCCGATCAAGACGCCGCCTTTGCGATAGAGCGCCAGGGCAGGGAAGTGCACCATCCCATCTGGCGGGGCGGCAATGATCGCGATGCGACCGAAGTTGGCCAATGCCGATACTGCTTCTTGCAGCCAGAAGCCAGTGGTGTCGAAGATGACCTGCGCGCCTGCGGGAAACACGGCTTTGACCTGTTCTGCAAGGCTGCCGGGTGCGCTGGTCACGATGACTTCGTAGCCTTTGGCTTGCAACTCGGCGGCCCGTTCCGGTCGCCGTACCGCCGCAAGCACACGTGCACCACGGGCCTTTGCCAGGGCCAGCGCTGCGCTGCCTACCGCGCCATTGGCGCCAATCACCAGAAACGTCGTGTCGCGCTGCACGTTGGATCGTTCAACGGCATCGTAGGCGGTGGTGAAAGGTACGCCGATGGCCGCCGCCTGGACGAAGGACAAGCGCTCGGGTTTCAGGGCCACGCCACTGGCCGGAACCGTGAGGAATTGCGCATGGGAGCCGTCACGCAGGAACCCCGGGCCCTTGCCGGTACCCCAGACCGCTTTGCCCAGCAGATGTGCGGGGCCTTGCTCGACCACCCCGGCGAAATCACGACCGGGCACACGGGGCAAGGTGGTATAGGGAAAACGACCCTCCACATTTTTAACATCACTGGGGTTGATCCCGGCCGCCTTGACCCGGATGAGGACTTCATCGGCACCGGGAACGGGGGTTGGCAAGTCGACAAGCGAGAGATAGTCCAGGCTGCCGGTGGCGCAAAACTGTAGGGCTTTCAAGCTGCAATACTCCTCGACGAAATGAGGGTCGAGGATAGCGTCCGAGCCGAGAGCGAGCCCGCCAGAGACTTTCGTCTATCGGACAACCCCCCTGGATGCCATCGCGTGCTTATACGCTGACGGTGCAATGCCCAGGGAGCGGCGGAACATCTCGCTGAAACTGCTCAGCGTATAGCCCAACCGTGCCGCTATCGCCCCCACCGAGTCGCCCTCCAGGAGTGCGGCGACGGCGTGGGCCAGTTGCACTTGTCGGCGCCACTCGGTAAACGTCAGGCCAAGCTCGGCGTGGAACAACCTGGCCAACGTGCGCGTGCTGGCCCCCACCGACTCGGCGTGTTGCTCAAAGGACATGGCGAGTCCGGGGACATCGAGCACTGTCTCGCACAAATTGCGCAAGCGTCGATCCCCACCAACGGGCATGGGCACTTTGAGCACCGCCGAGCGCAGTTCACGAAGTTCCAGCACCAGCAGGTTGTCCAAGGCATCACGCATCGCCGGATCAGGACGGTTGCCCAGCGCCACTCGACGGATGATCAGTTCGCGCAGCAGTTTGCTGACCTCGAGTACTTCCAGCTCAAGCCCCACGCTCATGGCGAGTTCTGCACGCAAATACAGATTACGCATTTCCAAGGGCGAAACGACTCGGATCCCGTGTGTGACCCGAGGCGGCAGCCACACCGCGCGCTGCGGCGGCACCAACAGTGCCGCGCCGGGCGTATCGACCCACATGAGGCCACTTTGCGCGTAGAGAAGCTGGCCCCATTCATGATGATGAGGCGCGATCAACATCCCGGACGGGTAGGTGCGGGAAAGTGGTTGGACAAGATGAGTCGTGTCCGTCAGATCGGGGGGTGAAGCAAGGGCCATGACCGGAGCTCGGAATGATATCGGTGCTTTTTAGCACAAGTGCGCAGGGGTTGGAGCCTGGCTGGGCCAGCCCGTCAGAGCTTGCTTGGGGCGATTGTGCCGCCGCCATCGCGAGCAGGCTCGCTCCCACAGTTTTCCGGGGTGACAGTGAGATTCGAGAGACACCCTCAATCCCCTGTGGGAGCGAGCCTGCTCGCGATGGCGGCGGCTCAGGTCGTACTAGGATTGAATGTTGCGCCGATGACTATGCCGCCTCCGCCGCTATCGCCGCCTGGACGCTGGGGCGTGCTGCGATTCGCGCCATGAACGAGGCCAGCACCGGCCAGTCCCCGATCTGGATATTGAACGACGGCAGCCAGTTCAAGACGGTGAACAGATAGCCGTCGGCCAGGCCGAAGGTGCCCATCAGGTAATCCTGTTGTTCAAGCGCCTGGCTGAGGTAGTCCAGGCGCCTGAACAGTTTTTCCCTGAAGATGGCTTTGGTCGGCTCGGCAATATCGGCGTTGAACAGTGGGGCACATCCGCCGTGGATCTCGGAACTGATGAAGTTCAACCACTCCTGCAGGCGCACCCGCTCCCAGGTGCCATTGGCTGGCGCAAGCGTGTTTGTGGGAATCAGATCGGCCAGGTACTGGACGATGGCGGGCCCCTCGGTCAGGACATTCCCGTTATCCAGGACCAAGGCGGCCACGTAGCCCTTGGGGTTGATGGCCAGGAAGTCGAATCCGTCGGCGGTTCGCTTGGTCTTGTTGTCGACCCGAATCAATTCAAAGGGCAGACCCAATTCCCGCAGCACGATGTGCGGGGACAATGAGCAGGTCATGGGGGCAAAGTACAGTTTCATCGTTTCCTCAAGGACGGGGGACGTGCCGCCAGAATCCGTGAGGGAAGGAACATTTTCAAAGGACATCTTCAGTGCTAGCGTATGACAAAATCTCATGAGAAAGACAAACCTCAATGGCCAGTCGAATCCCTTCTCTCAATGGCCTGAAAGCATTCGAATCAGCCGCCAGGCACATGAGCTTTACCAAAGCCGCGCAAGAGCTGAACGTCACTCAAACAGCCATAAGCCACCAAATTCGCCGGCTCGAAGATGAGTTGGGCGTGCGCCTGTTCCTGCGGCTCAAGGATGGCCTGGCCCTGACAAACGAAGGCCATGCCTATTTTCCTGGCGTTCGTGCGGCGTTCCAGGAGTTGCGCTATTGCACGCAGACGTTGCTGGAGAATCGCAATAACAGCGTGTTGACGATCAGTACCCTGGTTTCATTTGCCTCCAAATGGCTGTTACCGCGCCTGGCTTCTTTCCAGCAGGCATTCCCCACTATTGATGTGCGCGTCACGGC
This sequence comes from Pseudomonas sp. 43mfcvi1.1, assembly GCF_900115935.1. NCBI lineage: Bacteria > Pseudomonadati > Pseudomonadota > Gammaproteobacteria > Pseudomonadales > Pseudomonadaceae > Pseudomonas > Pseudomonas sp. 43mfcvi1.1. Next base: position 137,618 of record NZ_UETT01000004.1, on the reverse strand, counting down.
GTCCACCGAATGGGTGGATTTTCGTCAGGGCGGCGTAGATGCGGCCATTCGCTACGGTCATGGGGATTGGAAGGGGATGCGGGCCGACTGGCTGATGGCCGATGAAATCTTTCCGGTGTGCAGCCCCAGGCTACTGCAAGGTCCAACGGCCTTGGAGAAACCGGGCGATCTGGCCCGGCACACGTTATTGCAGGTTAGCGGCGTGACCGGCGACGACTGGAGTTCATGGTTGAGTGCCGCCGGCCAATCGAAAAAACTGGCCGAAGGCAGCCGGTTGACCTTCGACCTTGCCATGATGGCTGTACAGGCTGCTGTCGACGGCCTGGGGGTATGCATCGGACGTTCAACTTATGTCGAGGATGACCTGAAGGCAGGACGGCTGGTAGCACCCTTCGATCTGCGATTGAAGTCTGATCTCGGCTTCTATTTCGTGAGCCCCCATGACATGGCCGATTCCCCAAAAGTGCAGGCTTTTAGAACCTGGTTGATGGATTCCGTGGGTTTTGGTGCAGAAAAGTGATTACAGCGTACCGTTCAGTCTCCAGCCAGTGAGCCGATATAAATTAAGAAGGTCCGGTTACTTTCAGGGTTCACCGAGGGTACGTCATGTTTAATAAGAAACTAAAAAATGAACTGACGGCTAGGACGGCCGAATTGGCAACATACAAGGGACTGGTTGGCGCCTTGGAGCGGTCGATGGCGGTTATCGAGTTCAGCCCCGATGGCAAGGTCCTTCGGGCGAACGAGAATTTCCTGAGCACGATGGGCTACCGTGCGGATCAATTGGCGAACCTGTCCCACAGGGATTTCTGCACCCCGGCGCTGACGGGCAGCGCCGAATACCGTGAATTCTGGAACCAATTGCGCGCCGGCAAATTCGTTTCCGGTACGTTTCAGCGCCGCAGTGCGTCAGGCCAGAATGTATGGTTGGAAGCCAGCTATAACCCGGTCATGGACGAGCAAGGCCGCATCGTGAAGGTGGTCAAGTACGCACTCGATGTCACCGCCAGAGTGGCCAATGAGGCCGAAACCCGTGGCCGGCTGGCGGCGCTCGATCGTGCCATGGCAGTGATCGAGTTCGACCTGGGTGGCAACATCCTGACCGCGAACGACAACTTCATGAATGTCATGAATTACTCGCTGGCCGAGCTCAAGGGCAAGCATCACCGGATGTTCTGCGAGCCCAGCCTGGTGGGCAGTGCGGAGTACAGTGATTTCTGGCGGCGTCTCAACGCCGGTGAATTTTTCAGCGGTCAATTCAAGCGTCTCGGCAAAAACGGCAAGGTCGTCTGGCTGGAAGCCAGCTACAACCCGGTCTACGACGCCGAAGGCAAGTTGTGCAAGATTGTGAAGTTCGCCAGTGACATCAGCGAACGGGTGGAGAAATTCGAAGAGGACTCCCGCGGCGCTTCCCGTGCGTATCACATCTCCGCCGAAACCGAACGGGTGGCCGAACAGGGCGCCCAGGTGATCCACCAGACCGCCAAGGAGATGCGCGAGATCGCCGACAACATCGGTGCCTCCGCGCGTCTGGTTGGGCAACTGGGGGCGCGTTCGGAAGAGATCACCGCCATCGTCAACACCATTCGCGGCATTGCCGACCAGACCAACCTGCTGGCCCTCAACGCGGCCATCGAGGCTGCGCGCGCCGGTGATCAGGGGAGGGGCTTCGCGGTGGTGGCCGACGAGGTCCGGCAACTGGCCGGGCGCACCAGTCGCTCCACCTCGGAGATTGCCGAAATGATCGGCATGATCCTCTCCGAAACCCGCGATGCGGTCGCGAGCATGAACATAACCCATGAAGGCGCATTGCGCGGTGTCACCCTGGCGGACCAGGCCGGATCGGTCATCGTGCAGATCCGGAACGGGACCACCGATGCCCTCGATGCGGTGAGCATGTTCGCGTCCAAGCTCGACGAGTCCGAGGTGATTCCCAAGACGGCTATCGGCTGGGTGGGTTGACGTGAGCTGAGGCCTCGCCCTTGCGATCCATGCGCTTGACCAATTCAAGCAGTACCGCGCGCAACTCTGGCGGTCGCACGGGCTTGGCCAGCACCGAGATATTCAGGCTTTGCAGTGATTGACGGATCCGCTCGATCTCATGCCCGGTGATGACCAGCGCCGGGACTTGCCAGCCGCGCTGTTCGCGTATCGCGGCGATGCATTCGGAGCCTGAAATTCTTGTGCCCAGGTCGAAATCGGCGATGACGATGTCGCAATCACTGGCCAATCCCTCGCCGTCGCTGTGGGCCTCGACCTCGCAGCCCCATTTTTCCAGCAGCGCCGAGGTCGCCATCAGCACGTTGGCGTCGTCTTCTACCAGGCACACTCGCAAACCGTCCAGGCGATTCTGGACGGGCACGACCTTGGGCGACGTGATGCGTGGTGCCGCTGGTTCCAGGCCGCTGATCGCCACCCTGGTGCCTTGTCCGACCTTGGAGCGGATGTGTATATCGACGTCCAGTAGCTGGCTGATGCGCTTGACGATGGACAGGCCCAGGCCAAGGCCCTCGACATCTTTGTCGCGCACATGACGCACGCGGTAGAACTCCTTGAACACTTCGGGCAAATGTTCGGCGGCAATGCCGCGTCCCTTGTCGTAGATCACCACGGCCAGGCGTTTGCCCTGGCGACGCACGCCGATCAGCACAGGTTGGCCGGGCGCGTACTTGAGGGCGTTGGACAGCAGGTTCTGGACCATCGTGGTCAGCAAGCCGGGATTGACGCTGACCCAGTAAGGACAGGCGCGCAGACGCAGTTCGACACCGGCCCAACGGGCCGCCTCGGTGTTTTGCTTGACCACGTCTTGCAGCAATTGGCCCAAGTGTACGGTGTCGGCCTTCGGCATCAGCTGGCCGTGATCCAGGGTGTAGATATCGAGGATCGAGCGAAACAGTTGCGATACGGTGTGCAGCGAGCGGTCGATGTTGTCCACCAGCCGCAACTCTTCCAGCCCCAGCCGGGCGTCACGCAGGCAGGCGGTGAACAGGCCGATGGAGTGGATCGGTTGGCGCAGGTCATGGCTGGCCTGGGCCAGGAACCGCGACTTCTCCTGATTGGCCGAAATGGCTTCTTCGGAGGCAATGCGTGTGCGCTTGAGCAAAATGTGCGCGTAGGCAGGCACCACGATGGTGGTGACGATCAGCATCAGGAACATGTAGGGCTGTGTGCGCCAGAATGGGTTCAGCCAGAAAATCAGCACCAGGGTCGACAGCGCGATAACGGTTGCCAGCGCCAGGTAGCGCGAGCCGAAGCGCATGCCATTGCCTAAAGTGACCCAGAGCAGCGCTGCGTAGATCGGCAGTGCGCTTTCACCTCCCAGCACCATGGCGAACGCGATGCCCGTGTAGTCATGCAGCATCGAGAAAAGGCGTCGCCAGAAGAAGTGTCCTGGCCAGCGCTTGATGATCATGCGCAGGAATACCGAGGCGACGATAAACGTCACGATGTAGACGATGATGGGCACGTAGCCTGTGGCACCACCGGGATGGATACTGGCCAATACGGCGATATACAGCAGCGCACAGGCGCTGACGATCAGGCGCAAGGTGGCCTGGTCGAGTTCACTGTTCTTTTCCACTGGTTTTTGAACCTCATGAGCTCCTGATGCCTTGAGCAAGCGTAGCGGCTAGCCCATCCGTGCTATTCAGAATTGTTGCCCGAGCCGGGATACTTCAGGGGGTATTACCACTCAGGACGTCGGGAGAGTACATGAACGGAGTCGTTCGTTTTGTCAGTGTGATCAGCGCCACGATGCTGTGCGCTTCAGTGGCCCATGGGGGGAGCCAGGCGTGCACGATGGAGGGCGAAATGACTGTCATGGGGCAACACATCGAGGCGAAGGACTGCGTGCAGGCCAGCGATAAGCAGCCGGTGGCCAAGTTCCGCTCCAGCTGTGAGGCCTATGCCAACATGCCGGTCGCACTGGGTGGCGAAGCGGGCAGAATTACCTATTCACAGGCCTGCCCGGAAAATCCCCAAGGCACCTGTTTGAATGTGAATGGGCAGGGCGTGGACTTCTATTACTACAAACGTACCGCTGAGCTGTTGGACAGCACACGCAAGGGTTGTGCCTTGAGTGGAGGTACCTGGAAGGAGTGATCGGCGAGGGTGGGGGCAGGCTTGATGCTGCCCCCACCGGACGAGCCATTACGTCAGTAGACCCTGTAGTACTTCACGACGTCATCGACGAAATAGATGGTCAATACCGAGCCTTGGGTCTGGCTTTGGCCCGTTTTCGTGCCGGTCACGCTGCTGACGTCGTTGGCCACGGTCTGTGCCTTGGACAGTTGTGCCGAGGTGTCGTACATCTTCTGGCGCGTTTCGGTCGACACGTATTTATTTGCCAGCTTCATGTACTTATCCAGACCCTCATCACTCTTTTCATAGGTCCAGTTCGACTCGTTGCTGGTACTGGTCGAATTGAGTTCTTCATTGGTCGGCGCACCGAACATCTGTGTGATCTGGCCTTTTGTCGTCTTGCCCGGAATGATCGTTTGCTTGAGGTAAGCGACGTCGTATTTCCTGGCGCCCTGATTCAAGGAGCTCATCAAGTTACCCAAGTCACCGGTGTTTGCACAACCGTTGAGTACGCCCGCCAGCACGCACAGCGCCAATCCATTTTTAAGTGTTTTTCCATATTCGAAGGACATGATGACTTACCTTGAGTTAATGTCAGGACCATTCCATTTCAACCGGGTGACGGTGAAGTTGACCCAGCATTGCGCCGCCTACCGATTTATTTGAGTAATAGGCTTCGCACGCCAAAGCGTTTCAATAGGCACAGTGATACTGCACGGCGTATGGCGCGTTGGCTTTTATGTCTGGCTGTTCGAACAGCCTTTTTAAGGAGCGTCCACAGCTTAGGGGGGAGTACTGGGCGAAGCTATAGTACAAGTGTGCTATGGCCTTGGAGGCGGGCAAAGAGGATAACGCTCAATTAATATTGCGGCGGCATATATTTAATTGTCTTGTTTTTCCGACCAACCGCCATTACTGGGGAAATTGGAAAATTGCGCCGCGGCCGCCGCGCGTGTGGGGACACCCAGGGATTTGAGCAGGCTTGAGACATGGATGCGCACCGTGAAGGGGGAAATGCCCAAGTCCCGCGCGATCTCCTTGTTGGTCTTGCCGGCGGCGATCAAGCCAAGCACTTGCCGTTGGCGCGTGGTCAGTTGGGAAAGTGCATCGTCCATGATCGAGTTTTCGGCTTGATACTTCACTACCACTTCGCCTTCGCGTATTGCCATGATGGCGTCGGCAATACCGGCGGGGTCGATATTCTTGCCGATGAAACCATCGGCACCCAGGGCCATCACCTGGGAAATAACCTCGATGTCATCCACCATTGAAACCACGATGATCGAGGTGCGTTTGAATTCACTGCGCAGTTGGCCTATGACTTGCAAAGATTTGATCCCGGGGAAGCGCAAGTCGAGTATCAGGGAGTCTACTTCCACCCCGGACCGTGCCAGCGCCAATACTTCGTCCAGATTGCCAGCTTGTTCTATGGTTGCAGTTGGCATGAGTCGTTCAATGGTCCTGAGCATTCCTTCGCGAAACAAAGGATGGTCGTCTGCAACAATTACTCTGCACGTCATGTTTTCAGATCCTTCTGATCTTCAAGTCCGCGAATCGTAACCTAAACTACCCCCTCGGGTTTCAAGTTTGATACAACCTTTCATGTTGGAATAATCCTGTGACCATGACGGAAAAGAATAGCGAGCTTGATCAGGCTACGTTGAGATTGACGGTCGGGGCCTGTGCTTCACTCTACGTCATTGTCGTGGCGTGTCTGGCCAGTGACTTCGATACCTATGTACCGATCCTCTGGTACATGACGTTTTTCTTCGGCGTCGCGGTCCCGCTGCGCATGGCGGTCAAGCGCTGGCCCGGGCACTTCTTCCTGCGTCGGCTTTTTGCCATGACGCTGGACTATGCAAGCCTCGCCTTCGCCTTGATCGTGGGTGGGGAGGGCACGCTGCCGGTGTACGCGGCATTGCTCTGGGTCACGTTGGGCAATGGCATGCGTTTCGGCTCGCGCTACCTGGCGCTGGCAACCGCTATCGCGCTGTCGACCCTGGGGGTGATTTTCCTGCTCACGCCGTTCTGGCGTGGCCAGCCCTACCTGTTCCTGACGTTGATCGTCACCACCATCGTGGTGCCTGCCTACGCGCATATCCTGCTGACCCGTACCCGCATCGCTTCGGAAGAGGCGATTGCCGCGAACCAGGAGAAATCCCGCTTCCTGGCCCAGGCCAGCCATGACTTGCGCCAGCCGATCCACTCGATCGGCTTGTTCACCGCCTGCCTGCGCGACGCCCGGCTGGGCCAGGAAGAACTGCGACTGGTGGATAACATCGACCGTTCGCTGCATATCGTGTCGCAGCTGTTTCGTTCGATCCTGGACATCTACACCCTCGATAACGGGCAGCTTGAACCCCAGGCCGAACCCGTGCACCTGGGCGCGTTGCTCCAGGACGTGGTCAAGCAGAACACCGAAGCCGCCCGTTGGGCCGGTGTCGAGTTGCGCCTGCGGCCTTGTCGGCATTGGGTCAACGTCAATGCCGGCCTGTTGGCGACCATGGTGCAGAACCTGGTCTCCAATACGCTCAAATATGCCCCCGGCCAACCGGTGTTGATCGGCGTGCGTCCGAGAGGCAGTGGCCTGGCCATCGTCATCTATGACAAGGGCCGAGGCATTGCCGCCGAACACCTGCCCGAGGTGTTCAAGGAGTTTTATCGGGTACGCCATGTCCGTGACAAGGATGTCGAGGGGCTGGGGCTGGGGTTGTCCATCGTCAAGCGCATCAGCCACTTGATCAATCTGGACATCCAGCTGGACTCCCGGCTCGGCCAGGGCACCCGCGCCATGATCCAAGGACTGGAAAGGGTCGCGCCGAGGGCTGCGGTGGACAGGCCGGTGCCCACCCAAAGCCGCTTGCAGGGCTTGCGGGTGTGCCTGGTGGAAGATGACGCCAACGTGCTGATGGCGACGTCCGCGCTGTTGGAGAAATGGGGATGCGAAGTGGAAACCCACAGCGACGGAGTGGGCGTGACCAGTGACTGCGACATCATCATTGCCGACTTCGACCTGGGTACGAAGGTCTCGGGTTCCGAGTGCATTGCCGCGATTCGCGAACACCGGGGCTGGGAAGTCCCCGCCATGATCATGACCGGCCATGAAATCGAGAGAATTCGCCATGCGCTGCACCACATGAACATTTCGATCCTGGCCAAGCCCGTGCGCCCCCCGGAGTTGCGGGCGACCTTGCTCGAGCTGACCAAGACTTTCGCCAGCATCAGGACATGACCCCACCCAAGCCATGCCAAGCAGCCATCAGCCGGTTTTTCCACCATTCCATTTTATGAAACGGTGGATTGCAGTTTGTGCGTATTCCTGCGCAGCCGCTTTGGGCAGAAGATGACTCCAGCCACTTGCACACCTGTGCAGACGATGGCGGAGAATCCCTAACCGTAGCGCACTGGCGCAGGCGTTCATGCTGCGAAGCGCGAGGAGTAGCTGATGGACGAAGCCTTGCAAGCAAAAAACTCGCCCTGGCATGAAGGAGAGCTGGCGTTGCAGCGCTCCGTCGGAGCAGTCGACATGATGGCCAGTGTCGGTCAGCGGCAACTGGCGCGCACCTGGATGCCGGACCAGCATCGCGAGTTCTACGCCCAACTGCCTTTCGTAGTGCTGGGGGCCGTAGACCGGCAAGGCGATGTGTGGGCGACCCTGCGCGCGGGGCAACCGGGCTTCATGAACTCGCCCGATCCGCAGACCCTTCACATCAACCTCGAGCCTGAACCGAACGACCCGGCCCAGGAGGGCATGGGCGAAGGGGATGCCATCGGGATGCTGGGCATCGAGTTGCACACCCGCCGCCGCAACCGCATGAACGGTGTCGTGCGTCGTCAGCTCGAGCCAGGGCTCGAAATTTCAGTGAGCCAGGCGTATGGCAACTGCCCTCGCTACATCAACCTGCGCCAATACCATTTTGTCGACGCACAGGCCGTCGCGCCGGTTCAATTGTCTGTGTCAGACCCGCAAGTCCGGCGCCTGGTGACGGCAGCCGATTCGTTCTATATCGCCACCTATGTGGTGCGCGATGGCGAGCGGCAGGTCGATGCTTCTCATCGTGGCGGCAAGCCGGGGTTCGTGCGCATGGATGAGGACGGGTCGCTGACCATCCCGGACTTTTCCGGCAACCTGTTTTTCAACACGCTGGGCAACATCCTGCTCAACCCACGGGCCGGGCTGGTGTTCGTCGATTTCCAGACGGGCGATCTGCTGCAAATGAGCGGCTCGGCGCAAGTCCTGCTGGACGACCCTCAGATCAGCGCGTTCCAGGGCGCCGAGCGGCTGTTGCGCTTTACGCCGCAACGCATCGTTTATCGCCCGGCGGCCATTGCGCTGCGCTGGAAGGATCAGGACGAGGGCGAGTCGCCCAATTCAATGATGACCGGCAGCTGGGAGCAGGCCACCGAGCGCTTGCAGGCTGAGGCACTGCGTAGCCGCTGGCGTGCGTTGCGGGTTGCGCGGGTGGTCGATGAAAGCCCCAGCATTCGCTCGTTCTATCTGCAAGCGAGCGATGGCTTGGGTTTGCCCCGGTTCGAAGCCGGGCAACATTTGCCAGTGCGGATCTTGCTGGAGGGACAGACCACGCCAGCGATCCGGACCTATAGCGTATCCAGTGCGCCGTCGGATGATTTCTTGCGCATCAGCGTCAAGCGCGATGGCTCGGTATCGTCCCACCTGCATGAGCGGGTGCAGGCGCTGCACGAGATCGAAGCGCGGGCGCCCCAGGGCCATTTCACCGTCCAGGCCACCGAGCGGCGTCCGTTGGTATTGCTGGCAGCGGGGGTGGGCATCACGCCGCTGTTGTCGATGTTGCGCGAGGTGGTTTACCAGGGGCTGCGCATCAGCCGCATGCGCCCGGTCTGGCTGGTGCAAAGCGCCCGTACGGTGGCCGACCTGGCGTTTAGTGACGAAATCGACGAACTGGCCGCCCGCGCCGGCGACAAGTTGCAGGTTTTGCGCATGGTCAGCCACCCACCCACTGAGGCCGGCGACGCCGCTGGCTTCGACCTGGCCGGCAGGATCGATGTGGAACTGCTCAAGAAACTGCTGCCGCTCAATGACTACGACTTCTATCTGTGCGGGCCGGGCAGCTTTACTCAGGCGCTGTACGACGGGCTGCGCAAACTGCGCATTCCTGACGATCGCATTCACGCGGAAACCTTCGGTCCCTCCACGCTTGTACGGGATATCGAAGTCACTGTCCCGGCGCCACAGCAGGTGCCGGCCGCGAGCGAAGCGGTGAAGGTCTTGTTCGCCAGCTCCGGCAAGGAAGCGCGTTGGGAACCCGGCAGTGGGACGTTGCTCGAACTGGCCGAAGCGCGCGGTTTGAACCCGGAATTCAGTTGCCGGGGCGGTTCCTGTGGCACCTGCAAAACCCGCTTGAGCCGCGGCCAGGTGCATTACTTGAGCATGCCGGCCGAACCGGTTGGCGAAGGTGAAGTGCTGATCTGTTGCGCGGTGCCGGCCCAAGGGAGCGAGCCGTTGGTGCTTGAGGCCTAGTGGCCTGTGTGGCTAATTCGTGCACTCAACTTCGGCGCCAGTGCTTGCCAAGCTGCGTTACCATTCCTCGCCGTAGCGGGCTACGACTCGTCATGGCGCCTTGCCTGGCAATCACTGGCACTCGAATTTGAGTACTCGAATTAACCGTACAGGCCACTAGTCTGGCGAGCCGACTGTTTCACCGAGTGAAATGCTGGATTGTAAAAGCTGGTTATTCCGCTCTGCGGCACGGGAGCAGAGGATAGCGCCATCGACGCGATCACCGCTTCGAGCCAAAAAACAACACGGAGTACGTCATGTCTGAGAAAGCGATCAAACTTTATCGCCATCCGTTGTCGGGTCACGCCCATCGTGTCGAACTGATGCTCTCGCTGCTTGGCCTGCCGACCGAGCTGATATTCGTGGACTTGATGAAAGGCGAGCACAAGACCCCGGAGTTCCTCGCCATCAACAGTTTTGGCCAGGTGCCGGTGATCGATGACAACGGCACCGTCCTGGCTGACTCGAACGCGATCCTGGTCTACCTCGCGGCCAAGTACGGCAAGGGGCAATGGCTGCCCGCCGATCCGCTGGCCCAGGCGCGGGTGCAGCGCTGGCTTTCGGTGGCGGCGGGGCAGATCAACCAGGGGCCGGCCAACGCCCGCCTGATCACCGTGTTCGGCGCCGGTTATGACGCCGAAGACGCGATCAAGCGTTCCCACGCCCTGTTGCAAGTGATGGAACGGGAGTTGGGGCAAAGCCGGTTCCTGGCCGGTGAGCAAGCGACCATCGCCGACGTTGCCGCGTACACCTATGTATCCCACGCGCCGGAAGGCAACGTCGCGCTGACCGAATACCCGAACGTCCGGGCCTGGTTGGGCAGCATCGAAGCCTTGCCGAACTTCGTCGGCATGCAGCGTACCGCCAAGGGCTTGCAGCAAGCCTGATTCAAGGCATAGGAGCTTGCCGGGCAGCATCTTCCGGCAACCCCCTTGCGTTACCCGGCAACGACATTCAATTCACGTGCCCTCAACCAAGGCTGGATCGCCCATGGATCGCTTTCAGGAAATGCAGATTTTCATGGCGGTTGCCGAGGAGGAGGGGTTCGCCGCTGCTGCCCGTCGACTGCGCATTTCGCCTCCGAGCGTGACGCGCGCCATTGCGGCGATGGAGGAGCGGATCGGCACCCAGCTGTTGTCTCGCACCACCCGCAATGTGCACCTGACCGAAGCGGGGCAACGCTATCTGGAAGATTGCCGGCGGATCCTCAGTGAACTCGAGGAAGCCGAGGAGGCCGCTGCCGGTAGCTACTCGATCCCCTGCGGGTATTTGACGGTCACCGCTCCGGTGCTGTTTGGCGAGTTGTACATTGCACCCTTGCTGACGGATTACCTGGATCAGTTTCCTTCGGTACACCTCAACGCCTTGTTGGTCGACCGCGTGGTGAATATCGTCGACGAGGGCATCGACGTGGCGATACGCATCGGCCATTTGCAGGAAAACAGCCAGCACGCCATCAAGGTGGGAGAAGTGCGCCAGGTGATTTGTGGCGCCCCGGCTTACTTTCAGCGACATGGACGGCCAACGCATCCTGGCGAGTTGAGCAAGGCCAATATCGTGATGTCTTCGGCCAGTCATCTGCTGAGCCACTGGCAGTTCATGGACGAGACCAACTCGCTGAGCTTGCGCTTCGATCCACGCCTGGTGGTGACTGCGAATCAGGCGGCGATCAATATCGCCTGCCAGGGCTGGGGCGTTACCCGAGTGTTGTCCTATCAGGTGGCCCGACAGGTCGCCGATGGTGAACTGGAAGTGGTGCTCAAGGCGTTCGAGCCGCCGGCGTTGCCGATTCACGTGGTGTATCAGAAGAGCAATCGAGTGCCGGCCAAGGTGCGCACGTTCGTGGACTTTCTCAGCGATCGATTGGGCGGCGACGTGACGCTCAAGCCTGTCGAAAGAGGCCTCGCCTGATGGCGCGTCACCACGAAATGCTGATGTTCCACGCACTGTCGCAATGCCCCAGCCTCGCCTCGGCAGCCCTGCGCCTCAACGTATCCGGACCGACCGTGATGCGCGCCGTCGCTCGGCTGGAGGCGCGACTGGGCGTGCAATTACTGTCGCGAAGCACGCGCGGGGTGGTGCTGACAGAGGCCGGGATCGGCTTCATGGCCGATTGTTCACGTATCCTCAAGGCCATCGACGACGCCGAGGCGTCTGCCAAGGGCTGGCATGTCCAGGCGCAGGGCAACCTGACGGTCCTGCTGCCCCTGCTGTTCAGCCGCTATATCATGGCCCCGATGCTGGCGGGCTATATGGACCAGTACCCTGAGATCAAGGTATTTGCCCACTACCACGATCGTTTTCCGAACATGCATGAGGAAGGGCTGGATGTGGCGGTGCTGGTGGGGCATCTACCCAGTTGTTCATTGATAGCACGACCTGTCGGTAGCGTTCGCTCGCTTGTCTGCGCCAGTCCTGGTTACCTGGCGCTGCACGGTGAACCGGTTGTCCCGCAGGATCTGCACCACCATCGACTGATCGCCACGCAGGCCAACCAGGATTGGGTTCAGTGGCCCTTCCAGCAAGAGGGCGAGGCCAACTCCCTCAAGGCACGCACACGACTCAACTGCGCCACGCTACAGGCGGCTATCGACGCCGCTGCTCATGGTGCCGGGTTGATGCGCTGCTTGAGCTATCCGTTGTACGACTATCTGAGCAGCGGGCGCTTGCGCCGGGTCTTGCAGCCCTATGAGCCGCCCTCGATACCGGTTCATGTGGTCTACCGGGAAAGACGCAAGGCGCCGATGCGCGTGCGCAGTTTCGTGGACTACATCGTCGAGCACCTGCGCGAGCACCCAGCCCTGCGCGCTGATGCTTGTTGAGTGTCAGTGGATCCCACGGCGTAAGCGTCCTGGGGCCTCACCGTAGGTTTCCTTGAATTTCTTGCTGAACGCGGCCTGGGATTGGTAGCCAACCTGTACCGCGATATCACTCAAGCCCAGATGTGAATGGCTGAGCAGGCTGAAGGCCAACTCCATTCGTACTTGCGTCAACAGCACCCACGGCGAGACGCCGGCCACCTTGACGAACGCGCGCATGAAGCTGGCCCGGGACATGCTCGCGATCTCCGCCAGGCCTTGAATGGTCCACTCGTACGCAGGGTCCGCCAGCATCGCTTGCCAGGCTCGGCCCAGACGTTTATCGCCCAGCAGGACCAGTGAGCCGCTGTCCTGCCCGTGGCTGGCCAGGTGCGCACGCAGGATCAGGGTGAACAGGGCCTGGGACAGGGCGTCGAGCAAGAAGCGCGCGCCGGGTTTATTTTCATCCGCTTCCCCGCGAAGGATCTCCACCAATGCCGGCAATGGTCCATTGGCCGGTAATGCGCCGCTGGGAATCACCAGGTACTCGGGCAAGGCGCCGAACAGCAACGAAGCCCGGTTGAAGTGAAAACCACCGCAAAGCATATCCAGCTCCGCGCTGGCACCGCCAATGCGATGAATCGGCAAAGTGCCCCCGGTCACGACCCGGGGCGAGGTCGGCGTCACCGTTTTCCCGGGGCTGTGCATGACGTGTGGGGCGCCGCGCGGCAACAACAGGATGTCACCGGCGCGCATGGGCAAACGCTGCCCGTCGGCAAACTCGACGCGACATTCGCCGGCCAGGACGATGTGATAGGGCGCCGTGCCCAGGGCTTGTTGCCCGTGATCCAGGGCCCAGTCGCCCTGGAATTGACAGCGCAGGTCCAGGCTGCCGCGAACGTTGGCCAGGCTGATGAGTTTATCGATCGCATTCATTTGAGCGTTTCGCCAAAAAAACTGAGCGCATTGAGCAAACCGCAGTGGCGCCGGGGTGAAAAACTGAGGGCGTCAAAACAGTACACCCAACCCACTCAGGAGTTAATGCCATGTTCAATAACTGGTCCGAATTGTTGCCCACCATCCAGAAAGCCTTTGGCGCGCTGGGTCGCAGCAACCCGAAAATGGTCAAGGCCTATATGGCGCTAGGGGAGGCCGCCAGCGAAAACAATGTGCTCGATGCCAAGACCCGCGAGCTGATCTCGATCGCCATCGCCGTGACCACCCGCTGCGACGGCTGTATCGCCGCCCACACGGATGCGGCGATCAAGGCCGGCGCGAGCCGTGAGGAAGTCGCAGCGGCCCTGGCAACGGCGATCTCGTTGAACGCGGGTGCTGCCTACATCTACTCGCTGCGGTCGCTTGAAGCCTATGACACGCTGAAAAAGCCGGCGTGATTTGCACCCGATCCCCAGCCCTGGAGCCTGAACGGTACCAGGGCTTTTTTTGTGCTGTCCGCTGCGATTGTTTCAGGTGGCGCAATTGAGTCATGAGGCTGCCGGGCATTCTCTAAAAATGGTTTGCCAGTGAAACTGATCCTGAAAGTGATTGACCACTCCAGGTCGTCGCAGCGCTCTGCACACAGCAGGAGATTCCCATGAACGACGCTACTTGCACTGACAGCCTTTGGCCGGATACCTCCGTCGCGATGTACCCAGAGCACGAAAGCGGCTTCCTGTTGCCCCAATTGATGGGCGCCTTGGCAAGCGAGTCCGCCGGCCCCGTTTCCAATGGCCTGTGTCGGCGGCGCTCGAACGGCACCGTGTTGACGAAGGCTGGCGCCTTTGTGATGCGGGTGCTGATTCATCGCGCGTCATGGCGGATGTAGATGCATCGTGTACGCCTATACAATGCCTGGAAATGCTCAAGCTCCAGGTGGTGGTTCCGATGTTGCTACGTCACTTGCGGTATCTGCTGGCGGTCGCTGACCACGGCGGCTTCACGCGCGCCGCCGAGGTGCTGCACGTCTCGCAGCCGACCCTGTCGCAACAGATTCGGCAACTGGAAGAAACCCTCGGTGTGAGTCTGTTCGACCGCACGTCTCGCACGGTCCGGCCGACGGATGCGGGCGCGGCCTATATTGAATGTGCCCGTCGGGTGCTGGTGGAACTGGCGGCCGGAAAGCGGGCGCTGCACGACGTCAAGGACCTCTCCCGCGGCACTTTGCGGCTGGCCATGACCCCGACGTTCATGGCTTACCTGGTCGGGCCGCTGGTGCGTGACTACAGCGCGCGATACCCGAATATCCATCTGCAGATCTTCGAACTGTCGATGGTCGACATCGAGGCGGGGCTGGCCAATGACACCTTGGACATCGCCATCGCCTTCGATCAGGCCAGGCATGCCGATATCGAATCGATCCCGGCGTTCAGCGAGACCCTGGGGCTGATGGTGGGGCGCAATCACCCGTTATACGACTGCCAGGTCGCACTGACGGCTGAGCAGGTCGGGCAACTGGAATTTGCTTTGTTGACCCCCGGCTTTGCGACCCGTACGTGCATCGACGAATACTTCGCCCAGGCCCGGATCACGCCAAAAGTGAGCATCGAGGTCAACTCGGTCAACACACTGCTGGAAGTGATCAGGCACTCGACCGTTGCCACCATTCTTCCGGAGCCCATCGCCACCCAGGAGCGCGCACTGCGCAAACTGGCGTTGCTGGACGCGGCCCCTCGGCGTGGGGCCGCGCTGTTGCGGCGCAAGAACAACTATCACAGTGCGGCATCCATGGCCTTCATGGACATCATGCTGCAGTCGCCGTGCGGGCCGGCACGGCACACGCCCGAGGATTTTCAGCCAGGGGCCTGAAGCTGCGATTATCGGTGTCCAGGGCATCGATGGATCCGGTCTCGATGTCATAGACCCAGCCGTGCAGGTTCAGCAGGCCTTTCTCCTGGGCCAGCCGCACGCTCGGGTGCGTCTGGATGTTCGCCAATTGGGCGATGACGTTTTCACGCACCATCGAACTGACTTTCGCCGCGTCATCGACGTGAGGTCGTGACCCGTTGATGACCCTGGCCGACTCAGCGTGTTGCAGCCAACCGCTTACTGCCGGCAGATGATCCATGCAAGCGCATTTGGCGACGGCCGTCATCGCGCCGCAATCGGAATGACCACAGATTACGATGTCCTTCACGCCCAGTACCGCGACGGCATATTCCACCGTGGCTGAAACACCGCCCGGGTGTGGGCTGTAGGACGGCACGATATTGCCGGCATTGCGGATCACGAACAGTTCGCCGGGTTCCTGCTGGGTCAGCAGCTCAGGCACCACGCGGCTGTCGGAGCAGGTGATGAACAAGGTGCCTGGGTGTTGCGTGGTGGCCAGGTGTTTGAACAGATCGGTCCGTTGTGGGAAGACCTCTTCCTGGAATTTCAGGAAACCTTCGATGAGCGCTTTCATGATGTTCGCCTTGTAATGAAATTGGAGATGAATGAAGCGACTGGCTGCGGGGAGCAGCCAGTAGCAAGATCGTTGAGTGGTTTGGCCGCAGCCTACAGGCCAATGACCGGTCAGAACGGACGCAGGGGCAGGAACTTGCCGTCCAGTGTGATCACCGCGCGGGAGCCACCTTCCGGGTCCTCGACTTTCTTGATATCGAGCTTGAAGTTGATCGCGCTGATGATGCCGTCGCCGAACTGCTCATGGACCAACGCCTTGAGGGTGGTGCCGTAGATCTGGATCATTTCGTAGAAGCGATAGATCGTTGGATCGGTTGGCACACCGGCGAGGCTGCCGCGCAGAGGGATGATTTGCAGGCGGGCTATCGAGTCAGCGGTCAGGTCGAGTTTCTCGCCAATCACCTTGGCCGCGTGTTCCGGCAATGGGTGCTGGCCGAGCAGGGCGGCGGTGACGTAGGCAAGGCTCAGGCCGGTGTCGTCGGCCAGGTCCTGCCAGGACAGGTTCTTGCGCGCCTTGGCATCCAGCACTTCGGTGGTCAGGGCCAGGCTGGTGTCGTTGTAGGCGTGAGACTGTTGCATGGCGTAGCTCCTATCGGTTTGGGGCGGGTTGATGTCGCTTGGGTGAAGCCATCATCTGCCGCTTGAGCTATAGCGTCCAAGACCGATATGCAATGCGATGTATTGGTGTTGCCTATGGGTTAATGCCTATGTTGTTGAGGTATAAATCTTGAAATTGTTGGCATGTACTAATCTCTTCGCAGGCACGGTAAAAGCAGTCATTTAACCAACCAGCAGAGATACCTCAAATGACGAGTCATGAAACCGTTGTCGGCAGAGCCAATGAGGCCGATCTGGATGGAATCCTGGCGCTTCAGGCCGCGAATCAAATGGCCCGCGGCGGCTCGCTTTCAGCGAGGTCGCTCCATGCGCACTTGAAAATGGGGATGAAGGAGGTTGCTTCTTTTCCCTTCAATGGCTTCGACTTCGCTGTTTATTCGTACATTGGCTAGAGGGGGAAGCTGCGGATAACCGATCATCTGAGTGGTAGAAAGAGCTCGGTAACGGCTTCGTTCTCAGCAACGTCCGGAAAGAATGTCATGCGCTGGCAATAGAGCGGAAAATCTCCCGGTTCCTCACCACTGGCCGGCAGCCAGTCCCTGTACAGGTACAACGCAGCGGGTTCGAGATTGTCGGCTGCACCCTCGACCCGCAGGACTGCACAGCGACCGGCCGGAATGCAGTCGTCCTTGATCGTTTCCCCGTTCGGCACGATGGGCTGGTCCGTTCCCGCGCATAAATCCAGGCGATAGTCTTCCGGCAGTGTCGTGTGCGGGTCAGAGTGGAATACGTTGAACGTCGGGCTGGCCGGCGGAATCAGACCGACACTGCGCCGCCAGGCAATGAAACGCTGGATCGTCGTACCGATCGTCGAGGGATCGCCTCGGTGTTCCATGATGGCGATGGGCGTCGTGGGTACCCTGCGGATCTGCACGTCGCTGGGCTGATAGGGCGTGGGCATGAAACGGTTCCTCGCAGTGTGCAATGGTGTGAAAGTGGTGTTCCAACGCTGCCAGTCGGGAGACTTGCGGAAACTCGACGGTTGTTGGCCCACGCGTTGTCGAAAGGCACGGGCGAAGGCGTCAGGCGCACCGTAACCGGCGCCCATGGCGATCTGCGTAATCGTTTCATGTTCGCGAAACGCCAGTTTGTAGGAGGCGCGCTTCATGCGAGCGAGTTGCACATAACGATTCAACGGCACACTGAACGTCGCCATGAACTGCCGATGAAAATGGTATTTCGAAAAAGCCGCGACGCCGCTCAACGTATCCAGGTCCAGGCAGTCATCAAGATGCAGGTCAATATAATCGAGCACCCTCTGCATCCGGGCCTGGTAGTGCTTTTGTGTGTCGGTCATGGTTCCTCCCGTCGAGGACACCAGCATGAGGCCGGCAAGCATAATGCGCTCGACTGATCTTGCTATCTTGAGCGGATATTACGTCTTGGCCGACGAATCGATCAGCAGGCTAAGTCGACGCTGAATCATGGCAGCAGACACAAAGCTTGTTGCCGTCGAGATCTCGAAAGTAGGCGCCGTAGTAGTCGGGGTGGTAGCGGGGTCTCAATCCAGGTTCTCCCTCACAAGTCCCGCCCAGTGCCAGAGCTGTTGCATAGCTGTTCCTGACGGCTTCCCGACTGGGCGCAAGCAGGGCCACCATCTGTCCGTTGCCGGGTTCGTTTGCCTTGCCGTCGAACGGTTTTCCAATCACGAAGATCGGGCGAGGTGAGCTCTCGGTAACCCAGCCAGCCCAGCCTTTGCTGGCATCGCGAAATTTCAACGTAAGGCCCAGCCCGGCCATGACCTTTGAATAGAACGCGAAGGCGCGATCAAAATCGGCGATACCTAGAAAAACATGAGAGATCATGATTGTGACCGTTTTGCCTGTGAGCGCGAAGGGGATATGAAACTCCAGCGTACGCTGCCACAGGAATCATCGCGCTGCCAAGGCCCGGCTGTTACGACGTTCTCTCAGCCCTTTTGCGCCGGGTCTGCCGGGCTTCGGTATCGACGACCAGCCAGATGCCGATGGCGGATATCGCCATGCCCGACGCCATCTGCCATGAAAGCGGTTCGTTGAACATGGCCCAGGCCCAGAGCATCGTAACGGGCGGGCTGAGGTACAGGACGCTGGCAACTCGGGTGGCCGTCGCGCGGCGCAGGCACAGCCAATAGAGTCCATAGCCACCCATCGTCGATAGACCCGCGGTCCACACTACGCTCAGTGCAAAGCCTGTGCTGGGCAGCGGCGCCAGGCTGCCATGGGCGCCCTCGACCAGGGCGAAGGCAAGGCCTGACACGCAACATTGCAACCACAGGTTGGGCAGCAGGCCCAGTGATTGTTCGGCGGTCAGATCCTTCTGCCACAGGGTCGCGACGGCGAGCGAGAGCATGCCAAGCAGCGGCAGCCCATAGGCCCACAACGGCGCGTTGCCCCACGCCAGCGCGCCCTGGGTCACCAGCATGGCACCGAGCAGACCGATGAGCAGGCCGACCCAGACCTGCCAGGCCAGTCGCTGTCTGAGCACGCCCGCAGCCAGTAGCGCCAGGCCCAGAGGCAATAGGTCGGCGACCAGTGCGGCCAGGCCCGCCGGTACACCCAGGGCAATGCCTTGGGTGATACCGGCCAGGTAGCCCGCCATCGCCAGCAAGCCGATGCCGGCATTTTTCAACAGCACCACACCTGAGGTTCGGCGTAGCTCCCTGGCGACGAAGGGGAACAGGACAAGTGTGACCACCACGCAACGCCAGAACACCACCAGCAGTGCTGGCGCGTAATCGATGGAAAAGCGCGCGCCGATGAAACCGGAGCTCCATGACAGAAGCAATGCGGCCTCGAGTAACGGCAATGGAATCAGCCAATACCAGGCGGGCCTGGGCAGGGACGTGCATGTCATCGATTTATTCGGGTTCATGACCACAGGCTACGAAACCCGGCTAATCTAATAAATCAAAATGTAATGCATCAGTCATTCACGAAGATTGAATCATGACGGCCATACTCGATATCGACTTGATACGGACTTTTCATGCGGTGGCGCGGATCGGGAAATTCAGTGCGGCGGCAGAACAACTGCACAAAAGCCCGGCGGCGGTCAGCGTGCATATCCAGCGCTTGGAAGCGGTCGCTGGCGGGCGGTTGCTCAATCGGGACAATCAGTCGGTATCCCTCACCGCGTTGGGCAAGCGTTTGCTCGTGGCGACCACGGAACTGCTGAGCACCCATGACCGGGTGCTGGCCGACCTGCACGGAACCCGTTTGGCCGGACGCATCACTTTGGGGGTGCCGGATGAATACGCAGACCATGTCATCCGCGACATCCTCCCGACGTTCGCCGCCGCGTGGCCTAACGTGGTGCTGGAGCTCAAGACCGCGCCAAGCTACGCGCTACGTGACCTGGTGCAGCGCGGCAAGCTCCAGGCAGCGGTCGTCGCGCAGCCGAAGGGGCCGTTGAGCGCAGAGGCGCAAGTGCTGGTTTCCACCACGCCGGTCTGGGTCGGTCCGGTCCACACGACGGTGGCCTCGATGGAGCCGCTGCCGCTGGCCGTGCATGCGGCGCAATGCCCTTATCGGCAAGCGATGATGGAGGCCCTGAGGCAAAGCGGCCGCAGGATCCGAGTCGTCCTGGAAAGCCCCTCCACCCAGGCCGTCAAGGCGTGCGTGGAGGCCGGGCTGGCGATCAGCCTGATAGACCGTGCGCGGGTGACGGATGCCATGCGGATCCTCGAAGACCTGCCGGTTATCGCGGAGCATGAGGTGGTGTTCATGCGCTCCCTGGCGTCACACGAGGATGAAGCCGTGAGCCTGCTATCTCGTGCGATGCAACAGTATTTTCGACTGTAGACCGGTGTGGGGGGCTGCACAGCAGCCCTCCACAATGAACGGATCAAGCCGACAACGGCGGCGTCCGAGGCGGGACCAGGCGTTTGGAGCCCGTCGCTTCAAACGCCGAAGCCAGTTGCAACAGCCTCGAATCATCATAGGCACGGCCAGCAAACGTCAGCCCGACGGGCATGCCGATGTCCGCCATGACGCCCATCGGCACGGTGACCGTGGGCACGCCCAGGTGGCGAATGGCGAGGTTGCCGTTGGCGACCCAGATCCCGTTGCTCCAGGCGATATCGGCAGACGTCGGGTTGACGTCCGCATCCGCCGGCCCGACATCGGCCACGGTTGGGAAGATCACCGCGTCCAGGCCCAGCCGCTGCATCCACTCTTCCAGATCGATTCGACGCGTCTCTTCAAGCCCGCGCAAGCCGTCGGGCAGGGTAGGGATCTGGTCCCAGGGCGTAATGCCCCGTTGGGCCATCTTTACGTATTCATCCATGCCGGCGGCCAGATCGTCTTCCCGGTTGGGCAGGGTGCCCGGGTCGTGGGGGAAGATTTTCGGGCCGTCGACGTCGGCCAGGCGATTCAACTTCGGATCACCGTTGGCCCGCAGGAAGTCATCGAATGCCCAGGCCGACAGGTCCCACAATTCGTGGTGCAGGAACTCCTTGGAAACCAGGCCGCGAGTGAATACCGTCGGTGCGCCGGGACGATCGCCCTCGCAGTTGGATACCAGGGGGAAATCCACCTCGACCACTTCGGCACCGCAGGCCTCAAGGGCCTTGCGCGCTTGCTCCCAGAGGTCGATCACCGAAGGCCGGGTGACGATCCGCTGCCCCGTCGGGCCGCCAATGCCGGGAGTTGGGGCCGTGCCCGCTTCAGGATCGGCGTTGATGTACATCCGAGGCACGCCGAACCGAACGCCTGACAGCGCGGCTGGGCTGCTGGCAAGGCTCGGATACGAGACAGGACGAACCGAGGCGACGCTCGGAATCGGCACCCAGGGTTGCAGGCGCCACAGGTCGCCACGGGTGTCCGGGTCATCGGCTACCACCACGTCCAGCACTTCGAGCAGGTCGGCCATGGTCCTGGCGAAGGGCACGACGACGTCCATCGTCGGCGTCAGCGGCCAGTTGCCACGCACCGAGATCACGCCGCGCGACGGCGTATACGCACACAAGCCATTGTTCGACGCCGGACCGCGTCCGCTCGACCAGGTTTCTTCAGCAAGGCCGAACGCCGCGAAACTGGCGGCGGTTGCCGTACCCGCACCATTGGAGGAACCCGAGGCAAAGGGCGCGGTGAGGTAGTTACCGTTGTATGGGCTCTCGGCACGGCCATAGACCCCGCGCTGCATGCCGCCGTTCGCCATGGGCGGCATGTTGGTCTTGCCCAGGCAGATGGCCCCGGCGGCGCGCAGCCGCTCGATGGTGAACGCATCGCGATAGGCAACCAGGTCCTTGAACGCCGGGCTGCCGGACGCCGCAGTGAGCCCCTTGACCAGGTAACTGTCCTTGGCCGTATAGGGAATGCCGTCAAGCGGACCCAGGGTCTGGCCGTTGGCCCGACGGGCATCGCTGGCCTGGGCCTCCTTCAATGCGTCGGGGTTGCGAACTACCACCGCGTTGAGGGCCGTGGGCGTGTCGGGGCCGTCGTAGGCATCGATCCTGGCGAGGTAGGCCTGGACAAGCGCCACCGCCGTCGTCTGGCCCGACTCCAGCGCAGCGCGCAATTGGGCAATGGAGGCTTCGGTGATTTCGATCATGTTGTTAGCGCCGCGGCAGAGGGATGGCGGGGTGTTCGGGTCCATTGAAGTTGCTCCTGACACTTCAGGTCATCTCAAAGTGGATATTTATCGGTCTTTGCCACTGTACTACGGAATAACAATAAGGGGCAGCTCAGATTTGGCAGGGCTGTTTCTTCAACGAGCGCAAATTTGTCACCTTCAGACTTCGTTAAGAAACGGCCCCGATACTTTCTCCCAATAGCCCGAGGGAGAACCTTGACCCATGCCCGATTTCGACTGGAACATCCACTTGCCGCTGGCCTTTGGCGACGCCGGCCCACCAGTGCGCCACTTGCACCGGGCCCTGCCGGGACAACCTCGGCGAGCTGAGTTCGAAGCGTTCATCCAGCAGCGTTTTCGCCAGGTCCATGGCGCCGATATTCGTCACTTCATGCCGGAGCTGTTCGGCCTCGACGATGTCCACGGCACGCTCTGCGCAGCGGCTGGGGTGCGCCGGGCCGCACAGGGGCCGCTGTTCCTCGAACGTTACCTGGACAGTTCCATCGAGCCTTTGATCAGCGCCGCCGCCGAGCGTCCGGTGGACCGTGCCGGCATCGTCGAGGTGGGCAACCTGGCTGCCAACGACACGGGAAGCGCCCGACTGAGCATCATTGCGATCACTTATCTGTTGGCCATGGGCGGCCTGGAGTGGGTCGCGTTCACCGGCAACATCGGCCTGGTCAACAGCTTCCATCGCCTGGGGCTCAAGCCTGTAACCCTGTGCCCGGCCGACCCGCAGCGTCTCGGCGAGGATCGCCACCTCTGGGGCCGCTACTACGAGAGCCAGCCATGGGTTCATGTCGGGAATATCCGCGCCGGTTTCATTCATCTGCGCAATACCGGCCTGTTCAATCGCCTCGGATTGCCGACGGACCTTGGAGAAACCAGCCATGTCGCCTGAGATGGAACGATTCAAGCGCACCCTGCGCGGTCACGCTGAACGCAGGGGCCATGTCGTGGCGCTGTGGGGCGACGGCTCGCAGCTCGACTACGCAACGCTTTATTCCGAAGTGGTGTACCGCCAGCAACGTCTGCGCGATGAACACATCAGCGTTGTCGCCCTGGCCCTGGACAACGGTATCGAACTGATGCTCTGGGACCTTGCCGCACTGTTCGAAGGGCTGACCTGCGTCATCCTGCCCGGTTTTTTCAGCCAGGCTCAACGTCGGCACTGCCTGGAACAGAGTCAGGCCGAGCGGGTGATTGCCGAGCCTGCGTTCGAAGCGGAGCTGCAAGCCGCCGGATACCAGCACGGCGGTGAATTCTGGCGGCGGCACTTCGACGGGACAAGCCGCCTGCCGGCGGGCACCGCCAAGCTGACGTTCACCTCCGGTACCACCGGCACCCCGAAAGGCGTTTGCCTGAGCGCCGACAGCCTGTTGCGGGTAGCCCGTGAACTGGAGCAGGCCAGCCAACTGGTCGAGGCCCGGCATCACCTGGCATTGCTGCCCCTGGCGATTCTGCTGGAGAACCTTGGCTGCTACGCGGCGTTGTATGCCGGAGCCAGGCTGAGCCTGCCCAGCCAGAAGACCCTCGGCATCCAGGGTGTCAGCGGGGTCGACCCCACGCGCCTGCTGGGGTGCCTGGCCGAGCGTCGGGCGCACAGCCTGATCCTGGTTCCGCAACTGCTGTTGATGCTGGTCACGGCCGCCGAACAGAAGATGTTCAACCCGCACATCGTGCGATTCGCCGCCGTTGGCGGGGCACGGGTGTCCCACGATCTGTTGCAACGGGCCCAGCGGGTTGGCCTGCCGGTGTTTGAAGGCTATGGGCTGTCGGAGTGCGCCTCGGTGGTCTGTCTCAATCGGCCCCAGGCTCATCGCGCTGGCAGTGTCGGCCAGCCTCTGCCCCATGTGGAGGTCCGCCTGGCCGATGACGGCGAAGTCATGATCAAGGGCTCGACCCTGCTGGGTTACCTGGGTGAGCCCCTGCACACCAGCGAGTGGTGGCCCAGCGGTGACCTGGGTGAATTCGACGAAGACGGTTTTCTTTACCTGCGCGGTCGCAAGAAGCACCAGTTCGTGACCAGTTTCGGTCGCAACGTGAACCCCGAATGGGTTGAAGCCGAACTCACCCAGGGCGGTGACATCGCCCAGGCCTTCGTTTATGGCGAAGCCTTGCCCCATAACCATGCGCTGCTCTGGCCCGTCCGCGCCGATTGCACTGATCAAACCCTGGAACTGGCCGTGGCCAAGGCCAACGACACGTTGCCCGATTACGCCCGGGTCCATCGCTGGACGCGCCTGGATCAACCCTTCAGCGCTGCCAACGGCATGCTCACCGCCAATGGCCGGCCACGCCGGGATGCCATTGTCGAGCATTACCGGGCGCAGCTCACTTCATCTGTCTTGTCCGAGGAGTCCCCGTCATGAGTTTTTTTGACACGTTGCAAGAAGTCACCCAGCAAGAGCGCCAGACCCTGTTCAATCTGCCGATCATCCGTGATGCCCTCGACGGCCAGGTCAGCCTGGCCAGTTACCGGGGATTCCTGATCCAGGCGTATTACCACGTGCGCCATACGGTGCCGTTGATGATGGCCTGCGGTGCGCGCCTGCCAACGCGCCTGGAATGGCTGCGCAAGGCCGTGTGCGAATACATTGACGAAGAGTACGGCCACGAGCAGTGGGTGCTGGATGACATCGCCGTGTGCGGTGGCGATAAGGATGCGGTGCGCAACGGCCAGCCATCGTTGCCCATCGAGCTGATGGTCAGTTACCTCTATGACTTGATTGCCCGGGGCAACCCGGTGGGCCTGTTCGGCATGGTCAATGTGCTCGAGGGCACCAGTATCGCCCTGGCGACCCATGCCGCCGACAGTATCCGCCAGCGCCTGGAACTGCCGCCCACGGCGTTCAGCTACCTCAGCTCCCATGGTTCGCTGGACATCGAGCATATGCAGACCTATCGCGGCTTGATGAACCGATTGGACGATCCGGCGGACCAGGCTGCGGTGATCCACGCCTCCAAGGTGGTGTACCGGTTGTACACCGACATGTTCCGGGGTTTGCCTCGTGACGGGGAGCATGAACATGCGCCTGTGTGATGCGCGTGTCGTGCTGACGGGTGCCAGCGGCGGAATCGGCCAGGCCATCGCCGCCGCCTTGTGCGCCAGTGGTGCGCGGGTGCTGGCCGTGGCCAGGCATCGTGAAGCCTTGCAGCCCTTGCTGGAGCGCTACCCGCAGCATTTGTTCTGGGTCGGTGCCGACCTGACCTTCCTGGCCGACCGACGCAAGGTACTGATCGCCGCCGAGGCCCAGGGTGGCATCAACCTGCTGATCAATGCCGCTGGCGTGAACCACTTCGCGATGCTCGAACAACTCGACGACAGTGAAATCAACGCCATGCTGGCGTTGAACATCAGCGCGCCGATCTGCCTGACCAAACTGTTCTTGCCGCTGCTCAAGCAGGCCGACAGCGCGATGGTGGTCAACGTCGGTTCGACCTATGGATCAATCGGCTACCCGGGCTATGCCAGCTACTGCGCGAGCAAGTTTGCCTTGCGCGGTTTTTCCGAAGCCTTGCGCCGGGAACTGGCCGACACCCGTGTCGGGGTGCTCTACGTGGCGCCCCGGGCCACCCGTACCGCGATGAACAGCCCGGCGGCCGATGCGCTCAACCAGGCGCTCAAGGCCAACGTCGACGACCCGCAAACCGTGGCGACCGCAGTGGTCCACGCCATCGTCGGTGACCGTCTCGAGCTCTACCTGGGTTGGCCCGAACGCTTTTTCGTCGGCCTCAACAGCCTGCTGCCCAACCTGGTGGACCGAGGCCTGCGCAAGCAGTTGCCGCTGGTCCGCCGCCTCAGTCACAAACCCGAAAACGAGCACCTCAAGCCATGAAGCAAATCCTCGCTTGCCTATTGATCGGCACTTTGAGCCAAAGCGTCTGGGCGTTGGAGGCTGCCGACCAGCAACGCCTGGGCGACATCCAGCAGAACTGGGCACACATTCAATACGAGTTGCCCGAGGGCCAACGGGCCGAGGCGTTCGAAAAACTCGCGACCCAGGCCACGGCGTTCAAGCAGGAGCGCCAGTCGCTGGCCGAAGCCTGGATCTGGTCTGGCATCGTCAACAGCAGTTGGGCCGGGGCCAAGGGCGGGCTCGGTGCGCTGGGCAAGGTCAAGGAAGCCAAGGGCGACCTGGAAAAAGCCCTGGCCCTGGACGCCAAGGCCCTGCAAGGGTCGGCTTACACCAGTCTTGGCGCACTCTACGACCGGGTGCCGGGCTGGCCCCTGGGTTTCGGCGATTCGGACAAGGCCGAGCAGTTGCTCAAGCAGGCCTTGCAACTCAACCCGAACGGCATTGACAGCCTGTACTTTTGGGGGGATCACCTCTACCGTCAAAAGCGTTACAGCGAAGCCAGGGCGGCGTTGCAAAAAGCCTTGCAGGCAGCGCCGCGGCCGGGTCGGGAAACGGCTGATGCCGGGCGCCGCAAGGAGATCGACGCTTTGCTGGTGGATGTGAACAAGCAACTGAACTGACAGGAGCGGGTGTGCGTTTATTACTGATCGAAGATGACGTGGCCTTGGGCGAAGGCATCCACCAGGCCCTGAGTCGTGAAGGCTATACCGTCGACTGGTTGCAGGACGGCAGCAGCGCCTTGCATTCGCTGCTCAGTGAAACCTTCGACCTGGCGGTACTTGACCTGGGCCTGCCACGGATGGACGGCCTGCAAGTGTTGCGGCGCTTGCGTGACAGTGGCTCCAACCTGCCGGTGCTGATCCTTACCGCCCGGGATGCCACCGAGGATCGTATTGCCGGGTTGGACGCCGGGGCCGACGATTATCTGGTCAAGCCCTTCGATCTGGCGGAACTCAAGGCCCGGCTAAGGGCCTTGTTGCGCCGTAGCGCCGGCCGCGCCCAGGCGTTGATCGAACATGCCGGCATCAGCCTGAACCCCGGCACCCAGCAAGTCAGTTACCAGGGCAAACCGGTGGCCCTGACGCCCAAGGAGTATCAGTTGCTCCATGAACTGCTCTCGCCGCCGGGCCGCGTCATGACCCGCGATCATCTGATGCAGCTGCTCTACGGCTGGAACGAGGAGGCCGAGAGCAACACACTGGAAGTGCACATCCATCACCTGCGCAAGAAGTTCTCCACCGACCTGATCCGCACCATTCGCGGTGTCGGTTACCTGGTGGAGGAGCATCGATGAGTTCGATCCGGCGTCGCACCCTCACGTTGATTCTCGGCCTGCTGTTCCTTGGCCTGTTGATCATCACCGTATTCAACCTGCATGACAGCAACCACGAAATCGCCGAGGTCTACGATGCCCAGTTGGCGCAGAATGCCCGGTTGTTGCAGGGCGTGATGCGCATGCCGATGGCGAGCAAGGAGCATGCCGAGCTGTATCAGGCATTCAATTCGGCGTTGGGGCAGGCGGTGCCGAAAGTCGACGGCCATCCCTATGAAAGCAAGATCGCCTTTCAAGTCTGGAATTCACAAGGTTCGGTGCTGGTGCATACGTCCAGTGCGCCGTCTTTTACCTCGCCGCCGAGTGCGCCCGGTTTCAGTGAGATCGTGGACCAGAAGAACCGTAAATGGCGGGCATTCGTCCTGGACGATGCGCAATATGGCTTGAAGATCTGGGTGGGTGAGCGCGACGACGTGCGTGCCGACCTGGTCGACCGGATTGTCCGTCACACCGTCGTGCCCAACCTGATCGGCAGCGTGCTGCTGGCCGCGGTGATCTGGCTGGCCATCGGTTGGGGGCTCAAGCCCCTGGTCGATATGGCGGCCAAGTTGCGCGCCAGGCATCCGGGCTCACTTGAACCCCTGCAAATGATGCCGCTTCCTACCGAGCTTGAGCCCATGCAGGCGGCACTCAACCGTGTATTGGCGCAGATCCAGGAGGTGATGGGCCGTGAACGGCGTTTCATCGCCGACGCCGCCCACGAGATGCGCACGCCCTTGGCGGTGCTGCGGGTGCATGCGCAGAACCTGATGGAGGCGGGGAGCGAGCAAAGCCGGCGCGAGTCCCTGGAACACCTGATCGCCGGGGTCGATCGCACCACGCGCCTGGTCAATCAACTGCTCACCATGGCGCGGCTTGAACCGCAGGCGGGCGTTCCGACGCCTGCGGTCATCGACCTGCCGGCCACGGTTCGTGCGAGCCTGGTTCAACTGACTCCCTGGTTGCTGAGCAAGGGACTCGAGCCGGTGCTGGATGTCAGCGAGAATATCGGCCCGGTTCGCATCGACCCGGTGGCCATCGACATTGCCTTGAACAACCTGGTGACCAACGCGGCCAATTTTTCTCCGGCCAACGGCACGATCACCGTACGGCTGGCCAGGAAGGGCGACCACTACGAGCTGTCAGTCGAAGACCAGGGGCCGGGTATCGACGAGGCCGAGCGTGAGCGGCTCTTCGAGCGGTTCTACAGCCGTGGCAACGATCAGGGGGCCGGGTTGGGGCTGACGATCGTACGCACTATCGCCGAGCGCCTGGGTGGTCAGATCCGGCTGGAGAATCGGGCCGAAGGCGGGTTGTGCGCGACCTTGGAGATTTGTCGCTTTTAGCACCTATCAACGATTTTGCCTCAGTGGCCCCGTCGGTTTTCCAATACCGTGAACAGCATCATGCCGGCCAGCATGGCCAAGGCGAATACGATGGCTTGCCAGTGACCGGTCAGCAGCATGGCCACGGCGGGGCCTGGGCAGATGCCGGCGATGCCCCAGCCGATGCCGAACAGCAGGCCGCCGCCGATCAGGCGTCGGTCCAGTTCACGCTTGGCCGGTAATTGCATGGGACTTCCCAGCAACGAGTGGCTGCGCTGGCGTGCCCAGGTCAGCGGGACAATGGCGGTGCCAATCGCGCCGATCATCACCAGGGCCAGGGAAGGGTCCCAGGCACCGGCCAAGTCCAGGAACGCCAATACCTTTCTCGGGTTGGTCATGCCCGCCAGGAGCAGGCCGAAACCGAACAGCAGGCCGGCCATGAACGCCGTGAGTTTGAGCATGTTCAGCCCCCCAGCAAGTGACGCAGGACAAACACTGTGACGAAGCCGCTGAACATGAAGCAGGCGGTGGCTACCATGGAGCGCGGCGAAAGCCGCGATAGGCCGCACACGCCATGACCACTCGTGCAGCCTGAACCGTAGCGGGTGCCGACGCCGACCAACAGGCCCGCGAGGATGAGACCCAACACGCCGCTCTGGAATTCGATCGGTGGAAGGCTGGCAAACACCCCCCATAAAAGTGGCGCGACCAGCAGGCCAAGGAGAAACAGCGCTTTCTCACTGATGCCCTCGCCACCCCGTTGCAGGAGGCTGCCAATCAAGCCGCTGACGCCCGCGATGCGCCCATTGGCGACGACGAACAGACTGGCCGCCAGGCCGATCAGCATGCCGCCTGCAAGGGCGGACCATGGCGTGAAGTTGAGCCAGTCGATGTTCATGGCGCTTCTCAGGCAAAAAGTGATTGAGGCCGAGCGATTCGGGCATGTACCGGGAGGATAGCCGACAATGCATTTGAGCACTGGGGGCTACAGGCTTGTTCCCGATGCGGGTGCGGCAGGCAAGGGCTCGGACAAGCGCAGTCGAATCCTTGCGCAGGCAACGCGTGCCAAGCCTCGGCGAACGTGGTGCCCGAGCGTCTCATCGAGCAAGGAGTCCCATGCCCGTGGGTCAGTCATTGCCGATCACGCCCTCAGCCGACCTGCTGCGGTGCGACCACCCACACGCTGCAGGGCTCTTGTACAGCAGGCCTTCCACGGTGCTGCCGATCAGCTTGTCCAAGCTGCCGTAGCGCACGCGCCCCATGACAATGACATCAATGTCATGGGACGCGGCGTAGCTGGCCAACACCTTGGCCGGGTCTCCCATGATCATGCGCCGTTGGTCCGGGGCGATGCCGTTGCGTTCGGCCAGTGCATCGAAGGCCGCGCCCTGGGATTCGTAGAGCTGGCGGGCCAGGGTCGAGGAGAAGAACAGCGAGCCGTTGCCATAACCGTATTCGGCGGCGGTAATGGACGAGAGGTCATAGGCGTAGATGACTTCCAGCGTCGCGTCGCAACTGGTGGCCAGCTTGTTGGCTTCGCTCAGGATCCGGTCATTGAGGCCTTCGTAGCGCCCGTCCTGATGAAACGGATCGATGGCCGCCAGGATCTTGCGCGGACGAGCGTGGACGACCTTGTTGACGAAGTGCAGGGGAACTTCGCATTCGCGCAGCAGATGCACGTCCAGCGGTGTGAACATCAATCGGGAAAACCAGGACTCAGGATCCACCGACTTGATCAGCGCATCCATGGGCGCTTCCTTGAGGTGGACCAGGATCTCCTGCAAGGGGCGCTCGACCCACGTTACTTCTGTCGTGACCTCGATACCGAGTTTGCGCAGCGGCCTGGCCTGTTCCTCCAGCCAGTGCCGATGGCGCTCAATGTAGCCCAGGCGCATCTGCTCCAGTGCTTGCTCGTTGACCAGGCCGGCCGTGGCCAGGCCTTCGAGGTAGTCAAACGCGACAATATGCAGCGCGGCGCCTTCGGCCTTGGCCAGCGCGGCCGCCCGGTCGAACGCCGGGCTGTGTTCCATCAGTGGCGAGACGACCAGCATCAAGCGTGATTGCGTAGACATGACAAACCTCCCGGGCAAGGACCTGTTGGCACCGGGCGAGTGTTCGCGCGGCGTGGTGTCTGTCATTGATCATGAGCGCCACGGCGCCTGGTAACTTGATTTGCATCAAACACACTTCAAAGCGTTGCATCGAAGGCCGCGGCGGCGAGTCAATCGCGCTATGTTTGAGTATGAACAGCCGCCTCAGGTCATGAGCGCAACCGGCTCTGGCCCCTGGATCAGTGGTGGGCGAAGTTCCGCCGGGTATGTGATCCCCGGCCAGGTGCTGGCAACGCTGGCGATGTGGGCGGGGCTGTTGCTCCCCTGTTTGTCAGCCTGAATGATGGCCGTTTGATGAAGATCAAGTCCTGTCCCTGGCAGGCGTCCATTCTGGAACCCTCAATCCTTTAAGTGGCTGTCGCCACGTGCCGAGGTGTTCCATGTCCCAGACTCAACGTTTGTTGCTATTGGCCCCTGACGCCATGATCCGTACGCCGGCGTTCGACCGCGCCACCGAGTTGGCCCTGGCGCTGGACCTGCCCCTGCACATTGTGGCGATCGACTACCTGGAGCTGCTCTCGGTGGCCGGCCTTTTCGCCCCGGAGCAGGTCAGGCAAGCACGTGAGGGCTATCTGGAAACCCATCGCCATTGGCTCTGGCAACAGGCCGAACTGGCGCGCCGGCACGGCGTCGAGGTGACCTGTGAGGTAGTTTGGAGCAAGGATGCCTTTCAAGCCTTGCAGCAATACGTCAAGGAGATGCCGATGGCCTTGATCATCAAGGATGCGCAGCCGGAACCGGCGATGAAACGGGTTTTCTTCACGCCCCTGGACTGGCGTTTGCTGCGTGACTGTCCCGTGCCGGTGCATCTGGTCACGGACTCCCGTCACCCCCGGCCTCGGCGGGTCCTGGCGATTGTCGACGTGCTGCGCAGCGAAGAGCAGGACCTGGTGTTCAACGACCGGATCGTCGACGCCGCCGTCAAACTGGCTGAACAATGCAACGCCCAGGTCGAGTTGCTGCACGCCTTCGATTGGACGGCCGTCTACGCCGCAGATATGGGCATTGGTGCGCTCCCTCTCGCCACCGGGCTCTACGAAACATTGGGCCAGGCGCAGCATGAGGTGTTCGAATCCCTGGCCGAGCGGCATGGCGTCTCGCCACAGCAGCGCCACTTCATCGAAGGGGCGCCGCTGAACAGCATTTGCACGTTCGCCGCCGATCACCAGGTTGATGTCATCGTCATGGGTACCACGGCGCATCGTGGCTTGGACAGGCGCCTGGGCACCACCGCCGAACTCCTGCTGCAACGGGCGCCTTGCAGCGTATTGGCGATCAAGCCGCAAGCATGATGGGATCAACACTGGCGCGAGGCCGTACCAAGGCCTCGCGCCAGCGTACCGGTTAGCTAGTGGCCTGTGTGGCTAATTCGTGCACTCAACTTCGGCGCCAGTGCTTGCCAAGCTGCGTTACCATTCCTCGCCGTAGCGGGCTACGACTCGTCATGGCGCCTTGCCTGGCAATCACTGGCACTCGAAGTTGAGTACTCGAATTAACCGTACAGGCCACTAGATGTAGAGGCGGTGAATGACCTGGCGGGGGGCGTCGGGATCGCTGTGGGTTTCAAAACCCAGGCTGTGGGCCAGGTTCCGCATCGGGGCATTACTGGCGGCGTCGACGGAGTACATCTGGCGCAAGCCGTTTTTACGCGCGGCGTCGATCAGATGTTCCATCAACAACGTCCCCAGCCCCAGATGCTGCCAGGGGTCGGCGACCGTCACCGCGCACTCGCATTCGTGTTCCTGGGTCACGCAATAGCGGCTGACCCCGATCTCGATCAACTCGCCGTTGTCATGGACCAGGGCGATGTAGGCCATGCGCGTCTTGCAGTCGACTTCCATCAACTGATCGAGCAGTGCCGCGCCTGGTTCGTTGATCTGGGCCAGGAAGCGCATGTGCCGGGACTCCGGCGACAGGCGCATGATGAAGTCGTACTCGCGCTGGCGGTCCTGTTCCCGAAGCGGTCTGATCAGCACATGCCGGCCGTCCTTGAGTGCCTGGATCCAGTGCTTGCCGCTGATGCTGGCATACAGGGCAGCGGCGCGTTCGTTGTGGTCTTTGACAGTGAGCATGGTGCGATCCTCCCTCGGATGTGCACGTGCGGTGCGGTAAAAAGCTAGGTAATCGGTACTGTTCTACGCCCGCCACGGTGAACGATTCTGATCTGGATCAGTGCCTGGGTATCCGTCCGTCGATTGGCCCGCGCTTGATTCCGATCAAACCGCTTGAGCGCTTACGCTCGACTTCACCGCCCGTCAGGCCAATGGGCAGGCACAGTTCAAGTGCGCTGCAATTGCAAGCGCAGCAGGCACGCTCCTCCAAGACTCTTGAGATAAAGGGTGGGCAGGGGAACCTGAGGATGTGTTCGCAACGAAACGACAGGCACCATCGCCTGGGGAGGCTTTCCAATGACTCAGAGTCCCTCATTGCAAACGGTCTTGAAGAACCGATGCGCCGCAGGACAAGGGCTGGTGGAACATTTGCTCAAATACGCTCAGAGGCCTGAGGTGATCATCCTGGCCTTGCCTCGCGGTGGAGTTCCGGTGGCTTACGAGGTGGCCACTGCCCTGCGGGTCGATCTGGACCTGATGCTGGTACGCAAGCTGGGCGTGCCGTCCAGGCCTGAATTTGCCATGGGCGCCATTGCCGGCGGCGGCATACAAATCCTGAATGACGATGCGCTTCGTGCTCATTCGATCGATCAAGCCAGTTTTGACGCCGTTGTCGCGCGGGAGACCCAGGAGCTGTCGCGGCGTGAGCAGGCGTATCGGGGCACTCGTCCATCTATGCAGCTCAAGGACCGAGTGGTGATCCTGATCGACGATGGCCTGGCGACCGGGGCTTCGATGATGGCGGCGATCCACGCGGTGCGAATGCAAGCCCCTTCGCGCATCGTCGTTGCCGTGCCGGTTGGTCCGCTTGAAACGGTGGAGGCGCTGCGCAGCGAAGTGAATGAGGTGATTTGCCCGCTTATGCCTGACTGGATGGGTTCAATTGGCTATTGGTATGAGGACTTTTCGCAGACCTCGGATGAAGTCGTTGTCGATTTGTTGGCGCGAGCCTGGCAGCGAGAGGCCCATGACCGCCATTCCAGCCGCTCGCCAGTTCCATAAAGGAGGCCCCTCGAAGAAGTTGCAGTGCCGCCGCTGGGCGCTTGATCGGTAAGAGCGGGGCAAAGTCTTCAGGGGGCAGGGTCTGCCTTTCCAGTAGCCCCATGTTCATTCAGTGAGGATGGCTACACTTCTGTGCAGCGGCAAAGACATGCCATTACCACCACGGAAGACTGATCACGATGAAAGGCTCTGCGTTCCAATCACTCGGTTGCGCCGAGTGCCGTAACCATGAGGCGCTGGGATTTGATTTCACCATGGCCTTCCAGCCGATCTTCAATGTCCGAACGCGCGCGGCGTTTGCCTATGAGGCGTTGGTCAGGGGCGTCAATGGCGAGTCGGCAGGCTACATTCTGGGGTTGGTGAACGACGGCAACCGCTACCGATTCGATCAGGCATGTCGCGTGAAGGCCATCGAAGAAGCGGCAAGATTGGGCATTCTGGACATCCCCGATTGCTTGCTGAGCATTAACTTTCTGCCCAACGCGGTGTACCGGCCCGAGACCTGTATCCGGGCCACCCTGGAAGCTGCGCGCCTGACAAATTTCCCGCCGGACAGGCTCATGTTCGAAGTCACCGAAGGCGAAAGGGTGGACGACCCGGATCATCTCAAAGCCATTTTCGCGGAGTATGAGCGTCAAGGCTTCACGACTGCCATTGACGATTTCGGTTCTGGCTATTCGGGCCTTAACTTGCTGGCCATGTTCCAGCCCCAGGTGCTGAAGATTGATATGGCGTTGACCCGCACTATCGATCAAGACCCCGTCAAGCAAGCGATCGTTGAAGGCATCATCCTGGTCGCCAGGCGCCTGGGGATTCTGGTTATCGCCGAAGGTGTCGAGACCCGTGCGGAAAGCTCGACGCTATCAGGCATGGGGGTTGAACTGATGCAGGGGTATCTGTTCGCACGGCCTGAGGTCGGACGGCTTTCGGCTGGCAGCTTTGATTAGTTTTTTTTTGCGATTCCAAGGATATCAATTGTCAGAAAGCACCATTGGAAGGCAACAGGACGCCGCCGCACTACAGCAGTTCTTCCACAGCGCTAACGTCAGAACGGCCCCAGCTTGAGCGGGTACTCAATGACGATATACAGCCGGTCGATGTCATCGCCGCCCTGGCTGCTGTTGGCGCGATGGGTGACATGGGACAGTTGCAACGACAGGTCCTTGGCCGGGCCTGACTGCACGATGTAGTGCAGGTCCAGATCGCGCTCCCAATGGCGTCCGCCGTCCCCCTGTTGTGGACGGTAGTCGCCGGTGTCGCTATCGAACGGGTTGTAGGCACCGCCTTGGGGGGCATGGCTGCCATCGATCCCGCGTCCAGTCACATAGCGGGCCATGAAGCGCAGGCCGGGGATGCCCAAGGTGCCCAGGTCAAGGTCGTAGCGCGCTTGCCATGAGCGCTCGCCGGGGCCGTTGAAGTCGGCATATTTGATCGAGTTGGCCAGGTAGATGGAGTCGCCGCCGACGAAATCGAAGGGCGTGTCGCCGTTGATTTTCTGATAGGCCAGGGTGAACGCCTGGGCATTGAGCCGGTATTTGCCGCTCAGGCTATAGGCGGTGGTGTCGATAGCCCCGGCGACGGCTTTGCCATAGTCGCGGGTGTGGTAGAGGTTGCCGTCGAGGAACAGCTCGCCAAGCGTAGTGTGCAGGTTGGCGTAGTACTGGCGCCAGGTATCGCTCAGTTCGGAGGCATAGAGCGCACCGCCGAGGGCTTGGCCGGTGAGCAAGTCGGCGCCGATGAAATCGATGGCGCCGTGGCGCGTCGTTGCCCCATAGCCGGAAAAATCGCCCTTGCTGGTTGAGGCGTCCTGATTCTTGAACGCGCTGAAGTGACCCGCTTGCAGGTTCACCCCTTCGAACTCGCGGCTGGAGAGCAGCAGGCCGCTGGCGTATTCCGGTTGCAGGCGCTTGTCTGCGGTGTCGAATACCGGACTTTCCACGGTCATTTCGCCGACCGCCAGGGTGGTGCGAGAGGTGTTGAATTTCAGCGCGCCACCCGCGCTGGAATACTGGTCTTCGCTTCGCCCATCCTCATCCAAGGGCAATAATCCCGTTCCGGAGTGTCCCTTGCCTCCGTCCAGTTTCAGACCCAGGAATGCGTGGGCATCGATGCCTACGCCGATCGTACCGGGAGTGAAGCCGGACTCGAACGAAGCGATGAAGCCTTGGGCCCATTCCTGTTTGTAGCTTTTGCCAGCTGGGGCCTGGGTGCGATAGTCATTGTTGAGGTAGAAGTTGCGGCTGAGGATTTCAAGCCTTGCCCCGTCCAGAAAGCCAGGTGCGCTTTGTGCGGGTTCTGCCGCCATCGCCGACGCGGTGCTGCCTGTGAGCACGGCGAGCAGCCAGAACGGTTTCAAGGTAGCGGTTGAGTATTGTGGTGCAGGCAACATGCTTCGTTTCCGTGTGAGATGGGCGGGCGAAGGGGGCTACGCACAGCCAGGTGTGTAGGGTTGAGCACGCAATTGCCGGCAACGCCAGGCAAATGGATTGATGCCTTCGCTGTGGGTGAAGATGTGGCAAAAGTGCGCCTGATCGCAGAACCCGCATTCCAGGCTGATTTGCGTCAGGGTCAGGTCGGTCTCTCGGATCAGTTGTTTGGCCCGGGCGATGCGCTGGCTACGGATCCAGGCCTGAGGGGACTGACCGGTGCTGCACTTGAAGGCTCGGGAAAAATGACTGCGGGACAGGGCGCAGGCCTTGGCCAGTTCAGCGATTTCCAGGGTGTCGCTCAGGCCGTCGAGAATCATTTTCTTGACCAGGCTTTCGCGCCAGGGAGACAAGCCACCAGTAGCGGATTTGCGCGTTGGATTGATGGGCGCCTTGACGGTGGTGTGCGATGGATGAGCCATGACTAAGATTCCGTGTCAGTGGGAAATGCCCGGCGCACCGCACGGTGGGCTGGCAGCTTCCCGCTTGAGAAAACAGGTCTGAGCAGAGGGCTTCATTCTTGGACGCGGAGCGCGGGCATGCGAGTTAAACGTTGTTAATTGCGTTCGGGTGCGGCGCCGAGCGCGCACTCATTCAGCACATGGCTGCAATTTTTGCGCTGTGAGGCGAGTGCATGATGACCTTCTCCGGCTGGCGTATGGGTGGCCGTTCTTCCGACTCGATCAAGGTGAAGGTATGAAGCATTCTCTGGTGTGCGCCCTGCGCGGAGCGGGCCTGGCATTGGCGCTGACATCGTTGGACGCCCTGGCCCAGGCGCCGCTGCAGGCCACTCAAGTTCCCGGTTATTACCGCCTGGCGGTGGGCGACTACGAAGTGACGGCGCTGTTCGACGGCTACAACGATCTGTCGCCCAAGCTGCTCGAAGGCCTGAGCCAAAGCCAGATCCGCGCCTTGCTCGCCCGTCGCTCGATTGAAACACCGGGAGTGCAGACCGCGTTCAATGCTTTTCTGGTCAATACCGGTCAGCAACTGATCCTGGTGGACACCGGTGCCGGTCAGTGCATCGGCGCCACGGCTGGAATGCTCTCGGCGAACATGCAGGCCGCCGGTTATCGTCCGGAGCAGGTCGATGCCATCCTGCTTACTCATTTGCATCTGGATCACGTGTGCGGGCTGGTCGACGACAAGCAGCAACCGCTGTTCGCCAACGCTACGGTCTATGCGGCGAAGGCAGAAGCCGATTACTGGCTCGATCCCCAGGCGATGGCCAAGGCACCCGCCGGTGCCCGGGAGTTCTTCAAGATCGCTCAGGATTCCACCGCGCCTTATGTGGCAGCCGGCCGCTTCAAGACCTTCGCCGGCGGCCAGTCACCGCTGCCCGGTGTCGATGCCGCGATGGAGCCAGGGCACACGCCGGGTAGCACCACGTACCGCTTTACCTCCCAACGCCAGAGCATCCTGTTCATGGGCGACCTGGTGCATAACCTGGCGGTGCAGTTCGAGCATCCCGAGGTATCGATTCGTTTCGATGTCGACAATAAACGGGCGATCAAGAGCCGGGCCAAGGTGTTCAACGAGGCAGCTACCGCCAAGACCTGGGTGGCGGCAGCACATCTGCCGTTTCCAGGCATGGGGCATATCAGTGCAGTGGGCGGGCACTTCCAGTGGGTGCCGGTCGAGTATGGGCCTTATCAACGGGCAGCCAAGGTGCCGATGATCGAATGAAATCCGATTGCTTGCGCCGATAAAACAGGCCTTGCTTCACTGCCGGAACAATAATCGATCTTCAACACCCGAGAGTCGGCGTCAGCGTGTTCCGACCTGAGCCCTGACGTCGACCCAATGTCGGTAATTAACCCCCACCCAACCTGACTACCACTCGCCACCGTGACGGGTAGAGCAGAGTGCTGGCCATTTGTCAGTCAGGAGCCCGCGCATTCTTGACAATCAATCTGCTTGGGCAAATACTCGCGTCCATATTCATATATATGACTAGATAACAAGGTGAATAAGGTCGATGAAAGCTCTCTCCAGCGATGTCCGTCTGCCGCTCTATCAACGTTTGCGCGACCAATTGGCCGAGCAGATCGCCAACAATCGCTGGCGCCCGGGGGAGGCGATCCCGACTGAGGCTGCGTTGTCGGCGGAGTATCAATTGTCCACCGGTACTGTGCGCAAGGCTGTCGATGCGCTGGTCAGCGAGGGCATCCTGGAGCGTCAGCAAGGGCGCGGTACTTTCATTCGCCGGCCGCAGTTTCAGTCGTCGCTGTTCCGTTTCTTCCGCTTTCAAAGTGCATCGGGCGAACGTCGGGTTCCCGAGAGCCGCATCCTGTCCGTAGAGCCGGTGGCCGCGCCTTCGGCGGTGGCCCAGGCGCTGGGGCTGCCGGTGGATGCACCGGTCATCCGCATTGTGCGAGTGCGTCTGCTGGAGGTGAAACCGGTGCTCGCCGAGGAAATCTGGCTGCCCCGTAGCCGCTTCCAACCCTTGCTCGAGATCGACCTGAGTCAACAGGGCCCGCTGCTCTATCCCATCTACGAAGAAACCTGTGGCCAGGTCGTCGCCTATGCCGAAGAAACCCTTACCGCCGAATCGGTGAATGAGGTGCACGCAAGATTGCTGCAGGTGCCGGTCAACAGCCCTGTGGTGGTGATCGAACGCCTGGCACGTGACTACGCCGGTAATCCGCTGGAATGGCGACGCTCGCGCGGGCATGCCGAGCATTTCCGCTACAGCGTGGAAATCCGCTGACCCTGCCCGGCTAGTGCGTTCAGCGGCGCATCGGTCGCCGCTGTCTTTATCGTTTTGTTTGCCATGACTGGCCCTGTAGCGGCGCGGTTCGCTCTCGGCTGCCTTTCGTTCCACTTATAAGGATAAGAAGCATGTTCAGTTGGTATCGCCAAGTCACTGCGCGGGAGCGCAAAACGTTTTGGGCCTGTTTCGGCGGATGGTCGCTCGACGCCTTGGAAGTACAGATGTTCGGCCTGGCGATAC
This sequence comes from Pseudomonas sp. 43mfcvi1.1, assembly GCF_900115935.1. NCBI lineage: Bacteria > Pseudomonadati > Pseudomonadota > Gammaproteobacteria > Pseudomonadales > Pseudomonadaceae > Pseudomonas > Pseudomonas sp. 43mfcvi1.1. Next base: position 98,531 of record NZ_UETT01000004.1, on the reverse strand, counting down.
CGGCGCTGATCGCCGCGTTCGCCCTGACCAAGGGCGATGCCGGGTTGGTCAGCGGCGTGACCCTGGTCACTTCGGCCCTGGGCGGTTGGGTCGGCGGGACGCTGTCGGACCGCTACGGTCGGGTGCGCACGTTGCAATGGATGATCTTGTGGTTTTCGTTCTTCACCTTCCTGTCGGCGTTCGTCACCGGCTTCCACTCGTTGTTGATCGTCAAGGCGCTGCAGGGCTTCGGGATCGGCGGGGAGTGGGCCGCCGGTGCGGTATTGATGGCCGAGACCATCAACCCAAAATACCGCGGCAAGGTCATGGGCACCGTACAAAGCGCTTGGGCGGTGGGTTGGGGGCTGGCGGTCGGCGTCTTCACGCTGATCTACTCCCTCGTGCCGCAGGACATGGCCTGGCGGGTGATGTTCGTCGTGGGCCTGCTGCCGTCGTTCCTGATCATCTGGGTGCGGCGCAACGTTGAAGAGCCCGACAGTTTCCAGCGCCTGAAAAAAGACAACGTCATTCCCCAGAGTTTCTTCAAATCCCTGGCCGGCATCTTTCGTCCCGAGTTGATCCGTGTGACCTTGTTTGGCGGGTTGCTGGGGCTGGGTGCGCACGGCGGTTACCACGCCGTGATGACCTGGCTGCCGACTTTCCTCAAGACCGAACGCAACCTGTCGGTGCTCAACTCCGGCGGCTATCTGGCGGTGATCATCTTCGCCTTCTGGTGCGGCTGCGTGGTCAGTGGCTTGTTGATCGATCGCATTGGTCGTCGGAAAAACATCGTGTTGTTCGCGCTGTGTTGTGTGGTCACCGTGCAGTGCTATGTGTTCCTGCCGTTGACCAACACCCAGATGCTGTTCCTGGGGTTCCCGCTCGGCTTCTTCGCGGCCGGTATTCCGGCGAGCCTCGGGGCGTTTTTCAACGAATTGTACCCGGCGGATGTGCGCGGCGCCGGCGTGGGGTTCTGCTACAACTTCGGCCGGGTGCTCTCGGCGGTGTTCCCGTTCCTGGTCGGCCACATGAGCGATTCCATGTCCTTGGGCTCGGCCATTGGCATCGACGCCGGGATCGCCTACGGCGTGGCGGTGATCGCGGCGCTGTGCCTGCCGGAAACCCGTGGCCGCAGCCTGGAAGCCACTGTTGCATCTGCGCCTGTGGTTGAGCGTGACAGCCAGGGCGCCCGGGCCTGATTTTCCTTATTGTCGATAGATGAGCCTCATGCCTGATACCTGTACTAAACCGATCACCGGCATTGACTGCCACGCCCACGTGTTCAGCCGCGAGCTGGAGCTGGCCGCTGTCCGGCGCTACACACCTGACTATGACGCCACGCTCGCTCAATACCTGAGCCACCTGCACGCCCACGGCTTGAGCCATGGCGTGTTGGTGCAGCCGAGCTTTCTCGGCACCGATAACCGCTACCTGCTCGCTGCGCTACGGCAAGCACCGGAGCAGTTGCGCGGCGTCGTGGTGCTGGAGCGGGACGTCAGCCGAGCCGAGCTGGACGACATGGCCCGGCTGGGCGTGGTCGGTGTTCGCTTGAACCTGATGGGCAAAGCCTTGCCTGATTTTCGCGACGTCGCCTGGTACGGTTTTTTGGGTCATCTCGCGGAGCTGGATTGGCATGTCGAGTTGCATGCCAACCTGGCGGACTTGCCGGGGCTGATCGGTCAACTGTTACCGTTTGGCATCCGTTTGGTGGTCGATCACTTCGGTCGCCCGGATGCGCGTGTGGGGCTGGATCAACCTGGCTTTGTCCAATTGATGGAGCTTGGGCGAGGCGGGCAGGTCTGGATGAAGGTGTCCGGCATCTATCGACTGGGCGCAACGGCCCCGCAGAACCTTGAATTCGCCCGCGCCTCGTTGACGTTGCTGGAACAATCTTTCGGTCCCGAGCGCCTGGTGTGGGGCAGCGACTGGCCGCACACGCAGCATGAAGAAAGTGTCGGCTTTGAAACGGTCATGGGGCAGTTGCGCGCATTGCAGTGTTCGGCGCCACTGATGCATGCGTTAATGGTTCAGGCCCCCCAGGCATTATTCAGGTTTTGAGGCGAAAGGCCTGTGACGTCGAGTTTTCCTGAACTCGCCCGGTGAATAGGGATCTAGACTCCATTGAAGCCCTGTGAGCAGTAGCCGTATCCGTCTCTAGAAGGATTTGCGCGCTGGAAGCATCGGCCCAGGCTATGGCGGCCGGGGCGCTGGACAGCGAGGGCGTTTCAGCCAGGCGGTTTGAGGAAGACTGATGTCGAACATTGAAGAGCTACCCATGGAAGCGCGCACGGCAAGCGAGTATGAAAGCTTGATCGCGATGGGGACGAGCGCGCTCGATGCCATTCCTGGTGCGGTGTACCTGTGCGATCGCCAGGGTTGGCTCGTGCGGTACAACAGTGAGGCGGCCGAGCTGTGGGGAAGGGCGCCAGTACTCGGAGAGAATGGCGCCCGTTTCTGCGGTGCCTATCGTCTGTTCCTGACCGACGGTACGCCGCTGCCATTCGAACACTGCCCGACCGCCTCGGCGCTCAATACCGGCATAGCCTCGCGCAACCAGGAAGTGCTCATCCAGCGCCCGGATGGCTCGCGCTTCGTGGCGCTGATGAACATCCGCGCCCTCAGGGATCGGCGCGGCGTCGTCCAAGGGGTGATCAATTGCTTCCAGGACGTCTCGGCGCATCACGCCATGGCCGAGGAGCTGCGGCGCAAGAGTGCCGACTTGGAAGACTTTTTCGAAAACAGCGCCGTGGGCCTGCATATCGTCAGTGGCGAGGGCATCATCCTGCGCGCCAACAAGGCGGAGCTGGCGCTGCTGGGTTATCCGGCGCAAGAATACATCGGGCGGCACATCACCGAGTTTCATGTCGACGAACCGGTTATCGGCGACATCCTCACCAAACTGGGCAGTGGCGATTGCCTGGAGAGCTATCCGGCGCGCCTGAGGGCGAAAGACGGCTCGATCAAGCATGTCACGATCACCTCGAACGGGCGCTTCGAGGACGGAAAGCTCTTCAACACCCGTTGTTTCACCATCGACAGAAGCTGCGTCCATGCGGCCGAGGCGGCACGCCAGGACAGCGATGAGCGGCTTTCGGCGACCTACGAGGCGGTGACCATCGGAATTTCCGAGGTCGATATCGACGGTCGCTTGCTCCGGGTGAACGATGCCCTGTGCAACATGCTGGGGCGGTCGCGCGAAGAGCTCCTGTCGATGACGTTTCTGGACTACACCCACCCGGACTGTATTCAGCAGGATGCCGGGTTGTACGCCCGCCAGGTGGCCGGTGAGCTGGAGAACTACGTGCTACGCAAACGCGCCCTGAAGCCCGATGGCGAGGTGGTTTACCTCGACATCCACAGCTCGTCAGTGAGGGACGCCAACGGTACGTTTCGTTATGGCGTGCGGGTGCTGCAGGACGTCACGCTGGCGCGGCGGATGGAAAACCAGCTCCTCGAAAGCGAGCGGCACATGCGCAATCTGCTCGAAGCCTTGCCTGCCGCGGTGTACACCACCGACGCCGAGGGGCGCATCACGTTCTTCAATCGCGCCGCCGTCGAGTTGTCGGGGCGCACGCCGCAGTTGGGCGAGATGTGGTGTGTGACCTGGAAACTGTTCAATACGGACGGCAGCGCACTTCCCCACGATCAATGCCCGATGGCGGTGGCGCTGAAGGAAAACCGGCCGATACGCGGCGTCGAGGCGGTTGCGCAGCGGCCGGATGGCAGCTATGTCCCGTTCACGCCGTTTCCCACGCCGTTGCATGACGCCGATGGAAATCTGGTGGGCGCCATCAACATGCTGGTCGATATTTCCGAACGCAAACAGGCGGAAAACCGGCAGAAGACGCTGATCGATGAGCTCAATCACCGGGTCAAGAACACCCTGGCGACGGTGCAATCGCTGGCGGCCCAGACCGCGCGCAATGCAGAGGATGCGAAAGACGGCTACAGGCGTTTCGAGGCCAGGCTCCTGGCGTTGTCGCGGGCACACGATCTCTTGACCAAGCGCCATTGGGGGCAGACTCCGCTTCACACCCTGGCCCTTGAAGTGCTGATGCCGGTCTTTGGCCATGAACCTGGCCGCGTCGTGATCGAAGGTGCTTCTGCGGATGTCGGTACCCGGGTGGCGCTCAATCTGACGATGACCCTCAATGAACTGGCGATCAACGCGCTTAAATACGGGGCCATGTCGGTCGAGACGGGGACGCTTTCAGTTACCTGGCACCTGCAAGCCCAGGCAGACGGAACGCTGCTGACCCTCGACTGGCGTGAACAAGGCGGGCCGCCCGTGTCACCCCCTGGACGGGAAGGGCTGGGTTCTCGCTTGATGAAGCGCTGCATCGAGCGTGACCTGGCTGGCAAGTTCGACCTCATCTACGCTCCGCAAGGCGTTTGCTGCCGCTTTTCGTTTCTGATTGGAGTATCTGGGGCATGACCCCATTTGCTGGGGTCAGGGTGCTGGTCGTCGAGGACGAAGGCGCGATTGCCCTGTTGATCGAGGAAATGCTGGAAGAGCTCGGATGCGAAGTGGTGGCGTCAGTCGCCCGGCTCGCTGCGGCATGTGATATAGCCGGTTCGGTGCAGGTTGACCTGGCGATCCTGGACGTCAACCTGGCTGGCGAGCGTGTTTTCCCGGTGGCCGAAATTCTTCGCGGTCGCAATATTCCCTTTCTATTCAGCACCGGATACGGCGCCAGCGGGCTATCCGCCGAATATGCCGGGTGCCCGGTTCTGCACAAACCGTTCTCACAAAGCGAGCTGCAGCAGAAAATTGCCGTTACGCTGGCGGGCGCTCGCGACAGCGACTTGGCCTTCAGCTCCGATGCCAACTGACCCGGCGCTATCGCGAGCAGGCTCGCTACCACAGTTTTTTCGAGTACTCGCAAAAGTCGTGTCCGGCCCAAATCCCTGTGGGAGCGAGCCTGCTCGCGATAGTGGCGGCACAGCCAACATCACAGCCGACTGATGCAACACTATCGCCAGCAAGCCCAGCCCTGACTTTCAAACCGGCCTCTACGAGACGTTGCCTCTGGACTGTGCTAAATCTCTACCGGCAGCCCACCAACCGCTCTTACCCATTGAAGGAGTGATCATGAGTCTCCACGGTCATTACGATCCGCAGAACATCTTTGCGCTGATCCTTCGCGGCGATGCGCCGTGCTACAAGATTTACGAAGACGCCGATGTGATGGCCTTCCTGGATATTTTTCCTCAATCGCGCGGCCATGTCCTGGTCATCCCCAAAGGCTCCCAGGCACGCAATATCCTTGAGGTCGAGCCCGCTGTCCTGGGCGCGATGATATCTGCCGTGCAGCACCTGACACGGATCATCGTGGACGAATTGCAGCCGGACGGGGTTCAGGTCGCGCAGTTCAATGGAGCCGTGGCCGGGCAAACGGTCTATCACATTCACATGCACATCATTCCACGCTGGGAAGGTGAGGCGCCCGGTGTGCATGGCAGGGGCAAGGCTGATCCCGCAGAGCTGGAAGCACTCCAGGCTCGTCTGGTCGAGCGCATTCGCTCAGAGGCGTGATAGCGCACGGGGCACGGGTCGCATCAGTTGCCGTGCCCCTGGCTGTTGCGGACCAACTCATAAGCCCGGCGTACCAATGGATTGACAGTATTCGGTCGAATCCACAGGTGATAGGTCACGTCCGGTAGCCGCGGTAAACCATCGTTTTCTCCCAATACCCGCATATCCGGCCCGAGCATTTCCATGCTGCGGGGCGTGACGCCCAACCCAGCGCGGGTCGCGGCCTTGATGCCGATCAGGTTCGAGGCCAGGTAGGCCTGGCGCCAGGGGATATTGGCGCGTTCGAGCGCCTCGAGGGCATAGCGGCGATAGATGCTGGGTTCGTCCACCAGGATCAGCGGCAACGGCTCGCCGGGATTGTGAAGGTACTGGGCCGAGCAGATCCACCACACCGGCGAGGTGCGCAAGGCGAATCCTTCGAGGCTGGGATCCTGGCGGGTGGAAATGATCATGTCGACCTTGCCGCGACGCAGGTCGTCCATCAGGAACGGGCTGCGCCCGACATCGATCTCCAGGCGCAGGCGCGGGGCCGAGCGGGCGATGTGGCTGAGGATCGGTGGCAGGATGGTGTCGGCGATGTCGTGGGGCGAACCGATGCGCAGTACACCACTGAGGCTGCTCTCTCGCAGGGAACTGAGGACGTCATCGTTGAGCGATAGCATCTGCCGCGCATGCCTCAGCAATTGCTGGCCCGCTTCCGTCAGCTGTTTTTGCCGCCCGCGCTTTTCGAACAGGCTCACCCCGACCTGTTGTTCCAGGCGTTGCATGTGCTGGGTCACCGACGATTGCGTGCGGGACAGTTGGGCGCCCGCTTCGGCGAAGCTGTGGTGGTCGACCACAGCGATGAAGGTGCGCAGTAATTCGAGATCGAGGGTCGACATGGTGATTGCTTCATATCAAGGGTGCAAACCTAAACATTACAGAATTTTATGAATTGATGGGAAGAATGTGGCTCGTGGCTTTCTGTGGGCCAATAAAATAGCGGTTATGCGTTTTTTGCCTGAAAGCCAAACCTTTGAAGTTATAACGATATTAGATATTTGAATTTCCTTTGCCTTCGGGGGATACCTAGGATGCCCACTCATCAGGCCGGGGGACGCCGGCCATTCATGAGGGGAAATCCATGTTGCTCGAGCGCTCACCCGTAAAACGATTGCTGCCTGTCATGCTGGGCGCCTTGATCTCATTGTCGGCCGTCGACAGCGTCCGGGCCGATGCCACCCTGGACAAGATCGAGCAACGCCACGAACTGGTGGTCGGCGTGCTGCTGTCCGGTGGTCCGTTCGGTGGCATCGACCCCGCCACCCAGAAACCGCGTGGCTTGAACGTCGACCTGGCCCAGGAATTGGGTCGGCAACTGGGCGCCGAGGTGCAATTGGTGCCGGTATTGCCTGCCAACCGCGTGCAGTTCCTGCAGCAGGGTAAAGTCGATGTGCTGATCGCCAATATGGAATGGACCGCCGAGCGCGGTGAAATCCTCGGGTTCGTGCCCACGCCGTTCTACCGCGTCGGTGGCACCGCGGCGGTACTCAAGGACAGTGCGATCAGCCGCTGGGAAGACCTGAAGAATCAACCGGTGTGTACCTCCCAGGGCAGCAGCTATATCAAGCCGCTCACCGAGTTGGGCGTCGAGATCAAGGCCTTCAAGAGCTCCTCGGAATCACTCCTGGCGCTGCGGGGCAACAACTGCGTTGCCGCGGTGCACGACGCCACGCTGATCAATCCGCTGATTGCCGACAATGCCGAATGGCAGGGCTACCGCGCCCTGAGCCCGGAGTTGAACCCGGCACCCTCGGTGATCTGGACGCGCAAGGGCGAAAGCGATACCCAGGCCAGGCTCGATCCGATCATCAAGCAATTGCACCGCAGCGGCTGGCTGATCGAGGCCCAGACCCGTAACCGCATCACGCCGGCGTCACCGGCCTTGGTGGAGTTGCAGAAACAGTTCCAGGCCAACGGTGCCTGAGGACCGTCGCGCCTGCTTTTCTCTCCCAACGACCGACGCTCAAGGTAATCACCCATGACTTCATTTTTCACCCCTCGAACCCTGGTCAGCCTGTGCCTGGCATGGTCCATCGGATCCGCTGCCAGCCTGGCCCAGGCCGATGCCACGCTGGACCGGATCGAGCAACGTCACGCGATCAGCGTCGGGGTGATGCTCAGTGGCGCGCCCTTCGGCACGATCGACCCCAAGACTGGCGAACACCTGGGCTACAACGTCGAATTGGCCCAGGGCATCGGCAAGGCGCTGGGCGTGGAAACCCAGACCGTATCGGTCCTGGCGCCAAACCGCGTGCAATTCCTGCAACAGGGCAAAGTCGACATCCTGATCGCCAACATGCAGTTCACCGAAGAGCGCGGCGAGATTCTCGACTATGTGCCCACGCCTTATGAGGAGGTTGGTGGCGCGGCGTTGATTCGCAAGGGTTCCGGCATCAGCCAGTGGGCCGACCTCAAAGGCAAGCCAGTGTGCGTGTCCCAGGGCAGCAATTTCATCAAGCCCCTGCAGGAAACCTATGGCGCACAGATCAAGGCTTTTCGCAGCCAGTCCGAGTCGCTGTTGTCGTTGCGCGGCAATGGCTGCGTGGCCGCGGTCCATGTGAGTCCGACCCTGCATGCGCTGCTGAGTGAAGACGAATGGGCCGGCTATGAAATTCCGCTGCCGGGGGATCTGATTCCGTCGAATTCGGTGATCTGGCTGCGCAAGGGCGAGCACGATACCCAGGCGAAACTCGATGCCATCGTGCGCGACTGGCACCGCAGCGGCTGGCTGATCGAGTTGGGCGAGCGTACCGGCATGGCGCCGTCCCAGGCCCTGCGTGATCTGCATGCCAAGTACAGCAATGCCGCCCCCCTGGCCGCGCAACCATGAGCCAGTCGTTGTTTGCGGCGTTGCAGGCATTGGTGGGTGCCAGGCATGTGCAGAGCAGTGAAGAAGCCGCGCCGTACCTGACCGACAAGCAGGGCCGTTACGTCGGCCAAGTGATTGCCGCGGTACACCCGGCCAGCACCGAAGAGGTGGCGGCGGTGGTCCGGGCTTGCGTCGCGACCGATACGCCCGTGGTGGTGCAGGGCGGCAACACCGGACTGATGGGCGGTGCCACCCCGGACGCCAGCGGTCGCGCCGTGTTGCTATTGCTCGACCGAATGAATCGGGTACGTGCGGTGGACACCGACAACGACACCCTGACTGTCGAGGCGGGCTGCATCCTGCAAACTGTCCAGGAGGTTGCGCGTGCGGCCGGTCGCTTGTTCCCTCTGAGCCTCGGCGCCGAAGGCAGTTGCACCCTCGGCGGCAACCTGGGGACCAATGCCGGCGGCACCGCAGTGCTGCGCTATGGCAATACCCGCGAACTGACCCTGGGCCTGGAAGTCGTGACCGCCCAGGGTGAGATCTGGAACGGCCTGCGCGGCTTGCGCAAGGACAATACCGGCTACGATCTGCGGGACCTGTTTATCGGCAGCGAAGGCACGCTGGGCATTATCACCGCCGCGACCCTGAAGCTATTTCCACTGCCCAAAGCCCAGGCCACCGCGCTACTGGCGTTCGACTCGTTGGAGCAGGCAGTGGCCTTGCTGTCTCACGCCCGCGCCGGTTTTGGGGCCAGCCTGACGGCCTTCGAGTTGCTCAGCGCCGGGTGCCTTGCATTGTTGCGCGAGCAGTTTCCCGACGGTCCGCGGCCATTCTCCAATGCTCACCAGCCTTGGTTCGCACTGTTGGAACTGTCCGATAACCACAGTGAAAGTCATGCACGGGAAGTCTTCGAACAGGTGCTGGGCGAGGCCTTCGAGCAACACCTGCTGGCCGATGCGCTGATCGCTGAAAACCTCGTCCAGAGCCAGGCGTTCTGGCGACTGCGGGAAAACATGAGCGATGCGCAAAAGCGCGCCGGGCGCAACATCAAGCATGACATCTCGGTGCCGATTTCCCAGGTCGCGGCGTTCGTTGCCCATACCGATGCGCTGCTGCAACAGCATTTTCCCGGCGTGCGGCACTACACCTTCGGTCATCTGGGCGACGGCAACCTGCATTACAACGTTGCCCATCCGCTGGGCTCCACGGTTGACGCGCACATGGCCCATTACACTGCGCTCAGCCAACTGGTCCACGACAGCGCCCATGCCCACGGTGGCTCGATCAGCGCCGAACACGGTATCGGCCAGCGCAAGGTGAACGTGCTGGGGCGCTACAAAAGTGCGGTGGAACTGGACCTGATGCGTCGGATCAAGCAGGCGCTGGATCCGCGCAATCTGCTCAATCCCGGTAAGGTGCTGGAGGACACGCGGCCATGACGCTTTACCTGTCCAAACGCGTGCAGCGGGTCTCGCTGTCAGCCAATGCCGCCGCCAAGTCCCGGGCCACGGCCCTGCGTGAGGCCGGTCGCGACATCCTCGACCTGACCACCGGCGAGCCGGATTTCGATACGCCGGTGCACGTCAAGCAGGCCGCCTACGCCGCCATTGCGGCCGGCGCCACCAAGTACACGCCGACGCCGGGCGTAAGGGCCTTGCGTGAGGCCGTGCAACACAAGCTGCGCACGGAAAACCAGCTGGACTATCCGCTGGCATCCATCGTGATTGCCAACGGTGCGAAACAGATCATCTTCAACGCCTTCGCAGCGACGCTCGATGACGGCGACGAAGTGCTGGTACCGACGCCGTACTGGCCGTCCTTCCCGGACAGTGTGCGTTTCAATGGTGGTGAACCGGTGTTCATCGAATGCGGGCTGGACCAGGGCTGCAAGCTCACGCCGCAACAACTGGAGCAACACATCGGCGAGCGTACGCGCTGGCTGATCCTCAACAGCCCTGGCAACCCCAGTGGCGCGGTGTACAGCGAGGCCGAACTGCAAGGCCTGGCCCAGGTACTTCGGCGTCATGCCCACGTGCTGATTCTGCTGGATGAGCTCTACGAGCACATTCGTTTCGACGGCCGTCCGGTCCAGGGCTTGCTCAACGTCGCGCCCGATCTGCAAGCGCGCTGCCTGCTGGTGGGCGGGGTATCGAAAACCTATGCCATGACCGGCTGGCGCATCGGTTTCGGTGCCGGGCCGCAAGCGTTGACCGATGCCATGACGGTGGTGCAATCGCAATCCACTTCCGGGGCTTCCTCGGTCGGCCAGGCGGCGGCGTTGGCAGCGTTCGAGGGTGGGCTGGATTTCCTCGCGGAACAGGTTGCGGCTTATCGTCAACGCCGTGACGTGCTGGTGAGTAGCTTGCGCAGTGTCGAAGGCCTTGAAGTCCTCGAGCCTCAAGGTGGTTTTTTCGTATTTGTGCGCTGCGCCGGGTTGTTGGGGCGCTACCGCCCGGACGGCCAGCGTCTGGAGCACGATACCGACGTTGTCGAGTACCTGCTGGACGAGGGCGTCGCTGGCGTCGCGGGCGGTGCTTATGGCTTGTCGCCGTGGTTTCGCCTGTCCATCGCCACGGCGACCGCAACCGTTGCCGAAGCGGGCCGCCGAATTGCCCATGCTTGCGGCCGATTGAGGGGCGAGCGATGAGCCATTGGCTGGAGCAGTTCGTCCATTGGAGCGCCGGGCTCGGCCTCAACTACAACTTTTTGCTCGATGCCTATCAGCGCGGCACGCTGGAGCAGGGCGCGTTGACCACGGTGTTGTTGTGCCTGTTGACCATCGTCGGCAGCCTGCTGGCGGGCGTCGGCCTGGCGGCACTGTTGACCTCGGGCAAGCCCTGGCTCGCCAGGCCGGCGCGGGTGTTCATCGAAGTCACCCGCAATACGCCGACCCTGGTCCAGCTGTATTGCGCCTTCCTGGTGCTGAACATGCTGCTGACCGAGGCCGTCGGTGCGGCCAACCCGCTGACACCCTTCGCCTGGGTGGTGATCGTGATCTCGCTGCACAAGGGTGCGTTCCATGCCGAAGCGCTGCGGGCCGGCATCGAGGCGGTGCCTGCGGTGACCCTGGAGGCCGCCAGTTCGCTGGCCTTCGATCACCGCCAATTGTTATGGAACGTGCAACTGCCCCTGGCCCTGCGTTTTGCCTTGCCGTCGCTGATCAATAACCTGATCGACCTGGTGAAAATGACCGCCGTGGCCTCGGCCATTGCCGTGGGCGACATCACCTACGCGGCCATCATGATCTGGACCCAGAGCGATAACGTGCTGGAGCTTATGATTCTGATCCTGGGGTTTTTCGGCTTGCTGAGTTTCACCGTCAATTGCGTGGGGCGCTACCTTGAAGCGCGCCTGAGGATGCCCGGCTATGGCCATTGATTCGTCCGTCATCGTGCCGCTGACTTGGCCGCGTCGACATTTCGGCAAGGTGCTGCTGGGGATCGGAGCGCTGTCCTGGCTGGTGTATTTCGCCCCGCACAGCCCGGTGTTCAAGGCCTTGCTGCAATGGTCACCGGCCCTGGCCGCAGGCTTCGGCCAGAATATTCTCATCAGTCTGCTGGCCATTGGGCTGGGTTCTGCCGCGGGGTTGGTGGTCGGCGCCATGGTCCTGTCGCCCCTGCGCTTGCTGCGCTGGCCGGCACGGATCTGGGTGCAGGTCTTGCGCAACGCGCCGTGGCTGGTGCTGATCTATTTCACCACCTATGTGTTCCCGTTCGAGATTCGTATCGGCCACGGCTATGTCTCGTTTCCCGACTGGATCAAGGTCACCCTCGGCCTGGCGTTGCCGGCCAGTGCCAACGTCGCGGAAATCTTCCGGGGCGCGATTGCCTCGATCCCCAGTACTCAATGGGAGGCCGCGCGCTCCCTGGCGTTCACCCGTGGGCAGATTTTCCGCTCGATCATCCTGCCGCAGTGCTTCAAGCGCATGTTGCCGCCGTGGATGAACCTCTACGCGGTGATCACCATGGGCACCGCGCTGGCCTCCCTGGTGGGCGTGCATGACGTGATCGACACCGCGCAGATCGCCAGCAATACCGTGAACCTGACCGGCTTCACCGTGGTGATCTACCTGAGCCTGCTGGTGCTGTTCTTCGCCTATTGCTACCCGATTTCCCGCCTCACCCAATACCTGGAGCGACGTTATGCCTTCTACTGAAACCGTCGCCGAACCCCTGGTCAGCCTGCGCGACCTGCACCTGTCGTTCGGCAGCAACCCGGTGCTCAAGGGCATTGACCTGGATGTGCGCCGTGGCGAGGCCGTGTCGATCATCGGTCCGTCCGGCTCGGGCAAGTCGACGATCCTGCGTTGCATTACCGGCCTGTTACAGCCCCAGCGCGGCAGCATTCGCGTCGGTGCCACCGAAGTCCACACCCTGGCCCAGGAAGCCCAGCGCATCGAGTTGCGCAAGCGCGTGGGGTTTGTGTTCCAGCAGTACAACTTGTTCCCGCATCTGTCGGTGCTGGAGAACCTGGTGATCGCGCCGCGCAAGGTCCTGGGTCGCAATCGGGCCGACGCCGAGAAAGACGCCCGCGCCTTGCTCGCCAAGGTGCGCATGGAGCACAAGGCCGATGCCTACCCGGGGCAGCTCTCGGGCGGCCAGCAACAACGGGTGGCGATTGCCCGCGCCCTGGCGATGCGTCCGGAGCTGATTCTGTTCGATGAAGTGACCTCGGCCCTGGACCCGGAAACCGTCGGCGAGGTGTTGACGGTGATTCGCGAGCTGACCGAAGAGGGCATGACCTGTGTGCTGGTGACCCACGAAATGCGCTTCGCCGAGGAGATCAGCGATGTCGTCTATTTCACCGAGAACGGTGTGATCGTCGAGCACGGTAGCGCCGCGCGGATTTTCCAGCACCCCACCAGCGAGCGCACCCGGGAGTTTCTGCGCCATGCCTTGGGTGACCCAGGGCGGCGTCTGCCCAACGCCGATGATCCGTACCTGTTGACCAACCTGAGTCGCTACAGCCTGTCCGTTTAATTGTCTGTTCTGAACAATGGAGCCTGCCCCATGAGCGTGTTTAGCCGTCCCGATGTCATCGAAGCCTTCCTGCAGAAAGTACGCGTCATCCATCAGCGCGGGGTCGATCGTGCCGCGCTGACTGAAATCGTTGGTCTGTTGGAAGGTCTGGCCGAGCGCCGCGACCTGTTCAACTTCGAAACCTTTCCGGCGCCGGTGCCGGGGCAGGGCAGCACCGCGTTCCGCTACCGCCTCAATGACGATGGCGACACTCCGACGTTGTACCTGAACTCGCTGCTGCCGGGCAAAAGCACGATCCCTCACAACCACGAAACCTGGGCGATTATCAGTGCTATCGAGGGCCAGGAAATCAACTACGTCTACCAGCGCGACGACGAGGGGCGTGAACCGGGTTACACCACCCTGCACCTGGAAAAAGAAGTGATCGTGCAGCCCGGCACCTCGATTTCGTTCCTTGGGGAAGATCTGCATGGCATTCGGGTCGCCGGAGAGCAGCCGACCCTGCATTTCCACCTGTATGGCTTGCCGCTGGAGTCGCTCAATGGCCGTTATGGAGTCGAGGCCGATGGGCGGATTCTCAATTACAACGCCTCGCAAATGGCCCCGTCGATCAAGGCCTACGCCCACTGACGCCACCTCGTGCTCCAGTCACTCCATTTTTCCAGCGGGACTCCCATGAGCCAGACCATAACTCCCGGACAACTGCAGCAGTGGTTGTTCGATGGGCAGGAAATCGCCCTGTTTGATGTGCGCGAGCACGGCCAGTACGGCGAAGCCCATCTGTTTTTCGGGGTGAACCTGCCCTATAGCCGATTGGAGTTGGAGGCGCGGCGGCTGGCGCCCAACCCTCGGGTGCGGTTGGTGATCTATGACCAGGATGGCGCGGACCTGGCGGTGCGAGCGGCACAACGCCTGCAAGCGCTGGGCTACATCAATGTGTATAGCCTGGAGGGCGGCGCCGACGGTTGGCAGGCAGCCGGCTATCAGCTGTTTGCCGGTGTGCACGTACCGTCCAAGGCCTTTGGCGAACAGGTGGAGGCCGTCCGGCATACGCCTCACGTCAGCGCCCGTCAACTGGCGCAATGGCAGGCCCGGGGTGAACCCTTGGTGGTACTCGACGGCCGACCGTTGGAGGAGTATCGCAAGATGACCATCCCCGGTTCGATCTGTTGCCCGAATGGCGAACTGGGCTACCGCGTGCACGACCTGGTACCGGACGAGCAGACCCCCATCGTGGTCAATTGCGCGGGTCGAACCCGCAGCATCATCGGCGCCCAGACGCTGATCGACCTGGGGCTCAAGAACCCGATCTATGCCCTGGAGAACGGTACGCAAGGCTGGTACCTGGAAGACCTGCAACTGGAGCATGGTAGCGAGCGCCGTTATGCCGACCAGGTATCGGCCGCTACATTGCCGGCGCAGCGCTTGGCGGCGGCACGACTGGCCGAACGGGCCGGCGTGCCTACCGTCGAGGCTACTCAGGTCGAGCAGTGGGCTGCGGACGCTGAGCGCAGTCTTTTTCTCTGCGACGTGCGCACCGCTGAAGAGTTTGCCACCGGCACGCTGCCGGGAGCACAACACACGCCGGGAGGGCAGTTGATTCAATCCACCGACCTGTATGTTGGCGTACGCCAAGCGCGGGTTGTGCTGTTCGATGACGACGGCGTGCGCGCACCGATCATCGCCAGTTGGTTGCGGCAGTTGGGGCATGAGGCTTTTGTATTGTCGGGTGGGCTGAGCAGTGGCTTGGCATTACCGGTTCCAGCAGTCGTCGCGCCTGAAAAACTGCCGCTGATCAGCGTGCGGGCCTTGGCCGATGCCCTGAAGGATGACGCGGTGGCATTGATCGACCTGCGCTCGAGCAGCGCCTATCGCAAAGCGCATATCGCCGGCGCGCGTTGGTCGATCCGGCCCTTGCTGGCCGCCGCGCTGGCAGATGAACGACGGCCAGTGGTGCTGGTGGCCGATGATTCCCGGCTTGCCGCCCTGGCGGCGCTGGAGCTGCCGCACACGGCAGTGCGCTGGTTGGCCGACGGCGTGGATACCTGGCGTTCGGCAGGCCTTGCATTGCAAGAGGGTGCCCAGACGCTGGCAGATGAACAGTGTATTGATTTCCTCTTCTTCACCCACGACCGCCACGCTGGAAACAAGGACGCGGCGCGCCAATACCTGGCCTGGGAAATCGGCCTGCTGGCACAGATGAGCGCAGACGAAGTCGCCAGCCTGAAGCCGCTGCAACCAGGGTCGCAAAGCGTTGTCGGTGGGCTGGATCGCACCCGCCTGGTCCAGGGCGCGCGCCCGGAAAAAGGCAGCGGTGCCCGCTCGGTCAACGTACCGGTCAGCCGCCTGAGCACGGTGCTGTTCGACAACCTGGCACAGATGCGTGACGCTCGTTCCCGGCGCGACAGCGAGCGAGTCCTGAGTTATGGCGCCCGGGGCAATCCGACGGCCTTCGCCCTGGAAGACCTCGTCACTGAATTGGAAGGTGGTTATCGTACTCGTTTGTTTGGCACTGGCCTGGCTGCCGTGGCGCAAACCTTCCTGGCCTACCTGCGGCCTGGCGATCATGTACTGATCACCGATGCGGTGTATGCCCCGGTACGGCGCGTGGCCCGGGACTTTCTCGAAACCTTCGGCATAGAAGTCGATTACTTCGCCCCCGACGGCAGCGACCTGCCCGGACGACTGCAAGCCAACACCAAAATGGTCTACACCGAAGTGCCCGGTTCATTGCTGTACGAACTCTGCGACTTGCCGGCCATTGCCGCACTCTGCAAGCCGCGGGGCATCCTGCTGGCAGTGGACAATACCTGGGGTTCGGGCGTGCTGTACCGGCCACTGACATTGGGCGCCGACATCTCGATCATGGCCCTGACCAAATACTTGAGCGGCCACAGCGACGTGGTCATGGGCAGCGTTTGCACTCGGCAGGAGGCTTGGCCGGCACTGGCGGCCATGAGCGACACCTTTGGCAATACCGTCAGCCCGGACGACGCCTATCTTGTCCTGCGCGGCGCTCGCACCCTGGCGCCACGTCTGGACATGCACGAACGACAGGCGCTGGAAGTCGCCCATTGGTTGCAGGCACAACCGCAGGTGAAGCGCGTCTTTCATCCAGCCTTGCCCGACCATCCTGGTCACGCCCTTTGGCAGCGGGATTTCAAGGGCAGCAACGGCTTGCTGTCCTTTGAGCTTCGCGAAAATGACGACACTTACCTGGAGCGATTCATCGACGCCTTGCAGGTGTTTGGGTTGGGTGCATCCTGGGGCGGGTTTGAGAGTTTGGTGACTGTCGCTGATACCAAGGACCGGCAACGTGCCGAGGATCGGGCGTTGAATCCGGTGGTGCGCTTGCATGTTGGGTTGGAGGATGTCGAGGTGTTGGTCGAGGACTTGCGGCGGGGGTTCGCACAGGCCGCTTTCGAGCCGCTCACACCCGACCGTTGAGCCTGGAAGCACTGGGGGCACAACCACACCCAGGTTGTGCGCTCCACTTGTTTGAACCTGCTAAACGCAAGCATTGCCAGATAACCTGGGCTTCAGGTTATGTAGGTTTTCATAATGCGACACGGCAACCTTCAGTTTTTTTTTGTCGAAAGAAAATGTTCTCTTTTCTATGTGTTCAGCCTTGTATTCCTGGCTACTAAGCGCTTTTTTGAGCAGTCCGGATACTTGAAAACCAGGTGGATCGTTCGGTTTTATGTATTGGTCGTACTGATCCGGGAGGGACACGCTGCCCATGGCCTTTCTGATTAAATTTATTTTATTACGGCAGTCTGCTTCATCTTCCAGGATTAAAGAAACCGAATCCATTTCCTGAAGATATTTTGTATGCATTCGCACTGTGTTGTCATAGGCTTGCGAGAGGCGTATTGCTGCCTCATCCGGGGTAACTTTAAAAGAAGCAATCCATGAGGACAAACAGTCGACAGGGTTGCGAAGAATAGTGATCAGCAGAATTTTCTTTAGGCTGAGGTTATTCGCCAAAATTTCTACTGGATCATAGGTTGCCTCCGAAGCAAGGTATGGGCCAAAGGCCTCCTTTAGCACCAGCCGTTTGCCAACAAAATCTCTAAGTGAAATTTTTGGATCAACTTTCATGTGTTCACATCTTAAAATGTGTTTTAACGGTTGGAAGATTCCAATGTAGTGAGAGGATGCGAGTGCGTTAAAGAGAAATGTGGTGCCACTTCTGCAGGGGCCAAGAATCAGCACGCAATCATACATTTAATATCTCCTTCTCAATCTGATGCGTTAAGCCCTCTAGATCAGAATAACTCCAGTCGATAGAAACAGTGCTTACCTTCTCAAGCAGCGAGGCCAGAGGGAAATCTTGTGGGGCACTAAAGCCTAGCCATTTGGGACGTTGGGGATCTATTGGAGAAAGCATCTGGCTCGCAACGATTTCCGCCGGTGATGAATCGCTTTGAATACGGGTCGGAAGAATTATTTTCTTTAGGTACACCGGTTTTTTTTGTATGCGCGATGGATCTACGTGTTCGGTAACACGTACAACTTCTTTTTTTGTGCTGCCGGGGATGACCAAGCGGATCTCTTCAAACCAACCTAGAACCTTGAATCCTTCCCCGTTTGGAATGACAGGTAATCTGTCATTGGTAAGGTAGCCCACGCCGGGTATCTGGAGAGATTGGAGCAGACTTGTTGTTTTGCCTTGGCCTTTTTCCCCGATGAAACAGAACCCGTAATCTGCGAAGGAGACAGCAGAGGCGTGGAGTATTGCTCCACCCTGGCGCTCTATCTCAGTAACAATAAGCTGTTTCAACAAGCGCTGAAAATCCTTGGCGAATGAACTGTTGTTGCGATACACGACTTCAATGGTGTTTTTGTCTATTGAAAATAACGTTCCGGAAATGGGGTTGTAGATTGTACGAGAGGTATCGGAGCTGTACTTTATAAGACCAGTACCAAAATCACTTATGGCGTTATCGGTAAGGGGGTTGAAAAAAATGATTTCTGACCAGTCAGAGAAATTGGCTTTAAAGTCAGAGGTGTTTTGGCGTAGGTTTATTTTATAATCGAAGGCGTCGTGAGGAGCCTCGCTAATGGACAGGAATGGGAAAAGGTTCGTTTTATAGAGTTCTAGAAAGGCTTGTTTTTCTGTGGAAGAATCAAAGGTTACGAGAAAAATAAATTCATCATAATAGTTTAGGTATAACATGATTTACGCCACCTTGTAGTTGGATAGTTGATCGAGGTGCATATCTATGAATTGCATGAGGCAGCTGTCACTGCAATGCAGATTTTTTCCCATCAGTGGCACGCCAATAAAGTAGCTGGAGCCTCCCGGGGTTACAATGCAAACCTCAGAGTGAGTCACTTTGCAAGTGCTTTCGTTTAAATTAGACAAGGTTTGCATGATCGCCAATGCGCATGAGTAGGAAGAGCTATTGACGACAGTATGGTATCTCTGGATTTTCCACCATTTATGGATGTCATTCTCCATGAATGTGGAGTGTAACTTCTCAAAATTGCCATTGCTCACATAATCGTCCTGCTGATTGCGAGCCTCAGAGTAAACATCTGTAGACTTGAATCCATCAAACAGAAGTTGCTGATGAGTATTGAAATAACACTGCTCGTTCAGGTTGTGTGCACCCATCACAAAATCGACATGGGGGCACTGGAATTTCAGGCGATTGAAATCATTTTGAACGCCAACACCTACGATGAAGGAGTCGAGCCTCTCCCCTAAATAGGTGCCTAATAATGTTGTTGGGTTGGTGACCAAAATTACGTTTTTATGATTCAAGAAATCCAAGTAGGGGTCAATGACTTCCTTGTTGAGTTGGTACAGATCGCTTTTTCCGCTTCCTCGACTGGTTCGTTTTCCTGCGATCAGAATAACAGTGTCGGATTTCTGAATTGCTTGTGGAGATCGACAGATTTCAAAACTGACCAGATTGTCCTGGAAACTAGCGCGGAGCTTGCATTCTTGCTCGTAGCTTTCAGCGTAAAATGCGATCGAGAATTTATTGGCTGTTTTCAGGAAAGAAACCAGTGTTTGGCCTACTTTGCCCGTGCCGCCGATGATGCAAACTTGTTTGACTGGGTATCCTTCCCTGAGTAACTTCATGTTTATCCTTTGTCACAGGCTGTAGGGATTCGAATTTTCAAACTTTACAAATGCCAAGCTGATGACGTTGTGCACGGTTCGGAGCACTCATAAAAAGTACCGTTAGAAAATGTCTACAGCGATGGCTGTAGTTGTTTTGCTTGGAAATAGTGTACGTTGGCACCTAAAAACAAGAAGCTCAACAGGTAGCAGAGCGAGTAAGTGGTTAACAAGGTGGATCCAGGCATGCTTGAGTCAGCGTACCTAAAGATATAGCCCACATAGCCTATGTAAACGACGGCGTTCATGACTATTTGAGTGATGATCGTATTGCCTAGCGCTCGGATGTGGGCTGATACGAGCATCATCAGGCTTGTGCAGCAAAACATGAAAATCAGGCTGGGGTTCAACCAAGGGTCTGCTTTATACATGTGAGCAGTAACGCCAAAAAGCTGACCGATTTCAATGCCCCATACTGCAAGGATGGCGATAGGTATAAACATGCTAAGAGCGAGGTAGCGAAAAACCATCGACGAAAGACCGGGTTTGCCATTTCTGGATACGTAGATGCTGTGAATCTGAGTAAAGGCTGAAACCGGGATTATTAATAAGGTTGTTATGCTCACGGCAATTGAAAAAATAGACACTAAGTCTTTGTCAATTAAAAATAGTTTTTTGTTTGCCATGAAAAATGCGAGTCGTTGGGACGCGAGACCAAGCCCGTTGGGGCCTCCAATTATAAAAAGGTGTCGAAGTACAGAATGATTGAAGCTGAGTTGCCAAAGCTTGAGAGTGCTGCTTTTATAGAGGTAGTAAGCCAGTTCCAAACATTCGCAGCCAAGCATGAGGTATGCAATGGTGAGCGAATAATTTTCTTTGTCGCTCAGTACGAATGCCGCGCCTGAAAAAAACATGAAAGGACAGAAGTTCATGAGTCGGGCGATGCTGCTGCTGTTGCCTTTTACGTGAGCTTCAAAATAGGCGTTAAAGAAGCTTGTAAGGATGTAGATCGAGATATAAATAAGGTACACATAGCAAAATGTCAGCGCCTTATAGTTTTTGGACAAACTGTCTATTTCACGATCGGATGTGATTGTGATCAGGTAACAAGCGGCTGCTACCAGGAATGAACAGGCAACGACCAAAAAAAAGGATGACATGAAGATATTCTGACGCGTGCGTCCTCCCTCCAGTGACAGATTTCCCACCGCCCTGAACATGAAAGTGACAACAGTCGCAGGAAATATAAATGCTGATGTGATGTAGCTGAAAAAGGCGAATTCATCGAAGTTTTTGTTTGCGACTAAAATTCCGGCAAATGCCATGCTGACAAAGGGGAAGAAACGATTTGCAGAAAACTTGATTATGCTGGAGTAGTAGAAG
This sequence comes from Pseudomonas sp. 43mfcvi1.1, assembly GCF_900115935.1. Classification (NCBI taxonomy): domain Bacteria; kingdom Pseudomonadati; phylum Pseudomonadota; class Gammaproteobacteria; order Pseudomonadales; family Pseudomonadaceae; genus Pseudomonas; species Pseudomonas sp. 43mfcvi1.1. The sequence goes on along the minus strand of NZ_UETT01000004.1, from coordinate 77,727 downwards.
TTTGCATAACTTTGGTCCGTGGCAGCTGCTTTCATTTGTCGCGAATCCATTTTCAAATGATCTTGTACCGATAAGCCGCAGGCTGGTAATTATATCGCTCTATCGATTTTGTGAATTTCAAATGAGCGCGAACTGATGGCCTTGGCTGCGGCCAGTGCATCTAAATACTCAAGGCAAATGTTGTCAGGTATTTTCAGGTGCTCTCTGGCACTGTCAATAATAACGTTCACTGATTGCGCGTTGTTTATTAATGCCCAAAAAAGTGCGGCCGAGCTTGGGAGCTCTAATATCGCTTTAGACTCGATCGTGAGGTACCATCTTGACATATGAAGCATGACGCGAGCGTCCGGATTTTTCAGAATCAACGGTTCATCATTTTCTTGGTCAGTGTCGATCAGCCGGGATTCAACAAAGAAAATTTCTTCCGGCACGATATCGGCAAGGATTTTGTAATCCGTGACCATTTGATGGAATTTCTTGACAGAGTTTAAGTATTTTTTACTTTCAACTGTCGATGAAATTGGAATGGAGGAGGCGAGTTCAAGAAAACGACGGAACCCAAGATGATTCTCTCCCAGGTATCGAACTGCGTAGCGTACATGCCATTTTTCCAGGACTGATGTCGATCCGTGTATTGCCAGAAGTACACTGAGACTGTGCCTGAGTGCTTTATGCGCGCTGAAGAGTGCTGAGCGCGTGTCATCAACCAACTTGAAGCCATGCGATACCTTGAATTCACGCTCAGCGTTGAGCAAAGCTAATTCAGCGAGCCTGGTCCTGAATGTGACGACATCGAATTCTTTTTTTATACTGTCGAATGCGGGTTCTCCACTAAGGGCAATACCGGAATACACTCTATGGCAAATTAGCATTTCATAAGCGCTAACAGACGCGAGGTTTTCACCTTTTGAAATGATGTCCATTATTCTGTGTATTTTTGAGAGCGGAATTTTCGTGAGTTCTACAGGACGCTGGAGTTCCGAAATCAAGACTTCTTCCTCTGTGCAGTCATCAAATACTGCATAGATGTCGTAATCGGAATTGGGTGTAGAGATTCCTTCCGGGATGGAACCCGATAGAAAGCTGAAAATGGGTTGCGCCGTTGAGTGGAAATAGTCGTTGACTAAGTTTTTTAAGGCGTCAAGCTCTTCAATAGAAATGTCTGCTGATGTTTGTTGCATGACATACCTCCCTGTATTACTCAGTCCCATCAGCCGAAACCATCGGTGATTTTTAATGCTTGCAAGGCTGTAGATTCTAGTGAGGTTCGTGCACTTCCATGTGCATAGGCTATCCCTGCTTTACTAGTGACTACGCCGTGGCTTATTAAGCCACGCCGCCACCGCCACCACCGCCGCCACTTTTGGTGAAGGCAGCAGATGCACTGATGGCTTTCTGCTCTTGTGCACTGAGTACACGAATTGTCGTCGTCATAGCCTAATTCCTTCTAGTAAGGTTTTGTTCGAAGCAAATTACTTCGAGCCCAAAACCTAGTCTTGGACAAAACATTTGTCAAACATTGAAATATAAAAAAGTTAAAACTTTTTTTTTGAAGGATATGTGCTGGCGCGCTGGGCGATAATTATGATATGTGTCCCGGTAGTGTTACGTGGCCATCATTTGTAAATTGTATTAAATATGTAATCTGCAGGTCCGCTGATTGTTATGCCTGGTGCCTCATATGCCTTGATTTTTAAAGAATTATGACTGTTGCAATAAAGTATTTAAGGTTGTCAAATGAAAACATTGATATGCGTGATACAAATCAATGATTTCGAATTCATAGCCAAGGGTGCTCGGTGGTACATGCCAACCTCAATGCACACGGCCCCAGCGCTTTGGCGAGCAAGGTTGTGCGCCTCCCCACAAAATCTATCGACAAGTGGCTACCAAATCCCGCTCCAACCGCTACCATTGCGCGCTGACCTCCCGACACCTCGGATTTCACTTTCATGAAATTGCGCCTGCTGACCGCTGTCTTGTTCTTCACCTGTACCCTGACTCACGCCGCTGAATCAAAACCCGTTCCGAAAGCCTTGGAAGAACAGATCGGGCACCTGGTAGCACTCATCAAGGACAGCTATGCCACCGGCTATCCTGAAGCGACGCTGGTGCAGACGCTGGATACCGGCGAGGACAGCCAGGTCACTCTCGCGGTCTTCACCGTCGAGGGTTTCGGCATGGGCAACAACTACAGCCAATACCTGGCGGCCTTTACGCCCGAAGAGAACGAAGAAGGCGTGCCGCATTACAGTCTGTTGGACGTGATGCGCATCGGTGGCGACAGCTGGCGTGCCATCGACAAATTGGATGCCAAGTTGGTGAGCGACCCGACGGGTGAGCAGACCCTGATCGACATTCCCGTGATGGAGAATACCGACGACGATGCGCCGAATTTCCCAAGCAAGGCTTCCGTGATTCACCTGTCCCTGGAAGGTTCACAGTCACTGCGATTGGTGGAGAAAAGGTAAGCCTCTCAGTTCGGTCGGATTTTCAATTTGTAGCGGGAATATTCTGTTTTGGCATGAAAAATCGAGCAAACAGCTCAGATTGTGACTTGATATTCAATTTTGCGTAAATGTTGCGGCGGTGAACTTTTATGGTTTCCGCCGAGAGGGAGAGCTTTCCGGCTATTTCTTTATTGGAGAAGCCGCTGAGTAATAAGCGGAGTACGTCACTTTCGCGTGCTGTTATTTGTGTGCCAAGTTGGTTGACCGTTTCCGGCCACAGAGGCGGTTCAGTCAGAGTTTTTTCTTCGTCAATTTCAAAACCCATGCGCTGATGCATCAAAGCAGTCACCCATGGCTTGATAATGTCGAGCATGGTTATTTGTTCTTGGCTAAAGCGGGCTTTGCTGCCGATGGAAATGCATAACGTCCTATCGGGGTCGAGCTGGACATTGTACTGTGCTTCATCCATGGAGATATATTGTGCAAAATACTGATGATAATACTCGGTCTCCAGAAAATACTCCGGTGCAATATCCAATAGATGAAAGAAGCCGCTCTGTGGGTTCTCTCGGTTGGCTATATAAAATGGATCCAGTAGATAAAGCCCTTTCACATAGCGATGAGTGAATGCATCAATCTCTTCCGCATCGGCTACCTCGGGAAGACTGACGACCTGCACGTGTTGACTACTGAAAATCAATACAACCCAATTATCGATCTGGACATATTCATTTAATGTGCGGACCAGCGAGCTCCAGAATTCCGGACGGTTCAGTTGCATGATCAGCTTTCCAATCGATCGATGCCAAGCCAGGCTGTGGAGGTCAAACGGCATTTTCTACCCCTTTAGGGTTAGGGATTCTTCGGTCAAGGGTAAGTATTCGTAGGTATTTACTATTTAGTCGCACCCGGTATATTCGCTGCCAGGGTTTACGATGGCCATGAGGGCATATCGTCTTGACAAGGATGTTGCATGAGAAAGTCACATTTGCGAACCATTTTTTCGGCCACGCTTCTCTGCGTAGGGATAAGTACATCAGTGGCGGCTGTAGAGCCTGGGATGTATCTGTATAACTGGTTCGGGTTGCTCGCGCCGGAGACGCCAAAGGAGTTTGAGCAGGAAACTGGCACGAGCGTGCACATGGATGCGTTCGACAGCGCAGAAATCATGCAGAGCAAAGTCATGGCTGGGCGCACGGGATACGACGTGGTCGTGGCGACCTCCAATGTGTTGCCAAGCCTGATCCAGGCAGGAGTCCTTCAGCCTTTGGATCGTAATCAGCTGAGTAACTTTTCACATATCGACCCTGATATCTTGTCCCAACTCGCGGTCAATGATCCTGGTAATCGCTATGCTGTGCCCTATTTATGGGGTACTACCGGCATTGGCTATGACATTGACAAAGTCAAAGCGGCATTGGGTGATGATGCTCCGGTGAATAGCTGGGATCTGATCTTCAAAGAGGAAAACATCAGCAAGCTTCAGTCGTGTGGTGTGGCAATGCTTGATTCTCCCAGTGAGATCATTTCGATTGCTTTGAATTATCTGGGACTTCCTAGTAACAGCAAGAATCCGCAGGATTACCAAAAAGCTCAAGCCCTGCTGTTGAAAATCCGCCCCTACGTCCTCTATTTCGATTCGTCCAGAATCGACGCCGACCTGGCTGACGGCAATATTTGTGTCGTTGTGGGATGGGCCAATGGTGCCCTTGCTGCACAGGCCATCAACGAAAAGGCCAACACGGGGCGCAAGATTACCTACAGTCTTCCTCGCGAAGGCGCGCTGTCCTGGTCGGAGAATCTGGTACTGCTAAAAGATGCGCCCCATCCCAAGGAGGGGTTGGCGTTCATTAATTATATGTTGCGACCGGAAATTATCGCCAAGACCTCAAACCACACGCTGTACCCTAACGCCAATAAAGATGCCGCTGAATTTGTCGAGCAGAAGCTGCGAGATAATCCTTGGATTTATCCAGATAGAAAGACGATCGCTACACTCATTCCTCTTGAGCCACTGCCATTGAAACTGGAGCGAATCCGCACGCGGATCTGGACCAAAGTGAAGAGTGGTGTGTGAGCTGACTTTTTGATGTCTGGAAAGTAAGACGTAAACACCGATATAGAGGGGCGCTGGGCTGCTGGGTTGATATCTGTTAATTCATCAGTCCGGCATTATCCAGTGTCTTCCGGTCCATTGCGCCGCCTTATGTAAAAAGAGAACAGCGGATGTTCAGCCCAGTCAATCAAACGTATTTCAGTTTGACAATCGACGGTTTCGAGCACGACTTTCAAGTGCTCGCATTCACTGGAGAAGAGGCGATCAGCAGGCCTTATCTCTTCAACGTGGAGTTTGTTAGCGAACGGTCTGACCTGGATCTCGAAAATCTCTTCGACAAAGAAGCTTTTCTGACGTTAGACGCGAAGGGTAGCGGCATTCATGGACGAATCTATCACATCGCTCAAAGCGGTCATCGCCAGCATTCGACATGTTACAGCCTGGCGCTAGTACCGCACCTGTCCTACTTGCGCCACCGCATCAGCCACAGGATCTATCAACAGTTCTCGGTGCCGAAAATCGTTGCCTTGATATTGGAGGAACACGGCATCGTGGGCGACGCCTATCGGTTTCATCTGAAGGCAACCTACCCGGAGCGTGGCGACTGCACCCAGTACGACGAAACGGATTTGCACTTTATTCAACGCTTGTGCGAAGAAGAAGGTATCCACTTTCACTTCCAGCACAGCGCTCAAGGTCATGTGTTGGTTTTTGGTGACGATCAGGCGGTTTTTCCCAGAATTGGACAGCCCACCGCCTATCGGCAAGAGCGCGACAGGATGTCCAGCGAGCCATTGATCAAGCGCATCAACCTGCGTCTGGGACAGCTCACCAGTCGTATCTCGCAGCGCAACCATGATGTCGAGCAACAGCTGGACGTTGAAGAAGATGGCAGGCTGGAGCGTTTCACAGGTCATGAGCACGGCAAACAGATACGTCTTCGTGCTATGGAGCGTCGCCATGCAGCTTATCGTCAAGCCGAAGGGCAGAGTGACCAGGCTCGGTTAGCCAGCGGCCATGTGCTGGAACTCTCAGGCCATCCACGCCAGGAGTGGAACGCCCTATGGCTACTGACTAAGGTCATTCACGAAGGCCGGCAACCACAAGTAATGAATGAGGACGTCGCCAGTGGCAACACTGCGAACGAAGATGACTTCCATCAGGGTTACCGCAATCGCTTTATCGTTCTTCCATGGAATGTTTCCTATCGTCCGTCGTTGGCCCACAAAAAACCTCGGATGCCAAGTAACCAGACCGCTGTAGTCATCGCTCTGGAGGACGAAGAGATCCAGAATGATCGGCTCTTCGCAAGGATCAAGGTCAAGTTCCCCTGGGACCGCGAGGATAGATTTGACGACAAGAGCCGTTGTTGGCTGAAGAGGGGCTCCGACTGGAGTTGTGAGATTGGGCCGCCCCGGACGGGTATGGAGGTAATGGTCACATTTCTTGAAAACGACCCCGATCAGCCGCTGGTCAGTGGGTGCTTGTGTTGTCGTTAAGGGCGTCCTGCCGCTGCTTTGCTTAGGGGCACGGTTGATACTGCTGAGCATCAGCTTTTGGGCCAGACTCCATCATTCTAGGAATAGTCTGGTTATGGGGAAAATCAAAGAGTTGGATGAGCTCACCCACCACTTCCGCTCGGCTTCAGGAAACAGCGGACTGCCTCGACTGACGACTCAATCCAGGCGTCTTGCCGGTAATGCGCTTGAATGCGCGGCTGAAAGCGGCCTGAGAGGTATAGCCCAAGCGCTGCGCCACCTCTTCAATCGGTAGTCTTTCGAGCGTCAGCCACTGGCTCGCAAGCCGCATCCGCAATTCGGTGACGTAGCGTAGCGGGGCCATGCCAATCGTCATTTGGAAACGGTCGGCGAAGACCGAGCGCGAGGTGTTGCATTGCTCCGCCAGCTGAGCAACGGTCCAGTCGCGCCCCGGTTGTTGATGCAGTGCCAGAAGTGCATTTGCCAAGCGTGGATCGCGCAATGCGGCGACCAGGCCAGAGGCATTGCCGCAGGCGCACTCCACCCAACCGCGAACGACCATGGCGGCCACCACGTCGGCCAACCGCGCGAGGATGCCGGCGAAGCCGATACGTGCGGCGCTGACCTCGCGCTCCATGGTGGTCAGGATAGGCACCAGCCCGGGGTAACGCTGGCCACCGGCATCAATCAGCATCAGGCCCGGCATCAGCCGGCCAAGGCCATGGATACTGCCCAGTTCAAACTCCATGCAGCCACTGAACAGAACGGTGGTTGGCGTGGGGCTGGCATCGGTTCCGGTATCCACCGCGCTGACGGCATCACCAAGGGGGGCGCCGTCTAGACGGTCGATGTCCTGAACAGGCACGTCCGTATGGGAAAGCAACTGATGGGCCGCGCCATGGGCGATGAAGATGGCGTTGCCGGCAGTCAGCGCATACGTTGTCCCGTCTTCCATCTGCAGCACCGCATTGCCGACCGCCAGAAAGTGGAACCAGGCATGCCCCGGTTTGGCCGCGAAGCCCAGGCCGAAGGTTGGACCGGCTTGGATACGCCGGTACTCGACGCCACGCAGGCGCATGCCGCGCAGCAGCTCATTGATGAGATCCGAGGAGAGAGCAAACTGATCTGTAGGCATGGTCAGGTGTTTCGGTCAAAAAATCGAGGTTTTCGATCATAGATCATCCAGTTTCTCGCGCCTAGACTGCGGGTCGCGATTAAGATTGGGAGATCCGTGCAATGACTGACTGTGTTTGTAATGGCGTATCCGACAGCCGTCCCGGCGTCGGGCTGGATGTGGAACCTGCAACCCCCGCGTGGATGGCAGTCTTCTCGTTGGCTATGGGGGTGTTCGGATTGCTGACCGCTGAGTACCTTCCGGCCAGCCTGTTGACGCCGATGGCTACCGATCTGGGTGTGTCCGAAGCGCTGGCTGGCCAGGCGGTAACGGTGACAGCAGTGGTGGCACTGTTCGCTGGCCTGCTGGTGCCAGGCCTGACCCGCGGTATCGACCGTCGCTGGGTGCTGCTGGGTTTTTCCACGTTGATGATCGTATCCAATCTTTTGGTCGCCGTTTCCTCCAGTCTCGCGGTGCTACTGGTGATGCGTATCTTGCTGGGTATTGCCCTTGGCGGGTTCTGGAGCATGGCGGCAGCGGTGGCGATGCGTTTGGTGCCGGGGGCTTTGTTGCCCCGAGCGCTGTCGATCATTTTCAGTGGCATTGCCGTCGGGACGGTGGTTGCGGTCCCGCTGGGCAGTTACCTGGGCGGGCTATATGGCTGGCGCAGCGCGTTCTTTGCCGCGGCAGCGGTAGGTGTGGTGACCCTGGCTTTCCAGTCGTTCACGCTGCCACGCCTTGCGCCGCGCACACCGGCACGCCTGCGCACCGTACTCGAGGTGTTGCAGCGCCCGGGTATCGCCATGGGTATGTTCGGTTGTGTGCTGGTGCACAGCGGCCACTTCGCGATGTTCACCTATGTTCGGCCATTCCTCGAGGGCACTACCGGCATCGGCCCGCAAGGGCTGTCGCTGATGCTGCTGGGTTTCGGTGTGGCGAACTTCGTTGGCACGTTGTTGGCCGGGTGGCTGCTTGAGCGTCGTCCACTGGCCACGCTGGTGTTGATGCCCGCGCTGGTGGGTGTTGCAGCGCTGGCGTTGGTGCTGTTGCCGGCCTCGGTGCCGGGGCAGGCGGTACTGCTGGCGATCTGGGGCCTGGCCTTTGGTGGTGTGCCAGTGGCGTGGTCGAACTGGGTCGCCAGCGCAATACCCGATCAGGCGGAAAGCGCCGGGGGCATGGTGGTGGCGTCTGTGCAGTCGGCCATCGCAACAGGCGCCGCCGCTGGCGGTGCGATGTTCAGCCTCGGTGGCAGCGCAGGCGTATTTGTAGCGGCGGCCGTGCTGATGCTGCTGGCCGCGTTGCTGATTGCGTTGCGTGTGCGAGTCCCTTCTGCCCGTGGCAGTGCCCAGGCCAGGCCGGCGCTGCACCTTTGATCCGGCTCCCCAAGCCGCTCCGATCCCGTCCGTAACCCGGAGATACAACATGAATAATACGACGTCCCACCAAGGACGCCTCAAATCCTTGCGCGCGGCAGGTATAGGCAATGCGCTCGAGTGGTTCGACTGGACGCTGTACGCAACCTTTTCGGTGTACCTGGCAAGCAACCTGTTCGACAAGACCGATGCCCGCTCGGCGATGCTCGCGACCCTTGCGGTGTTTGCGGTGGGGTTTGTCGCTCGTCCCATCGGCGGATGGTTGTTTGGCCGGCTGAGCGACCGATTGGGGCGCCGAACCATCATGGTGATCACGATGTTGCTACTGGCGATTAGCAGCCTTGGCATCGCGGTTATCCCTGACTACCAAAGCATTGGCCTGTATGCCTCGTTCGCGCTGCTGTTTTTTCGGCTCATGCAGGGGCTCGCCCATGGTGGTGAGACAGGGGTTTCCTACACCTATGTCGCCGAGATTGCCCCAAGCAAACACCGTGGCTTATGGTCCAGTTCAGTCTATGTTGGGGTGACGCTAGGGGTGATGGCGGCGACGGCCATGGCGGCGGCGTTGACCTGGCAGCTGGGCGCGCAGGCCATGGGCGATTATGGCTGGCGGATCGGCTTTGCCGTCGGTGGACTATTGGGTATCTATGCGCTGTTTTTGCGCCGCGGTGCGCAAGAGTCTCACGTGTTCGTAGAGCAGCAGGGCCTGGCTCGGCCGCCGCGCAAATTGTCCAGGGGGGAGATGCTGCGAGTCGCGCGCAACATCGTCATGCTCGCAGCGGCCGCCAATGTCACCTACTACGCTTGGGTCACGTTTGGCGCTTCGACGGCGATCGCCCACGGCATGGACGCCACGGGCGCCTATATGGCCAGCCTCCTGGCGCAGATCCTCTGTGTGTGCTGGCTGCCAATCTGCGGAATGTTGTCTGATCGTTTCGGTCGCAAACCCATGGTCATTGCCTGGGGCCTGGGCGTGATCCTGCTGACTTATCCCATCTCGATAATGGTGACCACTGAACCCTACACGCTGTTCCTGGCCCAGGTCGTGGGCCTGGGTGCCTGGTCGTTGATCGCGGCGATTTTCCCCGCGGTGCTGTCGGAGCAGGTGCCGACCCAGGCGCGGGCGCAGGGCGTTGGGTTGGTGTCGTCGGTTTCGGTGGCGATCTTTGGCGGCACCGCCCCCTATCTGCATAGCTATCTGAGCGGCGCCGATCTTGGCTATCTGTACACCTGCTACCTCATGGGGTTGGGCCTGGTCACCGTCCTGGCAGGTTTTCTTATAGACGAAACGGCGGGTATCGATCTTGCGCACATCGAGGCGCCCGGCGCTCGAGTGGCTGCTGGCTCACGGCCGTCGATGGCCTCTCAGGATTAATCAATTGGCTTGCCGATCCGCGGGATCAAAGGAGTGCGATTCAATGAATTCAACAGACCTCAAGAACGCTACTGCACGAGGTGAACGACCGGGCGCGAGCGTGACCGTCAGCCAGACGTCGGGGCCACGTCAGGCCGCTCGCGAGATTTGGGTCGAAGTCCCTTCTGAGTCGGGCCCGGCAGCCGCTTGGTGCTACTCGGATCGCCGCTCCTATAGCCCGGGCGATTCGGTGCGCCTGTATCTGTCGTCGAACCGCCCGCAAGTGAGGCTCAGGATCTATCGTGATGGAGCCGTCGCTCGCACGCTGCATGAAACCGACAGCCTTGACGCTCGGTTCCTCCCGTTGCCCGAGCGTGCCTATGAGCATGGCTGCCAATGGCCCGTCTTTGTGCAATGGTCAATCCCGGCTGATGCCGAGCCGGGTGGTTATGTAGTGGAAGTGCGCGATAGCGCTGATAGCGTCCTCGGGCATCATCTGTTCATTGTCAAGACGGTGCGCAAGCGCGCCGAAGCCTTGGTGCTGGTCGCGGCAACATCGACCTGGGCCGCTTATAACGACTGGGGCGGCGCTAACCATTACTTCGGTCTGCACCCCGGCACGCCCCGCGGCCGCGCGCCGTTGCTGTCGGCACAGCGCCCCTGGGCGCGGGGACAGGTCTGGCTGCCCGAGGGTGCACCGCGTTCCGTCAACGCGACCCGGCCACGCAAGCCCGGGCCGGCGCGCTACGAGTTCATCGAATGGGCATCCCTTAACGGCTACGCCAAGTACTACGCACTGGCGGGGTGGGCCTCCTACGAAAGACCTTTTGTCGTCTGGGCCGAACAGCAAGGCTACACGGTCGATATCCTGACCCAGGACGACTTGCATCATGACCCGCATGCGCTCGAGGGCTACACCTGCGCGGTGTTCGCGGGGCACGACGAGTACTGGACGCGGGAAATGCGCAACCATGTCGATGCCTTTGTCGAGGAGGGCGGCAAGGTCGCGCGCTTCGCCGGCAATTTCATGTGGCAGATTCGCCTGGAGGATGAGGGGCAGCGGCAAGTGGCCTACAAGTATGATGCCGGCGCGCTTGATCCTGTGGCAGCGACTGACCCTGGTCGACTGACGGGTGCCTGGGAAGATCCGCGGGTGGATCATCCCGGGGCGAGAACGTTTGGGGTCAATGCATTGCGGGGGATATACGGCGGCTTTGGGGCAATGGCACCGCGCAACCCGCGCGGGTATACAGTCTTCAGACCCCAGCACTGGGCGTTCATGGGCACGGGCCTGGGTTACGCGGACATGTTCGGAGACGAAGCCAATATCTTTGGTTATGAGGTGGATGGCCTGGAATACACTTTCGTCGAGGGTCTCCCAGAACCGCTCGGCACGGACGGTGCGCCCAGCGGATTGCAAATTCTTGCCATGGGCTGGGCGACCAATGCCGAGCACGGCCGCTCCGAGGATGCCTATTCATTCATGCTCGGCGATGGCGATGCCCGGTTTCGTGCTTCCATCCTGGCGCCCGATATTAACGAGGCCAGCATCGATCGGCATAGTCGTGGGGCCGGTATGGTGGTGCATTTCCACAAAGGTCGAGGAGAGGTCTTTACTGCCGCCACGTGCGAATGGGTCCATGGCCTCATGCAGGCAGACATTTACACCGTGATGATTACAAAAAACGTGCTCGATCGGTTCTTGCGCAATACGTAGGAGGGGCGTCGATTTCCTTGAAAATCGGTTGCTGCTTTGGAATAACATCAAGCTGCGATGTCCTGGGATATCTCCGCACATTACCAAGCATGCCCACCACCCCACAGCAAAGGCCCTCCAAAGATGCCTACCACTCACGTCTTCATCGCCACCAGCCTGGATGGCTTCATCGCCCGGCCTGACGGTGACATCGACTGGCTTCTACAGCGCGACGACCCGTCCGAGGACCACGGCTATTCAGCCTTCATCGCCGACAAGGATGTCATCGTGATGGGGCGTGGGAGCTACGAAAAGGTGCGGACCTTCGACACCTGGTTCTACGACCGGCCCGTGGTGGTGCTGTCCGAACAGTTGGCCGAATCGCCAGTGCCCGAGGCGTTGAAGGGCAAGTTGCGCTTTTCCAACCTGGCCCCCAAGGATTTGCTGACGGAGCTGGAGAGCCAAGGCGTGCAGCGCGTCTATGTGGATGGCGGACGGGTGGTGCAGTCGTTTCTGCGCGAGGGGTTGGTCACCGATATGGTGATCACTACCGTTCCCGTATTGATTGGCTCGGGGCGGCCATTGTTTGGTGGGCTTGAGCGGGATGTGGATTTGAAACTCGTATCCAGCCGCAGCTTTCCTTCGGGGTTGGTGCAGTCCACCTACCGATTGGTCCGATGACTGGCCGAGTCAGTCAGGGCAGTGGTTTGGACGCCTCATGGTCACAACGTCGTACCTGTGACAGGAACAATGCCCGTACCCAGTGGAGCTAAGCTCGACTGTCTGAGGCAGTGCAGCCCTGCGGCACAACCGGTGGGGCTTGACAGCCCTGGGATACTGAAAGCGTCGCCACATCCATCGTGGTTACATCCCATCCCGACGCAAAGGAAGGTGCTCTCCATGCGCAATGAAGAACTCAAGGCCTTATTCGACCAGCAGGCTGCCGGCTACGATAAGCAATGGGCGGGAATGGCGCCCATTCGTGACGCCCTGTACACCCTGCTTGACGCGGTGTTCGCTGACTTACCGGAAAATGCCCGGATACTCTGTGTCGGCGTGGGTACCGGTGCGGAACTGGCCCACCTGGCCAAGCGCCGCCCCGGTTGGCATTTCACTGCCGTCGACCCTTCAGGCACCATGCTCGATATTTGCCGGCAGAAAGCGGTACAAGGAGGCTTCCTTTCGCGTTGCAGCTTTCACCAAGGTTACCTCGACGCGCTGCCTGCCGAGCCTGACCACGACGGCGCCACCTGTTTTCTGGTGTCTCAATTCTTGCTCGAGCCACAAGCCCGCATAGCGTTCTTCCACGAGATCGCTCGCCGGCTTAAGCCGGGCGCAATACTGGCAAACGCCGACCTCGCCGCTGACATCGAATCACCCGCCTATGAGGCGCTACTGCGCAACTGGATGACGCTGATGTCCTCTGCAGGCGTACAACCAGAAATGCTGATCAGAGCTCGTGCCGCCTACGCCCGAGACGTGGCTATCTTGCCGACACAGCAGGTCGCCGGTCTCATCGAGAGCGCTGGGTTCGAGGCGCCGGTACAGTTCTACCAGGCGGGGCTGATGCATGGGTGGTTTTGCCCGCGCAAGGCAGGCATTGTCTTGAGTTAGACGTGACCTTGACTTTCAACGCACACGGTCGCGGCTTTGCACCGCCAGGTCCAGGGCCTTTTGCATATCCAACCGTGCCGAGCGGCCGACGTCTTTGTCGTTTAGCTGGTAGCGACGCTCCGACGGCAGGATGGGCGCGGTGAGGTCTTCGGCGTCCATCTGTTCGAAGTCGTGGTTGTCGCCGATGGTCATGGCGCTGCGGCGTAGCAACATGCGCAGTTGTTCGGGTTGCAGTTGCGGGTTGATGGACAGCATCGCCGCCAGCAGGCCCGCGACCATGGGGGTGGCGTAGGAGGTGCCGCAATGCACTGCGCTGTCCTGGCCGGCGCTGGTCGTCGAGGCGTGGGCGCAAGCGGCGGCGGTGATGTCGACGCGCATGTCGATGTTCGAGGAGCTGCGTTTGACCGCATAGGCCGGGTCGTCGACGCCGACGTCGGTGCGCTCGCTGCGCTGGTGCCCGCCGACCACCAGCAATTGTTCGGTGATGAAGGAGGAGGGCAGGCGGTATTCATCGCTGCCCGAGAACGAAGATCCATTGCCGGCGGAGTTCACCACGATCACGTCAGGATGTTCCTTGCGCAGCCAGAGGAAAAACTCCTCCAGTAGCTCCTCGTAACCACCCATGGCGATGCCCGAGCGCAGCAGCGAGTCGACGTCATCGCCCTTGATGTCTTTGGCGCCGACGCGGTGGATGCCCCAGCTCCAGTTCAGCACGCGCACGCCGTCTTCCACGAGGTTGACCGAGGCGGCGATATTGGCGGTGATCCCGGCATCGGAATTGCGTTCGACGATGACCTCGAAGCCACCACTGGCCTTGTCCAGGCCACGGAGGAAGCCGGTGTTACCGCTGTCGTCCCAACGTGCGGCGAGGATGCCGGCGACGGTCGTGCCGTGGTTGTCCGGCTTGTCCGCGTCGCGCGCGTAGACACAGGTGCGCGGGGGCGAGCAGGCGCCGACGTTGTCTGCGAAATCCGTCGTGTCGAAATCCACATCGCGCTCGATCAGGCCGATGCGCACCGGCTGCGGTTGGATGGGTGGTTGTCGCCCGGGGATGCGGCGTTGGTAATAGTTCACCGCGTCGAGAAAGCGATTTGCGGCCCATTCGTCGGAGTCCAGGGCCGGTTTCTTCGGTTCTTCTGGATGAGTTGCGGCCTGCTCGGTTTCTTCGGCCGAGGACTCCTCGATCACCACAGCATCCACGCTGGTCTCGCTGCCCAGGCGCAGCACCAGGGCGTCGCGCTGCACCAGGTCCTTGGCCGGCAGGCGCAGCTGATACAGATTCAGGGGCGAGATGCTGCCGACCACTTTTGCCCCGTACTTCTGGGCCAGGCGCTCGGCTTCCTGGCGGCCATCACGGTCTTCCTCGATCAGCACGCTGACCAGGTCGACGTAAGTGGTCAGGCCGTCCATGTTCTTCGCCACTTCGTCCGGCCCGGCAGCCAGCACGTGACTGTTGCGCAGGGTCAGCCAGGCGGCATTGCTGGCGCGCGGGCCGTCCTGCAGCCAGAGTGGGCCGCTCTGGTAATTGGCGCCGTCCAGGCGCAAGCGCAGGTTTTCCCCTTCACGCTGGACCGCATCTGGGGGTATCGTCTTGGCGCCCAGGTTCAATTGCGGCGTTCCGTCTCCCAGCCCGCGTACGGTCAGGCACCAGTCCTGGTGCTGGCTTTCCAGCAGGTCGCCGCAGCGTTTCAGGCTTTCCAGGCGCAGCGGTTCAGGTGCCGCGGCCGCTGTGCCGGCGGCGAAAGTGAGCAACGTAGCGAGGGCAGCGGATCGTAGGGGCATGGGCCAGGTTTCTTTGCCGAGGGTCTTGTTGCTCCGACTGTTGCGTCGCTCGCTTCGTTCAGCGGGATAACGACACTCAGCGAATACCCGCTGGGGTTCAGAAGCGCTCGAGGCGCACTTCAAGACCTGCCTGCCGCGCGAGTTCGATCATGGCTTCGACCTGGCCAGCCTCGGCGATGAACCCGACATATTCGTCGCCACCGGAGTCCAGGTGCAGGTAGCGTTTGTCGAACGCCGCCAGCCATTGGTCGAAATTGGCCAGGGTCTCCGACATCGACAGCGTGCCCTCACAGCGGTAGGGGTAAATTTCTTTCACCCCGCTGGCGCTGACCAGATAGGGCACCAGATACTCGAAACCATCAAAGCCTCTCCAGTCGACGCCTAGCAAAGCCAGGTGTTCGAGCTTCTGGCCCCTGTCTGCATCGAGCACACCTTCCACCAGCGCGGTGGCCGGTTCCTGGCCCGTGCCGTAAATGCGCAGCACGCGCCTGACCAGCCTGGCACGTTCGTCGTCTGGCAGGCGGGCCAACAGGGCTTGAACAAACGCCTTGAGTTCGGCGCGATAAGGATGCAGCTCCCGCATGATCGCTGCGTCGCTGACAGTCGTTTCCTCCGGTGGCGGCAAGGTAAAGCGGCCGCCGAACAAGCGATCAAAAATGCCCATTTCCTTTCCTTAAGTCGTCCATTTTTCCAGCCAACCGTCACTCGCGACCAATATGAACGCGATACATGATATCCCGATCAAAAGGGTCTTCCGGGTTTTCATAAGCTTCCAGTGTTTCCAAGAACCCTGTCCGCTCAAGACTCGTCAAATCCTCAAGGGTCCAATCAAAGGGGAAGTCGTCGGAAAAACTTTCGCCCTGGTATTCAACCCAGTGAAAAACCGGGAAGGGCAGGTAACCGAGCCACTCTGATCGATAGGTGATCTCGTCGGATTCGCTACTCGTCACCTTGGCTCGGATCATGTTCTTGAGGGTTGCTTGGCGTTCATCCATGGTGTTTCGGTTCAGGTTGTTGATTGACCACTGGCGTCAGGCAGTGAGATAGGGCGTCACTGCGCTTTCGAGCATGTCCACCAACTCAGGATCCATGTAGCGAAAGTCGTCGGGAATATCCAGGGTGTGGATCGGTTTGTATTGAAGCAGGCGGGCGTACTCGGCTTGCAGGCGATTCAGGTGTTTGCGTTCCATGACAAAAATGATATCGGCCCAGCGAATATCCGCCGGGCCGATGGTCTTGCGTGCGTTCGGGCTGATGCCCGCCGAGCGGGCGTTGAAACCCGGACGGCGGTGCCAGATCGCTTCCGCGGTGGGGCTGCGCCACTGGTTACGACTGCAGACGAACAGGAGGTTTGTCATGCTTGATCCAACAGTTGGCGAGTCGTGCGGATGGGATAGCTCATGCCAAGCTGACGTGCCCTGGCGAGCTTGTCGGCACGGGTGTACATCAGCTTCCAGTTTTTTTCCGGCTTGAATTCCAGCCGCCGAGCCGGTTTGTCATTGCCGTGTTTACGGGCCTGGGTACGTCTCCAGGCGCGAGTTCTTTCCATGGTCATTTCCTCGTGAGTACCGGGTTCAGCAGCCGCGGTAATACGAGTTGTGGATAGGATAAGCATGAATCGGGGCCGTGGCTAGATTGTTGTTCCTGATATTGGTCGCGCTCGCTTATGGTCAACGGCAATCACCGACGACATGCCTCGTATCCTGTGTAGAATCCGGTTTTTTAGATATCAAAGGATTGAGTCTGTGATCACGTTCCGTTCCTGATTGAGTCGATTAACCGGTGCTTGAATCTATGACCAAAGACCTGAGCGATGCAGATCTTCATGCCGTGATGCTGGAAGCCATCGAAGAAGGCTTGAACATCAACGTGCACGCCATCTGTGAGCGTCTGCAGGTCGATGTCTGCAGTCTCTTGAATCAGGTCGCGATTGCGGTGGCCGAGAGCTTCACTTCAAATACTCAAGACTTTGAATTTTGCGATGAGGTCATGAATGCGTTGTTCGTCGCTATCGTGGATGTATCCATGCAGGCGACGATGCCAGAGCCGGCATTTTCGATATACCTAGCATTTGACGTCGGAGAGTACCGGCACAGAGGTGATTCGGCGGATGTGTGCCCTTGGGAGAAATATACTCGGCCGGAGATAGAGCGGATTCTGCACAGCATTGGGAGAGGTTTGCCGACACTTGTCAGGTAAGCATTGGCACCATGCCTGATTGAATAAATGAGACGAGTAGAGATGGACAGGAATCCGAAACTGGAAATCGAGTATGCCACCTACAACGATTTTCTCAGCCTCTGGGGTCAGGGAGCGTTTGATCAGCAACGATTCGGCCAAGCGTTCTACAACTATTTTCAACTGCACAAACTAGACGACCAGTCCTATCTGTCCGGGCTTCACGAAGCTGATGGAAAGAAGGCGCGGGCTGTGATTTCGAGGCTATTTGAGATCAAGTAAACCCTGGCGTCTCGACGAGGCAAATACCCACGACCGATCAGCTTTGCGCTGTATTTATCCCCGCACTTGTATTGCTGCTCACCGATGCCGAAACAAGAAAAGGTTCGCCACTCTCTGAGGCGGAAGTGCTTGCCATACGTGATGGGGCTACTTGTATCGCCGTTCCTTTTGACGTTGCATTGCAGATGGAGAGTGACCTAGTAGGCTTGCGAGATATCGTTGCGGAGGACTGCTGGAGTGAATGGCAGCGCATACGGCTTATTATGACTGAGCCGACTCTCTGAGTAGCTCCTGCGCTACGGATGCTTCTGCCCTTCAAAAACCACCGCTTTGTTGATAGGACATTACCTTGCAGCCCATTGAACCTGAACTGTGCCCATGCTGTGGAAACGCTCAACACGTTCGGCCGAAAGAGCTGCTGATCGGCGCAGCAAGCCCGAAGAAACGCTTCAACGGCGAAGAAAAAGCAGGCTATCGGCGTACGGATCAACTGGCTATTGATGAGTGTAAACCTGAAATGTTGAAGCCGCCGCCGCTGCAACAGCTAGTGTCGGGTTTTTACTGCGAGCATTGTGGCATCGGCTTTGTCAGGGATAGTCTGGTCCAAGGAAGTTAACGACAGTGTTCTGCTGGATGGGTGCCAGATTCGCATCACCCAGGCGCGGACATCACAACGACAGGGAGTGTCACAACATGAAAACCATTGACCGTGCTTTGCTAGGCTTCGGAATCTTGATTCCATTCTGGCTGCTTTTAGGTGTCGCACTGACTGCGCGGGCCTACCCAGTCTACAACCATCTGGATCAAGCCATGAGCCAACTGGGCGCCGTTGGAGCGCCAACCCACGGCTTCTCTGGCTGGGTGAACAACTTTCCGCTAGGTGTGATGTTCGTGCTTTTCGCAGTCGGCGTGGCGAGACGGTTCAAGGCATCGCGGATGGCCTTGCTTGGCGCAGCCCTGATCTTCGTCCATGGGTTGGCAAGCTTCGCGGCCGGCTATTTTTCCTGCGACCAAGGCTGCGCGCCGGTTCAGCCGTCGGTCTCGCAACAGAGCCACAACCTGGCGGGACTGGTGATGTTCATCTCGCTTACCCTGGCGAGTGCGTTGTGGATGCGCCTCGGCAAGCCGCTGCTGTCGTCGTCCGGGTTCGCCATGTTCTCGGCGATCTGCGTCATCCTGGCCATCGTGACGGTTACGCTGATGGCGACCGCATTGGCTGACGGTCATCTGTTTGGCTTGTACCAGCGGCTCAATTATGGTGTTTCGGTGGTCTGGATTGCGTCATTGGCTGTCGTTGCCCTAAAGGGTGAGGCCGATATGAAGGCCGCGTACATCCGCTAACGCCCTACATCACACCGAAGAACTTCCCCTATATCTACCGCAGCACCTAGATAGACCTCTGGTTAACTCGCTTGGAGAGCGCTTCGGCGCTTTCCTTGCGCTCGGAGTAGCGGTCTACCAAATAGGTTTCTCGGCCACGCACCAGCAAGGTGAACTTCATCAGTTCCTCCATGACATCGACAACCCGGTCGTAATAGGACGATGGCTTCATGCGCCCGGCTTCGTCGAACTCAAGGAAGGCTTTGGGGACGGAGGATTGGTTGGGGATCGTGACCATGCGCATCCAGCGACCCAACACGCGAAGTTGGTTCACCGTGTTGAAGGATTGCGAGCCGCCGCACACTTGCATCACCGCCAACGTCTTGCCTTGTGAGGGACGCACCGCGCCCAGTGCGAGCGGGATCCAGTCGATCTGTGCCTTGAACACCGCCGACATCGAACCATGGCGTTCTGGCGAGCACCACACCTGGCCTTCCGACCACATCACCAGGTCGCGCAGTTCCTGCACCTTGGGGTGATCGACGGGCGCATCGTCCGGCAGCGGCAGCCCGGAAGGATCGAAGATTGCGGTTTCGGCGCCCATGAGCTCCAACAGGCGTGCCGCTTCTCGAGTCAGCAACTGACTGAAGGAGCGCTCGCGGGTTGATCCGTAGAGTAAAAGTATGCGCGGTTTATGTTCTGGTTCTGCGCACTTTGCGAGTTTTTCCGGTGTCGGTACGTCGAAGAGTGACAGGTCAAGATTCGGGAAGTCATGCGGGGTTTCGCTGGAAAACTCGGTCATCAGAAAATCTCCAATCCGGTGCAGAACCTGTGCGGATCCTGCCAGGATGAGTGGGGTTGCAGTCATTCCTTCGGGGGCGTGACGAGTAAACCGCCGCGCCGACAGCTATCAACATATGGAAAAAAGCATATTCGTATTTCCATATGTTTATCGCAAGCTGCAATTGGCTGACTGCGCAAAATTCTGCCGATGGAAACGGATATTCCTTGTGGGAATGCCGTGCATAAAATTAATGAATTTTTATTATTCCCAAGCGAGGCGTAGCTTGATTTCAGAACACGGAGAACTGCGCTTTGAAATCATCCTCGCTTAATTCAGCGGAAAAATTTGATACTTCACGGGCCAATGAGTACGCCCGGCAGAGCCGCATTGCGCTCGCTGGATACGACGCCTGCCAGGACCTGGCCGCATGCATGCTGGCGGCGACCCTTGGGAATGTGGGCTCGGCGAAAATACTGGTGGTGGGCGCTGGCGGTACGGCGCAGGAGATCATTGCAATGGCCAAGCTTGAACCGGAGTGGCACTTCACAGCCGTCGATCCGTCCGAGCCTATGCTGGAGGCCGCGAAGCAGCAGTTAGCCGCAAACAACTTGCTTGAAAGAACCGCCATGCATCTTGGGCATGTCGAAGACCTGGTAACAAACGGGCCGTACGATGCTGCTACCTTGGTCGGTGTACTCCATCATCTCGATGGGGATGAAGCCAAGTTGAAAATATTACGGTCCATCCAGGTACATCTGAAGCCGGGCGCGCCGCTGATTGTCGCCGCAAACCAATATGCTTATGCCAGCCAGCCGTTACTCCTCGCGGCCTGGGGGCAACGGTGGCGACAGCATGGCGCCAGCCCGGAGGAAGTGACGGTCAAGCTTGGAAAAATTCTTCAAGGTGCCGACCCTCCCCATTCCGAAGCTGCGGTTCAAAAGCTGTTGAATGATGCAGGGTTCGGCAGTGCTACCCGGTTCTTCAGCAGTCTTTTCTGGAGCGCCTGGTTAACGTGCAAAACGGCCTTAGGATAGAACTTAAGCGACGTGGATCAGCTTTCCGGGGGCGTGATGGGCGCGTCGCTGGCTTCAGCCGCCAGCTTCAGTCGGTCGGCTTTACTGATGTACTGATTCTTGCTTTTGGGCGCCAGCTTGGCACTGGCCTTTTTGGCGTTAGCCTTCAATAACTGGTTTATTTTCTTGCGGCGATTCATGTCGTTCTGCTCAGCGTGTCAATGTTTGGATGGTATCAGCTTTCCGTTTTCTCAGGATTTTTCCTGATGTTGGCAACGGGCTTCACCCGGCGCTCGATGATGATCGAGTCATTCGGAATCTCCAGCCGGATCGCCGTTTCCTCGGTGCGCATTTCAATGAGCGTCGAGTTGCCCACACCTCGGAAAATCACCGTCGCATTTTCAAAGCGTTTGTAATTTTCCAGCGGGGAATCCTTAGGGGCTGGCAACAGGTTGGCATAAGGTGGTTTCACCAGAATCGTGGCCCTTTCTATGCGTATTTGCGCGAAGCGCATGGCCGCTTGCAGCAAGTCCGAGGTCACGCCTCCCATG
Organism: Pseudomonas sp. 43mfcvi1.1; assembly: GCF_900115935.1. Lineage (NCBI taxonomy): Bacteria > Pseudomonadati > Pseudomonadota > Gammaproteobacteria > Pseudomonadales > Pseudomonadaceae > Pseudomonas > Pseudomonas sp. 43mfcvi1.1. Next base: position 56,682 of record NZ_UETT01000004.1, on the reverse strand, counting down.
AGCAGGGGCGTCAGCAGGATGACACAGACAATCATCGCCCTGGTTTTCTTCAAGGGTTTCATTTCAGCATGGGGCTTGTGCTCAGGATGCTCTGGACCGGTGACTTCAAGCACTGCTTTTATTTTCTTGTTCTGCTCCAGATAGGCTGAGTAAACGATGTACTGAAAAACGGGCAGAAGGATAAGCGGGATGTGTTCCAAGGGGCTTCTGCGGGTAAGGAAATAAATGGTCACTGCGCCGCATATTCCAAAAAACACCGAGAAGAACGTAATTTTCGGTCGCTTGAATTCCAGTATGTTTTTTTTACCGGTGACTTTTCCATGTAGCCAGGCGAAACCTCTAAGCACGGGAATGAAAAATGGGGAAAGCAGCACCCCGGCCGCCGTGACGGAAACTGAAAAATAAACACACACCAGCCCAAAGCAAAATGCCGCGACCAGAAATAACAAGCTGTCTCCAATCGAGACGCCTTGTGGGTAATGGCCGTTGCTCAATAGGTAACTGACGATGCACGTGCCGCCGATCAGTAATCCTATTTTTGCTGACAGAGAGAGAAGCTTTGTAGCGATCTCAATCTGCTTTTCGAGTCCCGTGGTTGCTTCCTGCATCACCCAATCTCCTTGATATTACGCATAGGATGGTCGTTACCTGACTCATCGCTCTGTGGGTAGCATAGTGATGATTTTGCTTCTTGTGGCGAGGCGGCAGCCGAGGTCTGTCGCGGGAGAGATCCGTGGACCTGGCCCCCGTCCTCCGGCCACGCTATCCCACGTAATACTTATCCCAAAGCTTGTTCCGGAATCGTTTCTGCGGATCGAACCGCGCCTTGAGTGCGAACAACCGTTGCGCCCCGGGATAGGCCCGCGAGAACTGTTGTCGCGTTGCATGCAACTGATAGGGCAGGTAGTAGGTGCCCTCAAACGCCAGGGCAATATCGATCAGTTCGCGTGTCCATACGCCGACCTTCTCGCGGTCGGCCACGCCAACGTGTTGCCAGTAATAAAGTACGAATGAAAAGACTTCCTCCCGTGCCCAGGACAGGCACGAGTCAGGGGTGGGTGGCGCGTGCCGGATGGAAATGTTGATGGCATCGACGTCATGCACCTTGAGTAGATCGGCCATTTGCATGACAAACGCGTTGAGGTGGGCCACCGGTACAAAATATTCCTGCAACGCGTAGGTGCTATTGCGGGTAGCGATCGGTCCGAGGGAGGCGACGTCCCGGCTGGCCTCGTAATTACGGCGTACCACCGGGTGGCTGAGGTAGCGTAATGGATCGACCACATCCTTGCGAAGCAACGGGCCGCCGGGGAGTCTGGCCACGCCCCACATGATGGTTTGATCGAATGTGTACGATTGCCCCGGTGCAACCAGCCGATCTTCGACGGTCAGCGCTTTTTCCGTGGCGTACCAGGTGATGGCGGTGGCCTGGTCAAAGTTGGGCGGCGCCAGATCGGCGTTGTGCAGGATTGCCTGATCGTTTCCGCGGATCTGCTCATTGAAAAATTTAGGGTAATCGGCAACCGGCATGTGGTGTACCTGGCGTTCCATCGTGACGTTGGATGCCAGCTCCAATTCGATTTCTGTGATGACGCCCATCGCGCCATAGCCACCGATGGTTGCGTGAAACAGGTCGGTATTTGTGGTGCGAGAGGCTTCCACGATTGAACCGTCGGCGAGCACCAGTTGCAAGGCGCATACCGAGTTGCTCATCGGGCCGGCACTGACGTAACGCCCATGAGCGTTGACTGACAGCGCCCCGCCGACGGTGAAGTTGGCGTAGCTCTGCATGATCTTTACCGAAAGATCGTCTGGGTCGATGACGGTTTGAAGGTCGCGCCAGCGCATTCCTGACTGTACGCGTATGACCTTTTGCTCAGGTGAGTAGTGGATGACTTGATTGAACTGACGCATATCGAGGTGCAGGCTGTCTTCGGTGGCAATCTGTCCACCCATGCTGTAGCGACCACCCCCGATGCTCACCGGGCCTGCCCACAGGGCCAACGCCTGTCGGATCTCATCGGTGGTGCGCGGAGCCAGCAGGCGATTCACCCAGACCGGGTTGAGTCGTGTCACATCGTTGACCAGGACGCCCGAAGAGGCTGCCCAGGACGACCAAGGCGACAGCACGCCGAAGGTAACCCCGGTCATGCCTGCCTGAAGCAGGCTGCGCCGGGTGAGACAGGGCGACGATCTTGAAGGGTCAAACACCTGTGCATCGTTGGTCATGCGGTGTCACTCAGTTGTGAATCGAAAATGACACGCACGTCCGGGCTTTGAAGCAGGCTGGCCGGCGTGACGGTACGACGTCGCCAAGGAATTCGGCCGAAATACCACAGCCGCCAGAAGGCCAGGTTCGGATCGGCATTATCTTGCAGCAAGGTCGCGAACGTCTCCACCTCACCGAGCTGGAGGTTCGTCGCTTCATCGATCACCTCACGCACGAAACGAGAGCAGAACTGGCGCCGCGAGCTTATGTTGAAGCCGGTGTCATAGAACGTACCCAGCCGATGATCGGCGGCGTTCTGAAGCGCCTTGCGTTGCGTGTCGGTGAGTGGCCGCGTGAGCCTCGCCACTGTGCAGCGTCCATGCTCGGAGCGCTTGATAAACCGGGTGAGCGAGGTGGTGCGCGAAAGCGGAAACGTGCTTTCTGCAATCAACGGCTCACCACCATGGTTGTCGACCACCACACCCACATGGTTCGTCCATGAGTTCGTCGCATTGGCGACTTCCAGGAAGGGCCGCGCGGTGACCCGGATGAACACCATATCGCCAATCTGCAGATCGACCATGGATGGTCCGCCTGATGTTGGAGAAACGTGCGCTGCATTTTTGCTGAACATGCTGACCTCTCGGCTCTGTTGAGCTTCAAGCATGGGGGGGTGGTTGCGTAATTCGCAACTTGTTCGTGCGTATTTCGCTAAGCTGATACCAACGGTATCGGATATCAATACTTATGAGCCAGATTACTCAACTCATCTCCACCCTGAAGCAACGCCTCAAGGCCGCCGGCATGACCTATCGGGACGTTGCCCAAGCGCTCGACCTGTCGGAGCCCAGCGTTAAGCGTTTGCTCGCCAGCGGTCGCCTGACGCTCGAACGCCTGGCCCAACTCTGTGAGTTGCTGGGCCTGACGATGGCGGAATTGCTTCAAGAGGCAGAGCGGTCGGCCCCACGCCTGCAGATGCTGACGCGTGAGCAGGAAGCGCAACTGGTCTCAAACGAAAAGTTATTGCTGGTGGCGGTGTGTGCGCTGAATCACTGGTCACTGGAAGACATGGTGTCTGCCTACTGCGTCTCAAAAGCCGAGTGCATCAAGCATTTGTTGGTGTTGGAGCGGATGGGCCTGGCGGACCTGAAGCCGGGAAATCGCATCAGGTTGCTGGTCGCGCGGGATTTCGATTGGCTGCCGGACGGCCCTATCCGAGGGTTCTTCCTGCGACAGGGTTTACCGGATTTCATGGCGAGCCGATTCGACGTCCCCGATGAAACCCTGCACTTTGCCCATGGCATGCTGACCCAGCCCGCTTACGCCCAGTTGCAAGTCGACATCCACAAGTTGCGCAGCAAACTGGCGGCGCTTCATAACGAATCGTTGACCGCGCCGCTGTCCGAAAAACGTGGGACTGCGCTGTTGCTGGCGATGCGCGTTTGGGAGCCGCAGGTGTTCAGGCAGCTTAAGCGGGGGTAGATCGATAGGTCACTTGTGGATGAATCGACTGGGCCAGGTATTACTTCAGGGCGCTCTGGAAGAAGGTCGTCAATTTGTCGAAAGGAATGAGGTTGACCCTGTCGTAAAGATCGACATGCCCGGCGCCGGGGATGATGACAAGTTCCTTCGGCTGACCGGCGAGTTTATACGCTTGCTCGCTGAACTCCCTGGAGTGTGCATCGGCTCCGGCAATGAACAACATCGGATGAGGCGAAATGGTCTCGATGTCATTGAGCGGGTAGAAATTCATGAACTTGACGTTGCTGGTCAGCGTCGGGTGCGTGGTCAGGTCTCTGGACGAGCCGGATGGCGTGAACTCGCCGCGCGGGGTGCGGTAGAAGTCATAAAACTCACGTTGGATAGGATGAGTATTGTCGTCCAACTGATGCACCGTACCGCTGGTATAAAGCGTTTCGCCGCCTGCGAACTCCACATTACGTTGTTGTGTGGCTTGGGCGATGATCGCCCGGCGTTGTTCGAGCGTTTGGGAATGCTTCAATCCATTGCGATTGACGCCACCCATGTCATACATGCTCACCGTTGCGATGGCTTTCATGCGCGGGTCGATCTTGGCTGCGCTGATCACGAAGCTGCCACTGCCACAGATGCCGATGGCGCCAATGCGCTCCTTGTCGACGAAAGGCTGGGCGCTGAGAAAGTCCACTGCGGCGCTGAAATCCTCGGCATAGATATCCGGCGAGACGGCATTGCGCGGGCGCCCCTCGCTTTCGCCCCAGAATGACAAGTCCAGGGAGAGGGTCACGAAGCCTCTTTCCGCCATTTTCGTGGCATAGAGGTTCGCGCTCTGCTCCTTGACCGCGCCCATCGGGTGGCCTACGACAATCGCTGGATTTCTTGTCTTGCCATTGAGTTTCTTCGGAATGAACAGGTTGCCTGCCACGTTCATTTGATATTGGTTCTTGAAATTGACCTTCTGTACGGTCACGTCGTCGCTGGAATAAAAGTTATCTGCGCCGTTGGACATATCGGCTCCTATTGCTGAGAGGGAACAGACGAGAAGGGTGAGTAAAACGATGATCTTTTTCATTGGGAATCCTGTTGATGCGGAGTAATCAGTGTTGGGAAAACGTCACTTGCACATCCCGCCGGCCCAGCGCTTGAGCCAGTTTCGCGGTGGCGTCCACTTGCCCCAGGCGCGTGTAGGCGTAGGTCGAGTTGAAGTTCGTATAAAAGACGACCAGGGTGTCCGTGCCGTACAGCATCAGGTCGCCATTGCGGATCGCTCCCGGCTTGCTGGCTTCGGCAGGCAGCGCTTGGGGAAGGGGGGCGTATTTCTCGTTGCGGTTGAGGTCGCTCATCTCCAACGTCAGCGGCAACAACGTGACAAACGCGCGGGCGGCAGCGTTGTCGGCCAAGGTGATGGCGAAGTGTTGTTCGCCGACGGTCATCCACATCGCCATTTTCTCCCCTTTTGAAGATGCCAACGCGGCATCATTGATCGTTGCGTAGCCGCCAAGCACGAGCATTACCGTCAGCAAACCGAGCCGGGCCGATCTCATCGCAACGGGGCATTTGTTTCTGTTCATAGAGTTCATGGTGACTTGGGAGCAGTTATGCGACTAGCTAATGAGTGCTTAACAAGGCTATAAGCAGAGCTAATCAATCTGCTTGAAGTGCTGTTGCCATGGTCAAAAGAAACCTTAACGATCTGCTGTCTTTCGTCACGGTGGCGCGCGAAGGCAGCTTCACGCGAGCTGCCGGGACGCTGGGGGTCTCACAATCTGCACTGAGTCAGGCGATCAGGGGCCTGGAAGCACGCTTGCAGATCCGATTGCTGACGCGGACCACCCGCAGCGTTTCGCCGACCATTGCCGGTGAACGGCTGTTGCAGGCCATCGGTAATCGTTTCGATGAGATTGAAGCCGAACTGGATATGCTCACGGACATGCGCGACAAGCCCGCTGGCACCGTACGCATCACTTGCGGCGATCATGTCCTGCGCACGACCCTGCTGCCCAAACTGGTCGGGCTGCTACACGACTACCCGGACATCAACGTCGAGTTCGATGTCAGCTACGGATTTCGAGACATCGTGGCGGATCGCTTTGATGCAGGCGTGCGCCTGGGCGATACCATCGACAAGGACATGGTTGCGGTCCCTATCGGCCCTGCGTTGCGGATGGCTGCGGTGGCTTCGCCAGCGTATTTCGCCACTCGCACCGTTCCCGAGCATCCGCGCGACCTGATGATCCATCGTTGCATCAACCAGCGTATGCCGACCTCGGGTGGGCTTTATGTCTGGGATTTCGAGCGGCGAGGCAAACAGGTGAACGTGCGGGTAGACGGCCAGCTCATTTTCAACACGTCCACTCATATCGTGCAGGCGGCGGTGGCCGGGCTGGGCGTTGGCTACCTGCCTGAGGAGGAGTTTGAACCCCACCTGCAAGAGGGGCGGCTGGTGCGCGTGCTCGAAGATTGGTGCCCGCCGTTTTCAGGCTACTATTTGTACTACCCCAGTCGGCGGCAACCTTCGCCTGCATTTACGTTGGTTGCCAATGCATTGCGCCAAGCCCATTAAGGGCGAGTGACCGTTCATAAGCGGATCCGGCGTATGTCTATCGAGTTCGGGCAACGCTGATTCACGGCTACGGCTTTCAAGTAGTCGCTTTCAGAACACGTTTCGTCGTCCATGTGCAATCGCCAACCCCCGGGAGTGGCAAGCTGTGAGGATGCCCCGGACCAGGTGCGCCAAAGACACCTGGCCGGAGAGCGAGAATGGCGATCGGATGTGCCACGCTACCGTGACGTGGGCCGGACGCCGCAGCCAAGACTCCGGACGGCTGCCGCTATGCAGCGGTGGCGTTCGAGATGCCGAGGTACGTTTATGCCTGATGAGACGCTTCACCTGCCTTTGATCCATAGCGTGCTTGCGCGCGAAAAGGACACCCCCGGTGCCTTGCTGCCGATTCTCCATGCCATCCAGGCCGGCTGCGGATATATCCCCGACAATGCCGTCCCGGAGATCGCCCACGCCCTGAACCTCAGCCTGGCCGAAGTGCGTGGGGTCATCAGTTTCTACCACGATTTCCGTACCACGCCGCCGGCGCGCCATACCCTGCGCCTGTGCCGTGCCGAATCCTGCAAGAGCATGGGCGCCGAAGCCCTGGCTGCGCAGTTGCGTGAGCAATTGGCGCTGGACGATCACGGCACCAGCGCCGATGGGAGCATCAGCCTGCGGCCAGTCTATTGCCTGGGCGCCTGCGTCTGCTCGCCGGCCCTGGAGCTGGACGGGGAGTTGCATGCCCGGATCACGCCCGAGCGTCTGCGTCAGTTGGTCAATGACTGCATGGAGGAGGGCGCATGCTGACGCTCTGTATCCCCCGCGATTCGGTGGCCCGTGCCGTGGGCGCGGACAAGGTGGCCGATGCGTTGGCCCGTGAGGCTGAACGTCGGCAGCTGCCGCTGGAGGTGTTGCGCACCAGTTCCCGTGGCCTTTATTGGCTGGAACCGCTGGTGGAGCTTGAAAGTGCCGGTGTCCGGCTGGGTTTTGGTCCCGTCACACCGGCCGATGTGCCGAGCCTGCTGGATGCGCTGGCAGGCGATCCCGGCAGCCATCCGCTGGCCCTGGGGCCGGTGGAGGACATTCCTTATCTCAAGAGCCAGCAGCGCCTGCTGTTCGCTCGCGCCGGCATCACGCAACCGCTGTCCCTGGATGACTACCGTGCCCGAGGCGGCTTCCTCGGCCTGGCCCGGTCCATCCAGATGGATGGCGCGGATGTCGTCGCCAGCGTGCTGGATTCCGGCCTGCGCGGTCGGGGCGGGGCGGCATTCCCGGCGGGCATCAAGTGGCGCACCGTGCGCGATGCCGCGGGGGTACAGAAGTATGTGGTGTGTAACGCCGATGAAGGCGACTCCGGTACGTTCGCCGACCGCATGTTGATGGAAGGCGACCCCTTCCTGCTGATCGAAGGCATGATCATCGCCGGCATCGCCGTAGGCGCGACCATGGGCTACATCTACGTGCGCTCGGAATACCCGGCCGCCATCAGCACGCTGAACGAAGCGCTGGGCATTGCCCGTGACGCCGGTTACCTGGGGGCGAACGTGAGCGGCAGCGGCTGCGCCTTCGACATTGAGGTTCGTGTGGGGGCGGGCGCCTATATCTGTGGCGAGGAAACGGCGCTGCTGGAGTCCCTGGAGGGCAAGCGCGGCACGGTTCGCGCCAAACCGCCACTGCCTGCCATTCAAGGCCTGTTCGGGCTGCCGACGCTGGTGCATAACGTGGTGACCCTGGCCTCGGTGCCGATCATCCTGGAGAAGGGTGCGCAGTTCTATCGCGACTTCGGCATGGGCCGTTCCCTGGGCACGATGCCGTTCCAACTGGCCGGTAACGTCCGTCACGGCGGCCTGGTGGAACGTGCCTTCGGCCTGAGCCTGCGCGAATTGGTGGAAGGCTATGGCGGCGGTACCGCCAGCGGTCGCCCGCTGAAGGCTGCACAGGTGGGTGGGCCGCTGGGCGCCTGGGTGCCGCCTGCGCAATTCGATACGCCGCTGGACTATGAGGCGTTCGCCGCCATGGGCGCGATGCTCGGTCACGGTGGCGTGGTGGTTGCCGACGACAGCCTGGACATGGCCCAGATGGCCCGGTTCGCCTTGCAGTTCTGCGCCGAGGAGTCCTGCGGCAAGTGCACGCCATGCCGGATCGGCTCCACCCGTGGGGTGGAAGTGGTGGATCGCTTGATCGCCAGCACGGAAGTGGGTGCTCGTCAGGAACAGGCCCTGCTGCTGCAGGATCTGTGTGACACCCTGCAATACGGTTCGCTCTGTGCCCTCGGTGGGATGACCTCCTACCCTGTCGCCAGCGCCCTCAAGCATTTCCCCGCCGACTTCGGTCTGGCGACCACGGAGGCCGACCAATGATCAACATCTTCGACCCCAGCACCGATATCGACCTGGGCACCCCGGCACGCGACAGCGACGTGCAGGTCAGCCTGACCATCGACGGGCGCGAAATCAGCGTTCCCTCCGGCACCTCGGTCATGCGTGCCGCCGCCATGCTCGGCACTACCATTCCCAAGCTCTGTGCCACCGACAGCCTGGAAGCCTTCGGCTCCTGCCGCATGTGCCTGGTGGAGATCGATGGCATGCGCGGCTATCCCGCTTCCTGCACCACGCCGGTCACCGAAGGCATGGTGGTTCGCACGCAAACCTCCAAGCTCGCCACGCTGCGGCGCAACGTGATGGAGCTGTACATTTCCGACCACCCGCTGGACTGCCTGACATGTCCGGCCAATGGCAACTGCGAATTGCAGACCGTGGCGGGACAGGTGGGCCTGCGCGAGGTGCGCTACGGCTATGAAGGTGCCAACCACCTGGCCGAGGCCAAGGACGTTTCCAACCCGTATTTCGACTACGACCCGAGCAAGTGCATCGTGTGCAGCCGCTGTGTGCGCGCCTGTGAGGAAATTCAGGGCACCTTCGCCCTGACCATCAGCGGGCGCGGTTTCGATTCCCGGGTGGAGGCGGCCGGCGGTGACAATTTCCTCGATTCCGAATGCGTGTCTTGCGGTGCCTGTGTGCAGGCGTGTCCGACGGCGACTTTGATCGACAAGAGCGTCGTGGAGATCGGCCAGCCGGAGCGCAGTGTCATCACCACGTGTGCCTACTGCGGCGTGGGCTGTTCGTTCCGTGCCGAGATGAAAGGCGAACAACTGGTGCGCATGGTCCCGGACAAAAATGGCCAGGCCAACCATGGCCACTCCTGCGTCAAGGGCCGCTTTGCCTGGGGCTACGCCACGCATCCAGACCGCATCACCAAGCCGATGATCCGCAAGCACATCAACGACCCGTGGCAGGAAGTCAGCTGGGACGAGGCGGTCACTTACGCCGCCAGCGAATTGCGCCGGATCCAGCTCAAGTACGGGCGTGACTCCATCGGCGGCATCACCTCCAGCCGCTGCACCAACGAAGAAACCTACCTGGTGCAGAAACTGGTGCGCACCGCGTTCGGTAACAACAACGTCGACACCTGCGCCCGTGTCTGCCATTCGCCCACCGGTTACGGTCTCAAGCAGACCTTGGGCGAGTCCGCCGGGACCCAGAATTTCGACTCGGTGATGAAGGCCGACGTCATCCTGGTGATGGGCGCCAACCCCACTGACGCGCACCCGGTGTTCGGCTCCCAGCTCAAGCGCCGCTTGCGCCAGGGCGCTCGTTTGATTGTCATCGACCCGCGCCGGATTGACCTGGTGGATTCACCCCATGCCCGCGCCGACCTGCACTTGCAACTGCGCCCGGGTACCAACGTGGCGATGCTCAACGCGCTGGCCCATGTGATTGCCACCGAAGGCTTGATAGACCAGCCTTTTGTCGAGACGCGATGCGAGGCGGCGGACTTCGCTCGCTGGCGTGATTTCGTCAGCCTGGCGGAAAACTCCCCCGAGGTCCTGGGCCCTGTGTGTGGCGTGCCTGCCGAGCAGATCCGCGCCGCCGCACGGCTCTACGCCACCGGCGGCAACGCGGCCATTTACTACGGCCTCGGCGTCACCGAGCACAGCCAAGGCAGTACCTCTGTCATGGGCATCGCCAACCTGGCCATGGCGACCGGCAACATTGGTCGCGAAGGTGTCGGGGTGAACCCGCTGCGTGGACAGAACAACGTCCAGGGTTCCTGCGACATGGGCTCGTTCCCTCACGAGCTGCCGGGCTATCGGCATATTTCCAACGAAACGGTGCGCGCCCAGTTCGAACAGGCGTGGAACGTGACCTTGCAACCTGATCCGGGCCTGCGCATTCCGAACATGTTCGAGGCGGCCCTGGACGGCACTTTCAAGGCGCTTTATTGCCAAGGCGAGGACATTGCCCAGAGCGATCCCAATACCCAACACGTGACTGCCGCCCTGAGCGCCATGGAGTGCGTGGTGGTGCAGGACATCTTCCTCAACGAGACGGCCAAGTTCGCCCACGTGTTCCTGCCGGGCAGTTCGTTCCTCGAGAAGGACGGCACCTTTACCAACGCCGAACGCCGCATCTCCCGCGTTCGCAAGGTGATGGACCCGTTGGCCGGCAAGGCCGACTGGGAAGCCACCATCGCCCTGGCCAACGCCCTGGGCTACAAGATGCACTACAACCATCCTTCGCAAATCATGGATGAAATCGCCCGCCTGACGCCGACGTTCAGCCGCGTCAGCTACGCCGAACTGGAGCGTCATGGCAGCCTGCAATGGCCTTGCAACGATGCTGCGCCGGACGGTACGCCGACCATGCACATCGATCAGTTCGTGCGCGGCAAAGGGCGTTTCATGCTCACCGGCTACGTGCCCACCGAAGAGAAGGTCAACAACCGCTATCCGCTGTTGCTGACCACCGGACGCATCCTCAGCCAGTACAACGTTGGCGCCCAGACCCGGCGTACTGACAACGTGGCCTGGCACGAGGAGGATCGGTTGGAGATTCATCCAACCGATGCCGAGAACCGCGGGATTGTCGATGGCGACTGGGTCGGTATCGGCAGTCGTGCCGGGCAGACCGTACTGCGGGCGAAGGTGACCGAGCGAGTGGCGCCGGGTGTGGTCTACACCACGTTCCACTTCCCTGAATCGGGCGCCAACGTGATTACCACCGACAACTCCGACTGGGCCACCAACTGCCCGGAATACAAGGTGACGGCGGTGGAGATCGTGCGGGTCAGCCAACCTTCGGAATGGCAGAAACGCTACCAGGCGTTCAGTGATGAACAGGGGCGGCTGCTGAAGGAACGCCGCCATGCCGAGAAAGCCGAGGTGCGTCGATGAGTTCTGAAAGCCTGATCAAGATGGCCAACCAGATCGGCCAGTACTTCGCCAGCGAGCCGGATAAGGCAGTGGCGGTGCGTGGCGTGTACCAGCACATCAAGAGCTTCTGGACGCCGGCCATGTGTCGCGAGTTGATGGCCTGGCAAACGAAACATCCCGACGCGGTCCTGCACCCGCTGGTGTTGGCGGCATTAATGGAGTTTGAAAAAGCGGCTTAGGAAGGAAATGCTGTAGAACCTGCACACAGCCCCGGCCGGCGCCCTCGTCAACGACGAAGGGAACCGACCGGGGCTGTGTGCATTTCAGTTATTGATTATTGACGGTGATGTAGGGATCCCATGTGTTGGTCGGGCCGATCTGGTTCAGGTTACGGTCCAGCAGAACGAAGACGATTTGGTACCAGAGCTTTCCCGGGTTCAGCGCAGTGGACTGCCAGACGGTATAGGTCACATCGGTCTTGGCAATGCCTCCGGGGGCACCATTGTCCAGATAGGGCACTGGAATGCCGGGGATATTGAAAAATTGCGGGGTCGAGATGGTGCCCTTGTAATCACCGCCCTGATGAGGGTCTCCGATCACGACGTTTTTGATCAATGCGATGCGGTCGAAGTTGCGCGACAGCGTGGTGGCGCGCCAGCGAATGATGTCGCCGGGTTTTACGTCGAACCACAACTCGTTACCGCCTTCGCCTTCGCCGCTGCTGATGTTGGCGTGGCTGTCGATGGCGCTGCGGGTCACCAGCATGGCAATCGCACCGCCTACGTCATTGGGGTGGGCGAGCAGGTAGTCGGCGTCAACGTTGACGAGCACATCAATGGTTTGGGTCGCTCCAGACATTTTGTTGCTCCTTGAGGGTAATGACATTGAAGACCGCGCCTACAAAGGCGTCCGGGCCACCCGGTCCCTGGGTGCGGTCTCGAGAGCAACGATAGGTGATGGCTTTGTGGAGTCAAATTTCGAACTCTTGACGCTGGTCAAGCGCAGCGAGGCGGGGCTGAAGTATAGCTTTGATTAAGCTCGGGACTTGGTAATCTCTTAGCGGATGACGGGTGTTTTTCCGGCAGCTTGAGTAGGTGAAGGCGCACAACGAGTGTCATCAATAACCTGTGCATCCACATGAAGTCTCTTACCTCAAGCTGCACAATTACTGGCGTCAAGTTATCTGCGTTGCGCTTATTGGATGGCTGTCCTAATCTCCGGGACAAGGCATTGTGCCAGCAACGACTAGGGGAAAGGGATGTTCACCGAAAACGCACCGGTTCAGGTTGCAAAGGCGTTGTGCTCAGCCTTCAGCGCTCGATTGGCATTGGCATGTGCGCTTTCACTCTTCATCGCGGGCTGCGCTGTTCCAACAGGGAAGGCGCATCTTTTTAAGGTTCAGCCTGCTCGTCCTACAACGGACGTCAATAAGTTTGAGGCTGCAAAAAAACTTAAGGACGAATGGGAAAGCGCCCAAACCCAGGCGGACGCTGTGAAAAAGAAACAAGGGGTGGCAGCCACTGAAATCGAGGCCGCCAATACACGAGCGCAACAAGCCAGAAAAAAATTCGAAGACGCTATCCGCGATTGGAAAGCCGAACGCCTGCGTTTGGATGATGATATTTTCAGCACCGATAAAGCCGGCGCCATTCGCAAACCTGACAGCAACGGCAACGGTGGCGATGTGTTCGCTATCTATTTGACGGATGCTTACTTTAAGTACCTCAAGGACCTCGGTGGGGTGAACGAGGTCGTGATCGTTGCCGAGTTCACCGAAGTGAGTGGCGAGGATAAAAGCGCAACGGTGACCAAAGTACTCGGGCCTTACCTCGGGGTTGCCGATAATTCCAAGCCGAACCTGCTGAACAAGTTGTTGTACGGACCCAAAAAGCTCGAGTCCGATCACCTGTCGATGAAGTTGACCGTGTTGGAATACGACCAGGGCGAAAACGAAGACTCCGCAGCTTTCCTCGACTTTATCGGATCGGCCAGCAAGACATTGTCCCTGGCCAACCCGATAACAGCCGCTGAACAGGTGTTTGCCAAAGAAGTCGCCAAAAGTCTGTTGGCTCTCAACAAAGATGACATTGTGTTGGAAATCGACGTGGACATGGTGGCAGGTCCTGACGATGAGGCCGTGGAAGGTAACGGTTCGATAGTGGCGCTCAAGCCTGGGAATTATGTGCTGATCAACCAGGAGCGCTGTGCTCCCACCAACTGCTATTTCTATTTGACCAATCGGGGCAATAAAGAGAATCCGCTGGCTTGGCTGGGGGACACGTTGATGCTGGTGCCTACTGCCATGCGGCGCGGTTGGACTGACACGCCAGACGGAACGTCTTTGGAAGACATCAAGGCTGGCGAGATCGAGTACGACAATCACGGTCTGCAACAGAGCGGCAAAAACGAGACGTTCGTAGACAAGACCTGGTTGTCATTTGCAGTCTACAAAGGGGGCGATGATGTGCTCTGGGGACGGCGACGTGCGTTGAATGAGGCAGAGAAAGCCGTCCAGTCCATCAACAGGCAAGAGACCAGTGCACTGTTGAAGAATGCCGACTATGAGCGTGCCAGGACGGCCCTGGATGCTGCCCAGCAGGCCGAGCAAGAGAGCCGCAGCGGGATAACCTTCGTTTCACCCCTGGATGCCAAGGGACGATTCGCGCCTTCAGTCAAGAACGACTCGTTTTGCCTTACGCACGCCAAGCCGGTCAGCAACCCCCAGTATTCGTTCTATCAACTAAAAGAAGGAGCTACGCCCACGCCGATCAAGAGTGTGGCTCTTGTTCCCGGCAAATCCACATCCAGCGTGTCGTGCTTCAGCTATCCGGCAAACACTTTGACAACTGGTAAGTACCAATTGGTCGTGACCACACCTGGGGAAATGATCCCCGTGACCCAGAATGCAGGCTTTGAGATGTTGCCATAAGTTGAACAGATCAATCCTGCCACGGGGGTAGCGATCAGGCGTCGGATGTCTTCCATGTTTGTGCATTGCGAGGGTCGCAACGGGTCCATGCAGTGAGCTCCGCTTGTTGAACAAGACCGGCTCAGCGCGAGCCGATCTTTTGATGAAGTTTAGAAGCACCAGTCCTCAGCGCGAACGGCACGACAGAAGGCGCCTGCCAGAGGCCATTGTGCCGCCGCCATCGCGAGCAGGCTCGCTCCCACAAGGTTTAGCCTTCGAGCCCGCGTTGTTCAATCACGCCAAACACATCCGCCACATCTTGTACCAGGATCCGGGCGACGTTGGTGATGGTGTTGATGTCGCTCGATGCCGAATCACGCAGGCTGCTGCACGCCACCAAGGTCAGGTAATCGAGGGTGGCGTGCAGGCGTTCGCTGGCGCAGGCGTGGAGTTCGGGGAGTGGGGCTTGGGTGTCGATCAGCAGGACGGGGTGGGTGGTGGCGGTTTGGGTTAGAGGGGTGAAGCGTTGATCACGTTGGTTCATGGCAAAAGTTACTCATTCTTCGTATCAAGAAAAAGCTACTTCGATCCGCTGCGAAACGAATGGGTGGTAGCTGCGCGTGGGTTCGCAGACCGAGGATACGAAGGAACCCGGCAGACCCGAAGGTCTCCCACACACAGCCACCATAAAATGACGTCGAACGCCAAAGGCGCTCATTGTCACTTTTATGATGCTTGGTTGCTACCGTATCTGTCGGGCTGCGAAACCCAGCCACCGGCCAAAGCCAGCGACGACCCAACTATAGAAGTCGATCCCGGCACCCACAACCGACCTGTAGGACGCACGCGCCCCCTGTGGCGAGGGGATTTATCCCCGCTCGGCTGCGCAGCAGTCGCAAAACCGGTACCTGCGGAGTACCTGGCGAAATAAGGTCGCTGGTTTGGGGCCGCTTCGCAGCCCAGCGGGGATAAATCCCCTCGCCACAGAGGTAAATTCCTACGAGTTTTTCAGAAGGCCAAATCACCGTCGGAGGGGTGGAGACTTTCCGGATTTCTAGCGACAGCCCCGAAAAAACGCCCTGATATCCTCCGCCAACAACTCCGGCTGTTCCAACGCCGCAAAGTGTCCGCCTCGGGGCATCACGGTCCAACGCCTCACGTCGCAGCAGCGCTCCACCCAACTCCTTGGCGGCATGGGTAGCTCCTTGGGAAACAACGCCACCCCAACCGGCGGCTTCACCCGTTCGCCGCTGTTGAACAGCAACGGCCGCTTGCTACCTTCCACATACTGGCGAAACGACGAGCCGATGCAGTTCGTCAGCCAGTACAGGGTGACATTGGTCAGCAGCCATTCTCGATCGATGGCGGGGTTGGTATCGCACCAGGACAAGATCTTCTCGCCCATCCACGCCAAGAGTCCCGCCGGTGAATCATTCAGGCCCACGGCCAGAGTTTGCGGCTTGGTTCTCTGGAGGTGGGCATAGGCGCCTTCGGCATCGGCAAATGCCCCGGCGCGTTGCAAAAACGCGGTTTCTGCAGCTGTCTGCGGGGGCTCGGTTTCGCCAAGGGGCGGGCGATAGGAGCCGGGGATGTAATTGAGATGAATGCCGGTCACGCGCTCGGGAAAACGCACGCCCAGCCACGTCGACACGCCTGCACCGATGTCTCCACCCTGGGCGCCAAACCGCTCATAGCCGAGCCCCGTCATCAACTCACTCCACAAACCGGCCACTTCATAGGGGCCCATGCCAGGTTGCTGGAACGGCGCGGAAAAGGTGTAGCCGGGCAGCGACGGCACCACCACATCGAAGGCATCCGCAGCATCGCCGCCATGGCTGGCCGGGTCCGTCAGCAGTGGGATGATGCGCTGCATCTCGATGAACGAGCCGGGCCAACCGTGGGTGAGGATGAGAGGCATCGGATTCGGCCCGACGCCTCGCTGATGAATGAAGTGGACCTGCTGCTCGCCGATGTCGGCGACAAATTGCGGCAAGCGATTGAGCGCCGTTTCCTGGGCGCGCCAATCGAACGCGCTCGACCAATAGGCGAGAAGCTCCCCAAGCACGTCCATGTCCATACCCTCGTCCCAACCTTGCCCGGCCAAGGGCTCCGGCAACCGGGTGTTCCTCAGGCGATGCCGCAGCTCTTCAAGGGCGTGTTCGGAGATATCGATGGAGAAGGGTTTGATGAACATGGGTGTTTTCGCCGTGATCAGGTGGCATCTACAAATGACATGACATGCGTCGCAGAATCGTCCTGGACCTGCTGGAATCCGCAGCGCAAGTAAAATGCGGCTCCCTGCGGTGTATCCGTGGACAGGCGAACGACACGGAAATTCAGGGCCGCATATTCCAGAAGGTGTTTCACCAGAACCTTACCCACGCTCTGGCGCCTTGAAGCAGGTGCGACGTACACCCGGCGTAGTCTACCGGTATCCGGCCCTGCATAGGGATCGCAAGAAAGACCACCTATGGCAATCAGTTGCCCATTGCAGAAGGCTCCAAAAAGCCCTTCACCGGGGCGGTCGAACCGATTGGAGCCGTTTTTCCAATCGGTTACCAAACGGGTGAGGAACCTGAAACCCTCTGCAACTGCCTCGGTTTCCAACAGCGGAATTTGAGGAGCAAGGGCTGAGATTTGGTGTATCGCCAATTCATCGGCTGACCTGACCACTAGCGTCGACCCGTGCGTGTACTCACATCCACCCACACCGCCAGCACCAGAATGCTGCCCTTGACGATCATCTGCCAATAACTGTCGACGTCGAGCATGGACATGCCGTTGTCCAGGCTGGTGATCACCAGCGCGCCGAGCAGGGCGCCGTAGACGGTGCCGGAGCCGCCGCGCATGGAGGTACCGCCGATGAAACAGGCGGCGATGGCGTCGAGTTCGCCCATGTTGCCCGCCGAGGGCGAACCGGCGGCCAGGCGTGCGGTGTTGACCACGCCGGCAAGGGCGCACATCACGCCCATGATGCCGAAGATCCACAGTTTTACCGCCTGCACGTTTATGCCCGACAGGCGTGTGGCTTCCATGTTGCTGCCCACCGAGTAGACGCGGCGGCCAAACACGGTCTGGCTGGTGACATAGCTGAACACGCCCAGCAGGATCAGCAGAAGCAGCACCGGTACCGGGATGCCATCGTAGCTGTTGAGGGTATAGACGAACCCGGCCAGCACTGCGCCGATCAGCACCACGCGCAATACGTCACGCACCAATGAGTGCGCCGCCAGGCCATGCAGGGCGCGGTTGCGTCGCTGTTTCCAGGTCAGGAACAGGGTCAGGGCGAACAGCAGGATGCCGAGCCCGGTCCCGACCGTGTGCGGCAAGTAACCCTGGCCGACGTACACCAGATCCGGTGACACCGGGGCAATGGTGGTGCCGCCGGTCACCCCCAGCAGGATGCCGCGAAAAGCAAGCATGCCGCCCAGGCCGACGATGAACGACGGGATACGCAGGTAGGCGGTCATGTAGCCGTTGCCCAAGCCGATGACCAAGCCGCACAGGGCCACCAGGCTCAGGTTCGCCAGCAGCGGAATGTGATAGACCACGTCGAGAATCGCCGCCAGACCACCGAGCAAGCCAAGCAACGAGCCCACCGACAAATCGATCTCGCCACTGATGATCACCAGCACCATGCCGCAGGCGAGGATCCCGGTGATGGACATCTGCCGCAGCAGGTTGGAGAGGTTGCGCGGGGTCACGAACCCGCCGTCGGTCTGCCAGCTGAAGAACAGCCAGATCACCGCCACGGCGATCACCAGGGCGAGCATTTTGTAGCGGCTGAAAAGTTGTTTGACCTGATTCATCTACGCGGACTTCCGATCATTATTGTTATGGCCATCGGGCTGGCTGAGTGCGGCGGCGAGCACCTGTTCCTGAGTGAGTTCGTGGTTGATGAAGTCGCCGCGCAACTGGCCTTCGCCGATCACCAGCACGCGGTCGGATACCCCCAGCACTTCGGCCAGTTCCGAGGAGACCATGATGATCGACACGCCTTCGGCCGCCAGCGCGCCCATCAACTTGTAGATCTCATACTTGGCGCCGACGTCCACGCCGCGGGTCGGCTCGTCGAGAATCAGCACGCGGGGTTTGGTCAGGAGCATTTTCGCCAACACGGCTTTTTGCTGGTTGCCGCCGGAGAGGCTGGTGATCGGCAGGAACGGGCTCGCGGTCTTGAGGTGCATGCGCGAGATTTCCTTGTCGATGCTGCCCAGTTCGGCTTCGGCGTCGATGCGGGTCAGTTTCGAGTAGTTGTCCAGCACCGCCAAAGTGATGTTCTGGCCGACGCCCAAGTCCGGGATGATGCCTTGGCGCTTGCGGTCTTCGGGGACCATGCACAGGCCGGCGCGGATCGACTTGAGGGGCGTGCGCGTGTCGATTTGTTGGCCGCCCAGCCAGACTTCGCCTTCGTAGCGCCCGGGGTAGGCGCCGAACAGTGCCGAGACCAGTTCCGTGCGACCGGCGCCGACCAGCCCGGCGATGCCGAGGATTTCCCCGCGCTTGAGCACGAACGAAATGTCGTCGACTCGTTTGCGCTTGGGGTTGTCGACGTCGTAGCAGGTGAAGTGGCGTGCTTCGAAAATCACCTCGCCGACCTCATGGGGTTCGGTGGGGTAGAGGTTGCTCATTTCCCGTCCGACCATCTGGGTGATGATCTTCGGAATGTCCATCTCGGTCATCGCGGTCGTAGCAATGTGTTTGCCGTCGCGGATCACCGAAATGGTGTCGCACACGGCGGCCACTTCATCGAGCTTGTGGGAGATGTAGACGCAGGCAACGCCCTTGGCCTTGAGGTCGCGGATGATGTCCAGCAGCACCTCGATTTCCGAACGGGTCAGGGCCGAGGAGGGCTCATCAAGGATCAGCAGCCGTGCCTGCTTGTTCAGTGCCTTGGCGATTTCCACCAATTGCTGGTAACCACCGCCGTACTGCGAAACCGGTAGCGAGACGTTCATGTCCGGCACCTTGAGTTCACGCATCAAGGCTTCGGCGCGGTGGATCATCGCCGGGTAGTTCATGCGCCCGCCGGGCAGCGTCAGCTCGTGGCCCATGAAGATGTTTTCGGCCACCGACAGGTCGGGGACCAGGGTCAGTTCCTGGTGAATGATGACGATCCCGGCGGCCTCGGTTTCGCTGATGGATTGTGCCTTGAGCGGCTGGCCGTCCCAGAGGATTTCACCGTCCCAGGTGCCATACGGATAGACCGCCGAGAGGACTTTCATCAGCGTCGATTTGCCGGCGCCGTTCTCGCCGCACAGGCCGACGCACTCACCCGGTCGGACCTTGATGTCGATGCCATTCAGGGCTTTGACACCGCCAAAGGTTTTGACGATGCCGTTCATTTGCAACAGGTAGTCGGACATGGCGAGGGCTCGAATAAAGAGGGCTCAGGCATCACCCCGATGCCAGTCAAGTCACAGGGCATGTGGGAGCGAGCCTGCTCGCGATGGCGATGGGTCAGCTGGCATCAATAGTGGATGTGCTGCCGTCATCGCGAGCAGGCTCGCTCCCACAGGATCTTTGCTTAACCAAAGATCCGGGCTTTGGTCACTGCCCGGCGATCTGCGCCTTGGTGTAGAACCCATCCTTTTCCAGCAGGTCGATGTTGTCCTTGGTCAACGGTGTCGGGGTGAGCAGGATGGTATCGACCTTTTTGCTACCGTTGTCGTATTGCGAACTGAAGCTGGGTTTCTCGTTACGCGCCAGTTGCACCGAGAGCTTGGCGGCTTCGGAGGCAATCAGTTTCAGCGGCTTGTAGACAGTCATGGTCTGGGTGCCATCGATCACGCGCTTGACTGCGGCGAGGTCGGCATCCTGGCCGGAGATCGGTACCTTGCCGGCCATTTTCTGCGCGGCCAGGGCCTGGATCGCGCCGCCAGCGGTGGCGTCGTTGGAGGCGACGATGCCATCGATCTTGTTGTTGTTCCGGGTCAGGGCGTTTTCCACGATGCTCAAGGCTTCGGTGGGGTTCCATTCCTTGACCCACTGTTGGCCGACAATCTTGATGTCACCCTTGTCGATGGCCGGTTGCAGCACTTTCATCTGGCCTTCGCGCAGGACCTTGGCGTTGTTGTCCGTAGGGGCGCCGCCGAGCAGGAAGTAGTTACCCTTGGGCGCCGCTTTCAACACGCCGCTGGCCTGCATCTCGCCGACTTTTTCGTTATCGAAGGAAATGTAGGCGTCGATGTCGGCATTGAGGATCAGGCGGTCATAGGACACCACCTTGATCCCGGCCTTCTTGGCTTCGGCGACGGCGTTGGTCAGCACGGTGGCGTTGAACGGCACGATGACGATCACATCGACGCCACGGGAGATCAGGTTTTCGATCTGCGAGATCTGTTTCTGCTCGTTGGCATCGGCCGACTGGACGAAGACCTTGGCGTCGAGTTTTTCCGCCGCCGCGACGAAGTAGTCACGGTCCCGCGACCAGCGTTCCAGGCGCAGGTCATCGATGGAGAAACCGATCTTCGGGTGGGCCGCATCGGCCATGACCGGGAGAGACAGGAGGGCGAGGGCGCCGGCGAGTAACGTGCGTTTGAAGGTTTTCATGGTGGTGCGTCCTTTTATTGTTGTTTGAAAGACACTGCCTGACGATGAGCGTGATACCGGGGTAGAACTGTAGAGCGTTGCAGGGCGCCGTGGGCACAGATTTGTCGCGAGAATGTAACAGCCCCTGTGCCCCGAACATCGCCCGTTGTCAGGGGTAGATAAACCGATTGACCACGTTTTCGAGCATCTCCTGGCGACCGCTGACGGCCTGGGGATTCAGCTCGTGGGTGAAGGCATGCTCGGCCAGTGATTCAAGACTGAAATCACCGGCCAGTACCGCCTTGCCAAACGGTTGCTGCCAACCGGCGTAGCGCTGATCCTTGAACTGTTGCAACCGGTCGTTCTGCACCATGGCCGCCGCGCGTTCCAGAGCCAGGGCAAGAACGTCCATGGCGGCGATGTGGCCGTGGAACAGGTCGAGTTCGTCCAGGCTCTGGCGCCGGACCTTGGAGTCGAAGTTGAAACCACCATTGCTGAACCCCCCGGCCTTGAGGATTTCGTAGGTGGCCAGGGTCATTTCCTCGACGCTGTTGGGGAACTGGTCAGTGTCCCAGCCGTTCTGCGGATCGCCACGGTTGGCGTCGATGCTGCCGAAAATCCCCAGCGAGACGGCCGTGGCGATTTCGTGATGGAAGCTGTGCCCGGCCAGGGTGGCGTGGTTGGCTTCGATGTTGACCTTGATCTCATTTTCCAGGCCGAACTGTTGCAGGAAGCCGAACACCGTGGCGCTGTCGTAATCGTACTGGTGCTTGGTCGGCTCCTGGGGCTTGGGTTCGATCAGCAGGTCGCCCTTGAAGCCGATCTTGTGTTTGTGCTCGACCACCATGCGCATGAAGCGGCCCAACTGTTCGCGCTCGCGTTTCAAGTCGGTATTGAGCAGGGTTTCGTAGCCTTCACGACCGCCCCACAACACGTAGTTGGAGCCTTTGAGGCGCTGGGTGGCGTTCATGGCGCTGAACACCTGCGCGGCGGCGCAGGCGAACACTTCCGGGTCTGGGTTACTGGCGGCGCCGGCGGCAAAGCGTGGGTTGCTGAAACAGTTGGCGGTGCCCCACAACAGCTTGATCCCGGTCTCTTCCTGATGGCGCTCCAGGTGGTCGATCATTTGGGCGAAGTTGTTACGGTAGTCCTTCAGCGAACTACCTTCCGGGGCGACATCGGTGTCGTGGAAGCAGTAGTAGTCGATGCCCAGTTTGGAGAAGAACTCGAAGGCCGCTTCGGCTTTGCCGATAGCCAGCTCCATTGGATCCCCGGTGCGCTGCCATGGGCGTTTGAAGGTGCCGGCACCGAACACATCCGAGCCCGGCCAGACGAAGGTATGCCAGTAGCAGACCGCCATGCGCAGGTGCTCGCGCATGGGTTTACCGAGCACCAGTTTGTTGGCGTCGTAGTGGCGGAAGGCAAGTGGCGAATCGCTGGCGGAGCCTTCGTAGCGAATCTTGTCGACACCGGGGAAGTACGGCATGTGCAATTTCCTTTTTATTCTTGGCGGTGTCCCGATACTAACGCCGGGCCTATGGCTGCTGATTATGAAAATCACCAACGGGCCGTTCGATTTTGAGTATTGAGATTCGCTGGCTGCACGCCTAGTCTGTGCTCATCGGCCCAGGGTTAAACCAATGAAAACCGTCCCGCCCGTTCACCGCATTGCGCTCCTGTTCAACGGCAGCAAGATCTACGACCGCGGCATCATCAGTGGCATCGGCAACTACCTGAGCAGCACGCGCGCGTCCTGGGACTTGTTCCTAGAAGAAGATTTTCTCTGCCGCTTGAAAGGCATCGAGCGCTGGCAAGGTGACGGGATCATTGCCGACTTCGACGACCCGCTGATTGGCGAGGCGCTGGCCGGGATCAAGCTGCCGGTGGTGGCGGTGGGTGGTTCGTATCAGGATGAACGCGCTTATCCGAAGGGCATTCCCTATGTCGCCACCGACAACGAAGCGTTGATGAAATTGGCCTACGAGCACCTGGTCGAGGCCGGGTTGACCCGTTTTGCCTGTTTCAGCCTGCCTGAAGCACAAGCCAATCGCTGGGCCCAGGAACGGGAAAAGGCCTTTCGCCGGCTGATGCAGCGCGATGGCCTGCACGCCGAGGTCTATCGCGGCATGGGCACCAGCGCACCGCTCTGGGACAGCGCCGTTGAACAGCAGATCGCCTGGCTGCAAAGCCTGCCCAAACCCATCGGCATCATCGCCGTCAGCGACGCGCGCGCCCGGCAGCTGCTGCAAGCCTGCCTGACCGCCGGGATCGCCGTGCCCGAGCAAGTGGCGTTGATCGGCATCGACAACGACCCGCTGACCCGCAGCCTGACGCGGGTGCCGCTGAGTTCGGTGATCCAAGGCACCGAAACCATGGGCCGCACCGCCGCGCGCCTGCTCCATCAAATGCTGCACGGCATGCCGTCCACGGGCACACAGATTCTGATACCGCCGGATGCGATCAATGTGCAGGTTTCGAGCCTGCACCAGCCGTTGGGCAACCCTTATGTGATGCAGGCAATGCTCTTCATCCGCCAATACGCCTGCCAGGGCATCAAGACTGCCCAGGTGGCGGCCTATGTGGGCGTGTCGCGTTCATCGCTGGAATCGCACTTTCGCAAGGAGCGCGGCTGTAGCGTCCACGACGAAATCCTGCGCTTCAAACTGGCCGCTGCCGCCAACGGACTGGAAAACACCAACTCGCCGATTGCCGACATTGCCCAGAATTGTGGCTTCAAATCGGCGCAGTACCTGCATACGGTGTTTCGCCGTGAGTTCGGCTGCACGCCTCGGGAATATCAGCAGGGAGCCAATACGGCCACTCACTGACCCACGGCCGAACCGCTCTTGTGGCGAGGGGATTATCCCCGCTGGGGCGCGAAGCGGCCCTGAAACCTGGCAGCCTGGTGTGTCAGGTTGATTGAGTGGATAACATTGGAGCTGCTGCGCAGCCCAACGGGGATAAATCCCCTCGCCACAAAGGCACGGTGAGCCACCGCCACAAGGGGTACACCACCGAGTCTTCCTTGTGGCAAGGTTGCTGGCTTCATCGAATATTTAGGGAAGGATTGAATGACGCTCAGGGTGATGGTGGTCGGCGGGTATGGAAACTTTGGCAGTATCGTTTCCAGGCACCTGGTGGTGATGCCAGGCGTAAAGTTGGTGATTTCAGGGCGCGACACCCAAAAACTGCAGCGCAAAGTCGATGAGTTGAAGGCTCAATCGGGCACTGTGTGTGAAAGTTGGTGCGGCGACGCCATGGGAGCGGGCTTCAAATCTGTCCTGGGCTTGATGAACATCCAATTGGTCATCCATACCGGTGGCCCATTTCAAGGGCAAGCCTATGCCGTTGCCGAGAGCTGTATCGACGCGGGTGTGAACTACTGTGACCTGTCCGATTCCAGAGCCTTCGTCACCGGCATTAGCGCACTCGACGCCCGGGCAAAACAGGCGGGCGTCGCGGTCCTTAGTGGTTGCAGCTCAGTGCCGACGCTCTCGGCCGCCCTCATCGATCAGCAGCGGCATCGCTTTAAGCGTATCGACTCGATTGAGCATGGTATTTCCTCTTCGGCCAAGATGCCGGGGTTGTCCACCGTCGAAGGCGTTCTCGCCTACGCAGGCAGGCCGATCAAGCAACTGCGGGATGGCCGGGTACATGAGGTCCTGGGGTGGCAGGATCTGACGCTTCGCAGAATGCGCTATATGGGGACCCGGGTACTGGCCAATGTCGACGTGCCGGACATGGATATCTTCGCCAGCCGCTATGGTGCCCGGACCCTGAGCTTCAAGGCCGGCTCAGGCCTGAAACTCGGCGGCATTGCCAACTATCTGCTGGCCCAGGCAATGAGGATGGGGGTGGTGCGTGACCATGCCCCTTGGGCCACCAGGCTTCATCGGTGGGGGCTCTGGTTCGAACGATTTGGCGATGGCAAAAGCGCAATGTACATCGACGTCCAGGGCATCGGTGTCGATGACGAACCGCTGTCGATGAACGTGCAGCTCACCGCCATGAATGACAAGGGGCCAGAGATTCCCAGCTGCGCAGCCGTTGCCTTGGCGGCAAAAATCAGCCAAGGGTATCTGCCCGAACCCGGTGCTCGGGCCTGCGTGGGTGAAATCACCGTGGACGAATACATGGCTGCTATCAACGACCCCGAAAACTTGAGCCTGTCCGTACACTTCTCTGACGAGCAGGGCTGACAGATGCTCTATCTTTGCCTGAAGTACCTCCACATCATTGCTGCCATTTTCCTTTTCGGCTTCGGCATGGGGTCCTACCTCTACCTGATCGCTGCTAGCCGCACCGCCAACCCTCAGGTCATTGCCCACGTGGCCAGGACGGTCGTCCAGTTCGACACTTGGATTACCACGCCTGCGGGCTTTATCCAGATAGCGACGGGCTACCTGCTGCTGAAGCTGGCCGGACTTCCCCCGACCACGGAATGGATAATGACATCGCTGATCATTTTCCTTTGCGTAGGGGCGCTGTGGCTTCCTGTGCTGGTGCTCCAGAAGCGCTTATACGTGATGGCTTCGAGCGCAGTTGGAGACGGGCGCGCGCTCGATGATCGATACTCATCCGTGTATCAAAAGTGGTTCTGGATGGGCGTCTTTGGCTTTTTGGGGATGTTTGTCATTGTGCTGATCATGGTGACGAAGATGACGCCACGTCAGTGGATCGAGCTTCTGACGGGCTAAGTACCGATCCGTTCCACCGGATTGATCCCAAGCGTGGGAGCCTTCAAGAAACGGCCTTCATGATCCGGGCTCGGCAAAAGGCAAACGTCGTACTTGCCAAACAGCCGATAACGATTCAGGGCAATGCGATCATAGGCCCAATCCCGAAGCCTGCGGGGGACGTAACGCAGCAGTTTCACCGAGCGCCAGGCCCAGGGCAGTAGGGCAACGATTTCAAAAATCGCCTCCGAACGCACCCAGTAATGCCGATCTCGAACCACAGCCATGGTGTCGAACTGCTGCAAGGGCAGGCCCGCCCAGGCCAGCAGCGCTTGCCCTTCGGGTGATTGTACGGAGGCCAACCGCACGCGTCGGGCGTGGTCATGGCGGATCAGGAACTTTGCCCAGCCATTGCACAGTTTACAAACGCCGTCGAACAGGACCACTGTCTCGCCTGGCTCGAGCAAGGGCGCGGGTGAGGGGCGAGTTTGGGAGATGGGCATGAATGAGTCTCTACATGGCGCCTGGTTACCCGGATAATACGCGTGTTCCAGCGTCAAAGGGCGTCCCGAAGGGTTGCTCGACCATGATGATTTCAAGGGCATGATCCGATCCATGAGCGATGACACTTACACCCTGTACATGCGCTTCCAGACCCCCGACCCTGGCATCGGCCCCCGGGAGCAGGCGCCGATGCTCGCTCAGGAACAGGCCTGGGCGCGCGAGCGTGCGACCATGCATCGCTTCAGCTGGATCGAGGTGCTGGTGCCACCGTTGTGCCTGGGCCCAGTGTTGCCGGGCATCGTGTTTTTGCTGAGGCTGCTGGTCCATCAAGGATTATCCGCCTCAGGCGTCGACCTCGACCGGATCGCCGGGGCCTCCCTTGGTTGGCTCGTGCTTGCCACCTTGCTGTTCATGGCTGCGTGGATCCTGCACAACTTCCTGCGCGATAAGCGCGACCCGACCAAGCGTTATTGGCAATCGATGCCCGATCAAGGGGTGGTCGAGCTTGAACACCATACCCTGGTCTCCGGCATCAGCCTGTGGTCCAACGACTATGATCCGGACTGCAACACCCTCATGCAGTGGTCCAACGACAAGTTGAAATGCGTGCAAGACAGCGGTGTGTCGCAGTGGATCCTGGCCAAGACGGCGGCGGGACACTGGCTGGTGCTCAAGGAGCAGTATCCGGGCGACTTCAGCTACGGGCGGGTAGGGCAAATGCCGGCACCGGACAAGCTGCTGCAACCCCAGCAGCAACTGGCGATTGCTTTCGCCCCCGGCACGAACCTGCAGCTGGGCCGGCGTTTCGACGGTGCGCCGATGCCATTGGTGGATACGCCGTACTGGATGTCTGCCGATGAGCTCAAGCGCTTGGAAGAGGCCGCCCATCACTGGAATTTTCTACCGCCGAACCGCTATGGGGTGGTCAATGACCAGGATGCGGCGTGGGTGCAACGTTTGGTGAGCAGGGCGCATCCAGCCGGGCGCTAAAGCCACGTATCCACCACCCGCCGATCCAGTTCCTCCCAATCCGCCATGCCTAATACCCGAGTGGTGTTCAACCCGCGCAAATAACCGCGCAATTGATTGGCCGTGTCCCGCTTGAGCTCCGGGTCGGGTTTGGTGCTGCTCAACAACACGCTTTCGTACTGGATCAGGTAATCAGCCACCCGCTCACGGAAGTCGGGCAATACCGCGTCGCGAATCAGATCAAATGTTCTCATGGCCATACCTCATCAATTGTTCTCGGCTTGCAACTATTGCTAGGAGTAATAGTGACCATTACCAAATGCAAGTTCTGCTTTGCCGGCAATCATTGGAAAATCAGCGCCATCGAACACGCAGCTCACTATTTTTATTTTCAGGACCCGACCATGCGCCGTTTATTTTTGCTTCCCCTGGCGTTTTCCCCGTTGTTGCTGGCTGGTTGTGCCTCGGCGCCAAACGACCCGACCCTGACCTTGCAGACCAGCAAGACGCCGGCCCAATACGCTGAATGCGTCGTACCGAAATTGCAGGGCAGTGCCTTGAACCCGATGGTCTCGCAAACCCAGCGCAGCTATCGCATCGTGGTGCCGAGCAAAGTCGCGGCGGACAACGTGCTGGAAGCCTACAAGGCCGGCAGCGGCGGCAAGGTATTCATCTACGAGCGGCATTTGCTGGCCTCCAACCTCCTGCCCTCGAGTTTTGAACGCGCTGCACAGGAATGCATCTGACCGGCCCGTAAACGTTTTTTACCGTGCTCCTTTGGTTGGCCGCAACCAACCAATTCCCTTGCCCCGCACCGCATTCGGTCGCGGGGCTTTTTTTGTCTGCTGGTTTCAGGTTCGCCAATCATCCGCCCGAATGAATTCGATGAGCGCTCTGAGGGCCGGTGGCACATGGCGGCGGCTGGGGTAATAAAGAAAAAACCGGCTTGGTGGGGCTTTCCACTGCGCAAGCAGTTCCGTGAGCTGCCCATTGCGGATGTCATCGCGCACCAGTTCCTCGTAAACATAGGCAATCCCGGCGCCATCTTTTGCTGCCTGGATCATCAGCCCATCGTCTTCAAGAATGAGCGGACCGGTGACGGACAAGCGGATCGGTTGCCCATCCGCCTGATACTCCCAGGCATAGAGTTTGCCGCTGGGAAAACGCCGGGCGATACAGGCATGGTCGAGCAAGTCCCGTGGAGCCTGGACGATGCCCTTTGTGCCCAGGTAAGCCTGTGAAGCGACGGTCACGAACGATTGAGGAGGGCCGACAGGGACCGCGATCATGTCGCCGGCCAGGCTTTCGCCAAAGCGCACGCCCGCGTCAAACCCCTCGTCCACGATGTCGGTCAAGCCATCATCGGTGACCAGGTCCAGTTGAATACGGGGATACCTGGCCACGAATGGCGCGAGCACCTTCGCAAATACCGCTCGCGCCGCCGGACGCGCCACGTTGAGGCGAAGCTTGCCGGCGGGCACTTCCTGCATCGAGGTCAACTGCGCCAGTGCATCGGCAACCTGTTGCAGGGTAGGGCCCAGCGTTGCCAGTAGTTGGTGACCGGCCTCGGTCGGAGTCACGCTACGCGTGGTGCGGTTGAGCAGCCTGAGACCCAGGCGTGCTTCCAGTGCCCGCAGCGCATGACTCAACGCTGAGGCCGAAACGCCACGCTCGTCGGCGGCCTTGCGAAAACTGCGATGGCGAGCGACGGCCGCAAAGGCGTCCAGTTCGGAAAGATCAGGGTGCTTATTCATGAATCCTGTTCATTAGTTCAAGCGGGATTGCCCATCTTATCGTCGTAAGATCGCTCGCCGATACTGTCCACATCATCTGTGGAGAACTCGCTATGCAAAAGAATCGCCTTGGATCATCGGATTTACGGATTTCGCCCATTGGCCTGGGAACCTGGGCGATTGCTGGTACCGGTTGGGAATACAGCTGGGGCGCGCAGGACGACGAGGACAGCCTGGGCGCCCTTGAATATGCCGTCGAGCGCGGTGTGAACTGGATCGACACGGCGGCGGTTTATGGCTTGGGCCATGCCGAGCAATTGGTCGGGCAACTGTTGCGTCGGGTGCCGGTTTCGCGGCGTCCGTTGGTATTCACCAAGGGCAGCCTGGTCTGGGACCCGGTCACCAAGGCGATCTCGCACTCGCTGGCGCCCCAGTCGCTGCTCGCCGAGGTCGATGCGAGCTTGCGCCGGCTTCAAGTCGAAACCATCGATCTTTATCAGATCCACTGGCCGGCCTTTCCTGCCGATGGCAGCAGTGAAGGGATCGAGAGCGCGCTTTCAGCGTTGGCCACCGCCCGTGAACAGGGGAAAATTCGTGCTATCGGCGTCTCCAATTTCGACGTTGCGCAACTCGAGCGTGCGCGGGCGGTGACCGAGATCGTGTCACTCCAACCGCCTTATTCCGCCTTGATGCGGGACATCGAGGACGCCGTCCTGCCCTTTTGCGAGCAGGCCGCAATGGGTGTCCTGGCCTATTCTACCCTTCAATCGGGGCTGCTTTCCGGCAGCATGACGCGCGAGCGCATCGCCCAATTGCCCGACGACGATTGGCGCAAGGCCCGAAGCG
Source organism: Pseudomonas sp. 43mfcvi1.1 (assembly GCF_900115935.1). Lineage (NCBI taxonomy): Bacteria > Pseudomonadati > Pseudomonadota > Gammaproteobacteria > Pseudomonadales > Pseudomonadaceae > Pseudomonas > Pseudomonas sp. 43mfcvi1.1. The sequence continues at coordinate 27,070 of NZ_UETT01000004.1, read as the reverse complement.
CGGACTTCCAGGAGCCTCGCTTGAGCGCGAACCTGGCGCTGGTCGAGGTCTTGGCCGGTATTGGTGAACGGCACGGGGTGAGCGCGGCGGCAGTCGCCATCGCCTGGGTGTTGCGCAAACCAGTGGTCACCGGTGCCATCGTCGGTGCCCGCCGCCCCGCGCAGGTCGATGGGTTGGTTGCCGGTTCACAGCTGCGCCTCAGCGCCGAGGAAATTGACGAGATTCAACCTTTCCTGCCCTCGGGCATGGGCACGAATGTCCCAGGGGTCGCTTGACCTTCATCGTGCAACCGCTTGGTTGAGCGGGTTTGACGCCTCGCTGCATAACCGGCACTATTTGCTCGTTTGTGATCATTAGTGCTCGTTTATGCAGGTTGTGATGTCATGACTTCTCCTCACGAAACGTTCCCCGGCGAACGCCAGCAATTGATCAGCCAGCGTCTTGCCCGGTATGGCCGGGTGATCGCGGCCGACCTTGCCAGCGAATTCAATGTATCCGAGCACTCGATACGGCGTGACCTGGGCGCATTGGCGGCGGCGGGGGTGTGCAAGCGCGTTTATGGCGGCGCAATACTCTTGCCCGCTGTCGAAGGGCCGTTGGACGTACGCGTGCGCAAAGACCCGGCGCGCAAGGGCAGTCTCGGCCAGGCGGCCGCTGCGCTGCTGCGCGCGGGCCAGCACGTCTTCATTGACGTCGGCTCAACCAACCTGGCGGTGGCCTGCGCCATCGATCCGCAACTTCCGTTGACCCTCACCACCAATTCGCCGCTGATTGCGGTTCAGTTGATGAAGCTGCCCCGCGCCGAGGTCATCCTGCTGGGTGGCCGCTTGAGTCCAAACGCGGGTGGTGTGATCGGGCTGACGGCTGTCCAGCAATTGCGCCAATTCAGTTTCGACGTGTGTGTCCTCGGCGCCTGCGCCATTGATCCGGACAATGGCGTCACTGCGTTCGGCCTGGATGACGCGGAGTTCAAGCGCGCGGTGGTCGCGGCAAGTGGGCAAGTGATCGCGGCGGTGACCAATGAGAAGCTGTCCAGCGTAGCCCATTACCAGGTGGCCTCCTGCGAAGAAGTCGCCACCCTGGTGGTGGAGCACGATGCGCCGCGTGAGCGACTGGAGCCCTTCTTCGGCCGGGTGACCAACGTCGTGACGGCGGCCCGTGAACAGCGACGGACCTGACGTCTTTGCCGCACCGCTGTGGCCAAATTGCGCAGGACAATCGCATGGATACTGCCCGATCCCCATTGTCCGCCGGACGATTTGCGTCTAGTTTGCTGCCCGATCACAAGTACAAAAATCAGGAGTCATCGATGCAACCGATTCGTCTCGGTCTGGTGGGCTACGGCAAGATTGCCCAGGATCAACACGTTCCAGCTATCCACGCCAACCCCGCGTTCCAACTGGTAGCGGTCGCCACGCAAGGGCAGCCTTGCCCCGGAGTGGAGAATTTCCGGTCCCTGGGCGAGTTGCTCGAGAACGCTCCGCAGGTCGACGCGATTGCGTTCTGCACGCCGCCACAAGGTCGCTTCGCCCTGGTGCAACAGGCACTGGCGGCGGGCAAGCATGTCCTGGTGGAAAAGCCGCCGTGCGCCACCCTGGGGGAAGCCATGGCGTTGGTGGAGCAGGTCCGCGAGCAAGGCGTCAGCGGCCTGTTCGCCTGGCATTCGCGCTACGCCCCGGGCATCGAAGCCGCCTGTGACTGGCTGGCGAGTCGCACCTTGCACAGCGTGCAGATCGACTGGAAGGAAGACGTGCGCAAGTGGCACCCCGGCCAGGCGTGGATCTGGCAACCCGGTGGCTTGGGCGTCTTCGATCCAGGCATCAATGCCTTGTCGATCGTGACTCATCTGTTGGCGCTGCCGCTGTTCGTGGAATCCGCCGAGTTGCGTGTGCCGGACAACTGTCAGTCGCCGATTGCCGCCAGCATCAAGATGGCCGACGCGCGCCACCTCGATATCCGTGCGGAATTCGATTTCGACCATGGTCATGACGAACTCTGGAGCATCGAGATTCGCTGCGCCGAAGGCGTCCTGCGCCTGGACAACGGTGGTGCACTGTTGAGCATCGACGGCGTACGCCAGGCCGTATCCGAGGAAGGTGAATACGCTGCGGTGTATCGACATTTCCAGCAACTGATTGCCGATAAAACCAGTGACATGGACCTGCAGCCGTTGCGGTTGGTCGCGGACAGCTTCTTTGTCGGCAGCCGGACGGCGGTCGAGCCGTTCTACGATTAAACCAAGGAACCGCAGTTGAACGAACAGACATTGTCCATGCGCCTGGAGCGTGTCGCGGCGCATATGCCGGCAGGTGCGCGCCTGGCCGACATTGGCTCGGATCACGCCTACTTGCCGGTGGCCTTGCTGCGCCGTGGCGTCATCACGGCGGCGGTGGCCGGCGAGGTGGCGTTGACACCGTTTCGCGCCGCCGAACGCACCGTGGGCGAGAGTGACTTGGAGCGGCAGATCAGCGTACGCCTTGCCAATGGCCTGGCGGCGATCGAGCCGGAAGACGGGATCACGGCGATCAGCCTCTGTGGCATGGGCGGCGAGACGATCCGCGACATCCTGGACAGCGGCAAAGCGCGGTTGAGCGGGCAGGAGCGGCTGATCCTGCAACCCAACGGCGGTGAGCAGCCACTGCGCCAATGGCTGATGGAAAACGACTACCGCATCCTCTGCGAGGAGGTGCTGCGGGAAAACCGCTTCTACTACGAAATCATCGTCGCCGAGCGCGCCGGGCCGGTGACGTACACCGCCGAACAGCTGTACTTCGGCCCGCTGCAGATGCAAGCCCGCACCCCAACCTTCCTGGCCAAGTGGCAGCGCCTGCTGCACCAGAAGCAAAAGACCCTCACCAGCTTCGCCAAGGCGCGGCAAGCCGTGCCGGAAGAGAAACTGCAGGACGTTGCGCGGCAGGTCCGGTGGATCACTGAGCTGTTGGCTTGAGTTGATTGAGGTGGATGTGCCGACGTCATCGCGAGCAGGCTCGCTCCCACAAGAGGTTCTGTGGTGAGCCGGAATGCTGTGAACACCCGCAATTCCCTGTGGGAGCGAGCCTGCTCGCGATGGGGGCATCAGTGACTTCACGGATCTGAGAAATATCGCGTTCTTCGGCTGCCCGTCTATCGACCCACTACCGGGTAGTGCTTGATGCGACACGGATGTGAGTGGCCGTCGCCTTTACAGATGCCATCCAGATAGCGGTAGTCGACCTGTACCGACTGTCCTTTCGCGGGCCATTGTCGGCGGGGGAGCGTGGCTTGGTAGTCCGGGGTTTCCGGGGTGAAGGTGAGCGACGAGCCTTGCACTGGACACTCCACCGAGGAGGACTTCGGCGTGACTTTCACAATCTGCGCCTGGAGCTGCGGATAGGGTTGTTTCAGCACCTCGACGATACGCAGCTCCATGTGACAGATCTGCCAAGTCGAGGCCTGGACGGGGGCGCACAGGAAGGGGAGCGTCAAGGCAAGCAGTCCGAGGCCCGCTATGTGAGTGTTCATTATTGCCCTTGTTTGAAGTGCTGAGGTTCGTGAATCATAGCCTCGCCTTTGGCTGACTCAACCGTAAAGCCCCATCAGGGCGAAAGACTTGTCAGTGGTCAGCGCGACAATTTCGGCCAGCGAATGCAGGAGCACCGGCACCAGCAGGCCACCGCTGACCACTCTGGCGACGGCGAACACGCTTCCACAGGCGAAGATCAACACGACAGTTATCCAATTCCCGTATTGGATGTGCATGCCGGCGAAGACGGCTGAGGTGACGATGATCGCGATCCATGTCCAGGCACGGCTGTTCTCGTAGGGAAACAGTCGCAACATGTAATGACGGAAAAACAGCTCTTCGGCGATGGGCGGCAGTACGATCAGCGAGGCGATCTTGAGTGTGGCCTGCCAATTGTTGAGTCCGTCCAGAAGCTCGGCCATGAACACTTCTCGCGGCAGCCCCAGCACGAGGATGGCAACCCCGAAAAGCAGGTAGGACCCAATGATGCCAAGCGCACCCCACTTGAGCGGTTTGCCTATGCAGTGACCACGCCATTGAGCACGCGCATCGGAGCGGTACTGCCAGGCGAAAAGGGCGAGGAGAACGAGCGCGGTAATACCGGAGGTGGTGGTGAACGTCAGGTAGGCCTGCATGTCTGCGGGTACGAAAAGGACCTCGGGCACTGCTGCCAGGAAGACTATCAGGGTCGCAAGCACAAACATCCCGAGCCGGGGAAAGAAGCGGTAGGGCGATAAAGTGGCAGCGGGAGCAAACTCAGGGGCAGCACAAAGATTCGTCACAGTCACTCCATGAGTGCAAGGAAAAAAGCATGATGCCAGTATTTTGAGGGCGTCAGGTACGAGTTCCCGCTGAGTTGATGGCGTCGTGATTCAATCCAGGCGTCGACATGAATAAGCGTGGGTCTGATAAGGGAACTCAATGTGCTTGCGCCCGCGTAGCGCCGGATGGTTTTGAATCAAGGCCAGTAGTTGATCCGCTACCTGTTTTTTCCCTGCGTCAGGCAGCGCTGCGATGAAGCTCACCGACAGAAAGCGATCCAGGATGACCGTCTCGGGGCTGCCTGCGTGGGTGTAACTAAAACAGGTCAGTTCGGGCTCCGAGAAGTAACGTCCGTTGAAGGGGCGTCGCCAGTTTCCAGTATGAAAGCGTGGGGTATCGCCTTCGAAGGGGGTGATGATTTTAGTGATGTCGGCCACCCAGTCCACTGACTCATCACGCACGTTCCAGATCAGGCCGAGTCGGCCGCCCGGTTTGAGTACTCGGTGAATCTCCTGGAGCGCGGTTTCATTCGCGAACCAGTGGAAAGCCTGGGCGCATACGAGCGCCTGCGCTGCCCCTGCCTCAAGGGGAATGGATTCGGCCGTTCCTTCCAGAATCCTGGCGTTCGGTAAATGTTTGGCAAACTCGATTCGCATCGCCTCGACCGGTTCGATGGCGATGGTATTGATCGTCATTGAGTCCAGCAGGCGAGTGAACTTACCGGTACCGGCTCCTAGCTCAATGACTGTCGATCCTGGGCTGATTTGCAGTGTACTGCTGAGCCATGCCTGTATTTCGCTTGGGTAGTCTGGGCGACCTTGGGTATAGGTGCCGGCTTCTGCTGAGTATCCTATCTGAGCGGCCTTATGGATAACTGTCATCTTCAGCGACCCTTCGGGTGGATGGGGGTAGATGGATTATGCGGTGTGTTCAGGTCGTCAGCTAGTTGATCCTTTTTTGGGCTTGGTCTCACGCGCTTGCGTTGGGGCAGATGGCTTGACTCACCCACATGGGTTACAAATCAGTTCACGCACATAGGTAACAGTTTTTAACTGGCAGGCTCGCTCTCACATGGATTTACGGGCGTTCACAGTCTCTGGACGCAACACAAAACCTGTGGGAGCGAGTTGCTCGCGAAGACGTCAGCACAGCCGATATCATCAGCCAACTGACCCTCCGTTACCGCAGCAATGGATATACACCAACCTACCTACTCAAAGCTGCTTCGACCCCCCGCCAATCTGCCAGACATACGGCGGCTCCGTCCCATTGATTTCCCAATCACCAATAATGCGCTCCTTGTAGATCAACGGATTGTGCGAAGCCGCGGTGCGGGCGTTGCGCCAGTGGCGGTCGAGGGCCTTGCTGGTGCTGGTGGCCGAGGCGCCAAGGGCATTGAACAGGTCGCTGGTGGCGCGTAGCACCAGGTCGGAAATGACCACCTGGGCCTGGGCCGACTCCAGTTCGGCGGCGATGTTGGCGGTGTGTTCGGTCTCGGCGTTCTGACTGAAGCGGCTTTCATAGGCGCGCTGGGAGGCGCTCGCGGCTCGCAGGGCGGTGGCTTCGGCGGCATAGACCTGGGCCGAAGCCTTGCCGATCACTTGCTGCACCTGCACGTCCTGGCTCACTGCGCTGGCATTGCCGGTGCTGAAAATCCGTGTGCGTTTGCGCACTTGTTCGGTGATGTCGTGGACCGCGGCGCGGCCGGCGCCGGTCAGCACGGCGAGCAAGACCAGTTGATAGAACGCAGTCTGGTATTTGAAACGGGTAGAGAAGTCGATGAGGTTTTCCGCCTCGACCAGTGCATTCTCGAACAACGACGTCCCGCTGCCGGTGGTGCGTTGGCCAAAGCCGTCCCAGTCGTCGCTTTGCTTGACGCCCGGCTGGTGCACGCGCACGGCGGCAATCACGTCGGCACCATTGTCGTCGCGCTGGGCATACACGTCGATCCAGTCGGCGAAGATACTGCCGGTGCTGTAGTACTTGGTGCCGTTGACGACCCATTGATCGCCTTGCCGGGAAACCCGGGTAACCACTTCACCGATTTTCACGGCGCCGACTTCAGTCCAGGCATTGCCCACCAGATCCCCCTCGACGAAGCGCTTGAACCATAGGTCCTGTGGGCTGCTGGCGTGGGCATTGAGGCGGTCCTCGACAAATGCAAAGTGCCCGCGCAGCGCCTGGGGCAGGTTGGAATCGGCTTCGGCCAGCTCGATCAGCAGTTGCAACAGCTGCGGCAACGAGGCCCCGGCGCCGCCATATTCGACTGGTACGCGGATGGCACCAAAGCCTGCTTCCTTCAGCCATTTCACCTGTTCGAAGGGCAGGCTGCGCGTCTGCTCACGCTCCAAGGCGCCGGCCTGGATGCGCGCAAAGATCGGCCGAAAGCGTTCGGCCAGGGGCTCATAGTCGGTGCCGGTGGAAAGAATCGGTGGCAGGTGTTGTTGCTGTGCGGTCATGGCGATGTTCCTTCTTACTGACGAGTAGGCGGGCAGGGGAGAAACCTGCCGTTGCCAGTGGCCATTGCACAGTCCATGCCCGAGGCCAAACGCCCGTGAATACGGGGCTTGAACTGGGTTCATCAACGAAAGAGCTGCCCTTGCTGCGGACAATCTGTTGCGCAACTGTGTGCCGGGCAACAGTTGTTGCCACGAACCTCGACGCAGCGGATGTTCGCCAGCCAACAGTGGATCAACAGCTTGTCCGTCGAGCGACAGCAAAGTGATTGGGCTGTTCTTCTAATTAATTGATTACTAAGGAAATATCTAGATGGCACGGTTGCTGCTCTATCCCTTGTGCAGACGCTGAGGTGGCGTCTCCAGGCATGGGGTAAGCGATGAGCAAGCAATTCAAAGTGGTGGCGGTGTCAGGCAGCGTGCAGCACCCGTCACGCACACTGGTCCTGCTCCAGGCGTTGGTGGAGCGGCTCGGGCAGCAACTGCCGATCGAGCTGCGCTTGATCGAGCTGGCCAAGGTCGGTCCACAGTTCGCCGGGGTGTTGCGTCGCGAGGCGTTGCCGGCTGCCGTGCAGGATGATTTGCAGGCCATTGAATCGGCCGATTTGCTGATTGCCGCCAGCCCTGTCTATCGGGCCTCGTACACCGGCCTGTTCAAGCATCTGTTCGATTTCGTTCATCACGAAGCCCTCAAGAACGTGCCGGTGCTGTTGGCCGCGACGGGGGGCTCGGATCGCCATGCCTTGATCATCGATCACCAGTTGCGGCCGCTGTTTGGCTTTTTCCAGGCCCTCAGCCTGCCGGTGGGGGTCTATGCCAGCGAAACCGATTTCACTCACTACCGGATCTCCAGCCCACAGGTGCTGGAGCGTATCGAGCGCGCCGTCGAGTCGGCGTTGCTGAGCCTGGTCCCGAGCGCCCGACGCGACGCCAGCGCCGCTTGACCAATTTCTTCTTTCAAAACGAGCCGTGGAGTACATGCAATGAGCCAGGACACGATCAAATTTGCCTACTGGGTGCCCAACGTCAGCGGCGGGCTGGTGGTCAGCAAAATCGAGCAGCGCACCGACTGGGGCATCGACTACAACCGCAAGCTGGCCCAGATCGCTGAAGCGGCCGGTTTCGACTACGCCTTGTCCCAGGTACGCTTTACCGCCGGTTACGGCGCCGAATACCAGCATGAGTCCGTGGCGTTCAGTCATGCCTTGCTGGCCGCCACCACGCGGCTGAAAGTCATTGCGGCGGTGTTGCCGGGACCATGGACGCCGTCGGTGTTGGCCAAGCAGATCGCAACCATCGATCAGCTGACCGGCGGCCGGGTCGCGGTCAACATCGTGTCGGGCTGGTTCAAGGGCGAGTTCACGGCCATTGGCGAGCCGTGGCTGGAGCACGATGAGCGCTATCGCCGTTCCGAAGAGTTCATCACCGCGCTCAAGGGTATCTGGACCACCGACAACTTTACCTTTCGCGGTGACTTCTACCGCTTCCATGACTACACCCTCAAGCCAAAGCCGTTGCAGCAGCACCCGGAAATCTTCCAGGGCGGTAGCTCACGTGCCGCCCGGGACATGGCCGCCCGTGTCTCCGACTGGTATTTCACCAATGGCAATACCGTCGAGGGGATCAAGGCCCAGGTCGACGACATCCAGGCCAAGGCCGCGGCCAATAACCACAAGGTCAAGGTCGGAGTGAACGCGTTCGTCATCGCCCGCGACACCGAAGAGGAGGCGCGTGCGGTCCTTGCCCAGATCATCGACCAGGCCGACCCCGAAGCGGTCAATGCCTTCGGCGATGCGGCGAAACAAGCCGGCAAGTCCAGCCCGGAAGGTGAAGGCAACTGGGCCAAGTCCAGCTTCGAGGACCTGGTGCAGTACAACGACGGCTTCAAGACCAACCTGATCGGCACGCCGCAGCAGATCGCCGAACGCATCGTCGCGCTCAAGGCCGTGGGGGTTGATCTGGTGCTCGCAGGTTTCCTGCATTTTCAGGAAGAAGTCGAGTATTTCGGTCGCAAGGTCCTGCCGCTGGTGCGTGAGCTGGAGCAGCGCAAAGCGGCAGCCAAAACGGCGGCAGTCGCTTAGGCGCGGGAGGCAGCATGGGCACCTTCACCGACACCGCCGTTGCGCTACCAGCCAGCTTGCCCCAGTGGCTGCAACAACAGGCGCAGCGGCATGGCGCGGATGTCGCGCTGCGCCACAAGCATCTGGGTGTCTGGCAGGAGTGGACCTGGGGGCTCGTGGCCGACGAGGTGCGCCGTTTGGCGAGCGCCCTGCAAGCCCGCGGTTTTTCCACGGGGGCGAGCCTGACGATCATCAGCCGACCCAGGCCGCAGGCATTGCTTGCGGCATTGGCTGCGCAGTGGCTGGGTGGCGTGGCGAGCCTGTTCGACCCGTTGGAGGCACGGGCCGAACAGGTGCAACTGCTCGGCACATTGCAGCCGGATTTCGTTCTGGTCGAGGGCTTGGAAGAAATGCTGCGTCTGCGTGCGGCGCAGGTGAACCCGAGCGTGCTGGTTTACCTCGACAAGCGTGGCTTGTCGGATTCGATGCCATTGGCGCAAGCGCTGGATTACGCTGCGTTGGTTGCCGAGCGGCCCACCGACGAACCGGCACCGCAAGGGCAAGTGCTGCAAACAGCGTTTGTCTTTTATCGCGGGGCGGGGCAGGCAATTGAAGAGCAGCGCGTCAGCCACGCCGAGCTGCTGCAGGAGGGCCAGCGGTTGGTGGCGCGTGAAGGCCTGGGACGGCAAGAAGAGGCATTGGCCGCACGGGCGTTCGCCTCGGGCGGACAAGCCCGCTATTTGTTGGCGCCGTGGTTGATCGCCGGTTTTCGCCTGAACTTTCCGGAGAACCTGGCGACCCGTGATCGCGACCGCCGCGAGCTGGGCCCGACATTGGTAGCCGGGACGCGTGAAACCTACGAGCGCTTGTACCGTTATGCGTTGGAGCGTTTGCCGGAGTCGGGCAGTTGGTCGCGCCGGCTGGTGGATTGGGCGTTGGCGGCCCAGCCGGGGCTCCTGCAAAGGCAACTGGGTAACTGGCTGGTTCGTCGGCCCTTGCGTGATGTGCTGGGTTTTTCCCGGACCCATGCACCGCTGCTGGTGGGGGATGCCTTGCCGCCCGAGACCCAGGCGTTTTTCCAGGCGTTGGGTATCCGGGTTCGCCAGTGGGGCGATACAGCCCACTGGGAAGCGCCGACGAACCTTGTGAAGCAAATCAACCCTGACTGGACCGGGCTCCAGTCGCAACCGGCCTGAGAGGAAACACCCCATGACCCAGACGGCCGCCACGCATTTGCTGGAGCTGGAACATATTTCACTGTCATTCAAAGGCGTCAAGGCGGTCACGGACATCAGCTTTCGCGTTGCCACTGGTGAGATCTGCGCCTTGATCGGCCCCAACGGTGCCGGCAAGAGTTCGCTGCTCAATGTCATCAGCGGTGTGTACCACGCCCAGGACGGACGCATCCGTTTCGATCGACAGGAGCGGCGCCGGATGCGCCCCCACGATGTGGCGGTACGCGGCATCGCCCGGACATTCCAGAACATTGCGCTGTTCAAAGGCATGAGCGTGCTCGACAACGTGCTCACCGGACGCAACCTCAAGCGTCGCAGCAGCTGGGTCGAGCAAGCGCTGCGCATCGGTCGCGCCCGGGCCGAGGATGATATCCAGCGCGAAGCGGCTGAACGCGTCATCGCGTTCCTGCACTTGCAGCCCTGGCGCGATGCGGTGGTGGGTACGTTGCCCTATGGCTTGCAGAAACGGGTCGAGTTGGGCCGGGCGCTGGCGGCGGAGCCTCGGCTGTTGTTGCTGGACGAGCCCATGGCTGGGATGAACGCCGACGAGAAACAGCAGATGAGTCGCTTCATCGTCGATATCAATCGAGAACTGGGCACCACCGTGGTGTTGATCGAACACGACATCGGGGTGGTCATGGACATCAGCGATCACGTGGTGGTGCTCGATTACGGTCGCAAGATCGGCGACGGCTCGCCCGAAGACGTACGGCAGAACCCCGAGGTCATTTCGGCCTACCTGGGCACTCGCCACTGACACCTGACATTCGACGCCTTCCCGACAGGGAGGGCAGGCAAGTTGCGCCCGCAGAACAGGAACAGCTATGGAATTTTTCTTTGAAGTATTGATTGGCGGGTTGTTGGCGGGGGTGATGTACGCCCTGGTGGCCATCGGTTTTGTACTGATCTACAAGGCCTCCGGTGTGTTCAATTTCGCCCAGGGCGCGATGGTGCTGTTCTCGGCGCTGACTTTCGTCAGCCTGCTGGAACGCGGTGTGCCGTTCTGGCTGGCGTTCGTCATCAGCCTGGCGGCCATGGTGCTGATCGCCGTGGCGGTGGAGCGCGTGGTGCTGCGCCCGTTGGTCAACCGCTCGCCGATCACGCTGTTCATGGCCACCCTTGGGCTGTCCTACGTCATCGAAGGCTTCGCCCAGGCGCTGTGGGGCACCCAGGTGCACGGGCTGGAACTGGGCATCAGCGACGAACCGCTGGAACTGGGCGGGATGTTGTTGTCGCAGTTCGACATTTTTGCCGCGCTGACGGCGGCGTTCCTGGTGTTGCTGTTGTCCTGGCTGTTCAACAAGACTCGGCTCGGGCTGTCGTTGCGGGCGGTGGCCGATGATCCATTGGCAGCGCTGGCCGTGGGCATTCGCTTGCAACGGGTCTGGGTGGTGGTCTGGGCGGTGGCGGGGTTTGTCGGGCTGGTCGCCGGCCTGCTCTGGGGCGCTCGCCTGGGCGTGCAGTTCTCGCTCTCGCTGGTGGTGCTCAAGGCCTTGCCAGTGTTGATCATCGGCGGCTTCACCTCCATCAGCGGCGCGATTGTCGGCGGCTTGATCATTGGTGCGTCGGAGAAGCTGGCGGAGGTTTACCTCGGGCCCTTCATCGGCAGTGGCATCGAGAACTGGTTTCCCTACGTGCTGGCGCTGCTGTTTCTGCTGGTGCGTCCGGCGGGACTGTTTGGCGAACGGGCGATTGAACGGGTTTAGGGGAGCGCATCATGTTTTATCGAGAAGCAGGCCAGTTCAACACTCGTTATGCCCAGGACCGTCGGGTCTTCGCGCTGCGCCAGGACCGTCACGGGCTGGCCGCGTTGCTGCTGTTTGCCTTCGTCGTGGTGCCCTGGCTGGGCAATGACTACTGGTTCAGCGCGATCCTGATTCCGTTCCTGGTGCTGTCCCTAGCCGGGTTGGGGCTCAATTTGCTCACCGGTTATGCCGGGCAGTTGTCCCTCGGTTCGGCGGCGTTCATGGCGGTGGGGGCCTTTGCCACCTACAACCTCGAAGTGCGGGTCGCCGGCTTGCCGTTGCTGGTCAGCATTGCCCTGGGTGGCTTGACGGCAGCGCTGGTGGCGTTGCTGTTCGGCCTGCCGAGCCTGCGCATCAAAGGTTTCTACCTGCTGGTCTCGACCCTGGCGGCGCAGTTCTTCGTGACCTGGGCACTGACCCGCTTCAGTTGGTTTTCCAACAACAGCGCCTCGGGCGTGATCAGCGCGCCGCGCCTGGAAGTCTTCGGCGTCAACCTGGATGCGCCGGCCGGCCGCTATCTGTTGACCCTCGGCGTGGTGGTGGCGCTGTTCTGGCTGGGCAAGAACCTGGTGCGCAGCGAGCTGGGGCGCAACTGGATGGCAGTGCGCGATATGGACACCGCCGCAGCGGTGATCGGTATTCCATTGGCGAACACCAAGCTGCTGGCGTTCGCCATCAGTGGCTTTTTCCTCGGAGTGGCTGGCGCGCTCTGGGCCTTCGCTTACCTGGGGACAGTGGAGCCCCATGGCTTCGACCTCAATCGCTCGTTCCAGATCCTGTTCATCATCATTATCGGTGGCCTCGGCAGCCTGCTGGGCAACTTTCTCGGCGCGGCCTTCATCGTGCTGTTTCCGGTGTTGCTCTCGAACCTCGTGTCGCTGCTGCCCGGCGGACTGGTGGACGCCGGCCAGGTGGAAAACCTGCAGAAGATGATATTCGGCGCCCTGATCATCCTGTTTCTGATCAAGGAACCAGAGGGCCTTGCGCGCCTCTGGCAGAGATTTCGCCAGCGCGCACGGCTGTGGCCGTTGCGCTACTGAGCGAACCGCACAACGCGGGTTTGCAGTTCCATTTTGTTGGCTCATCCATGGCTTCATAACAAGGAAAATCCGATGTTCAAACGATCATTCGCCAGCAGCCTGGCGCTGGCCCTGAGCCTCACCGCCGCGGCCTTCACCGTCCAGGCGGACAACGAACAATACTTCCCGCTGCAAAGCTATCGCGTCGGCCCTTATGCGGCCGGTGGCACGGGTTTTTTCGGCGGCTTCATCGACTACCTCAAGTACGTCAACGCCAACGGCGGCGTGAACGGCGTCAAGCTGACCTGGAGCGAGTGCGAAACCGAATATGTGGTCGAGAAAGGCGTGGAGTGCTACGAACGCCTGAAGAAAGGCTTGAACGGCGCACCCGCGGCGGCCACCAACCCGCTGTCGGTGGGTATTGCCTATGCCACGCTGGAACGCTCGACGGCCGACAAGCTGCCGCTGATCACCATCAACCACGGACGCACGGATTCCACCGATGGCAGCGTGTTTCCCTACGTCTTCCCGTTGCAGTTGAACCCCTATTCGGAAGTGTCGGCGATCATCAACTACATCGGCCAACGCGCCGGGGGGCTGGACAAGCTCAAGGGCTTGAAGATTGTCACCCTGTATCACGGTTCGCCCTACGGCAAGGAAACCAATGAGGTCCTGCAAACCCTGGCCGACAAGTACGGCTTTACGCTGACCCTGCTGGAGGTGCCGCACCCGGGCAACGAACAGCAGTCGCAATGGCTGAATATCCGTCGGGAAAAACCCGACTGGGTGATCCTGCGCGGTTGGGGAGTGATGAACCCGGTGGCGCTGAAAACCGCGCAGAAGGTCGGGTTCCCGGCGGACCATATCATCGGCAATATCTGGAGCAACTCCGAAGATGACGCCGCGCCGGCAGGTGCCGCGGCCAAGGGCTTCATCGCCATCACTACGCACCCCTCGGGCACCGATTTCCCGGTGTTGCAGGGCATCAAGAAACAAGTGGTCGACGCCGGCCAGGGCGACCTGGCCGACCCCAAGCGATTCGGTACGGTGTATTACAACCTCGGCGTGGTCAACGGCATCCTCAACGTCGAGGCGGTGCGCATTGCCCAGCAGAAGTTCGGCAAGCAGCCGCTGACCGGTGAACAGGTGCGCTGGGGGTTCGAGAACCTCAAGCTCGACGACGCCCGACTCAAGGAACTGGGGGCGCTGGGCCTGGTGCAGCCGTTGCAGTTGTCGTGCTCGGACCATGAAGGCGGGGGCGCGGTGCGCTTCCAGCAATGGGACGGCAGCCAGTGGAAGCTGATCAGTGACTGGGTGCAGGCCGACCGCGCCTTGCTGCGGCCGATCATCGAAGCGTCTTCGCACCAGTACGCCCGGGAAAAAGGCATTACCCCACGCGATTGCAGCAAGGAGTCCTGAGTACCCGTCGAATAGTTTTGTGGCAAGGGAGCTTGCTCCCTCGCCACGGAACCCCTGGTAGCTCAGGTCGACAGATTGATCACCTGGCCATCCTGCGTGCTCAGTGCCGGGCGGCGTCGATTGACCACCAGCTCGCCAATCCTGATCAGCAACGTTCGCGTGACGTTTCGGCTCAGGCCCAACAGGCTGGCGGTGTGGACTTGGTTGCAGTTGGCATATCGATAGGCCGCGCGCAACAGCTCGGCCTCGACCTTTTCATACAAATCGCCATGCTCCTGCTCGAGCAGTTTCTCAAAGGCTTTGTGCAACAGCTCCTCCGCACTTTGAGGCGTAGATTGCGGTGGGTTGTCCTGGCGTTCGATACGAAAGTTCGACAGATGCAAGTCCTGCGCGCCGATCACGTTGTGGCGGCAAATCAGCAGTGTGTGGTGGATGACGTTTTCCAGCTCGCGGATATTCCCCGGCCACGAATAGTCGAGCAATTTGCGCTGGGCCTGGGCATCCAGCGTCACTTCGCCGTGCCCGAGCCGGCGGCTGTACTCTGTAATGAAGTGGCGTATCAGCGGCAGGATGTCACCGGGGCGTTCGCGCAAGGGCTTGAGCACCAGGCTGACCACGTTCAGGCGGTAATAGAGGTCTTCGCGAAAGTGCCCGGCATTGATGGCTTTTTCCAGCTGCACGTTGGTGGCCGCCAGCACGCGCACATTGATCTTGATGCTCTTGCGCGAACCCAGCCGGACCACCTCGCGCTCCTGTAGCACCCGGAGCAGCTTGACCTGGATCGGCAACGGCAAATCACCGATTTCATCCAGGAACAACGTCCCGCCGTCCGCTTCCTCGAACCAACCGGCCTTGGCCGTCAGCGCACCGGTAAAGGCGCCTTTTTCATGGCCGAACAGCTCGGCCTCCACCAGGGTTTCGGAAAACGCGCCGCAGTTGACTGCAACGAACGGCTTGTGGCGACGAGCGCTGAGGTTGTGCACGTGGCGCGCCACCAGTTCCTTGCCGGTTCCGGTCTGGCCGATGATCAGCACGCTGGCGTCACTGGGCGCTACTTGTTGCAGGTGAGCCAGCAAAGCGCGGGAGGTGGGGTCTTCGAAGACCTGGGCCGTGGCACGAATGGAAGTGGCAAGGCCAGGGGAGGGAGGTAGCGTTAGAAGCTGCATGACGGTGGCCCGTTAATGAGATTGCCGTGACTGAAGTTGGGCGTGCCATCGCTCCTTGATGACAACACCGCAGGAAGCCATTGGGCTTATGCTGTAATTTAAATGATCTAAAAAATATAAAACAAATAACCTTTAGTTATTTGCTTAGGGCTATGTCCGCAAGGATGCAACGCTGGACTGATAGCCCTGGTAGCGATAACGGCAATCAATCGAAGGTACGGTAAAAAGTTTTATTGACTAAAAAATAACATCGAGTAATTATTTCCCTGCATCTGCTTTCACGCAGAGTCATTTCGCAGGGGCAACCCGATGAATCAGAACACCGCGCCTTCATTGGCCTGTCTTTACGTCGAGACTCACGAGTCGTCTGACACCCACACGGCGCCTTCGCTCATGCAAGGTTTTCCCGCCGAACCCCACCGCCGCGTCACCTGGCACAACTGGATGAGCCCGCCGTTCAACCAATGGGGCTTCCGCAACCTGGCCCGCTTGCGTCCTTCCATCGACGTGCAGGCCGGCACCGGGCCGGTCAGCGCCTTCAAGCAGGCGCTCCAGCCGCTGGATGAGCTGCACTTCGACAGCGAGTGTGGCTTGAGCATCAGCGTGATCGACCACCTGATTGCCAGCCAGACCGATGCTTTCCTGGTCCTCAAGGGCGACACCGTACTGTTCGAGCGCTACTTCAACGGCCAGCGTCCCCGGGACCGGCACATCATGTTCTCGGTGACCAAGTCGCTGATCGGGGCGTTGGGCGAGCAACTGGTCTGCGAAGGCCTGCTGGACCCGACGCTGACGGCCGCACACTACGTACCGGAATTGACGGGCAGCGCGTTCGGCGATGCGACCGTGCGCCAGCTGTTCGACATGGCGGTAGCCGTCGATTACAGCGAAGTCTATGAGGATCCGGATTCAGAGAGTTCCCAATACGGTTACGCCTGCGGTTTCCAGCCGGCACCGGCGCAGTACACGACGTTCGAATCCCTCTACCAGTACTTGCCTTCACTGCGCAAACGCGGCAGTCACGGTGGCTTTTTCCATTACGTGACGGCCACCACCGAGGCGTTGGCCTGGGTCATGGAGCGGGCCTCTGGCAAGGCTTGCCACCAGTTGCTGCAGGCAGTCTGGAGCCAGTTGGGCTGTGAGCGTGACGGCTATTTCCTGGCCGACCCCTGGGGGCGCAGCGTAGCCGGTGCCGGGTTCAGTGCGACCTTGCGTGACATGGCGCGTTTCGGTCGCCTGCTGGCCAACGATGGTCGCCAGGACGGGCGACAACTGCTCTCGGCCGAGGCGCTCGCCGGTATCGCCGCCGGGGCCGATCCGGCGATCTACGCCGCATCCCCCGACTTCTCGAGCTGGACCCCTGGTGCGTCCTACCGCAGCCAGTGGTATGTCTTCAACGACCACAGCCAGGCGCTCATGGCCGGTGGCATCCATGGCCAATACCTGTTCATCGACAAACCGTCCGGCGTGGTGATCGTCAAGCAGTCGTCCCTGGACGATGCCGTCAGCCCATTCGACGGCGACAGCGTGCGAATGCTGCGTGCCATCGCAGCGCACCTGACGCCCTGACTTCATCCGATAACCACAAGAGTCTTGCGTTCCGCTCACCTGGCCTAGCCAGGTGTTGGCGCGGTTTTGCGCGCCTTTCACTGCCCTGTAACAACAATAATCACACAGGAGCTCCATATGGTTTCCATGACGCGTTTGTCCCGAACGTTCCTCATGCTCGGGTTACCCTTGACCGCCCAGGCTGCATGGGCGGGCTACACCTTCGAGGAGGGCAACCTCAAGGGTGAGGTCAACTTGAGTGCCGGTGGCGCCATCCTCTCTACCCGCAACGTCAACTTTGGCGGCGGCGTGGTGGATATGCGCAGCGGCAAGAATCGCGGCACGAAAATCGACTGGCAGGAGTTCTACGTCAAGCCAGGCGTCAAGTTGGAATACGCCGTGCAGCCGGATTTCAGCCTGCTGGCCGGCGGCTCACTGGTGGGGGCGACCACCTTCGGTGATGGCGATGCCGGTGGCTTCACCCGCAGCTCCGATGGCAAGGTGTCGACCGAAGAGTTCTATGGCGGTTTCCGCGCAGGGGAGTGGACGGTGACGGGCGGTCGCCAGAACTACATGATCGGCAACGGTTTCATCGTGATGGATGGCAACCTCGACCAGTTGAACGACGGCGCCTATTGGCTCGCCCCGCGTACCGCCTTCAAGGATTCGGCGGTGGTCGCCTGGGACCATGGCGCGCTGAAAGTCCAGGGCTTCAGCCTGGGAACCGACAGCGACCTGGGGGACTTTCGCATGAGCGGCGCGAACCTGGACTACAACCTCGACGACCAGGTGACGCTCGGGGCCACGGTGTTGAAGGTCAAGGCCATGGGACCCAAGGGCAGTACGTTACCGCGCCGCCGCGATGGCATGCTGGTGTACAACGTGCGGGCCTTGAACGCCAAGCTGCCGGGTATCCCGGACCTGACCCTCAACGCCGAATATGCCCTGGAGCGAGGCAGTGGCGAAGGCGTGGACTACGATGCCGAGGCCTGGTACGGCCAGGCCGATTACACCTTCAGCACGCTGCCGCTGACCCCGGTCATTGGCTACCGCTACGCGAGTTTTTCCGGCGACGACAACCTCACGGACAACCGCCAGAAAGCCTGGGATCCGTTGAGCAAGGGCTTCGTCGACTGGAGCACCTGGCTGATCGGCGATGTCGTCGGCAACTACCTGCTGTTCAACAGCAACGAAAACGTCCAACAGTTCTCGCTCAAGACCCACCTCAACGAAACCCTCACCCTCGGTGCGATTCACTACCAGTTCTGGCTCGACGAAAAAAACTACATGGGTACCGCCGTCAGCGACCGGCGTTTTGCCGACGAGAGTGTAGTCTTCCTCGATTGGGCACCGTCGAAGTCGCTGTCCACCTCACTGTCCTATAACTGGGTCAAGCCCATGGCCGCGGCCAAGCAGGTCTTCGGCGACGACCGGAAATTCAGCGCGTTGGAACTCTACTTCACCTACCGCTATTAAGTGCCGCGAGCCTTCGCGGCCGCGCTGGAGTGTTTGATCATGAGTACGTTTTTGCGTAACACCTTGCTGGGCGCTGTTGTTTCGATGCTGGTCAGTGGTGCGAGCCTGGCCGAAGAGCGGACGGTGCGAATCTACAATTGGATCGAGTACCTGCCGCCGGAAATCCTCAAGAGTTTCCAGGAGGAAACGGGCATCCGTCCCATCTACGACGTCTTCGATAGCGTCGAGACCTTGGAGTCCAAGCTCCTGACCGGCAACTCCGGGTATGACGTGGTGTACCCGAGCAGTTCCAACGTCAGTCACCTGATTGCCGCCGGTGCCGTGCAGCCCCTGGACCGCAGCCAATTGCCGAACTGGCAGCATCTGGACCCCGAGTTCATGAAGTCCCTGGAAGCGGTCGGCGATCCAGGCAACCGTTATGCGGCGCCGTATCTGTGGGGCACGACCCTGATCGGCTACAACGTCGACAAGGTTCGGCAGGTGCTCGGCGCGGATGTGCAAATGAACACCTGGGACATCTTGTTCAAGGAGGAGAACATGGTCAAGCTGGCCAGTTGCGGCGTGGGTCTGCTCGACGCCGCCAACGAGATCATGCCCATTGCCTTGCACTACGAAGGGCTGGACCCCAATAGCCAGAAACGTGAGGACTACCCGAAGGCGCAGGCGGCCATGCTCAAGGTTCGCCCCTACATCACCTATTTCAATTCGTCACGCTACGGCATGGACCTGGCCAACGGCGAGATCTGCGTAGGGGTGGGCTGGTCGGGCGGCGTGGCGTTGGCCAAGCGACTGGCTGAAGACGCTGGGAAGGGAGTCAAGGTGGAAATGGCGCTACCCAAGGAGGGCGCACCGATGTGGTCGGACGTCATGATGGTGCCCACCAATGCGCCCCATGCTACGGAGGCCTACGCGTTCATCAACTACATCTTGCGTCCGGATGTCATTGCCCGGATCAGCAACAAGATCGGTTACCCCAACCCGAACAAGGACGCCACGGCGTTGGTCAATGCTGAAATTCGCAACAACCCCGCCATGTATGTGCCGGACGAGGCGCGCAAGACCCTGTTCGCCTTGGAGCCGGTGCCGGCCGCCGTGGAGCGGGTCCGCACCCGCACCTGGATCAGCATCAAGACCCATCAGTGATCAGCGTGACCCGGCGCTGCGGCGCCGGGTCCGTATCGGTGGGTGACGCCCTCAGGCGCGCATGCCCAGGAAGAGCAGTTCGGTGATACGCCGGACCTGGGTGGAGTGGGCCTCGATATCCGGCTGTTCCTGGTTGACCAGTCTGAACAGCTGTAAGTGCGAATAGTCGTTCAACAGGAACGCGGCGAGGTCGACGTCCAGATCAGCGCGCAACTTGCCAGCCTCTTGCAACTCCCTGATCAGCCCGCTGATCTCGGCCCTGAGCGCATCGTTCATGGCGCGATAACCTTCGGGCAACCCGTTGTCGCCACCGAACAGGATCAGCGGCAGCAATTCGCGCCAAAGGCTTGGGTGCATGACTTCCAGCGCATAACCGGTGAGCAACCGCTCCAGATAACACAGCGCTTCGACCGGATCCTCGATTTCAGGCATCTGGCTGCGGGTGTCCGTAAGTGCGCGCTGGTCGGCGTCATGCAGGATTTCGAGGATGATTTCCTGTTTGTTGCCGAAGTACTTGAACACGGTGGGAGCCGATACGCCGGCCTGGTTGGCGATCTGTTCGATGGTGGTGTTCTGGAAACCCTGGCGTTCGAACAGTTCGACCGCTGCCTTGCTGATGGCTTGGCGGCGTTCGGCTTTTTGACGTTCACGCAGTCCGCTCACGGGAGGTCCTTGTCATTGAAATAAAAAAGAGGCGACCGGAGCAATGCCAGCCAGTTGCAGATCAACCTGTGGGAGCGAGCCTGCTCGCGATTGCACTGAAGCAGCCAACATTGACGTTGACTGACACTCCGCAATCGCGAGCAGGCTCGCTCCCACCGGTGTTATGGCGGATAGCAATAGCACCTGATGCCCCACGCAAAATACTTAACCCAGTAAAGTTTTTAAAGGGTTTATTTCGTTTACGCCCCTCAAGGACTTGGCTGAATGCCACGGTCCAGACGCCTGGCAAGAGGCAAAACGCCATGCCCCACGTGGCGACATCAGGCACAGAGGTGGCGCGTTCAGGTAACTGACTGGGGAGAAAACACAGGTAACGTGGCGCGACTTTTCACCGCAAGTGCGCACGTTTGCCCAGGGTGGATCAACACAACCAAGCGGTCTCGCTTTCAGGAGGAGCGGGAAAACCAGCAACACCGACTGTCCCTGCGCGCGCCTCAATGTTCGATCACAAGAGAATAAGAAAATGACCAGCCCCAGCTTCAAGGATTCGAACGGCCATTTGGCACAGGGCTTCAAGCCTCGTCACGTCACCATGCTCTCCATCGCCGGGATCATCGGTGCCGGTTTGTTCGTCGGATCGGGCCATGCCATCGCCGCCGCCGGCCCGGCAGTCATGCTGGCCTACCTGTTCTCCGGGCTGTTGGTGGTCCTGGTCATGCGCATGCTGGGTGAGATGGCGGTCGCCAATCCGGACACCGGCTCATTCTCCACCTATGCCGACCAGGCCATCGGACGCTGGGCAGGCTTTACTATTGGCTGGCTGTACTGGTGGTTCTGGGTGCTGGTGATTCCCATCGAAGCGTTGGCCGCTGGTCATGTACTCAACCAATGGTTTCCCGCCGTCGATGCCTGGCTGTTCGCCTCGGTATCGATCGTCCTGCTGGCCGTGACGAATCTGTTCAGCGTCTCCAAGTACGGCGAGTTCGAGTTCTGGTTCGCCATGGCCAAGGTTGTGGCGATCATCGGTTTCATCTCCCTGGGTTTCGCGGTGCTGATGGGGTGGATACCCGAGCGTGAAGCCAGCGGCCTGAGTCGGTTGATGGAGGAGCATGGTGGGTTCGCCCCCAATGGTCTGTCGGCGGTGGTGGGTGCGTTCATCACCATCATGTTCAGCTTCATCGGTACGGAGGCGGTAACGATCGCCGCCGCCGAATCCGATAACCCTGCGCGGAACATTGCCAAGGCCACCCGTTCGGTGATCTGGCGTATCGGTGTGTTCTACCTGCTGTCGATCTTCGTGGTCATTTCCGTGGTGCCCTGGAACGATCCGCTCCTGGCTTCAGTGGGCTCCTACCAGCGGGCCCTGGAGCTGATGAACATTCCCCATGCCAAGTTCCTGGTGGATGTGGTGGTGCTGATCGCCGTGGCCAGTTGCATGAACTCTTCGATCTACATCGCCTCGCGGATGTTGTATTCCCTGGGGCGCCGTGGCGATGCGCCAAAGGCCGTGAAGGTCACGTCCTCGGCCGGTGTGCCACGGTCTGCGGTGATTGCCAGTACCGTGTTGGGCGCGGGTGTCACTTTGTTCAGCTACTTCATGCCCGCCGGCCTGTTCCAGTTCCTGCTCGCCAGCTCCGGCGCCATCGCCTTGCTGGTGTACCTGGTGATCGCCATCTCGCAACTGCGCATGCGCCGGATGTTGCAACGGCAGAATATCGAGCTGCCTTTGCGCATGTGGCTGTTCCCCTGGCTGACCTGGTTGGTCATCGTGTTCATCTCGGCGGCGCTGGCGGTCATGATGGTCACGCCCGAGCATCGGAGCGAGGTCAGTACCACCCTCGGCCTGGCGCTGGTCATTTCCTTTATCGGCCTGTCGACGTCGCGACATTCGCCCCAGCCTGAACAGGTTGCATCCCTCGGTTAACCGTGCCGTTTTTACCCTGTTGACGCCACGTTACTGGCGTCAACAAAACCTCGTTTTGGGCCTGTTCAGGACGCCATAACCTCCGTCCTGAAGCGCGGCCCGCCCGCCTGTCACCCACTTGCAAGCCCACCCCTGCGAACCGGCACTAACCGGCGGCTGCGTTGTCAGTAATTGGCGCCTGTAGGGATGAGGATCGCCCCTGATAACAGCACGCCGACTGGATTGATTTTTTCTCGAATAGCCTCGGGAAAAAAGCCTCGCGATGGATTGCGTCCTGGACCGACCATTTCTCTTGCAGGCGATTTCCCATGGGGTTTCTACTCGATCCGCGTCATGACATCGATGCTGCCTTACTGAGCTATCGCCGGGTGTTCTGGGCCTTGGCATTGTTCAGTGGCGTGATCAATCTGCTGGTGCTGGTACCGTCGCTCTACATGATGCAGGTCTACGACCGGGTCCTGACCAGCCGCAACGAAACTACCTTGTTCATGCTCACGTTGATGGCCCTGGGGCTGTTCATGTTCAGCGCCCTGATCGAGTGGGTGCGCGGCGAGGTGATGATTCGCATGAGCGCAGGGCTGGACGAGGCCTTGGGCGAACGGATTTTCGACGCCGCCTTCGCCCGCAGCCTGCGCGAGCACAACGCCAATCCGGCGCAGGTGCTCACCGATCTGGCCACGCTGCGGCAGTTGATTACCGGGCAGGGCCTGATTGCCTTGCTCGACGCACCCTGGCTGCCGATCTTCCTGCTGGTGGCGTTCATTTTTCACCCCTGGTTTGGCGTGCTGACGCTGGTGCTGGCGCTGGTGCTGATCGGCCTGGCGCTGTGGGGCGAACTGGCGACGCGAACACGGCTGGGGGAGGCCAATCGGCTGGGGGTGCAGTCGTCCATTTATGTGAACAGCACGCTGCACAATGCTGAAGTCATCCAGGCCCTGGGCATGCTCGGGCCACTGCGTCAGCGGTGGAGCCTGTTGCAGCAACGGATCATTGCCGCCCAGGCCCATGCCAGCGACCGTAGCGCGCGCATCACCTCGACGACCCGTTTCGTGCGTATCTCCGGGCAGTCCCTGGCGTTGGGGCTGGGTGCCTTGCTGGTGCTTGAAGGCCAACTGTCGGCGGGCATGATGATTGCGATGTCGCTGTTGCTGGGGCGAGCCTTGGCGCCCGTGGAAATCGCCATCGGCTCGTGGAAGCAGTTCAACGCCGGGCGCCAGAGCTACCAGCGCCTGAGTCAACTCTTGGCCCAGCATCCGCGCGAACGCTTGCGCATGCCGTTGCCGCCACCTACCGGCGCGGTGCGCCTGGAACAATTGTATGTCGGCCCGCCGGGTGCTTCGCAGCCGATCCTGCGCGGCATCAATTTCAGCCTCGCCAAGGGCGATGTGCTCGCGGTGGTCGGACCTAGCGCCAGTGGTAAATCGACATTGGCGCGGGCCTTGGTCGGGGTCTGGCCGGCCATGGGCGGGTCGGTGCGCCTGGACGATGCCGAGATCAGCCAATGGTCCCACGACGCCTTGGGCCCGTACCTTGGATACCTGCCACAAGACATCGAACTGTTCGACGGCACGGTCGCCGACAACATTGCCCGCTTCGGTGAGCAGGACGCCGACAAGATCATCGCCGCCGGGCGTCATGCCGGCATCCACGAGATGATCCTGCGGTTTCCCAAGGGCTACGACACGCCGCTGGGGCCCGGCGGGCTTGGCTTGTCCGGTGGGCAAAAACAACGCCTGGGCCTGGCTCGCGCGCTTTACGGACGGCCATCGCTGATCGTGCTCGATGAACCCAACTCCAATCTCGATGACGCCGGGGAGCTGGCGCTGGTACAGGCCATCAATGCGCTCAAGACGGCCGGCAGCACCGTGGTGTTGATTACTCACCGGCCCAGTGTACTGGCGGTGGTCGATCACATCCTGGTGCTCAAGGACGGTACTCAACAGGCGTTCGGCCCACGGGACCGAGTGCTCAAGGCATTGATGCCGGGGCCAAGGCCGGCCGCGGTCAGGGAGGCTGGCGAAGATGCGTGATCTGATCCCCGAGGCACAGACCTACAGCGAGCACGGGCTGAGCGTGCGCAGCACCACAACGCTGCCCAGCGCCAGTACCGACGCCGGAAGCGCAGCACGTTATGGCGTCGGATTCCTGGTCCTGACCCTGGGTGGTTTTCTGCTCTGGGCCTGCCTGGCGCCGCTCGACCAGGGCGTGGTGGGCAGCGGCACCGTGGTGGTGGCGGGGGAGCGCAAGGCCGTGCAGTCGTTGGTCGGTGGGGTGGTGGAAAAGCTGCTGGTCAGCGATGGCGACCGCGTCACCCAGGGGCAATTGCTGGTACAGCTCAACACGGTGCAGGCGCAGTCGCAACTGGACGTGACCCTGGGCAAGCTCCTCAATGATCGCAGCATCGAGGCGCGCTTGATTGCCGAGCGCCTGGGCAGCGCCGAGATCCAATGGCCCGCCGAACTGCTGGCCCACGCCGACGAGCCACGGGTCAAGGCGGCCATGGCCTTGCAGAGCCAATTGTTCATCACCCGCCGCGCGGAGCTGGGCAGTCGTTTGCAGATCATTGAGCACGAAGCCGCGGCCTTGCAGCAGCAATTGCTTGGCTACGAAGGCGTCAAGCGCAACTACGACGCGCAGATGCGTTTCCAGCAGCAGGAACTCGAAGGCCTGCGTGACCTGGCCCGCGAAGGCTACGTTCCGCGCAACAAACTGTTCGAGGCCGAGCGCAACGCGGCCCAATTGGCGGGACAGATAGCCTCTGGCGTGGGCGATGTCGGCAGGACTCGCCAGGCGATCAACGAAAGCCGGCTCAAGGCCTTGCAGGCACAACAGGAATTTCGCCGCGATGCAGAAACCCAGCTCAGCGAAGTGTCTGCCGAGGCGGCCGGCTATGCCGATCAGATTCGTGCCTTGCAGTTTGAAGTCGACAACGGTGCGATCCGTGCGCCAGTGGCCGGGCAGGTCATGGATGTGAGTATTCATACGGTCGGCGGCGTTGCGCAGGCCGGGCAAACCCTGATGCAGGTGGTGCCGCTGGATGCGCCGATGGCGATCACGGCCCGTTTCGAGCCGCTGATGGCCAACAAGCTGCGTCCGGGTCTGCCGGTGCACGTGCATTTCACGGCGTTGCAACGGGTGGACACCCCGACGGTCACCGGAACGGTGACGACGGTGTCGGCTGACCAGTTGATCAATGAGCAAACGCACCAGCCGTACTTCTCCGCCAAGGTCGAGATTCCCGCCGACACCGTGGCTGCGTTGCAGAGCGCCGGCTTGCTGGTACGCCCCGGCATGCTCGCCGATGTCACGGTGGTGACCGGAGAACGCACCTTGATGAATTACCTGATGAAGCCTTTGCGTGAACGCTTGCTTGCAGCCTTCAAGGAGGAATGAGCATGGTCGACCGTGGCCGCTACCGTTTGCGTGTGTTGCTAAGCCTGTGTACCGGATGGGCGGCGATCAATCCCGTGTGGGCTGCCG
Source organism: Pseudomonas sp. 43mfcvi1.1 (assembly GCF_900115935.1). Taxonomy (NCBI): domain Bacteria; kingdom Pseudomonadati; phylum Pseudomonadota; class Gammaproteobacteria; order Pseudomonadales; family Pseudomonadaceae; genus Pseudomonas; species Pseudomonas sp. 43mfcvi1.1. The sequence goes on along the minus strand of NZ_UETT01000004.1, from coordinate 1,472 downwards.
AGGGGGGCCTGAGCCTGACCGCCGCCTACGATGCCTCGCGCCTCAACGATCCGACCGTGCAATCGGCGGCCCACGCCTTCGAAGCTTCACGCCATGAAGAGGACATCGGTCGCGGTGGGCTTTATCCGCAGGTGTCGCTGACTTCGCGCTACGGCTACGGCGGGCGCACCGACGGCGGCGATGACAGCACTTACGTCAACAGCAACGATTACCAGGCGAACAACGTGACCCTGGCGGCGCAGCAGCCGCTCTACGACAAGGCACGCTGGGCGGCGTACCAGGAAGGCAAGGCGCGGGGACAATTGGGCACCCGGGTGTTCGATGTGGCCGGCCAGACCTTGTATGACCGGGTGGCAAAGGGGTATTTCGAGGTCGCCCGTGCCGAGAATGAGATCAAGCTGATCCAGCAGCAAAAGGCGGCCATCCAAGGCTTGGTCATCCAGAGCAAAAAATTGTACGAGGGCGGCCAGGGCGCGATTACCGATATCGACGAAGCCCAGGCGCGGCTCGACCTGGTGCAAGCCCAGGAGGCTGAAGCCCAGGCGCGCCGGGTGGCGGCCTTGCGGGCGTTGTCCGGGCGTGCCAGCGTGCCCATCGATGACATCCTGCCGATGCGTGAAGAACTGGCCGCCGGCAGCCCGATCCCGCCGGAGCAGGACCTGCCGTACTGGACGGCAATTGCCCGGGAGGCCAGCCCCGAGCTGGCCGCCCGGCTGGCAGCGGTGAAAGTTGCCGAGGCCCAGGCTGACAGTCAGCGCGCCGGGCATTATCCGACCCTGTCGTTGACCACTCAGTTGACCCGCCGGGAAACCCGTCAATACCAGGAACTCGACCCGCGCCAGGACACCTACTACGTCGGGGTGCAGTTGGATATTCCGCTGTATCGCGGCGGGGCGGTACGAGCCTCGGTGGCCAAGGCCGAGGCGCAACTGGCCGGCGCCCAGTCCGACTACGATGTGCAGCGCCAGCAATTGGCCGAGGACATCGAGGCCGATTACCTGGGTGTCGTAGCCGGGTTTGCCAAGAGCAAGGCGATGCAGCGGGCAGTTGAGTCCAACCAGCGAGCACTGGCCTCGACGGAAAAAGGCTTCCAGGGCGGCGTGCGCTCCACGGTGGACATCCTCGATGCCCAGCAGCGGCTGTTCCAGGCCCGTCGAGACCTGCTCAATACCAAGCTCGACATGCTGCAGAGTTATGTGAGCCTGCACACCCACACCGGCCAGATGAACCGCGCGGTACTGGAGCAGGTGCAAAGGCTGTTCTAGACAATCCTTATCCCTCGCCACAGAAACGGTCCAGGCCTTGTGCTTGCCTTCAACCTTTCAGGCACAGCACGACCCTCTGTGGGGTTGTCCTGGATTTTTCAGGCACAGCACGACCCCTGTGGGAGCGGGCTTGCTCGCGATAGCGGTGGGTCAGTCAGCATCTTTGTTGGATGTGCCGGCGCCTTCGCGAGCAGGCTCGCTCCCACA